>CAXTLS010000037.1:0-25121 GCA_964245235.1 uncultured Acidobacteriaceae bacterium
GAATTCCCCCGATACGGCCGTGCCTGTATTTCCCAAAATTACCCCTGAGATGATCGACGCAGCCGCCGGCAGCGCCGGCCTCACCATCACCGCCGAGCAGAAGCAGATGATGCTTGAAAACCTCACTGAGCAGCGCGACTCCGTAACCGTCATCCGCTCCCTCCATCTCCAGAACGCCACCGCGCCCGCCTTCGTCTTCGATCCCGTCCCCGCCGGCATGGCCCTCGACACCGCGCGCCAGCCAATGAAGATCGGCCCTGCGCCCGACGTCAGCAAGCTCGCCGCAGCCACCTCCGCCAGCCTCGCCGGCGACGCCGACACCCTCGCCTTCGCCACCGTCCGCGAGCTCGCCGAACTCCTCCGCACCCGCAGGCTCACCTCACTCGCCCTCACGAAGATGTACCTCGCCCGCCTCAAGAAATACGACGCCCGCCTGCACTTTGTCATCACTCTTACTGAAGATCGCGCCCTCAAGCAAGCCGCCGCAACCGACATCGAGATCGCCGCCGGCCGGTACCGCGGCCCACTTCACGGCATTCCTTGGGGAGCCAAGGACCTCCTCGCCGTCACCGGCTATCCCACCACCTGGGGAGCCGGCGGCTTCGAGCACCAGACCTTCGACACCGACGCCGAGGTCGTCAAACGCCTCGACGACGCCGGCGCCATCCTCATCGCCAAGCTCTCTATGGGCGCCCTCGCCCAGGGCGACCTCTGGGGCACCTTCCAGCGCGGCGGCCGCACTCGCAACCCGTGGAATCCGCGCCAGGGCTCAAGCGGATCGTCCGCAGGAAGCGCGAGCGCTGTCTCCGCCGGCTGCGTTGGTTTCGCCATCGGCACTGAAACCCTCGGCTCCATCTCCTCGCCCTCTACCCGCTGCGGCGTCACCGGGCTGCGCCCAACCTTCGGCTTCGTACCCCGCACCGGCGCCATGGCGCTCAGCTGGACCATGGACAAGATCGGTCCCATCTGCCGCTCGGTCGAAGACTGCGCCCTCGTTCTCGCCGCGATCTACGGCCCCGACGGCCGCGACCGCTCCGTCCAGCCCGCCGCCTTCAACTGGGACGCCGGCTTCGACTGCCGGCAGCTCCGCATCGGTTATCTCAAGTCAGCCTTCGACGCTCCTGCCCCCACCGAGCAGAAGCCGCCCACCGAGACCCTCACCGGCAAGGCCCTCGAAGACTACCAGCAGCGCCAGCGACGCCAGCAGGGCGACCTCGTCCGCAACGCCTATGACCGCAAATATGCAACGGCAGCGCTCGATGCCCTCCGTCAGATGGGCGTGCCGCTCACCCCCGTCGAGCTCCCCCACGGCCTCCACTTCGGCGACCAGGTTCCCCTGCTCGAAGCTGAAGCCGCCGCCGCCTTCGACGAGCTCACCCGCTCCGGCCGCGACAGTCTCCTCATCGGCCAGAAGCCATTCGATTGGCCCAACACCTTCCGCACCGCCCGCTTCTACGCTGCCGTCGATTACATCCAGGCCATGCGCGCCCGCTCCCTCGTTCTCGATGCTATGGCCGTCCTCTTCGTCAACGTCGACGTCATCGTCACCCCGTCCGGCGGCGCCCAGCTCGTCGCCACCAACCTCTCCGGCCATCCCGCCATCATCGTCCCGAATGGCATACGCGGCGACGACGCGCCAAAGTCCGAAACCGACGAAGATGGCGCCCTCGAGAACACTGGCGGTCCCGGCACCCCCGTCAGCATCACCTTCCTCGGCGCCCTCTACAGCGATGCCCGCCTGGCCGCCTTCACCCGCGCCTATCAGGAGCACACTGGCTTCCACCACCAGCACCCGAAGCTCGCCTAGGCGCACAAACCACACCCAAAATCTCCGCCATCTCGACCGAAGGCGTCGCACTTGCGCCCGCAGCAGAGTGACCCTCGCATTTCGTCTTTGCCGGTGCCTGTTCTCTTCGATTACCCGGCAAACGATCATGACTCTGAGCAATCGTTCGCAGCCTCACCACGAGACCTGAATCGATGGACCTGCATCTCCCCGCGCCGCCGAATCTCGTCGCATCACGCCACCACCACCCGGCAGCCACACTCTCCAAGACCCCGCATCACAGCACGCAACTTCCGCCAACCATCCGCGTCTAAGCACCGCATGGGTGTTGGATCGTTGCGCCCTCCAACACCCAGCAATGAACAAACCAAAACTCTCAATACTGTCGCTCCTGTTCCTTTTCATCCTCGCTGCAAGTACCTGTCGTGCCGATGTGGCGCTCTTTGTCGAAGATCCCGCAGGCTACAAGGGCTTCTTCAGCGACTCCGGTCACCTCGCCATCTGGATCAGCAATGCCTGCGTAGGCACCCAGGGCCTGGTCACGCCATGCCAGGGCGGCTCCGGCGTCGTCCTCAGCAGCACGTCCTACTGGCTCAATCGTGGCTGGGCGGCCATTCCCGCACAGCTCTATCTGGAAGGCACGCCCAACGTGCCCGAGCGCGACGCCTGGTCGGAAGCCATGGGAGCCACCTACCCCGACCTCCCCGTCAGCTACGGCCGCAAGTACATCGGCCGCCTCAATCATCGCGGTGCCTACGTACTCCGCATCCAGACCACGCCCGAGCAGGACGCCTCCGTGCTCAGCCGCATTCAGCAGGATCGCAGCACCTTCCGCTACACCACCCTTTCCAGCAACTGCTCGGACTTTGCCCGCCAGGTTCTCAGCCTCTACTTCCCCAAAGTCTTCGCCCGCAAGCTCCTGCTCGACTTCGGCATCAGCACCCCGCACGGTGTCGCCAACCGCTTCTACAAACTGGGCCGCAGCACGCCGAGTCTGCAGATGCGCGTCTATTACATCTCCCGGCTCACCGCCTCCGGCCGCTTTCATGACGGGCCCACCAAGGGCATCTGCGAAGCCGCCATCACCGACGCGAAGTATGCCATTCCCCTCCTCATCTACCAGCCCATCATCTACGCCGCCTTCGGTGCCTGCTACCTCATCACCGACGAGCCCGGCTTCATGCATCGCGGCTTCCGCCAGGATGTCATCCACGTCAAGTCCTTCGGCGAGCTCAACGCAAGCTACGAGGCAAGCCTTCCCGCCACGCATCTCACCCAGCCGCAGGAGAGCCCAGCCAAATCAGCAGAACTCGTAGCCGAACCCCCCGCACCCGTCACACCCGCAGATCCTGCCAAACCTACCGACCTCACTAAACCCGCAGCCTTCGTCAACCAGTCCGATCAGTAGCAAGCCCGTCCCCACACGTCCCCGGTGCTACCATCCGCCTATGCAGCCGGAGGAATCATCGAACCGAGACATCCTCCTCCAGGCACACGGACTGGTCAAGGAGTACACCGGCGACCGCGGCACCACACGCGTCGTCGATAACGTCTCCTTCGCCATCCACACCGGCGAAACCCTCGGCCTCGTCGGCGAGTCCGGCTCCGGCAAAAGCACCATCAGCCGCATGCTCCTCCGCCTCACCGAACCCACTGCCGGCTCCATCCACCTTAATGGCGAAGACCTTCTCGCCGCCACCCGCCGCCACCTGCGCAGCCTCCGTCGCCAGATGCAGATCGTCTTTCAGGACCCCTACGCCGCCCTTAACCCGCGCATGAGCGTTCGCCAGATCCTCGCCGAGCCTTTCGCCATCCATCGCGAGCCGCTCGAGCCTTCCCGCCTCCACGAACTCCTTACCGCCGTCGGCCTCGACAGCGCCGCGCTCACCCGCTACCCGCACCAGTTCTCCGGCGGCCAACGCCAGCGCATCAACATCGCCCGCGCCCTCGCCCTGCGCCCGCGCTTCCTTATCCTCGACGAACCCGTCAGCGCTCTCGACGTCAACGTCGGCGCCCAGGTCATCAACCTCCTCCGCGACCTCCAGCGCCAGTACGGCCTCACCTACCTCTTCATCTCGCACTCCATGCCGCTCGTCCGCTACTTCTGCGACCGCATCGCCGTCCTCCATCGCGGCCAGCTCGTCGAACTCGGCCCCACCGAACAGGTCTGCACCGCCCCCACCAACCCCTACACCCGCCAGCTCATAGCCGCCACCCCTGAACTTCCAATCGACTACGGATCATCACGGATGAACGCGGACTAAAAACAAAGCAATCTGATCCTTGTCTTTCAATCCGCAGTGAGCCTTGTTCTTCATCTGTTCTTCATCTCGTTCATCCGTGCAATCCGCGGTCCGTCTATGTCCGTTTCCCAAACCCATACAATGAAGTGAGCATGCATCCCGCTCTCAGCACGCACTGGAAGTTCGCCTGGCTCATCACGGCGTCCTTCATTGCCGGGATCATGAATGCCATGGCCGGCGGCGGCTCCTTCGTCTCCTTTCCCGCCATGATGGCCCTGGGCGTACTCCCTATCGCCGCCAACGCCACCAACACCGTAGCTCTCTGGCCCGGCCAACTCGCCTCCGTCGCCAGGCTCCGCGCCGATCTGCGCCGCGATCTCCTCCCCACCGTCCTCCTCACGTCCATCCTCGGCGGCATCAGCGGAGCCGTCGTCCTGCTCCACACCCGCCAGGTCACCTTCCTGCACATCCTCCCCTGGATGCTGCTCAGCGCCTCCTTGCTCTTCGGCATCAGCGGCCCGCTCTCCCGCTGGCTCCGCTCCCGCTCAGCGCAACATCACCCACAGAAGACCCCGAACCTCCTGCCGCTCTTCTGCATCCTGCTCCCCGTCTGCTTCTACATCGGCTACTTCGGCGCCGGCGCCGGCTTCCTCATCATGAGCGCCCTCGCCCTTTTCGGAGTCGAAGAGATGCACCAGCTCAATTCGCTCAAAGTTCTCGCTGCCTGCCTGTCGAACCTCTGCGCCGTCCTCACCTTCATCGTCTCGGGCGCCGTCCTCTGGCACTACTGCCTCATTTCCATGATCTTCGCCGCACTCGGCGGCTATCTCGGCGCCATCTACGCCCGTCGCATGAACGCCAACGCGCTCCGCACCATCGTCGTCGTCACCGGCTGCATTATGGCCGCTTACTTCTTCTATAGAAGCCCTTAGCAGAAATCACTTAGGAATCAGGCCACCATGAGCCACGAAGGAATCCGTATCGTCAGCGAGCGTGAAGCGCAGCGCGCCACCCTCTACGACGCCAAAGAGAAACTCCCCACTGACGCCGTCACCCCGCAGAAGGTCCGCGTCCTCAAGACCGAAGGCACCGGTGTTGAGATCGACTGGCGCGACGGCCATCGCAGCGCCTGGAACTTCGCTTGGCTTCGCCACGCCTGTCCCTGCGCCACCTGCCACGACGAGCGCGAAAGGAGCGACCGCGCCCCCGGCATCCCCAAGCCCCGGCCCAGCACCCTGTTGCCCCTGTACGAAGCCCCGCCCCGTCCTGTTGAAGTCACGCCCGTCGGCAAGTACGCCCTGCGCTTCAAGTGGAACGACGGCCACGAGAGCGGCATCTATTCGTGGGACTACCTGCGCCGCGTCTGCCAGTGCGCCGCCTGTGTACCCCCGGGAGTTAAACGATGAAAGAGCCCCAGCTACAGGCCCTCGAAGACCGCATCCTACCCCTCACCCAGCAGCTCGCGCATCACCCGCTCTATCGCAGCTTCCACACCATCGACGACCTCCGCACCTTCATGGAGTCGCATGTCTTCGCCGTCTGGGATTTCATGTGCCTGCTCAAGACTCTCCAGCGCAGCCTCACTTCGGTCGAAGTTCCCTGGACCCCAAGTGCCCGTCCCGAAAGCCGCCGCCTCATCAACGAGATCGTCTTCGGCGAAGAGAGCGACCTCTTCGAAGGTCAACCTATCAGCCACTTCGAGCTTTACCGCCTCGCCATGCAGCAGTGCGGCGCCGACACCACCGCCATCGACACCTTCCTCGCCGCCATCATCCGCGGCACCTCGTGGCCCCGCGCCCTCGGCGCCTGCAATGCGCCCGAGCCCGCCCGGCGCTTCGTCCAATCCACCTTCGCCATCATCGAAGCCGGCAGGCTCCACGCCATCGCTGCCGCCTTCACCTTCGGGCGCGAAGACCTCATTCCCGACATGTTCCGCGGCTTCCTCCGCGATCAGGACCAGATGCTCGGCGGCAAGCTCTCCACCATGCGCTGGTACATGGAGCGCCACATCGAAGTCGACGGCGAAGAGCATGGCCCCATGGCCCTCCGCATGGTCAGCGAGCTCTGCGGCACCGATCCTCTCAAGTGGCAGCAAGCCACCGAAGCCGCAGCCGCCGCACTCACCGCCCGCCTTGCTCTCTGGGGTGGCATCGCTACTCTCCTGCCGCAAGGCCACACGGCGCTCACACATTAAGACGCTACCGACCATCATGCGGACCGTCCTTCCCCAAGGACGATCCGCACAAATGGTCTTCAAACCGCTATGTAACTAGAACAGTTACTTGATGCCGATCGTGACAGAATCAAGCTCCGGCGAAGCCTCCGCCAGCAGCGATCCTGCAGGATGCGTCGCCGTCGCCGCATTTGCTACCACGCGTGTTCCAACCGGGATCTTCAACTCCACCGTCTTCCCGGCATCGAGTGTCATCAAGTTCTCACCCACCTTCAACTCCAGCGGCTGGCCGGAGTCGTTGCGCAGCGTAAACTTCACCATCTTCGTCTTCGCAAACATCGCATGCACCGGCACAGCAGCAGCCAGCGGCGCAGCATGGAGAACACTCGACGCACTCAGCCCGGCAAGGGCAACAGAGATAGCCACGACATTACGGACCTTCATCATCTTCACAGTCATCACAGCTCCCGATACTTCGTTATTGCGACGGGAACTCTCTGCCATGGTTCAGGAAGCTCGTCGTTGCAGTTACGTACGCAGCTTGTTGGACGCAGGTTCCGTAGAATTGCCGTGACATTCTCATGAATCATCCGGCTATCATCACGAACAACAACGCTCTCGCATAACCGGCAACTGCTTACGAATCCGCAACAAATTAAGTAGAGTCCAAACAAGCAAGTAGTCAGATACAAAAAAAGACTGACGAACTACCGAAGTTACTTTCTATTTGTCAGTCTGCAAGGCCGCGGCTCACACGGAACACGTGGCCATCCGGATGACGCAGGTGCATCTCGCGGGCTCTCCACGGCATATTGGTCGGCGGAAACGTAATCTCAAGCCCGGCAGCTACGCACTGCCTGTGCATCTCGTCCACGTCGTCCACCCAGACCGACATCCAGACGCCCTTGTCACCCTCTTCGTCTCCGTCATGCTGAAACGTTGTGGTGTTCGCACCGCGGCCGCGGCCCCCCTGCGCCCCCTGACAAAGGAAGATGCTGACTTCCCTTCCCGATCCAACCGCGCCAAATGTAGGAGGCGTTCCCCACTCCCACAACTTCGTCCATCCCCACTTCTCAAACCACGCAACCGTGCCCGCAAGATCAGACACGTTCAGGATCGGCGTCAATGCTTTGGCTTCCATGGCGCAGCAAGCATACATCACCCGGTCATCAATTATTTCCAGAACGGGCATGTGCTCTGCAATCCACAAGCAGATGCCCCAAGACGATAAAATAGTGTTGTGCATCACCTTCTCGAAAACATGAATCCGCAGCAGCAGGAAGGCATCCAGGCCGTCGACGGTCCTGTCCTCCTGCTCGCCGGCGCCGGCTCCGGTAAAACCCGCGTCATCACCCACCGCATCGCCTATCTCATCGAAGAGCGCAATGTCGCCGCCGACTCCATCCTCGCCGTCACCTTCACCAACAAGGCCGCCAAGGAGATGGCCGAGCGCGTCGAAAAGATCCTCGGCCACAGCTCCCTCGCCCGCCCCACCCTCTCCACCTTCCACAGCTTCTGCGTGCGCGTCCTCCGCCGCGATATCGAAGCCATGAAGGTCAACGGCGTTGGCCTCACCAAGAGCTTCGCCATCTACGACGAAACCGATCAGCAGGCCGTCGTCAAGCAGGCCCTCAAGCGCCTCGCCATCGACGACAAGCAGCTCAAACCGCGCGTCGCCCTCGGTCGTATCTCCTGGGCCAAAAACCACATGATCGACCCGCAGGAGTACTTCCTCGCCTCCACCAATCCGCTCGAAGAAAAGATAGCCCACATCTTCGAGATCTATCGCAAGGAGCTCTTCAAGGCCAACGCCCTCGACTTCGACGACCTGCTCCTCGAGACCGTCCGCCTTCTCAAATCCTTCGCCGAGGTCCGCGAGAAATATAACCGCCGCTACCAGTACGTCATGATCGACGAGTACCAGGACACCAACCGCCCTCAGTACGAGCTCATGAAGCTGCTCGCCGGCAGCCATCACAACGTCTGCGTCGTCGGCGACGAAGACCAGTCCATTTACAGCTGGCGCGGCGCCGACATCAAGAACATTCTCGAGTTCGAGCAGGACTTCCCCGAGGTCCGCACCATCCGCCTCGAGCAGAACTACCGCTCCACCCAGATGATCCTCGAAGGCGCCTCCGCCGTCGTCGCCCACAACAAGCAGCGCAAGGGCAAGAACCTCTTCACCACCCGCGAGGGTGGTAGCTTGATCGGCTACTACGAGGCCCCCGATGGCGAGAACGAAGCTCTCTTCATCGCCGATCGCATCAACAAATATCTCCGCGCCGCCGGCCAGACCGAAGACCTTCCCCGCTGCGCCGTCCTCTATCGCACCAACTCGCAGTCACGCCTCGTCGAAGAAGCCCTCCGCCGCTACCAGGTCCAATACCACATGGTCGGCGGCTTCTCCTTCTACGACCGCGCCGAAGTCAAAGACATCCTCAGCTATCTCAAGCTCGTCCAGAACCCGCATGATTCCGTCGCCCTCTCGCGCACGGTCAACTCCCCGCCTCGCGGCATCGGCAAGACCACCATGGAGACCATCGAGCGCATGGCCCTCACCAGCGGCATGAGCAGCTGGGACGCCATCGCCCGCGCCATCGAAGATAAATTGCTACCGCAACGCGCACTCATCGCCCTCGAAGGCTTCCGCCGCCTCATCACCGACGCCCGCGCCATGCTTGGCCCAGGCTTCGCCGACCACCTCACCGACGATCTCGCTCCAGCGACAGACTTCATCCCCACCGAAGGCGCGTCCTTGCGCCGCAGCGGGACCCCCGCATTCTCCTCCCCCACCGACGAGCCATCGGACAACCCCTCCGAAGACATCACCTTCGACCCGGATGAATTCGCCACCGTCACCGCTACAAACGACGCCAGCACCTCCTTTGACACCAGCTTCAACTTCGGCTTCGATTTCGGACCCAGCGAAGAGATCTCCACCATCACCCCCGAAAACGCCACCGACTCCGCAGCCGCCCACGGCATAGAAGCAGACGACGAAGAAGAGGACGCAACCAGCTTCAATCCCTTTGCCCCCGTAGTCCTCAAACGCTCCGCACACACCACCCCCGACCGCGCCACCGAGATCCTCATGGACACCGCGCCCGCCTTCCGCAAGCCGGGCGATGCGGCCACCCTCCCCGAGCTCATCAAGTTCCTCAACGACCGCAGCGGCTACATCCGCGCCCTCGAAGCTGAAGCCACCCCCGAGTCCTTCTCCCGCATCGAGAACCTGAAAGAGCTCGCCAACGCCGCCCAGGACGCCCAGGAGCGCGGCGAGACCCTCGCCGAGTTCCTCGACCACGCCGCCCTCGTCTCGGACGCCGACTCCTACAGCGAAGACGCCCGCGTCACCCTCATGACCCTCCACGCCGCCAAAGGCCTCGAGTTTCCCCTCGTCTTCCTCACCGGCATGGAAGAAGGCCTCTTCCCCCACTCCCGCACCCTCACCGACCCCACCGGCCTTGAAGAAGAACGCCGCCTCTGCTACGTCGGCATGACTCGCGCCATGGACACCCTCGTCATCACCCGCGCCCGTTACCGCCGCCGCTACGGCTCCGATATGCCCGAGGCCAGTATCGCCTCCCGCTTCCTCGAAGAGGTCCCCAGCCACCTCATTGAAGACCTCGGCAGCCCGCCCGCACGTTCCCAGTTCTCCGGCTCTTCTTACGCCACTCCCTACCCGCAGAAAAATCGCTACGGCCGCGACGCCGCCGAAACAGGCGACCGCCACTACAGCTACGAAGATGAGGATCAAACCGCCGTCACGACCGCACCCAACGGCAACAAGTTCTCCACCACCGGCATCGCCGCCGGCTCCAAATCCATCAACGCCACCGGCTCCATCGACAACATCGCCAGCTTCTTCGCCGCCCGCAGTCAAAAAATCACCCGCCCCAAACTCCCCGTCCCCGAGCCCACCGGCAAGACCGGCCTCAAGAAGGGAGCCCGCGTCCGCCACCCGAAATATGGCGAAGGCACCGTCTTTCAGCGCGAAGGCGACGGAGAGGACGCCAAGATTACAGTACAATTTCAACAGCACGGCGTGAAGAAGCTGGTAGAGAAGTTCGCTCAGCTCGAAAAGCTGTAACGCGCCCCCGCTACACCTCAGAGACAAGACACTTTGTTTACTCTTCAATAGAAAGTTTGGCAGTGACCCATGGCAAATACCAAGAGCATCACCGATACCCTGGAGCGTAAGAAGATCAAGCGCGCCGCACGTAAGGCTGCACCACCCAAGGCGCCCCGCACCGGTGCCCGCGGCGAAAACAAGGCCAAGATCAAAAAGGCCGCCCGCGGTACCAGCAAGCGCTAACCGCACCTCCGGCATCGCACCCGATGCCGGAGCAAGCGACCAGGCTCCAAAATTGGAAATAAGTTGTGCCTTTCCAGTCAGTAAGCGATAGTACGCATAGGACTTCCCCAACACACACCTTGTTTGAGGAGCACGCGCACTGGGCAGGCAGATCTTTGCAACCAAATCCATCGACAAGCTGATCCACGAATCGGAGCGGCCGGAGCACGCACTCAAAAAAACCCTCGGCCCGGTCTCGCTCACCGGCCTTGGCGTCGGCGCCGTCATCGGCTCGGGCATCTTCACCGTCATCGGCACCGCCATCGGCGGCAACCCCGCCGCCCTCGCCAAATGGGCCGACTCCCCCGTAATCGACCTACTCCTCCACCACGGAGCCGTAGCCGGCCGCCCCGGCGCCGGTCCCGCCCTCGCCATCTCGCTCATCGTCGTCGCCGTCGTCTGCGCCCTCACCGGCCTCTGCTACGCCGAGCTCGCCAGCATGATCCCCATCGCCGGCTCCGCCTACACCTACACCTACGCGACGCTAGGTGAACTCGTCGCCTGGATCATCGGCTGGGACCTCATCCTCGAGTACGCCTTCTCGAACATGAGCGTCAGTGTAGGGTTCGCGGCCCACGTAGTGGATCTTTTAGACTGGCTCGGCCTCCATCTCTCCCCCAAATGGCTCTCGCCCGCCTACCTGCCCCTCGGCCTCCAGGATCTCCAGGGCCGCGACATCTACGCCACCGGCTGGCACCCCGGCTTCAACATCCCCGCCTTCCTCATCGTGCTTTTACTCACCGTCGTCCTCGTCCGCGGCATCCGCGAGTCCGCCGAGACCAACAACATCATGGTGCTCATCAAGATCACCGCCATACTTATCTTCATCTTCTTCGGCATCAGCTTCATCCACCCCGGCAACTACGTCCCCTTCTCCCCCAACGGCTTCAGCGGCATCCTCGCCGGCGGCTCCATCATCTTCTTCACCTACATCGGCTTTGACTCCGTCTCGACCGCCAGCGAAGAGTGTAAAAACCCGCAGCGCGACGTCCCCATCGGCATCATCGCCACCCTCGTCATCTGCACCATCCTCTACATCGGCGTTAGCCTCGTCCTCACCGGCCTCGTCCCCTGGAACACGGTAGCCGGCGACGGCGCGCCCGTCGTCAACGCCCTCAAGCGCGTCTCCATGCTCCCCGGCGCTCACCGCCTCCATTACGTCCGTCTCGCCGTCCTGCTCGGCGCAATCATCGGCATGGTCTCCTCCATCCTCGTCTTCCAGCTCGGCCAGGCCCGCGTCTGGTTCGCCATGAGCCGCGACCGCCTCCTGCCCTCAGCCTTCTCCCGCGTCCACCCGAAGTTCCGCACCCCCGCCTTCGCCACCTGGGTCGCCGGCATCCTGGTCGCCATCCCCGCGGGTCTCTTCGACGTAGGCACCTTCGCCGAAATGTCGAACATCGGTACCCTTTTCGCCTTCGCCCTCGTCTCGATTGGCGTCATCGTCCTCCGCATCAAGCAACCCGACCGCCCCCGCAGCTTCCGTGTCCCCTTCGGCCACCTCATCCCCGTCCTCTCGGTCGCCTTCTGCGTCCTGCTCATGGCCGGTCTGCCAGCCAAAACCTGGCTGCGCTTCTTCATCTGGCTCATCATCGGCCTCTTCGTCTACTTCTTCTACAGCCGCAAGCGCAGCGAATTCTACAAAGCTTCTTGACTAATCATGGACGTTGATCATTCCTTGGAGATCACGCGCGAGCAACTCGTGAATGATTTTGCAATTCGATCGTTCAGGGACATGGCTGACGAGGACTACATCACGGCAAGGATGTCATATCGTGCCGGCCTTTCGTACCCCTCCCTTTGGCAGAGTCAACAAGCAATAGAAAAATACCTAAAATGTATCCTTCTTTTGAATCGGATCCCAGCTAAGCAGGTTCGGCATGATCTAGCGGCCGCATTAGCGAAGTTGGAAGGATCTGGCAAAGTGTCGCTCGACCTCAAGCCCGCTTCGCTCAATTTTATTGAACACATTAATGAAGTTGGTCAGTACCGCTATCTCGAAGTCTCAACTTCTACGACGAGCCGAGACGTTATAAATCTAGATCGTCTCGTATGGGAGTTGCGACGGTTCTGCACTCTGGAGCTTGGCCCAAGACAGTTGAATCTTGAGCAAGGAAAGATTGCTCCTCGATACCAAATAGCAGGCGGACAACTAGAGAAGATCGCCTCTTCGAAAAATAATCCTGCTCGAACTGCTCTCTTGGTAAACAATGGCTTTCTGGGCGTCAACCATAAGAAATCAGTCAGGATGAGGACTATCTGGCAGGTGAGAAACGCTCCCCTCCACATGCATCCAGAGATTCTTGATGCTGTTCTCAAGTACGTGTTCTTGCCTTCTGATTTGGTAAAAGCTTGGCGGGAACATGAAGCTCCGTTCTATACAGTGCCGCCTGACTCCTAGTCAGACACCATCGCATCGACGCTCTTCAATTGCCAAACGGCTCTTCAGAACAGCGACCTTCCGCAGCCTTACTGCCCAGCAGAAGGCGCAATCGTCTGCGCCGATGCATCTGCAGCGACCACCTTCGCGATCGGCTTTCCATGCTTCGTAATGAGGAAGGATTCGCCTTGCGCAGCCATCTCCACCAGTTGCGAAAAGTTGGCTTTGAGTTCGCTCAGACTCACAAGTTTCGTCGATCCAGTCTAGTCAACTTCTATCCTCCAGCAGGAACAATCGCCGCCTGCCCAGTACACTAACCCAATGGCCCGTAAGTCCCTACAGCCGTCCCACGAGATCGACCCTAGAACCTGGCTCCAGGGCCTCCCCAAGGCCGAGCTCCACCTCCACCTCGAAGGCACCATCACCCCCGAGACCCTCGTCGCCCTCTCCCACCGCAACGACCCCGTCCCGCTCACCCTCGAGGCCGCCCGCCAGCTCTACCAATACACCGACTTCCCCACCTTCCTGCTCTCCTTCAAAGCCGTCACCCATCGCCTCCACAGCCCCGCAGACTACGAGCTCATCACCTACAACATGGTCTGTGCCCTCGCCGCCCAGGGCGTCGTCCACGCCGAGGTCTACATCTCCTACGGCATCCTCTATCGATTCGCCCGCCTCGACGTCGACGAGGTAACCGCCGCCATCGAGCGCGGCCGCCTCCAGGCCGAAGCCGAGACCGGCACCACCGTCCTCTGGATCATCGACGCCGTACGCCACTTTGGCGTCGAAGAGGCAGCCCGCGTCTTTCGCAAGGCCGCCACCATGCGCGCCCAGTACCCCAGCATCATCGGTATCGGCATCGGTGGCGATGAAACCGGCGGCCCCGCCGACCTCTTCCGCGAGCTCTACACTGAAGCCAAAGCCGCCGGCCTCCATCTCCTCGCCCACGCCGGCGAGTCCACCGGCCCCGTCGAAGGCCCCGCTAGCATCTGGGCCGCCCTCAACATCGGCGCCGAACGCATCGGCCACGCCCTCGCCGCCCAGCATGATACCGAGCTCCTCGAAGTTCTAGCCGAGCGCCAAATCCCCCTCGAGCTCAATGTCACCAGCAATCTCCGCACCGGCTCCTGCCCCTCGCTCGCCGACCACCCCGTCAAAAGCTACTTCGACGCTGGCCTCATGGTCACCCTCAACTCCGACGACCCACCCATGTTCGGCTCCAACCTGCTCGAGGAATACCTCCTCGCTTACCAGACCTACGGCTTCACCCTCGACCAGATGCGCGAGCTCGCCGCCAACTCCATCGAGGCCAGCTTCCTCCCGCCCGACCGCAAACTCAAGCTCCTCCGCCAGGTAGAACTCTACGGCTGGTAGCCCGGCCGGATCCTGTCAAGCCCCCAGACCACCCAAAAAGCGCGAAACTCCAATAGGCATGCGTCTTTTCGCGCAAAAGAAAGTTGGCATAGTAGATCTACCCAATCTTCTATAATGGAAGTAGAGCAGAAATATCGGCTCGCACCTTCGCTTTGACCCTCGAGCTAAGTGCAATGGAATGAGGATTTTAGACGTAAGCCAAGCGATATCAGTATTTTGAAAGCAAATCGCCTGTTGCTCTCTCATTCCAGGGAATTTAGCCGTTTGTATGGGGGGGGTAGCTACCGCGGTGCCGGCACCATGATTGCATTCGGGTCCACCTTCGGAATCCCGAAGTGTCCGCTCAAATGCAGCAAGTCCAGCGGCCGCAGATCGCCCGTCACCTGGATCACGTTCATATCCCGCGGCGCCCGGATCAGCACCATCAGGTCATCCACATCGGCCCCGTTGAAGTGTAGCCACAGATCGGTCAGCGTCGTGTGTGGCTGGGCTGAATTGGCCGGCGTCTGATTCCCGTTCACAAGGTGCCGCCAGCCCGCCGCGTGGTACGTCTCAATGATCGAGCCCATCACCTCCGGCGTATAAAATGCCGGCTGCTGGTAGTGGTACGTGTCGACCGAGATGCCGGTCAGCGCCGCCGCCGCTCGCTGCGCATCCATCCCGTTGTTCTGCAGCAGGTTCTGCGCAATCTGCATCAGCGACCGGTCAAAGCTGAACGAAGTATGCGTCGCCGGCTGGTCCGCCAGCGCGCTGAAGTCCTGCGTCAGCCCAATCGGCGGCCCCGGCTGCGCCACGCCAGAAACTGGAACAGCAGCAAGCAAAGTCAGGCTAAGAAGGTACGCACGCAGGTTCATCGGTGTAATCCCCTGCAACGTTAGACACATAAAACATCCCGAAGTTTTACCTAAATTTCTTTAGCACGACTAGCTACTCAGGACGGGGCGCAAAGTATCCCTTGCGCGCCCGCACCTTGTACCGCGGATCGACCGCCTGCAGATAGATCGTCCGGAACGCGCCGTCCCGCTTGAAGTCTGCCGGCCGATACTCGAGCGAATACTGGCTGCGCAGCTCCTCCTCGATGTTGCGGAAGCCGAGCGCTACGTCCTCGATCTTTACCGGATAAAATGCCTGGCCGCCGGTCGCCTCGGCGATCTCGCGCAGCACATCGTCGCCCTTGTCTTTACTCGGGCTCACGTTGGTCGAGATCGCATACACGATCGTCTCCGCGCGCTGGCACATCTTGATCGCTTCACTCTCGAGCGCCCGGCTGTAGTTATCATCGCCGTCCGAGACTAGGATCAGCGCCTTTCGCACCGCGCCCCGCTCCTGCAACGTCAGCATCTGGTCCCGGCACGTCTTGTACAGCGCGTCGTACATCGCCGTCCCGCCGCCCGGCCGCAGCTTGTGAATCCCCTGGTTCAACAGGTCGATATTGTTCGTAAAGCCCTGCTCCACATCCGTCTGGATATCGAAGCCCTCAATAAAGGCCCGATCGTCCCGATGCAGCACCTGCAGAAAGAACTCGACCGCCGAGTCCTGCTCGAACTGGAATCGCTGCCGAATCGAGCTGCTCGTATCGAGCATGATCCCGACCCGCAGCGGCAGATCCGTCTGCTGCGTAAACCGCAATACCGAAACCGGCGGCTTGCCATCGTCCAGCAGCCCGAAGTTCTGTCGCTGCAGCCCGGTAATAAACCGGCCCTTCTTGTCCGTCACGGTAAAGATCAGGTTCACTTCATTCGCCTGCACCCGAATCGTCGTGATCGGCTGATCGGAAGAAGGCGTCGCCTCAGGCTGCTGCCCAGCTGCCGGCGTTGCCGGAGCAGGCGCTGTGCTCGGCGCGCCAGGCTCCGACGGCAGCGCTGGAACCGGAGCAGTGGCAGGAACCTGTGTCGTCGGCGCATTCTGCGGAACCGGCGGCGGCTGCGCCGAAACAACCGCGGAACCCAGGTTGAGAACAAGAGCCAGGCCAGCAAGGCCCCGTACAGCACGGAAGAAGACTACAAGATCGATCACTGCGTCGATTCTACTCAACCAGATCAACCGGCGTGCGCAGCGCCGCCAGAAAGCTCATTAACTCCTCCGGCAACGGCGCCTCCATCTCCATCCCCTTGCCCGTCTTCGGGTGCGTAAACGCCAGCCGCGCCGCATGCAGAAAGTTCCGCGGCAGCTCCATTCCCTCGCCTCCAGCCTCCGGCCGAATCACCCGCGGCGCGCCGTACAGCGTATCGCCCACCACCGGATGTCCCATCGACTGCAGATGTACCCGGATCTGGTGCGTCCGCCCGGTCTCGATCCGCACCTCGACCAGCGTAAACGCGCCAAATGGTGTCGCCAGCCGCTCCAGAACCTGCACATGCGAGACCGCCGTCCGCCCGTCCGCCCGCCGCGTCGTCATCCGCGTCCGCCGAATTACATCCCGGCTGATCGGCAGCGTAATCGTCGTCAGGTCCTTCGCAATCCGGCCGTGCGCCAGCGCGATGTATGTCTTCTGCACCATGCGCCGCGAGAACATCTCGCCCAGCTTCCGGTGCGTGCTGTCGTCCTTCGCCACCAGGATCGCGCCGCTCGTCTGCTTGTCCAGCCGATGCACGATCCCCGGCCGCAGCTCACCGCTCACGTCCGACAGCTTGCCCGCGCCCATGTGGAAGAGCAGCGCATTCACCAGCGTTCCCCGGTTGCGCTCATCGTCCGTCGTCCCCGCCCCCGCATGCACCATCATGCCCGCCGGCTTGTTCACCACCGCCAGGTACTTGTCCTCGAACAGGATGTCGAGCGGTATCTCCTCCGGCACCGCATGCAGCGGCTCCGGGTGCGGCTCGCCTTCAATTTCGATCGCTTCGCCGCCCTTCAGCTTCTGCTTCGGCTTGGCCGGGCTGCCGTCCACTCGCACCTGCCCGGCCTCGATCAGAAGCTGCACCCGCGCCCGGCTGATATCCGGAATCGCCTGGGCAAGATATTGATCCAGCCGCAGCCCCGCCGCCGCCGGATCGGCCGTAAAGCTGCGCACCCCGTCCTCGACATGCGAGTCATCCTCGTCCTCGAAGTCGAGCACCGGCACCACGATCTCAGGCGCATCCTCCGCACCCCGCGTCGCCCGATACTCGGCCCGCACCGAGTGGTGCCGCTGGCCCTTCGGGAGCATGTTCTTAGACGGCATGCGTTATTTCCTTCTCCGTCGCAGCCGGCACCGTCGCAGGCAGCGCAATATACAGCGCCAGCCCCATCACCATCATCGTCAGGCCCAGCCACTGCACTGGGTCGAGCATAGCAGCCACGAACAGCACCGACGGCACCCGCAGAAAGTCCAGCAGGAACATCGCCGCCCCCGCAAGCACCAGCCCGAGCCCGCAACCGAGCCCCGCAACCTTGTGCTTCGGCAGCCAGCGGATCAGTACGCCGCACAGCATCAACGCCACCACCAGCGTGTAGAACTCAACCGGCTGCACCCTGCCGGCCGCACCATCGCGCACCCCAAGCAGGAAGCCGGTCGGCATCCCGTCCCGCGTTCCCGCCACCATCTCGCCCAGGCTCAGGAACGCCCAGACCAGCGCGAAACACGGAGCCATCGCATCCAGAAAGCCAAGCAGCGGCAGCCGCTTCCACCGTAGATAGAACACCATGAAGATCGCCGTCAGCACGACGCCCGTGTCGTTCAGCGACGGCAGCGCCAACACCAGCAAGGGTGCCTCAAGAAAGCTCCGCCAGCTGCCCGCAACCAGCAGCGCCCGCGAGATCAGAAATGCCGCCGCCACCATCGCCAGTGCCGCATCCCACACCGCGCCTGCATCCAGCCGCACCAGCCGCGCCGTCACCTGGCTCAGCGTCAGCGCAGCCATCACGCCCAGCGCCGCGCAGACGCCGTACAAGGGAATGTGAAAGTGTCCGAACTGAAGAAAGGAGGCGTGCACAGGAAGGGTTATGACGAGATAATGCAAAAACCGACCCGCGGGGCCGTGCAGTGAGGCGCTGGTGAACCCGTCCTAAGACGGCGGGACCCTGCCGTGGCTCTTTAGGCTTTCCGGACTGGCGGACGTAGCACACCGAGCCATGTATACGAGCTAGGTCCCTGTTCAATGAATGTTGGTTCAACCAGCGGTATTCCCCACACCTGCTTTGCAGGCCGGTTTTCTAGGTTGGATGCTACCTAGGCCCGCCGCGCTTTGCAAGTTCCTCATCCACAACTCTCAACGCACGCTGGCCGTCAGCGGAGCGACCGCACCCGCAGCCTTCGCCCGAGCCACCAGCTTCTTCAACTTGCCTTCAACGTCCGAGCCCGTCCCCATCATCTCGGCTGTCAACACGCCATCCGAATCGATCGTGAAGTAGTGCGGAATCGCCTCCACACCGAAACGCTTACTCAGGACGTGGTCGGCATCGCGATACTGGACCCAGTTCATCTCGTTCTTCGCAATAAAGTCCTTCCACTTCGTCTCGTCCGCATCCCAGCTCACGCTGATGATCACCAGTGGCTGCCCGGCGAACTCCTTCGCGATTTTCTTCATATGAGGAAGTTCCGCATTGCACGGTCCGCACCACGTCGCCCAGAAGTCGATCAGCACCACGCGGCCGTTCATCGCGTCCAGGTTGAACTGCGTGCCATCGAGCGAGGTCACCGTAAATGCCGGCGCCATCTTCGCCGTCGAAAGCTCCGGTCTCTCAGCAAAATGCTGCGCCCGCGCGTAGCTCGGATCTTTCGGCGTCATGCAGCTCAGACAGCTCTGAAACTGCCCGCGGGCCGCCTCCATCTCGCCCAGCCGCGCCAGCACCTGCCCGTCCAGGTAGTGCGCCGTCGGGTTCTTTGGATCGGCCATCATCGCAGTCTTGAACGAGTCGTCCGCAGCATGCAGCAGCTCCGGTTTGGCCTTCTCACCTGCCTGCCGGTACAGCATGATGCCCCGGCTCACCGCAGCATCAGCCTTCGCTTCAGGCGTTGTCGCAATCGCCTCAAGAGCAGCCGCACTCGCGACCGCAGCCTTTGCATCGCCGGTATCGGATTGCAGGCCCATCAGCGCCTTCAGGCAAGCCGCATCTTTACCATCAGCAATCTTGTTCGCCTTCTTGTAAGCGTCGATCGCAAACCTGTAGTCCCGCTTGCTAACCAGCGCCTTCGCTTCGGCAACAGCCGCGACGAACTTCGGATCAGCCTTGTAGGAAGCAGGCTCCTGCGCGTTCAATCCGGGAATCAGAAAACCCGCAGAAATACAGGCAAGGAAAAGACAGACAGCAAGGCGACGCATCAGGACGCTCCAAGGGAGTAGCTGAAAGGCAGAGCCCATCATTCCTTGAAGCAGCGGAGAACACAAGGGAAATCCGGTCAACCGGCCCGGCGCACATGAGGCTCATCCAGCACCTCATCCAGCATCCCGGCCAGAGTTCCAGCCCGCGACCGCAAATTCTGCTGACTGTGCTGCGCGCTCCCGGCAAGCGCCTCGTACCGCTCCCGCAAGGTCGCCAGCTCATCGGCGATATTCAGCGCCGCCAGCACTGCGACCCGCAGCGAGTCCACCGTATTTCCATGCGCCGAGACCGCCCGCATCTTCGCATCGACCGTCGCCGCAAGCTGCTCAATGTGCGCCGGATCGGTGCCGCGCAGATGATAAACCTGGTCGTAAATCGATACGTTGATCGAAGCTATAGCCTGCACACTCTCAACCGCCGTCTCGTCCACCTTGCCTCCAGCCGCAAGCGTCGTCATCTAGAGCAGTTCATCCATCTGCTGCATCATTTTTTCAACTCGCAGCCGAATCTCTTCCCGTTCCTTCTCAAGCGCCTTCAGCGCGGAAGATGTCTCCTCGGACGCGCCAGTCTGGGTAGCAAGCTGCTGCCGCAGGTCGGCAGCCTCAGCCTCAGCCGCAACCCGCGCCTCGCGCTCCCGCTTCACAATCTCGATCGCTCGAAGCACCTTCTGCTCGAGCGCCTGGAACTCATCAACACTGATCGCCGCGGTACTCATATCGCCAGTCTAAATCGCTGAGCCGTGGATATCGCCGGCAACATCAAGCCGGACTCAACCCTGATGCTCTCGAGCTAACCATACTGCGAGATGGAAAGCGTGTTGCCGTCCGGGTCCTTGAACCAGGCCACGCGCGATCCGTCCGGCGCCGTCCAGATCCCGGCCGTATCCTGCTCAAAGTACGCGTAGCGCTCGAAGACGACGCCGCGCTCGCTCAGCTCCTTCGCCGCCGCCTCAATCTGCGGGACCTCCCAGCCCAGAATCGTATACGGCGCCGGCGTAAACTCACCCGTGATCACGACCCGGATCGGTGTGCCTTTCGCCTTCACCACCAGCGCAAAGCTGTCCTCGCTCACCAGCTCCAGCCCGAGCAGATCAACGTAAAAGTTCCGCGTCCGGGCCGCTTCCTTCGCTGGAATAAAGCCAATCACACCGCACTGATTCAACATTCGCGCCACCCCGATTCGCTACTCGCAAATCTTCAGTCGCAGCCAGCTTAGCTGCTTTTCGCGCCCGTGGGAAGACTCGACTCCGGCGCCCGGATAACACCGCCCAAGGCCGTCAGCGCACCAATAATGCTCGACCACCACGCCGTCAGCTCCTCCTCATGCAGCGTCCGCTCGTTCGACTGGAAGACGCAGCGCAACAGCAGCGCATAATGGCCCGCCGGAACGGATTTGCCCCTGGGATCGCGAAAGATCTCGACCGGTGTCAGCCGCTGCAGTGCGTCGATCCCGAGCCCGCGGATCGCCGCCGCGATCCTCTCCCAGTGCGTTCCATCCGGGAACGTATACGAGAAGTCGCGCTCAACCGCCTGGAAACGCGAAAGCTCACGCGCCATCGCCCGGCGCAGCGGCAAAGCATACAGCCGCGCCAGGTCAACCTCCGCCAGATACACCGGCTGCCGAAGCTTCCGCTGCTGCATCTGCTGCGCGGAGAGTTCGCCAAAGCTAGCCACAACCGCCGCACCAAGAAGCGCACTCGCGGAGCGCCCAAGCTCGAGCCACGCTGGCGCGTCCGCCGCAAAGCCGACCGCCTCGCCGCCCAGATCAAACAGCGACAGCACCGCCTCCACCGTGCCCTTCAGCTCGTAAAACGGAGCATGCTCCGCCGCATACAGCGAGGTCGCCGCAACCGGCCCGGTCAATCCGAGCGACAGGCTTGCACGCTCATCAACCGTCTCCGTGCTGCCGGCAAAGATCTGCCCCTGCTCAAACAGCCGCACATCCTTCACATCGCGGTTCAGATTGTGCGCGATCATCGTCACCATTCCCGGAACCAGCGACGGCCGCAGCAGCGTCGCCTCCTCCGAAAGCGGGTTCTCCATCGCCACCGTTCCCTCACCCGCTGCACCGAAGAACGCGCCATCGGCCTGCGAAGCGAAGGTGCTCGAGATCGCCTCGCTGTACCCCAGCGCCAGCAGCCGCATTCGCACCGCAGCCTCCTTCGCCGCGGTCGGCTGCGCGATCACAATCCCCGGCGTCGGCAGCGTATTCGCAAACCGGTTGTACCCGTAAACCCGAGCCACCTCTTCAATCAGATCGATCTCCCGCTCGAGATCCAGCCGCCAGCTGGGCAGCTTCACCGAGAACAGGTCTTCCGTCTCAGGCGTCAGGCTGCAGCCGAGCGCACTCAGAAACTGCGCCACGATCTCCTTCGTAATCCCCTCAGGAGCGAGCGTCGTTCCAAGGTGCCGTTGCACCTGCGCAATCGAAAGTTGGATCGACGCGCGCGAAGCCGTTCGCCGCGCCGCCTCGGGAACGACCAGGTCGATCAACTCCCCTGCAAGTACACCGCCGCTCCCGAGGATCAGCTTCGACACCATCGCATTCGCCACCGGCGCTGCATCGAAGTCCGCCCCGCGCTCGAACCGATGCGAAGCATCCGTATGCAGACCATGCCGCCGCGCGCTCCGCCGGATGCTCGCCGGGTCGAACCACGCCGCCTCGACCAGGACGTTCTTCGTCTCTGCCGTAATCATCGACTCCCAGCCGCCCATCACGCCGGCCAGGCTCAGCGGCCTCCGCTCATCCGCGATCACCAGGTCGTCGGCCTCAAGCGTCCGCTCCGTCCCGTCCAGCAGCTTCAGCTTCTCTCCCCTGCGAGCCAACCGAACTACCACGCCGCCCTCAATCCGGTCCAGATCAAACGCATGCGTCGGTTGTCCCATACCAAGCAGCGTGAAGTTCGAAGCATCCACCGCATTCAAGATCTGCTTCTGCCCCAGCAGCTGGAAGTACTCCGCCATGATCCCGCCGCTCGGCGCGATGCGAACGTCGCGCAAAACCTGTGCCGTAAAGCGCCCACAAAGCGCCTCCACCTCTGCCTCAATGCGCACCGCGAACGGCATCGCATCAGCAACCGCAGGCAGCGCCGCATCAAGTGGCTCCAGCGGCAGATCGTAGATCGTCGCCGCCTCCCGCGCGATGCCGTAGTGGTTCATCGCGTCGACGCGGTTCGTTGTGATGTCCATCTCGAGCAGGTGCCCATTGCCCTCGCCGAGGTCATGAACCCCTTCGACCGCAATCCCGCGCAGGGTCAGGTCATCGGCAAGCTGATGGTCGTCCACTGCAATCGCAGGGACAAAGATGCGGAGCCACTTGGTGAGAATCTTCATGGTGAACGTCTCCCAGTGTACTTGCCCGGCTTGCGCAAGCAGGCATCCTGCAGCGATCATGGCTGCGAGTTCGCGGAGGCAGGTATGAAGTTGCGTAAGGTTCTCGCCGCATTGGCGTCAGTGGTCTTCTGCGGAGCGGCGGTCGCTCTCTGTGGGACAGCAATGACCCAGCAGCCAGGGGGCTGGCCAGCAGGCCCGAGCCATCCCGTCATCACCCTCTGGCCAGCCGGCGCACCCGGCCCGAACACCACCACCGGCCCCGAGAAAGACACCTCGACCGCCACCAGCGACAAGATCGCCGGCAGGCCTCTCGTACGCCTCGGCAACGTCTCCGTCCCTACCCTGACGCTCTACGCGCCTCAAGGTAAAAGTACGGGCGCGGCCATCATCGTCTACCCCGGCGGCGGCTACAGCATCCTCGCCATCGACCTCGAAGGCACGGAGGTCTGCGACTGGCTCACTGCCAGAGGCATCACCTGCCTCCTCTTGAAGTACCGTGTCCCCAACACGGGTCCCTACCCCAAGTCCCCCGCCGCGCTGCAGGATGCGCAGCGAGCGATGGGCCTCGTCCGCGCCCACGCGGCAGAGTTCAAGATTGATCCGAAGCGGATCGGCGTGCTCGGCTTCTCAGCCGGCGGCCATCTCGCCGCCGCGCTCAGCACCCACTTCGTCGATCGCCTTTACCCGCCCATCGACGCAGCGGACCAGGTCAGCTGCCGCCCCGATTTTGCCGTGGTCGTCTACCCCGGCTATCTCGCTGACGCGGCGAAGAACATGGCCTTCAGCCCCGATATCCCGGTCAGCAAGGACACACCGCCCACCTTCATCGTGCAGGCCGAAGATGACCCGGTCCATGTCGAGAACTCGACCGCCTACTTCCTCGCCCTTAAGGGCGCAGGCGTTCCGACCGAGATGCACCTCTACGCAAAGGGCGGCCACGGCTACGGTCTCCGCCGGACCGACCTCCCCGTAACCACCTGGCCGGATCGCGTCGACGAGTGGCTGAAGACCATCGGCATGACGACCAACTAGCCTCTACGCGAACTGCTCCAAAAACCGCATGTCGCCACTGTAGAACTGCCCGATATCGGCGATGCCATGCTGGATCATGGCGATCCGCTCAACGCCCATCCCAAACGCAAACCCGGTGATCTTCGCCGGGTCGTAGGCCGGCTCGCGGCCCTGCGCCACCCGCTGTTCATCAACCGCCGCAAAGACCGCCGGGTCGACCATCCCACAGCCGAGCAGCTCGATCCAGCCGGAATATTTGCACTTTCGGCAGCCCTTGCCGCTGCAAAAGATACAGGAGATCTGCACGTCGGCTGAAGGCTCGGTGAACGGAAAGAAGCTCGGAAAGAACCTCGTCCTCACCCCTGCCCCGAAGAGCGCCTTCATGGCATGGTCGAGCGTTCCTTTCAGGTCCGAGAAGGTGATGTTCGTGTCGACGCAGAGCCCTTCAACCTGGTGAAAGATCGGCGAGTGGGTCGCGTCAGCTGAATCGTTGCGATGCACCTTGCCCGGAATCACGATCCGCACCGGCGGCCCTTGCTCGATCATCGTCCGGATCTGCACCGGGCTCGTATGGGTTCGCATCAGCAGCCGCTCGCGCGCCGGCCGCGTCTGCTGCCCGCCAATCACCAGCGTGTCCTGTGTATCTCTCGCCGGATGGTTCGGCGGAAAATTCAACGCCTCGAAATTGTAAAAATCCGACTCCACCTGCGGTCCAAGATTGGTCGAATAGCCGAGATGATGAAAAACCGCAACAATCTCCTGCATGGTTTTCAGCAGCGGATGCGCAATCCCCGGATTGCGTACGCGACCAGACAGGCTCACATCGATCCCCTGCTCGAGCGGCCTTGCAGGAGCCGTTGCAGGCGTGTCGAGCGCCCGCTCAATCTGCTGCTTCAACTGGTTGAAGCGAATTCCGAGCAGCTTCCTGGCGTCAACCGGGGCCGCCTTCAGCCACGCGTCACTGATCTGCTTCAGCCGGCCCTGCTTGCGCCCCAGCCACTGAAGCCGGAAGGCTTCGTGGTCGGAAGTGTCCGCCGCACGGACCGAATCCGCAAGCGTGGCAAAAGCGGCGTCGAGAACCGGCTCCTCGTACGAGGCTAGTTGAGGGATTTCATCGTTGTTCATCTCTTCGCAAGGCTAAATGATGATCCGAGAAGCGGATCTAATGACGTGCATTTGCCCGTCGAGCACTTGACAAAGTCGGCCTCCAAACATGCACCCATTCAGCTC
>CAXTLS010000037.1:25131-41044 GCA_964245235.1 uncultured Acidobacteriaceae bacterium
GCTCAGAACAATCAATGGCCCCAAACGTGCGTTCTAAGCTCAACGTAATCTGTACTTTACAACATAAGTATGTGGGGTGGGGTACCCATATTCGGCGTCGGAGCCGCAATTCGCCCTCCAACTCAGCTCTGTTATTAACCTTACATAATGTTATTTATAGCTTACATTATGTACGTTAATACATTCCTTGGAGGTTTCAAATGGAATATCAGGAGAAGTTGGTCTGGGGGCAGTTTCTTCCCATCTTGTTGGGGTGCGGCTACTACTTTATTGATGCGGCTCGACAGGCGCACGGCGCGAAGCCATGGCCTCTCCTCAGCGTGGCGCTTGCCATCGTTATCGTGCAGGTCATCTACCTGGTCGTAGTGGCTGCAATCACCCGGCCGGAGCCGGCTGATGAGCGAACCCGTCTGATCGAATTAAAGTCGTACAAAATAGGTTATCTGCTCGTCATGGTGATCTTTGCACTCTGGGTAGGCGCCTGTCTGCTCGAGCCTGCCTGGTTGCACATGCTCGAGACAAGCCCGGTACTGGTCGTATTCGCCTGGTTTGGAGCCGAGGCCGTGCGAACCGGCGCACAGTTGGTGATGTATCGATCGGAGGTTCGGCCATGACGAAGATGGCAATCGCCAATCGCATCCGGCGTCTGCGCTTCGACCAGGGAGAGATGACGCAGCAATGCCTCGCGGAGAAGATAGGCGCTACGCGGCAGACCATCATCGCAATCGAAGCCGGTAAGTACACGCCGTCGCTCGAACTTGCCTTCCGCATCGCCGACGCGTTCGCCGTGCCGCTCGAAGAGGTTTTCTATCGCCCCATCACCGCGACAAGCTAGAGCGAGATAAAGACGATTACCACTACCAGCAGGCCCATCAACAGGCTGCGCTTGTCCGTGATCGCATACACCACTGGATCTTCATCCAGTTGCCCTCGCGAGGCAAGCAGCCACAATCGGCTGATCCACAGCAGCAGGACGGGCACCAGAAGCCACAGCCGGTTGGGGTGCGCATAGAGCGCCGCCGCACTGATGTTCGAGATGTATAGGGTGAGCACCACCACCGAGGCGTACCCACTCGCCGACCCGAAGCTGCGAAGCTGCTCGATATCGGACACATGGTAGCCGCGACCGTGAATTTGCGTCGGAGCCGACTCGCGCTGGCGCAGTCCTTCCAGCTCGGCAAAGCGCTTCACAAAGGCGAGCGACAGGAAGAAAAAGATACTGAAACCACCAAGCCACGCCGAGACCGCGACATCCGTAGCGGCCGACCCGGCAAGGATCCGAATGGTGTACAGGCCCGAGAGCACGATCACATCCACCAGCGCCATGCGCTTCAGGCTGAAGGAATAAGCCGAGGTGGTCACGGCATAGACCGCCAGCCACACCAGGAACTTGTACGGCGATCCAAGCACAGTTCCGGACGATACCCGGGCCACTACGTGCGGCAGCAGCAGCGCCAGTGCGAGCGACGACAAGAGAAAGCCCGCCACCACCACCATGCCGGACAGCACCGAAAGATTGCCCGCGGCAAACGGGCGGCGGCGCTTCTTCAGGTGCTTTCGGTCTGCCTCCAGATCCAGTAGGTCGTTCACAATATAGGTCGCCGACGCACAGAGCCCGAAGCTGACGAACGCGATCAAGGCACCCACAATCGGCCCCACAGCCCAGTCATGCGCCAGCAATAGGGGGAGGAAGATCAGGATGTTCTTCGCCCACTGGTGCAGCCGAATCGCCCTGAGCCACGTCTTGAGCGGCGAGGTCTCGTCGACGAACGACCGAACGGGCGTAACCTTATCCTTGCGCAACGCCGCCTGCAGCGCACCCGTTGGATTAGCCACCATCGGCTCCAGGCAGTTCGCCAGCAGCGACGCATCAGGAAGCGCGTTGCCGATGTACGTAAAGCTGTCGCCGAAGCGTGTCTGGAAGGCCTCAAGCTTGTTCTTTCCTGCAAGATTCGTGCTGCCATCGGACGCAAGCACGCCGGCAAACAGCCCCAGGTGGGCGGCCACACGCTCCGCCAATGTGGTGTCCGCAGCCGTCGCTAGATAGATCGGCCGGCCCACGGCGTGCTGCTGTTCGAGGTACTGCAGCAGCTCCCGGTTATAAGGCAGATGGACCACGTCAAGCTCTACCGCGGCCGTAATGTGGCGCTTCATCGCCGCCTTGCCCTGCATCAGCCAGGCCGGAAGCTGCAACAGGGCCGCCGGATGCTGGCGCGCCATCACCAGGACCGAGTCATAGAGCGTATCCGACTTAACCAGCGTGCCATCGAGATCAACACACAGGGGAGTGCCGGTCACGACATCAGACACGACGGAGGCTTGTTGGAGCGGCATACCCCATTATCATTTACTCTTGACATCTATAGGTGAAGATTGAGTTCACAATCTACCTGCGTGGCCACCAGAAGCGATCGACGTGATCCATTCTTGAACTGACAGGGAGATCGACCCGGGATAACAGAGGTCGACGACAGCCTCCTCAGAAACGATTGATCAGGCACGACTAACATTTAGAGAGTGAAGCCGAGCTATGCCGTCAGAGCTGTCCGCAACGGAGATACAGAGTTCCGAACACGCAGCGCCGCCGTCGTTCGGGGCTCCCGGTCCGGAGAAACATGGCAAACCTGGCTTCAATGCCGGCGGGCTCGTGCGCAAGATTCTCGTCCTGTTCGTGATTGTGATTGTCGTCCTGGCAGCAATCTGGAAGATCCGCCGCAACACCGCCGCTCAAGAGGCAGATAACGCCCTAATGGAATCGCAGGGCGACCGTCCGACCCCCGTGCTTACTGCTCTAGTCGAGCGGCGCACCATGCCCGTTTACCTGACCGCGCTCGGCACCGTCACCGCCTATAACACCGTCACCATCAAGACCCGGGTCGACGGCCAGCTCATGCGGGTTAACGTCCGCGAAGGGCAGGCCGTAAAACAGGGCCAGCTTCTCATGGAGATCGACCCTAGCCCCTACCAGGCTGCAGTAGCCCAGGCCGAAGGCCAGCTGGCCAAGGACCAGGCGACTGCCAACAATGCTCAGGCCGAAGCCCAGCGCTACACTGCCCTTCGTGAGGCCGGCGTCGTCTCCCGCGAGAGTGAGCAGTCCCAGATCTCCCTCTCCGGCCAGGCTGCAGGCTCCATTCAGGCCGATCGCGCTGCCATTCAGGCGGCCAAGGTCAACCTTGCCTACACCAAAATCGCTTCCCCCATCAACGGTATTGTCGGCCTCCGCCAGGTTGATGCCGGCAACATCGTTCACGCTGTTGACACGACCGGCCTGCCCGTCGTTACGCAGCTGCAGCCCATCACCGTCATCTTCACCCTGCCCGAAGATCAGCTTCCGGAGGTCTTCAAACTCACCCGGGAAGGCGTCCGGTTGACCGTCGAAGCCTACGACCGCTCGAGCGCTACCCATCTTGCCACGGGAACGCTTCTTACCCTCGATAATGAAATCGATACCACGACCGGCACCGACAAGGTGAAGGCTGTATTCCCCAACACCGACGGCGCTCTATTCCCGAACCAGTTCGTCAACATCCGCCTTGTCCTCGAGCAACGCCAGGGAGCGATCGTGATTCCCGCAGCCGCCCTCCAGACCGGCAGCCAGGGCAGCTTCGTCTACCTTGTAAAGCAGGGCGTTCCGCCGGCAGGTCCTCGACCGGGCCCGAAAGAAGACGCTTTGAAGAACCCGGCACCGTCTGATCCTGCAGGCTTCTACGTTGTCGCCCAGCCGGTAAAGATCGGCGTCACCGAAGGGGCTCAGCTGATCGTCGCCAGCGGTCTTGAGCCCGGCGACCAGGTCGTCGTCGATGGCCAGGAGAAACTGGTCGGCGGCAGTAAGGTCGTCCCGCGGCTCAGCGACTCCGAGACCGGGCCGAAAAAGGTCGCCGCCATGGGAGCGCACACATCGCCGCCACCGTCGACCGCCTCCGACATGACCTCGCTCGATGTTCCCGGAGCAGCAGCGCGGCGCAAGTCGGCGCAGGACCCACAGACGCCCCGCGGCACCCCGGCTCGCACCCAGACCCCCGCCGGCACACAGAGCCGTCGCCCATAACCGCAGCCGGAGATCCGCAGTGAGTCCTTCGCGTCCCTTTATCCTCCGGCCAGTGGCCACCTCGCTCCTGATGGTGGCCATCTTGCTTGCAGGCTTCGTCGCCTACCTGCAGCTCCCTGTTTCCGCGCTCCCACAGGTCGACTATCCCACCATCCAGACCCTCACCTTCTACCCCGGTGCCAGCCCCGAGGTCATGGCGTCCTCCGTCACGGGGCCGCTCGAACGCCAGTTTGGTGAGATCCCCGGCCTCTCCCAGATGACCTCCACCAGCTCCGGCGGCGGCAGCGTCATCACCCTCCAGTTCTCCCTCAACGAGAGCATCGACATCGCCCAGCAGGACGTTCAGGCCGCCATCAACGCCGCCTTCAGCTATCTCCCGAAGGACCTTCCGAACCCGCCCGTGTACAGCAAGGTCAACCCCGCCGACGCGCCCATCATGACGCTCGCGCTGACCAGCGACACCATCGAACTCTCAAAGGTCGAGGACCTTGCAGATACCGTCCTCGCGCAGAAGATCTCCCAGCTATCCGGCGTCGGCCTGGTCTCGATCGCCGGCGGCAAAAAGCCCGCGGTGCGCATCCAGGCGAATCCCACCGCCCTCGCCGGCTACGGCCTCAGCCTTGAAGATATTCGCACCGCCCTTGGTTCAGCCAACGTCGATCAGGCCAAAGGCAGCCTCAACGGCGCCAAGCAGGCCTTCACCATCGAGGCCAACGACCAGCTCCTCTCAAGTAAGGACTATAACGCCGTCATCATCGCCTATCGCAACGGCTCGCCCGTCCGCTTGTCGGACGTGGCCAACGCCGTCGATAGCGCGGAGAATCTCTACCAGGCTGCCTGGATGGGCACAGCCTCCGCAAGAGGTTCCCCGCTCCGCGGCAGTACGCTCCAGCCCGCCATCATCCTCAACATTCAGCGCCAGCCCGGCGCTAATATCATCGGCGTTGTCAATGAGGTCCAGAAGCTACTCCCACAGCTTCGCACTACGCTCCCAAAGAGCGTCACCCTCCAGGTCTTGACCGACCGCACCAACACCATCCGCGCCTCGGTCAAAGACGTTCAGTTCGAGCTGATGCTGACCATTGCGCTAGTCGTGATGGTTATCTTTCTCTTCCTGAGATCCATCGCCGCGACAATTATTCCCTCTGTAGCGGTCCCCCTCTCGATTGTTGGCACCTTCGGCGTCATGTACCTGCTCGGCTACAGCCTAAATAACCTCTCGCTTATGGCGCTCACTATCTCGACCGGCTTCGTGGTCGACGACGCGATCGTCATGATCGAGAACATCTCGCGCTATCTCGAGCAGGGCGACTCCCCACTTGATGCCGCGCTCAAGGGCTCCGAGCAGATCGGCTTCACGATCGTCTCGCTCACCGTCTCGCTCATCGCCGTGCTCATTCCGCTGCTGTTCATGGGGGACATCGTCGGCCGGCTCTTCCGCGAGTTCGCCGTCACACTCGCCGTCACCATCCTCATGTCGGCGCTCGTCTCGCTCACCCTCACGCCCATGATGGCCGCTAAGCTTCTCAAGCACACGCCGGAGTCCGAGCAGGGCTGGTTCTATCAACTGATGGAGCGCTTCTTCGAACGCGTCATCGCCCGCTACGCAGTTGGCGTTCGCTGGGTGCTCCGCCACCAGACCTTCACGCTCCTGGTCACGCTCAGCACCTTCGTTCTCACGGCCTTCCTCTTCTACATCGTCCCTAAAGGCTTCTTCCCAGTGCAGGATACCGGCGTCCTGCTCGGTATCACCGAGGCGCCCGAGACCATCAGCTTTCAGGCGATGGCCCTTCGCCAGCAACAGCTCGCAAAGATCATCCTGCAGGACCCCGACGTTGAGAGCCTGTCCTCCTTCATCGGTATCGACGGACAAAATACCACGCTGAACAGCGGCCGCATCCAGATCAATCTCAAGGATCGCGAAGCCCGCTCAACCTCAGCGGTCGACATCATTCGCCGGCTCGTCCCTCGCGTCGCCAAGGTCGATGGCATCAACTGCTTCCTGCAGCCCCTGCAAGATCTCACCGTCGAAGATCGCGTCAGCAAGACGCAGTATCAATACTCCATTGAAGACGCCAACGCCGAGGAGATGACCTATTGGTCGAACCGCCTTGTTGAGAAACTGCGCAACATTCCCACCCTCACCGACGTCGCCAGCGACCAGCAGACGAACGGCCTCGAGGCGAACCTCGTCATCGACCGCGATACCGCCAGCCGTCTCGGCATCACGCCGCAGAACATCGACGACACCCTCGATGACGCCTTCGGCCAGCGCCAGGTCTCGACCATCTTCACGCAGCTGAATCAGTATCACGTCGTCCTCGAGGTCGCGTCCGGCTTTCAGCTCAACCCCGAGTCGCTCAACCGGATCTACGTCAAGAGCTCTAACGGTACCCAGGTCCCGCTCTCAACCTTCACCCGCTTCGAGCCCCGCCAGACGACGCTTGCCATCAATCACCAGGGCCAGTTTCCAGCTTCGACCATCTCATTCAATCTCGCCCCCGGCAAGTCGATCGGCGACGCCGTCGAGGCCGTCAACCGCGCCAAGAACGAGCTGCACATGCCGGCCAGCATCAACGCCCGCTTTCAGGGAACCGCCGCCTCGTTTGAAGCCTCACTCCAGAACGAGCCGCTGCTCATCCTAGCTGCGCTCATCGTCGTCTATATCGTCCTCGGCGTCCTGTACGAGAGCTACATCCATCCCATCACCATCCTCTCGACGCTCCCGTCGGCCGGCGTCGGCGCCATTCTTGCGCTCCTCCTCTTTCATGTGGATCTCAGTGTTATCGCGCTCATCGGCATCATCCTGCTCATCGGCATCGTCAAGAAGAACGCCATCATGATGATCGACTTCGCCCTCGAAGCCGAGCGCGACCAGGGGATGACGCCGGCCGAGGCGATCTACCAGGCCTGCCTCCTCCGCTTTCGTCCCATCATGATGACCACCATGGCGGCGCTGCTCGGCGGTGTTCCACTCGCCCTGGGCACAGGAACCGGCAGTGAACTCCGTCGTCCTCTGGGCATCACCATCGTCGGCGGCCTCATCGTCTCGCAAGTCCTTACGCTCTTCACCACGCCCGTTGTCTACCTCTTCTTCGATCGCATCGGGCATCGGCTGAACAAGTCGAAAGCAAGTCCAGCGCTCCAGGAGCAGCACGCGGTATCGGCGGACTGACCATGAACCCCGGACCCCCCAAGCCGTCCCTCGCAGAACGCATGATGTCGGCCGGCGGTGTGCACTTCTCCGCACCGTTCATCAAGCGCCCGGTCGCCACCTCCCTGTTGTCGGTCGCCGTTATCCTGGCCGGCGCTGTCGCGTACAAACTTCTCCCCGTATCGAGCCTGCCGCAGGTTGAGTTCCCCGTCATCTCGGTCGGCGCCAATCTGCCCGGTGCCGATCCCGAGACCATGGCCTCGTCCGTCGCCACCCCACTTGAGCGCCAGTTCGCCAAGATCGCCGGCATCAACGAGATGACCTCTTCCTCGTCAGCCGGCTCGGTCGGCATCACCCTGCAGTTCGACCTCACGCGTGATGTCAACGGCGCCGCCCGCGACGTCCAGGCGGCCATCAACGCCGCACGCAGCCAGCTTCCCGCAAATCTGCCTAGCAACCCGGGATACTACAAGATCAACCCGGCCGACTCACCCATCCTCATCCTCGCCCTCACCTCCGACACCCTGAACGTCCCGCAGCTCTACGACGCGTGTGACAGCATCCTCGCCCAGAAGATCTCGCAGGTTGCGGGCGTCGGCCAGACCTTCTGCGGAGGCAGCGCCAAGCCGGCCGTTCGGATTGAGGCCAACCCCACCCAGCTCGCCCACTATGGCCTTGGCCTCGAAGCACTCCGCGCGGCAATCGGTACCATCAACGTCAACCAGCCAAAGGGCTACCTCCAGAGCGGCGACCAACGCTGGAGCATTGGCGCCACTGACCAGCTCTTCGGCGCCGCCGCCTACGCCCCGCTTGTTGTCGCGACTGATCGTGGTCCGGTCAGCGGCGCAGTCGTTGCGCCTCCGGGCCAGACTGCACCCGCCGCCCCCACAACCTCCGCCGCAGCGCCTATACCGCCGGCCCGCCTCAGCGGTGCCGCCGTCGACCACGGCGCCGTTCGCATCCGTGACGTCGCGCGCGTCGTCGATGGTGTCGAAGACATCCACACTAGCGGCGTCTTCAATGGCAAGCCGGCCATCATGGTCTTCGTCTTCAAGTCGCCCAATGCCAACGTTAACCAGACCGTCGACAACGTTATGGCGATGCTGCCTCGCCTACAGAGGTCGATCCCGCCCGTGATTCAGCTCCACGTCGCGCTCGACCGCACCGTCACCATTCGCGCTTCCGTGGCCGACGTTACACGCACTCTTATCATCTCGATCGTCCTCGTTATCCTGGTCGTCTTCCTCTTTCTCCGCGAGGTCCGCTCCACCCTCATCCCGAGCGTCTCTGTCCCACTCAGCCTGCTCGGCACCTTCGGCATCATGTACCTGCTCGGCTATACGCTCGATAACCTTTCATTGATGGCCCTCACCATCTCAACCGGCTTCGTGGTCGACGACGCGATCGTCGTGATCGAGAACATCAGCCGTCACCTCGAAGATGGCATGTCGCCCTTCCGCGCCGCCATGGTCGGCTCAAAGGAGATTGGCTTCACCGTCCTTTCCATGAGCACCTCGCTCATCGCTGTCTTCATCCCTATCCTGCTCATGGGCGGCATCGTCGGTCGGCTCTTCCGCGAGTTTGCCATCACCCTCTCGGCTGCAATCCTGGTCTCACTCGTGGTCTCCCTCACCACCACGCCCATGCTCAGCGCGAAGTTCCTCCAGCCCCACAACGCCCGCCATCACGGCTGGTTCTTTCGCACAGGCGGCCGGGTTCTCGATTGGATGACCGCCGAATACGAGCACGGCCTGCGCTGGGTCCTTCGCCACCGCCCGCTCGTGCTCACCATCACCGTCCTTACCTTCGTCCTCAATGTCTATCTCTACACGCTTGTCCCCAAGGGATTCTTCCCGGAGCAGGATACCGGGCGCATCGGCGGCCAGATCCAAGGCCAGCAGGATGTCTCCTTCGACACCATGAAGAAGCAGGTCCACGACCTCGCCGGCATCGTCCAGGGCGATCGCGGGATTGAAAACGTCGTCGCCTTCGCTGGCGGCCGCGGCAACAGCAACTCCGGCTTCATGTTCATGGCCCTCAAGCCGGACGCTGAGCGCCGCCGCAACGGCGATACTGCCGAGGTCATCCTCGATCGTCTCCGCCCCAAGGTCAGCAACACGCCCGGGGTCATGCTCTACCTGCAATCCTTCCAGGACCTGCACATCGGTGGCCGGAACACCGCGACTGAATACCAGTACTCGCTCTCGACTGACAGCCTGAAAGACCTCAATGAGTGGTCGCCTAAGCTCAAGGACGCGATGGAGAAGCTGCCCGAGCTCAAGGACATCGCCACCGACCAGCAGCAGCAGGGTCTCCGCGCACAGCTCGTTATCGACCGCGACACCGCCAGCCGCCTCGGTGTCTCTCCCCTCACCATCGACGAGACCCTCTCCGACGCCTTCTCCCAGGAGCAGGTCTCGACCACCTACATGCCGCTCAACCAGTACCACGTCGTCATGGAGGTCTCGCCCGAGTTTCAGCGTGATCCCGACGCCTTAAAGAACATCTACGTCAAAAGCACCACCGGCGCCATGGTGCCGCTCACCGCCGTCACCCACTTCGAAGCTGAGCGTATCCCGCTCGTCGTCAACCACCAGTCGCAGTCGCCGTCTACAACGCTGTCGTTCAATCTCGCGCCCGGCGAGTCCCTCAGCCAGGCCACCACCGCTATCGATCGTGCCCGCGTAGAGATTGGCATGCCTTCCACCATCCACGGCGGGTTTCAGGGCTCAGCCCAGGCCTTCAAGGATTCGCTCTCGTCCGAGCCCATTCTTATCCTGCTCGCCCTGGTTACCGTCTATATCGTCCTTGGCATGCTGTACGAGAGCTTCATCCACCCGCTCACCATCCTTTCCACGCTTCCCTCCGCCGGCGTCGGCGCCATCCTCGCATTGCTGCTCTGCAAAGTAGACCTCAGCGTCATCGCCATGATCGGCATCATCCTGCTGATCGGCATCGTCAAGAAGAACGCCATCATGATGATCGATTTCGCGCTGGTCGAGGAGCGCGTCCACGGCCTTACCCCGGAGCAGGCGATCTACCGTGCCTGCCTCATGCGCTTTCGCCCCATCATGATGACGACCGTAGCGGCCATGCTCGGCGGCCTTCCCCTCGCGCTTGGCACTGGCACCGGCAGCGAGCTGCGCCGGCCGCTTGGCATCACTATCGTCGGCGGCCTCATCGTCTCGCAGGCGCTCACCCTTTTCACCACGCCGGTTGTCTACCTTTTCTTCGACGGCCTGCGCGTCCGCTTCGCCCGGCGCAAGGCACGCTCCCACAGCGAGAGTCCCCAGACTGTCGCCGGCGACTAAACATATCCATGCAAGAGAAAGAAAAGCAGCGGCAAGTAGCCGCTGCTCTGTCCAGACTCTAAGTGTTCTAAACCGGGTTGCTTCCGTTTACGCCCGAACCAGCACCTGCTCCGGTGCAGGAACAGCCCGTACGCTGTCCGCCATCACAACAGAGCTGCTCTCGTACTCCGGCAGGAGCGGCGTACGGGGGAAGTACGCGTTGGTGAAGTACTGCCGCAGCATGCGGTGCGTGTTGAAGAAGGTGCCGTTCACTGCGACGCAGTGCTGCTGCATCCGTGCCCAGCTGTGCGGCTTGGCGTACATCGGTGCAATCGCATTCTCGAGCTTGCTGTAGAGGCTCTCAGCTTCAATCGCCTCATTCTCAGCATCATCGATCGACCAGCCCGTAATCCCCTCCGCGCAGCCCTCGATCCACCAGCCATCGAGGATGCTCAAGCTCGGCACGCCATTCAGCGCAGCCTTCATGCCTGACGTTCCAGACGCCTCATACGGCCGCCGCGGCGTGTTGATCCACACATCCACGCCTTGCGTCAGTTGGGCGCCCAGGTCCCAGTCGTAGTTCTCGAGATAGAGAATCTTCAGGAAGCTCGAGTTCAAATGCACGGCCTCCGCAAATACATCGCGGATCAGCCCCTTACCGGCGACGTCGGCGGGATGCGCCTTGCCTGCATAGAGGATCTGAAGCCCGCCAATCTTCTCGGCGATTTTGCACAGGCGCGCCGGATCATGGAGCAGCAGGCTGGCCCGCTTGTAAGTCGCGACGCGCCGCGCAAAGCCGAGCGTCAGCACGCTGGGATGCAACTGTGTGCCGGTCCGCTTTGCCACCGTATCAAACAGCCGCTGCTTGCCCTTGTGATGACAGGCCGCAATTCGCTCTGGCGCGATTCCATAGACCGAGCGGAGATACTGGTTATCCACACGCCAGTTCGGGATTTCAGTATCGAGCAACTCCTGCATCGAGTCCGAGAGCCACGTCGCCGCATGCACGCCGTTCGTGATCGAGTGGATCTTGTACTCGGGAAACATCAGCTGCGAGACCTTCCCATGCTGCATCGCCACGCCATTCACAAAGCGAGAGAAGCGGAGTGCCAGGTAAGTCATGTTCAACAGGTTGTCGTTCAGGCAGCCGAGCGTCTCAAGCGCACTCGCACGTTCGCGCCCGAGCACCTGGAACATCTGGTCGAAGCCGAACTTGTCATGCCCCGCAGGCACCGGCGTGTGCGTAGTAAACACGCACTGGTGTCGCACTGCGGCAACGTCAATCTCAGACGCCGTGTTAAGCGGCGCGCCCTTCAACTGGTCTTCGAGCAGGCCAATCGCTAGCAACGCCGCGTGACCCTCGTTCATGTGGTACACATTCGGTTCGCAGCCGAGCGCATGCAGCAGCTTCACCCCGCCCAGCCCGAGAACGGTCTCCTGGCAGAGGCGGTAATACGTATCGCCGCCGTAGAGATGGTCGGTCAGCTTGCGATCGTACGGTGTATTACCCTCTACATCGGTGTCGAGAAGGAAGACCGGGATGACATGGCCGGTAACTCCAACCACATCGAAACGCCAAGCGCGGATCGTGATGTCGTGCCCCTGCATGGTGATCGTAACGGTCTGGCTGGCCGCGGGAAGGGTCGTCTCCGGGGTCCAGGGGACGTCTGCCTCGGTCTGTTGCCCAACTGCATCAAGCTTCTGCCGGAAGTAGCCCGACCGATGCGCCAGTGTCACTGCGACCATGGGCGCGGCAATATCTGCAGCCGAGCGCAACGTATCGCCCGCAAGCATGCCAAGGCCGCCCGAGTACGTAGGCAGCGCCGGCGAAAGCGCGATTTCCATGGAGAAATAGGCGACATCACGGAGGGAAAGGTCAGGTGAAGGAGATGTAAGTGCAGTTCCGGGAAGGATCATGCGGTAAGGGGTCCTTTGGACGTCTGGCTAGCTCCGGACGTCACGGTGATGGCTGATTTCGCCTGTCCTCTTCTCTTATCGGCGAGCTCCGATTGTTCGCGACCTGTTCGTATAGGAAAGAGCTGGCGGGCTGTCACCTCATTTTAGCAAATAGGATGCAAATTTCTGGCGTTTTGAGCAGTCTGACGAATTGTTTACCTTCCGGCAAGCTGTATATGCGACTCATCCGACAGGCACCACGAGGTCAATCGTGATATCGCTGCTCGCCCGCCGGAATGGGGATTGTCAGCCGATTCTGCTGCGGCGGCAGCAAGCACGTCGCGTACGCCGTATACCCGCATGGCGGGTTCTCCGCCCGGTTAAAGTCAAGCACAATCGTACCCGTCCGGTTTACGCCATTCGACGGCAGGGCCGTGTAGAGGAAGCGACCTGCGCCATAGGTCCTGCTGTTGCTCGTCGTGTCCCTGAAGATAAAAAAGAGCGATCCCTTGTCGCTCGGATCGGCGATCGGAAACAAGCGAACCGTCTGGCCATACAGCGTGAACTCCGCCATCCCAGGAGACGATTCGTGCGAAACCTGTCCTAGCACGTTCGTCACGACAAGACTTCCTGCCATCGCCGACGGAACCCATCGAGCGGTCACCTTGTACTTCAGGTCGGGCCTGTACCACTTCAGCCCGCTAAACTGCCGCCGTTCCGCCGCAGCCGAGTCCCACACCCGCAGGTACAGTCGATCACCGCGCTTGATCACCACCAGCAGCAGGCTCCCGCTGCGCAGCTCCGACAAGCGGCGATCGTCAAATGAGATCGGCGTCACCGCTATTACCGGCCGATGGTCCAGTGTCGTTCCCGGTGCGAAACCGCCCGGCGGCGGCACCAGCGAAACCACGCCTCCGCTCAGCCGGAAGACCGCTAAGTGCGCCGACGCGTGCTCCAGCCGCAGCGTACTGCCCAGTGCTGAACCGACCGTAGTGTCGCCGGGCTTCAGCCACTCGAGCGCCACTAGCGACAGCCACCCATCGTTCCCGGTCAGCGACCCCGCGCGCTCTTTCCGCCATCGCTCCAGGCTCAAAAGATACCCGGGATCAGGATGCGCGATCGCCACTTGCTCGGTGAGAAACCGCACGCCTTGCGGCTCAGGCAAACGTGCCTCAGCCACATTCTCGCCGGTCGCACTCTCCGCTGCCACACCTGCATCATTCTTCAAGTCGTCAGCCATCAACCCCTCGCTGTAAATCGCACGTCCCTGCAGCAGCATAAGCGAGACCACCGCTACAAGAAAGAGTCCCCACCCGCCTCGAACCGGCCGCCTCAAGGAAGCGTCGACTCGAAAACCCTGTAGCGATGCTCAAGCTCCCACTGCGCGCTCGCCCGTTCGCTCGACCGCAGAAACTCCAGGCACGCGCCCCTCTGCGTCTCCGCCCCCAGCGGCTGGCCCGCACACGCCCCTACTACCCGCGTAAAGCTGTCCGGTTGCGCCCACAAGCTCGCTCCCGGCAGAAAGCTGTGCTCGAGTGACGTCCGCGCCATCGCCTTTAAATCCAGATACTCCAGCTTAAAGTCAATCGCCGCACGCGCATACTCGTGCGTCAGATCGATCCGCGACACCCCCTCATCATCGGTCGACAACGCCACCGGCACTCCCGCACCCCGGTAATCCGGCAGCGAATGATGGTTCAGACTGACCCCGAGGATCACATCGTTTGACGTCAGGTTGACCTCAACCATAATGTGCCGGTCGGCCATCTTCTTCAGCAGCGCCCTCGGCTCGTCCTCATACATAATGTCGACGCCGTGACCGATCCGCTCTGCATGCCCCAGCTCGATGGCCTCACGGATGTGAAAACGCAGCCCCGCCGGCGGCACCAGCCCCGGTGCCAGTTCCCCGGCGTGCAGCGAGATGTGGACCTTCGGGTACACGCCATGCAGGTAGTCCAGCATCAGCATCTGCCGGTGATACTCCGACATCGCCATGTAGTTATCCTCAGGCTGGACGAAGTTGATCCCTACCACATTCGGGTCCGTCGACGCCAACTCAAAGTACAGCAGCGTCTGCGCAAACACCTGCTGTGGCGGAAACGCTCGTAGCACCTGCCCCAGGAACCGTATCTTTACCGAGCAGGCCGCCGCCGCTCCCGCCTTCCCACACCGCTCCAGCCGATCTCGCGCCGCCAGCGCCTCCGCCAGCTCCGTCCGATCCTGCGCCACGTTCTCCCGAAACACCGGGCTTGCTAGCAGCCGATCACGCAGATGCGCAAGCTCTGCGGGCGTCGTCCCAGTAGCATCACCGGTAGCTCCTCCAGCAGAACCGGCCGTAGTTGCCACCGGCCACCCCAGCTCCCGTCCCACCGTCACGGCCGGTCCAAACCCCGGCGACTGCATGATCTCTAGATACTGTTCGTTCTGCGCGGCAGCGCGCGTTGCCACCTCGTCCAGCCAGTCACCGTTGTGTCGCTTATTGATCCCGCCAAACCGCTCGAATGTCGCAAAGAACTGGTCATGGCCGCTCGTCCCCGCACTCGGCACGAAGCTCCGCATGGAGAACGAATCGACCAGCGCGTCATACAGATGCTGCGACTGCGATGTCCCTGCGAACACCGACGCCGCCGCTACCGTCTTCTCCGGGCACACAGCCTGCGGGGGTAGACTGCGCGTCATCCCCACGTTCTTCACGAACGCCAGTCCGATCGGGTCGACGCACAACAGGTCATCCGCATCGGCCGCATCCCGCAGAAAGCTTTCCGCGTACACCGCCCCAGAAAGGTGCATATGAAGATCAGCTCCCTTCGGCATTCTCACGAGCAAAGCATGCAGGTCAAGCGGGCTCTCCCGCGCCAGATTGAACGCCCGCACCGCCCGTTCCGTGTCGGCTGTCCCAGACTGGGTCTTTCGCCGCGCTGCTCGAAGCGCCGGCGGCGTCTGCGCACCTGCTGGCGCTACAGACATCATCCCCAGAAGCGCAAGCGTCGCCGCAGACAAGAGAGAAAAACAAGGTTGACCGCGCATCGAGCGTCCTCAATCAAAAGAGAGTGAAACTGCTTCAGTCTGGATCGAAACTAAGGATACAGCCCTGCCATCCACGAAGGGCAGCTGAGACGAGGACTGTCCAACCGAGTGTCGGCAGCCGGATCGTGGAAGCAAGCTGTCCAATGAGTGACGCCGTCACAGCACGTTTGGCGCGTAGCCATTCGATTGCTATACTTGAGAGACACCGAAGCCGCCGGGGCTCAACCGAGCGGCTAAATCCCCGACCAGTTACGGCTGATGGCAAGGATTGTGGTAGGAAAGTGTGCCCGGACGGATCTTGGCAGGTCTCGGAGCGCGGCAGATTCAGTTGCCAAGGCCAGATAGCTCAGTGGTAGAGCGCGGCCCTGAAAAGGCCGGCGTCGGCGGTTCGATCCCGTCTCTGGCCACCACATTCTCTTCCAGTACGAAGGGTAAGCGAACATCGTCTTCGAAAACACGAGCGCTCTGGCAGCAATGGAGAACTCCTAACCGGCAAGG
>CAXTLS010000038.1:0-41043 GCA_964245235.1 uncultured Acidobacteriaceae bacterium
CCATGCACTACGGCCTCCTGCCCCGCGCCAACCGCGGCATCTTCGCCATCAACGAGATCCCCGACCTCGCCGGCAAGATCCAGGTCGCGCTCTTCAACATCATGCAGGAGGGAGACGTCCAAATCAAAGGCTATCCCGTCCGCCTCAAGCTCGACCTCGCCATCGTCTTCTCTGCCAACCCCGAGGACTACACTGCGCGCGGCAAGATTGTCACCCCGCTCAAGGACCGCATCGGCTCCGAGATCCGCACCCACTACCCCGAAAGCGTCGACGAAGGCATCAGCATCACCACGCAGGAAGCCTGGTCGAAACGCACCGGCTCCAATATCGAGATCCCCCACTACATCCGCCAGATTGTCGAGCAAATCGCCTTCTCCGCCCGCGAAGATAAAAAAGTCGACAAGCGCTCCGGCGTCTCCCAGCGCCTCCCCATCTCGACCATGGAGCTCGTCGTCTCGAACGCCGAGCGCCGCGCCTTCCTACACGGCGAAACCCTCGTCGTCCCACGCGTCGGCGACATCTACACCGCCCTCCCCGGCATCTCCGGAAAGATCGAGCTCGAGTACGAGGGCGAGATGCGTGGCGCCGATACCGTCATCCGCGAGATCATCCGGTCAAGCGTAGCCAGCGTCTTCGATCAGTACTTCGCCGACATCAACACCCAGCAGATCGAGCAGTGGTTCAACCTCGGCGGCACCGTCCAGCTTAACGACGCCCAGCCCTCCGCCGGCTCGCTTTCCGAGCTCCAGCAGATCCAGGGCCTCTTTGACAAGCTCTCGCCGCTCAAGCTCAACCTCAAGTCCAAGCCCGAAGCTGCCGTCAGCGGAGCCGAGTTCCTCCTTGAAGGCATGTACGCCCACAAGCGCCTCAGCCGCACCGAAGAGCGCGCCTTTTCGGCCGGAGAAAAGAAGCAGCGTACCACCGACGCCGCCAACTATGCCGAGAAGATGCGTGAACGCGAGTCCGAACGCGACGAATACGCCAAAAACCGAACCCGCCGCGGCTTCAACTAGCCGAGCCGTTCGGACCCTGGTCCAGCGCAGGCCGTAGTTATCGCGGGCCGCGAGAACACGTATCCACCGCACCCGATGGAGGCACTCCCATGAAACGCGTCCGTTACACCAAGTTCACCGGCGACCTCGCCTCCTCGCTCGGTCTTGAAGATCTCATGCAGGCGCTCTCCGACTTTCTCCTCGACTCCGGCTTTCAGGACCCCATGTCCCGCTTCCAGCAGTTCGACGGCGAGCAGACCCTGGAGAACCTCCGCGAGGCCATCCGCCAGGCCCTTGAGTCCGGCGAGCTGTTCGACGAAGAAGCCCAGGAGAAGTTCGACTCGCTCGATGCCGCCCAGGTCGAAGAACTCATCGACCAGATCATCCAGAAGATGCAGGAGCAGAACTTCATCAACGCCGAGCAGCCTCAGGAAGGCCAGGGCGAGCAGGGCGATGGCGAGACCAACGCCCGCTTCGAAGTCACCGATAAGGCCATGGATTTCCTTGGCTATAAGGCCCTCCGCGAACTCCTCGGCCCGCTCGGCAAATCAAACCTCGGCCGCCACGACACCCGCCATGAGTCCTCCGGCGTCGAGACCAACGGCTCCTCCAAGCTCTACGAATTCGGCGACACCCTCAACCTCGACATCACCGCTACCCTCTCCAGCGTCTTCGCCCGCGAAGGCATCGCCACCGCCGTTGAAGGCGAGGAGCACACCCCGCTCAACATCGAATATTCGGATGTCCACGTCCACCAGTCCGACTACCAGTCCTCCTGCGCGACGGTCGTCCTGCTCGACTGCTCCCACTCGATGATCCTCTACGGAGAGGACCGTTTCACCCCTGCCAAGCGCGTCGCCATGGCCCTCTCGCACCTCATCCGCACCCAGTTCCCCGGCGACACCCTCAATCTCGTCCTCTTTCACGATACCGCGGAAGAGATCCCGATCAGCCAACTCCCCCGCGTCAAAGTCGGCCCTCACTATACCAACACCCGCGAAGGCCTCCGCCTTGCCCAGCGCATCCTCGCCCGCCAAACCAAGGACATGAAGCAGATCGTCATGATCACCGACGGCAAGCCCTCTGCCCTCACCCTACCCGACGGGCGCATCTACAAAAATGCGTTCGGCCTCGACCCCCTCGTCATCGCCGAGACCCTCGAAGAGGTCTCCCGCTGCAAGCGCGCCAACATCATGATCAACACCTTCATGCTCGCCCAGGACTACGCCCTCATGCAGTTCGTCCAGCAGGTCAGCGCCATGTGCCGCGGCAAGGCCTACTTCACCAGCCCAGCCAACCTCGGCAACTACCTCCTCATGGACTTCATGTCCCGCCGCATGAAGACGATCCATTAAGATTGAGCGTTGCTGTTCCATCACGCTTTGCGTCCTGAAAACGCTCCACTATCCCAACGTGACGACTTGCGTCTTCGGCGCTGCCACGCAGAGCGAAAGGGGAATCAGGTTAATCTCCTTCGGCGAGGCGGTCATCGTCATCACCATCCCCATTACGTTCGCGGTCAGGCCGAACATGATCACCATCACGCATACGGCAATCACGTTGCTTGCTCTGCGCACCTCAATGCCCGTTCGCATCATCCGGTTCGCCTCTGCTCGCAGATCGCGCCCTTAAACTTGATCCCTGGTATCGCCGCCGTAAGATTCTCCCGGATCGCGATCGTCTCACTCTGATTCGAATCACTCGCACCCATCACCAGCGTAGTCGCCAGCGGGTCCGCCTCCTCGTCAGGAGTAGCCTCCGGCGACTCCGTTACCGGTGCCGCCTTCTTAGCAAGCTTCTCAACCGAGCCGTTACCAAAACAGATCAATGCCGGTGACATAGTGGACCATGCGACCGGTGAGCCTCATACCCTGCCCTAAAGCTAAGCTGCTGACTCCCAAAAGCATTGAGCTGTCCTTCGCACAGCAAAGCTCGCGGGGAATGGCCCGCCTATTCGACCCAGCAGGGCCTGTTCGCTTACAGAGGAGGTAAGCTCAGAGCGATTTCGCGAGCCTCCGCTACTATCCGGGCGGCGTGCTTTGATAATGCACCGTAAGCGATCCTCGATAGATCTTCCTATGGTTCGCTTTCGGCGTGTCCGGATTGTGCCCACATTATGGCTCTTCCGCCACCTTTGGTTCGTTCAGTGAACCTGGAATGGGTAACTTACGTGGGCTCACGGAGTGGCCGAAGTACGACCACCCTCCAAAACTACTGATCAGACTTGGCTGCAACTTTGCCCAAGCGGTCTGACTATTCAGCCGTGCTCAGAGCGACCCGCTGAGCTGTAAGCAGCGTAGCAATGCCGGCTTCAGCGAGGTCGAGCATTTGGTTCAATTCGGTGCGCGTGTAGAAGTCTTTTTCCGCCGTCGCTTGAGTTTCGACCAGCCCTCCGCCAGACAGCATGACTACGTTCATGTCGACCGTTGCCCTGGAGTCTTCTTCATAGCAGAGATCAAGGAGAGCTTGACCGTCGACAATGCCGACCGACGTGGCAGCAACCATCTGCTTGAGCGGTGAGGTCTTGAGGGTGCCGGCGGCTACAAGTTTCCCGAGGGCGATGGCTAAGGCGACGCATGCACCGGTGATGGCGGCGGTGCGCGTTCCCCCGTCAGCCTGGAGAACGTCACAGTCAAGGATAACGGTGCGTTCACCGAGCAGCTTCATATCCACTACGCTGCGCAATGACCTGCCAATGAGCCTCTGGATCTCGTGGGTCCGGCCGCCGACCTTCCCACGTTCCGACTCTCGGGCAGTTCGGGTAAGCGTCGCCCGCGGCAACATGCCGTACTCGGCGGTGACCCAGCCGCGACCGGAGTTACGCAGCCATCCCGGTACTCCCTGCTCGATCGTAGCGTTGCAGAGCACACGGGTATTGCCGGTTTCCATAAGCACTGAGCCCTCAGGAGTCGAAACGTAACCGGGTGTGAGCCGAAGTATGCGTAGAGCGTCCGCCGAGCGGGAGTCTGGTCGAAAGAGCGGTGCAAGTGGGCCAGGGAACTGGGACGACATCCAGTGATTATAGTAGTGCGATCTTCGAACAGAGCTACGCGTTGTTCGAACGATCCTCATTGTTGCAGTCGAAACAAGATATGAACGTGAGAGTGAGTGCCGATTCGGGAATTTTGATCCATAATGGGAATACACAGAAGTAACCATTTTTCAGCATTTGTTCCCGGATCATTTTGGAGAGCGTTCCAATTTGGGAAATGCCGGAACGAGGTAACTAAGCGTTCTACTTCATAAGAATGAGTTGCTTAGGGCGTCTTCCCGCTTTGGCACGTAACGTGATTATAGAGACCAACAGATGCCCCGGAAGGTAAGGGGTGCACTTACAATTCGGAGCAACAACCATGCAGGCACCGCTGAGCAGTACCGCCTCGGGAAGACCCTTTACCACTGGAACACTCACTGCCGTACCACCCGCGTTGCCCAACAAGACCTTCTCTAGGAGCCGCAGGCCCGGCGGTAGGGTCAGCGAAGTCTCCAGATTGACTCAACCCCACCCGGCCACGCCGCTTGCTGATGGCCGAGGTCTCGCCCACGATGCTGGCAATCTGATGGGGGCCTTGGGTCTCTATTGCGATCTCCTAGCGCTTCCCGGAGTTCTGCGCGACGAGCATCGCCATTACGCTGCAGAGTTACAGATGCTGAGCGGGCGAAGCCGGGATCTTATTCATCGACTGCTCAGTCCCGCCACGACGGGCCCGCGGCCCAATACAGCCGCCAGCCAGATAACCGACAGCGTTGAGCAAATCGTGGTCCCTGACGTGATTGAAGGATGCCGTGGACTGCTGAACGCCGTAGCCCGTCGAGCGATTGCTGTAGCGTACAGCCCGGGCGCCGCGCTCCCGGTAGCGGTATCGCGAGAGGCGCTCGAGCGGATACTAGTCAATCTGACCAAGAACGCCGCTGAGGCAGCGCCGGAGGCCAACGGTCCGATTACTCTGCGCGTCACCTGCCGACAGGAAGAGGGTGCAGCAAGCTGCATCGTGCTAACGGTTGAGGATAAAGGCCGGGGCATGAGCACAGCGGCAGTCAGGGTGCTGATGAGTGAGCGTGCGGGAGAGAGCGCCAAAACCGGACCTCACGGCATCGGCTTCCAGGTCGTCAAGGAGCTGGTAGGCGCATCGGGCGGCCAGCTTCGGCTGAGGAGCCGGAGCGGCGGAGCGGCAGGCTCAGGAACAACGGTCGAGATTACCTGGAAAGTTTCCGCGATCGGGGCTGTAGCCCATGAGCTGACGGCGGAGAGTGAACTGCCGAGATTCACCAATAGGCGGGGTTTGATGCTGGTTGACGATCGCGACAGGGAAGGTCCAGGAGGAATGTCATGCTAAGAGCAGATAGCTTTGGAGTGAAGCAGCGGCAGGAACCGGGTGTGCCAGGACGTACATTGAGCGACCAGCAGGGGAGTGCACTTACTGCCACCATACCTTCACCTTCGGGAGTGTTGGTCGGTCACTCCGCCGCAAACTTCGCTTCCCGGCCGGAGGTACTCGAAGCGAAGCACGTCGTGGAACAAGCCATCGCGCTCCAGGTTCTGGTCGTGGATGACGATGGGTCGGTTCGCAGTGCATGCTGCGAGATCGCGGCGGGGATGGGTTTCCTGGTAAAGGAAGCCCAGAGTGTCCCGGAGGCGCGAGCGATTCTGAAGTTCCAGACGGTGGATCTGCTCCTGCTCGATCTGAAGCTGCCTGGCGGGGGCGGCCTGGTGCTGCTCGAAGAGGTAAAGGCGCTTCATCCGGAGACAAGCGTCATCGTAATGACCGCCTTTGCGACCGTTTCCTCGGCTGTCGAAGCAATGCGGATCGGCGCGGGCGACTATCTCACCAAGCCGTTCGCTCTCGAGGAACTGACGACTGTGCTGGGTCGAGCAGGCCAACGGCGGAACTTTGACATCGAGAGCCGAAAGCTGCGGGAGCGGCTACGGACGCAAAAGGGAATGGGTGACCTGATCGGCCGATCGCCCGAGATGGAGAAGTTGTACCGGATCCTGTCGAAGGTTGCGTCCTCGAACCATCCCGTCCTGATTCTCGGCGAGAGCGGCACGGGAAAGGAGTTGGTAGCACGCTCGATTCACTCTAATGGGCCGAACGCCTCGAAGCCATTCGTTCCAGTCGACTGCGGATCGCTGGTATCCACGCTGATCGAGAGTGAACTCTTCGGCCACGTGAAGGGTGCGTTTACCGGGGCAGACCGGGCGAAGGAAGGGCTGCTTGCGTCGGCAGGAGGCGGCACGGTCTTTCTCGACGAGATCGGTGAGTTGCCGCTGGATATGCAGGCGAAGTTGCTACGTGCGTTGCAGGAGAAGGAGATACGTCCGGTCGGCGCGACGCATGCGGTGCCGATCACGGCGCGCGTGCTGGCAGCGACAAACTGCGACCTTATGGCGATGGTCGAGCAGGGAAGGTTCCGTAAAGACCTTTACTTTCGCCTGAACGTAGTCAATATCAAGATTCCACCGTTGCGGGCTCGCAGGGCGGATATTGCGGTCCTGGCAGAGCACTTTCTGGAGCGACTGGTCCGTGAACGCGGCATTGAGCACAGCTTCTCGGACGATGCGTTGCAGCTGATGACCGATTACGATTGGCCGGGAAACGTTCGGGAGCTTGAGAACGCGATCGAGCGAGCGTGCGCTCTATCCAGTGGCCCGATCCTGCATATGGGTGATCTACCGACACAGCTACAGGACTTCCGATTGCAGCACCAGGAACGCCTGCGATCGATGGTTCTCCCGGGTCTGAATGAGCAGGAAACAGATGCAATCCTGGCCGGCATCCCGCCGGTAGCCGGAAGCGCGAGCCCAGGTGGAATCGTCTCGATCGCCGAAATGGAAAAGCACGCGATCCTGGTGACGATTCGTCAGTTGAAGGGCGACAAGCTCATGGCCGCGAAGCTGCTTGGGATCGGTAAGACCACGCTCTACCGGAAGCTGAAAGAGTATGGGATCGCGGATGTGAACGAAGCGGATTAGACAGGAGCAGAGCGTAGCAGGGCCCTAGTAGCATCGGGGTGAAGTCATGGCGACAGATCTGGCCTTAAACGGTTTGGCGCAAGAAGGTGTGCGTTGCGCTGCGCAGGGCAAAGCTGGTAAGCAGCAGGGGAGCAGGTGCGGCCCGGTGGTTCGGTCCAACTGATTTTGCTATGCTGACTTCATCCGTGGTTGAAGGAGCAGTGATGGCTGATGAGATTTTAGGTTCAAGTTCGGCAGTAAAGATGAGTTCGGAAGTAAAAATCACCGTCCGACCGAACGGCCCGTTCCGTGTGGAAGGCCCCATCTCGCTGGTCGACGTGGAAGGCCGGGAGTGGGATCTCACGGGAAAGCCCGCCATTTCGCTTTGCCGGTGCGGGCTGTCGTCGAAGCGCCCCTTCTGTGATGGAACGCATGGGCGCGAGGGATGGAAGTGCGACGCAAGCCCTATCCCGGTGGAGCCGGTCGCCCAGGGCTAGCTATCGTTGCTCCGACTTCAAGTCGAGCCTCGGTGTTCTGTTGTCGCAAATCTCCAGCGTGCGCGTGGGAGAGGAGTTGGAGAGAGTTTCGAATGATATGGCGTGGTCTGTGGATTGCCGGAGTCTCGGCGTTGATGCTGGGTTGCGGATTGGCGCAGACGATAGCTCCTGCAGGCGACGTCGTTGCGAAGCCGGCGACGAATCGCGAGTACGCGCGACAAGAGGTCATGATTCCGATGCGGGACGGGGTGAAGCTGCATGCGGTGTTGCTTTTACCGTCAGGGTTCTCGGCGAGTGGCGAAAAGCTGCCTTTCCTAATGGAGCGAACGCCCTACGGCGTTGATGGCTTTACGTCTCAGCAGGTCAATGATAGAAAGCCAGAGCTCGCCGCGAGCGGATACATCTTCGTCTTTGAAGACATCCGCGGAAGATACAAGAGCGAGGGGCAGTTCGTCATGAACCGCGCGATTGTCGTGCATTCGACAAAGAAGGACGTGGATGAAACGACTGACACGCGGGACACGATCGCCTGGCTGCTGAAGAATGTGCAGGGCAACAGCGGGAAAGTCGGGGTCTTCGGCATCTCCTACCCGGGATTCCTCGCGATGAGCGCGGGCATCAATGCACATCCGGCCGTGAAAGCCATCTCGCCGCAGGCACCGATGACGAATGTTTGGCTGGGGGATGACTTCTTCCATAACGGCGCGTTTCGGGAGACGTACGGTTTTGATTACGTGCAGCAGCTCGAAGGCCAGAAGACCGATGTGCGGGTGAACACGAAGGAAGACACGTTCAACTTCTTCTTGCATAACGGCAACTTCGAAGGCGCGGCGCAGTCGGCGCAGATGGCCGCACTGCCAACGGCCAAGGTCTTCCTGGCGCAGCCGAGTTATACCAAGTTCTGGCAGGATATGGCGGTCGAGAAGCATCTGGCCAAGGTTGAAGTGCCCACCCTTGAAGTCGGAGGATGGTGGGATCAGGAAGATATGTGGGGAACGCAGGCGGAGTATGCCGCGCTGAAGCCGCACGACGCGAAGCACGACGTCTTCCTAGTGCTGGGCCCGTGGAACCATGGTGGATGGAACGGGCCGGCGCGGGAGTTGGGCGCGCTGGACTTCGGCTCACCGACGGGTGACGAATACAGGAAGACGATCGAGGCCCCGTTCTTCGAGAAGTACCTCAAGAGCAGGCCTGGATTCGAGCTGCAGGATACAGCGAGCTTCCGCACCGGTGTGAATCAGTGGAAGCGCTATGCGGCGTGGCCGCCAAAGCAGGGATTTACGCCGGCCAAACTATATCTGATGAAGGATAAGGAGCTGAGCTTTACCGCTCCGTCGGGCGCATACGACACGGTTGCCGGCGCGTATGTAGCCGACCCGGCGAACCCGATTCCCTACCGCAGCCGGCCAATCCAGCCCACGTATGGCGAAGGATCGAAGTGGCGAACGTGGCTGGTTGAGGATCAGCGCTTCGTGAGCGGGCGCAAGGACCTAGCCAACTTCACGACTCCGGTTCTGGACCATGATGTCACGGTGACTGGCGACGTGGTGGCGGATCTGTTTGCGGCGACGACGGGAACAGACGCTGACTGGGTGGTAAAGCTGATCGACGTATATCCGGACAACGCGCCAAATGGAGCCTCCGGAACCCCGATGGCGGGTTACGAGCTGATGATCGTGGACGAAGTCTTTCGCGGCCGGTACGTGAAGGGCTTTGAGACGCCGGAGGCACTCAAACCGAGCGAGGTGGTGGAGTACAGGTATAGCCTGCACGGTGCGGACCATACCTTTTTAAAGGGACACAGGATTATGGTGGAAGTCCAGTCGAGCTGGTTTCCGCTGTACGATCGGAATCCGCAGACCTTCATGCCTAACATCATGACGGCGCCGGCTGCTGCCTACAAGCCGGCAACGCAGACCATCTACGGTTCACCGAAATATCCATCTCACCTGGAGTTCCTTATGCCGGAGCAGAAGTAAGCGATGGCCAACGAAGCCTCCATCAAGACGATCAGCAGCCGCGAGGTTTACCGCAATCCGTGGACGCGGGTGCGCGAGGATGTGATTGAGCGGCCGGGCGGCGTGCGTGGGATCTATGGCGTGGTGGAAAAGGATCCGGCGTGCATTGTGATCCCGCTCGATGTTACGGCAGAGGGCGAGTTCCTCTGGCTGGTGGAGCAATACCGATATACCGTGCAGGGACGTTATCTCGAGCTGCCGCAGGGCGGTTGGGAAATGGCCGAAGTCGTCCCGGAAGAGCTGGCGCGGGGAGAGCTGCGGGAGGAAACCGGGTTGACGGCGGAACAGATGACGCCCCTGGGTGCGCTGTGGATCGCTTATGGCGTGATGCGGCAGAAGCACTTTGTCTACCTGGCGGAAGGGCTGACGCAGGGTGAACCAAGCCACGATGCTGAAGAGCACGATCTTGTGCTGCAGCGGGTGCAGGTCGGTGAGTTCGAAGAGATGCTGCTGGATGGACGCGTGATGGACAACTGTTCCGCCGCAGCGTGGGGTTTGTACAAGGTGTGGCGGGAACGACGGCCGCGTACAGCTTCGGCGTCTAAGGGCGAGGGATATGTGAGGAACATGGATGGCGGCTGAACGGTTTGATGCGATCGTGATTGGTTCGGGGCAGGGCGGAAATCCGTTGGCTGCTGCGATGGCGGCTCATGGCTGGAAGACGGTCGTGGTGGAGCGGCGATTTGTGGGCGGAACGTGCGTGAACGTTGGCTGCACACCGACGAAGACGCTGATTGCTACGGCGCGGGTTGCGTATCTGGCGCGGCGGGCGAGGGACTTCGGTCTGGATGCGGGACCGGTGACGGTTGATATGCCCGCGGTGATCGCGCGCAAACGGGCGATCGTCGAGAAGTCCCGTGCGAGCAACTACAAGCAGCTGACCGAGACGGCGAACCTCTCGCTGATTGAGGGTTCAGCTCGCTTTACGGCGCCGCACGAGATCGAGATCGAGCTGAATGGCGGCGGAACGCGAACGCTGACGGCGGAGCGGATCTTCATCGATACGGGCGTTCGCGCCGGGATGCCTAAGATCGAGGGGATGAGCGAGATCCGGCCGCTTGATAACGAGTCAATCATGGAGCTGGACGCGATACCGAGGCACCTGATCGTGCTTGGCGGCGGCTATATCGCGCTTGAGTTCGCGCAGATGTTCCGGCGGTTTGGCAGTGAAGTGACCATCGTTCAGTCGGGCGAGCGGGTCGCCGAGCAGGAGGACGACGACGTCTCGGACGAGGTGGCGAAGATCCTGCGTGAGGATGGGATCACGATTCTGCTGAACGCGCACGCGGAGCGCGTCTCGGGCGACGACGGCGTGACGCTTGCGGTTCAGGTTGGCGATGTGGTCGAGACAATCGCCGGATCGCATCTGCTGGTGGCTGCGGGACGAGTTCCGAATACGGAGGCGCTGGGACTCGAGCGCGCTGGGATCGGGCTCGATGAGCGCGGGTTTCTCAAGGTGGATGAGTGGCTGGAGACGACGGTTGGCGGCGTCTACGGGATTGGTGACGTCAAGGGCGGACCGGAATTTACGCACATCTCGTACGACGATTACCGGGTGCTGAAGTCGAACCTGTTGGACGGCGGCTATCGGACGACAAAGGGCCGGCTGGTTCCGTACACGATGTTCATTGATCCGGAGCTGGGCCGAATTGGGATGACCGAGTCGCAGGCGCGGAAGGCTGGGAAGACGATCAAGGTGGCGAAGATGCCGATGACGCGCGTGGCGCGGGCGTTCGAGTCGGCCGAGACACGCGGGTTTTTGAAGGCCGTTGTCGATGCCGAGACCGACCTGATTCTTGGGGCGGCGATGCTTGGTGTGAACGGCGGTGAGCTTGCGGCGCAGGTGCAGATTGCGATGATGGGCGCTTTGACAGCGTCAGCGCTGCGGGATGGAATCTGGAGTCATCCAACGTGGTCCGAGGCGTTGAACAACCTGTTTTCGAAGTACGAAGAGTAGCTCGGTTCAGGGTTGCTGCGGGCGAGCGGCGCGGACCAGCTCGACGAACGCGGTGCGGGTCTCTGTCGGGGTGGTGACCTCGCGGGGAAGTTGATGCGAATGCCTTTCATGCCTTCGGCGGTTTTGAGGCGACGGTGGAAGCCGAGGCGGTCGACGGTGGAAGCCGAGGCGGTCGGCGGCGGTCATCGCAGCTTTAGTTGCTTCGAGTTGCGCGTGGGTGCGGGCTAGCAGGATCATGGCGTCGGTGTGGTCAGTATTCATGTGAGCGAGAATGCCGGGCCCGTCGGCGCTGAGCGGATCGGGAGCGGCGTGCTCGTAGTCGGGTGCTTCGCCCCAGCCCATGACGCCGACGTAGGAGACATCGAGGATCCCCATGCGGAAGAAGGCGAAGTCGGCAAAGTCGACCAGTAGCGGGAGTCCTCGTGTCTGGCAATGTACAGTTTGCGCGTGGCAGGCTTGTCCGCTTCCGGAACTTGCAGAATATTGCCGACGAGCCTGGGTCCTTCTGCAAGAGCCCGCAGGCGATCGCCTAGCGCCTCGATGTCAGCTTGCTTATGCTCCCATACAGACCGCCAGGAAGGATACCTCAGTGTCCCCGGCAGCAAGTCTTGATGCAAATCGGTCGTCAACTTATTCGACATTTCGAAGCGGACATCGGGAGCAAGCGGTAAGCGCAAAGAGTAGTGCTTCGTCAAAAAATGGGTTAGTGTACGGAGTCTTGCCCACATGCAGCACGGCCTCGGCACCTTGTAAAGCGATCTTCGCTCGATCTAAATGTTGCAGGGCGGATTTGGCCTCCGCGACGAACACCTCGCCCGTAGGTGTTACGTCGACGCGACGAACGTCTCTTATAGACCGTGGATAGCCTAGGAAGTCTTCCAGCGCTAAAATCTGCTTGGTCAGTCCGGGCTGCCCAAGACGAACTCGGCTGGCGGCCCTTGTAAAATTGCGTTCCTCAGCTAATGCGACAGAAGCGCGTAGATGTTTGACGTCTGGGCCCATGGACATCTGAATCGTCTTATGCCCGGCGAGCTGCCGAATCACCTTCAGGTTTTCACCGCGCATCGCCAGACGAGAGCAAAATGTGTGCCGGTTGTCGCGCCACCGGTAATTGATGATCTTGGCATCTTCCATCGCCGGCTTGAACCAGTCCTTTGGATTCTTGATAGGAAAAACCAGCGCATCACGACTTGTCGACTTTGACCTCCGCGCAAAATCCTCCATTTTGCACTCATCACGGCATCGTTCATCGGAATCATTCGGGGCGAGCCGTTCTTCGTGCGGTCCAGGTTGATCTCCCGACGCTCGAAGTCGATGTTCTTCCACGCTAGTGTGTACTGCTCTGAGAGACGCATGCCCGTACCCAGTGAGATCGTCAGTTCAGCCTCATGCTCAGGAAATCGTTCGCGGACCGCACCCCGAAGGCTTGCTTCCTCCGTCTCTGTCAGGAAGCGAATTCGTCCATTGTTCTCTGCGCGCTGCCGCACCAGTCGGGCTGGGTTGCTGGCGAGCTTGGCCTCAGCAAAGATGAGGGAGAAGAGCGCCCGGTAACGGTTCGAGGTGGCCGGAGTCTTCGTGATTTTAGACAGCCACTCATCAACCTTTGCGGGACTTGATCTTATCCGCGGGCTTTTCGCGGAACTCTGCGACAACCTTCTTCACTCTGATCTCCACGCTACGGAAGTCACGGGATGTTTTTTCCTGTAGACAAGAATGTAATCGCAAAGAGTCTTGAAGCGGACGGAGGTCTGCCACATGTTCTCGGGTATTCTAATTCCGGCTCGGATGTCGTTCTTGCGTTTCCTCAGCAGGTCGATGCATTCTTCTTGGTTCCGACCTTCTCGCGTTTCAGGACTCCCTCCGCGCGATAGCGGATCCACCAGACGCGGCTACCCTTTTCCCGTTCCCAAAGTCCACGCACATACACTGTGTCTTCCTTTGGCATGGTGCACTCCTGAAGACAAAATATCAAAGTAGCACCACAAGTAGCACCGGCACTTTTGGGCATGAGAAAAGCCTCTCGGATTGAGAGGCTTTGGTCTTTGTAACCTATTCATTTACGTATCTTATCTTGGTGCCGGGAGGGGGGGTCGAACCCCCACGAGGTTGCCCTCGGCGGATTTTGAGTCCGCTGCGTCTGCCGATTCCGCCATCCCGGCATTTCATGTCACTCACTAGGCCTTCTGCGACTGTTACAGAATATCGCATCGACGTTCTTCAAGCGCGAAGCGCGACCTGCTGAAGGACGCCTGTACGCACCTCAGCTCTACAAACCACCTTCTGATCCGCCTCCGCTCCGTTTAGGTTTGCAGAATGCCGGGGTTAAACCTGGGAACATCCGGATTGAGCGCACACGCCTCGAGAGCTGTGATGAGAGTCGCGCGTGTCTGTACCGGATCAATGAGGGCGTCGATCCAGCCGCGGGCGGCACCGTAGCGGGGGTCAGCCTGAGCTTCATACTGTGCACGCATCTCTTCGTAGAGCACCTTCCGCTGTTCGTCGGAGATGGTTCTGCCGCCGCGTTCCATCTGCTTGACCCGAATTTCAACCAGAGTATTGGCGGCACTTGCGCCACTCATAACGGCGTAGCGCGCCGTTGGCCAGGCGAAGATAAACCGCGGATCATAAGCTTTGCCGCACATTGCGTAGTGGCCAGCCCCGAAGCTCCCGCCAATGATCACGGTGATCTTCGGCACCACGCTAGTGGAGACCGCTGAGACCATTTTTGCCCCAGCCCGAATGATCCCCGACCATTCGGCGTCTTTGCCCACCATGAAACCATTGACGTCGTGGAGAAAGATAAGAGGGATAAGCCCCTGGTTACAGTCCATGATGAAACGCGCAGCCTTCTGTGCGCTCTCCGTGTAGATAACGCCGCCGAACTCGGTATGCTTTGTACCCGACTGCGGGCCCAAGGCGACGGTTTGCGATTGATTGATCTTCTGATTGGCTACAATGCCGACAGCGTGTCCGGCAATGCGGGCATAGCCGCAGAGGAGAGTACGGCCAAAGTCAGGCTTGTACTCGTCGAATGCGCTGCGATCGGTCAGGCGGCCGATGATCTCGCGCATGTCATACACATTGCTTGCACCTGGCCTTGGATCAAGGAGACCGTAGAGATCGTCCGCCGCATACCGCGGTGCATCCGCAACAGCATCGTAAGCCGTGGCGCTAAATGGCGCATCTCGCCGCGTTCCCAACATCCCCACAAGCGAACGTAACCGCTTCAGGCACGATGCGTCATCAAGCTCCTTGAAATCAACGGTTCCGGAGATCTCCGCATGCATGGCGGCACCACCTAAGTCTTCAGCGCTGGTCTTCTGACCAATCGCAGCCTGTACCAGTGCAGGGCCTGCCAAAAAGAGGCCCGATCCCCCGGTCATCAGAACGGTATCCGTCATGACAGGAAGGTAGGCTCCTCCCGCGACACACATTCCCATGATCGCCGTGATCTGCGGAATACCGCGAGCGCTCATGACGGCATTGTTGCGAAAGACACGACCGAAATCATCCGCATCCGGAAAGACCTCGTCCTGGAGCGGCAGGAAGACGCCCGCAGAGTCGACCAGGTAAAGAGTCGGTATGCAGTTTTCAAGCGCAATCGCCTGCGCGCGCAACACCTTCTTCGCGGTGGCTGGAAAGAAAGCTCCCGCCTTCACGGTGGCGTCGTTCGCGACGATCATGCAGAGCCGTCCTGAGACGCGGCCAAGCCCGGTCACAACGCCTGCAGCCGGTGCGCCACCCCATTCAGCGTACATGCCGTGAGCAGCGAACAGGCCAAGTTCCAGGAGTTCTGTACCTTCGTCAAGGAGCAGCGCAAGACGCTCTCGTACCGTCAGGCGCGCCTTACCGCGTTGGGCCTCGGCGGCCTTCAGGCCGCCACCAAGCCGGATCGTTGCCTCCTCGGCCTGCATCGCTTCGATCAGAGCAAGCAGCGCGGTACGGTTAGACTTGAAGCGTGCCGCCTGTATGTCTAGTTTGCTCTCGATCAAAGCCTGGGATGGTCGGTGTTCGTCGGTCATCGTACCCTCAAAGGTCGTTAGGTTAGCACGATACAGTGTCATACTGGCCGCATGGATCGGCTTCACGTAACGGACGCTCTGCTCATCATCGATCTGCAGAATGACTTCTGCCCGGGAGGAGCGCTTGCCATCGACGGTGGCGATATGATTGTGCCGCTCGTCAATCTCCTCGCACAGAGATTTCATCACGTTCTAGTGACCGAGGACTGGCATCCTGAAGGGCATATTTCTTTTGCGAGCAGCCACTACAGACGAGAGCCCTACGAGGTCGTAGACGCGGCATACGGCCCGCAGGCACTCTGGCCGGAGCACTGCCTGCAAGGCTCCAGGGGAGCGGAGCTTCCCCCGGCGCTCGAGATCAGGCAGGCCGAGTTGATCCTGCGTAAGGGCTTTCGGCGGGAGATCGACTCCTACTCGGCATTTCTCGAGAACGATCACACGACGGCTACCGGACTGGCCGGCTACCTACGGGAGCGCGGGTTGCAGCGTCTGTTTCTGTGCGGGCTTGCGTACGACTTCTGTGTGCGGTTCTCCGCGGTCGATGGTAAGGCGCTGGGCTTCGAGACTATTGTTGTTGAAGATGCCTGCCGGGCCGTTAACCTCCCTGGATCAATTGACGCCACGAACGCCGCACTGTCGGCGGCCGGAGTTCCTCGAATTCAGTCCGCCGAGCTCCTCGCACTGTGAAGGATTCCGAAGTGCCTTGGGTCGAAACCAGCGCCACGGTGACTGCCTGTAAGTACCAATTCGCTCGCATGAACACGCTCACCCTTGGCTTCTCAATCGATAAGGGACCATTTCGGATCAGCTTCAGCTACTACGCCCACGGCCGCACCTACGATGACACGTTCATGGCGTCCAGCTACATGGAGCAAGGAGCCGTCTTCCCTATCTCTTATAATCCGCTGGTACCGCAGGAGAACTCCAAGTCCGCCGCTGCTTCAACAACAAGTGCGCCACTCTTCGCAATCGCGATTGCTGGCAGCATCATCCTTTCGCTCATCTACCTTGCCTTTCTGCGTGGGTGTAACTAGGAGGCGACCATACCCGCAAGTCCCAGCTTCGCAGCGCTGGCCTGCATCGCAGCAAGACAATTGCCAATGTGCTCCGCAACCGGAAGATCCAGCAGTGCCGCACCATCGACAATATCCTCCCGCTTGACCGCGCGGGCGAATGCTTTGTCTTTCATCTTCTTCACCACACCCTTTACCTCGACATCGAGCACCGACCGTGTCGGCTTCACGAGGGCGCAGGCGGTCAGAAAGCCAGCCAGTTCGTCGCAGGCGAAGAGCGCCTTGTCGAGATGCGACTCGCGAGGCGTACCCGAGTAATCAGCATGAGCAAGGATGGCGTGGAGGATGACCTCCGGCCAGCCCTGCTCACGAAGAAAGCGGACACCGACAAACGGATGTTCCTCAAGCGAGGGATGCCGCTCGTAATCCATGTCGTGTAAAAGGCCAGCCGCGGCATAGACCTCCACAAACGCTACTGCCTCTTCATTTGCGAGGCCAAGGCGCTGGACCTCGAGCGTGCCATAGCTCGCGGTGCACACGGAGACCGCCAGGCCGTGTTTCCGCAGGCTCTCGCCCTTCGTCCAGTCCTCTAGCAACGCGAATGCCTGCTCCCGTGAAAACGGCTCGCTCATACACAAACTCCTTCAGCAAGTTACTACCTTGGTTCCAACTTCGGTTTCTTTAGGCAATTGAAACATAATCACAGGGTTTCCTCTTGACTCAACAGATACCCCGGTGTCACTCTAGGCACGTCGCATCTTTCCGTTATCGGACGTGCGATGGGTCCTTGCTCTGGGTCCCCCCGCTGTACACAACTTATGGCAACCATGATGGCGTCCGTCGAACAGCGTGAAGTGCTGCGCTGTGATAAATGCAACTTGGTGCAGTTTCGCACGGCAAGCGCACTTTGCCGTCGCTGCCACATATCCCTCGAGGTCGAGGTCCCGGAGCCGACACCTTTACCGCTCATGCTCGTTCCTTCCCTACCTCCAGCCGTGGAGGGCCTGCAGGTTGCCACCGCTGTGCGCGATCTGCGCCATGTGCGCAACCTTTCACAGCGCCAGCTCGCCGCACGGATGGGCGTGCCGCGCACCTACATTTCCAAAATCGAGAATGGCAAGGCGATGCCCACCCTGTCCTCACTTGACCGGCTCGCTCGTGCCCTGCAGGTGGACATCTCAGCGCTGCTACGGGATGCGAATACCCGTCACCACGATGAGACAGCTGTCCTGATGGCCGATCCCTTTCTTGCCGAGATTGCCATGTACACCTCGCAGCTGGATGATCTGCAACGATCCATCTTCCTGAACCACGTTCGCGAGCTTGCCGCCGGGCATCGCCGTACGGCCTAAGCACGGCTATGTTGCAGACTGGACTTCGCCGGTCAGGGGCGAGGCCTGCGAACGCGCGTAAGATTGCCTCAGGTAAACTGGACTCGCGTCTTGCCATCCAGCGACTTTCGCTTCATTGCGGAGCAACAAGGGGTGTGCTAGCGTCAGTCTTCAGTCCTGAGGTCGCCTTGCGCGCAAACTCCCCCAGCCGCGTCCATGAACTCGCTCCCGAGGAGCAGAACGTCTATCGGCAGCTGGATCCAGTCAAGCTGCCGCAGCACGTCGCCATTATCATGGATGGAAATGGCCGCTGGGCCGGTAAGCGCATGCTCAAGCGGTTTCTGGGTCATCAACAGGGCGCCGAGTCGGTCCAGTTCGTCGTCGAGACGGCCTCGCGCATCGACCTGCCCTGGCTGACGCTCTACGCTTTCTCGCTTGAAAACAACCTGCGCCGGCCAAAATCCGAAGTCAGCTTCCTGATGAAGCTGCTGCGCAACTATCTCACCGGTAACGTCCAGCGCATGAATGACAACAACGTCCGCATGACGTACATCGGCCGCATTCACGAGCTGCCGGCCGAGGTGCAGGAGACTATGCAGTGGGCTTCCGATGCCACGGCGCGGAACACCGGTACCACCCTTACACTGGCGCTAAACTACAGCTCGCGCTCCGAGATTGTCGATTCGACCCGCGCCCTGCTGACCTCGTTGATCGAGGAAGCACACCAGCGTGGTTGCTCGCTTGAAGACCTGCTGCAGGTAGATGGAATCGAGGCACGCGTCGACGAGCACCACGTCACCGGCGGTCTTTACACGGCGCACATGCCCGATCCCGACCTCGTCATCCGCACCTCGGGCGAGCAGCGCATCTCGAACTTCCTGCTCTGGCAAATCGCCTACTCCGAGATCTTCATCACGGACCGCCTCTGGCCCGATTTTCGCGGCATCCATCTGCTCGAAGCGATCCTGAACTATCAGCGGCGGGAGCGGCGGTTCGGTGGTCTGGGCGATGCCTTCACCGATGAAGATCTCAGCAACCTTGAACCGGCCGAGGAGGTAGCGGCCGAGATCCAGAATCACCTGACACCCGCTCCCGTGCTCACCCGCCCCTGATTCGGTAGAGCGCTATCCAAGCCGCTCAATCTGCTTCGCCGCTGCGTCGATGATGTCCGTAATGGCGTGAGTCTGCTCGGTCGTCAGCGCGGACCCTCTGCCGGTTCTCATCTGCAGCACCGTCCGAAAGTTGGCAACTGCCCGCTCGATCTGCTGCGCCGCCCCACTCGTCTGCTCCGTACGAACGCTGTCGATGCGGGCAAAGATCGCGTCGACCAATGCCTTGTTCTCCGCCAGCGACTTCAAGCCTTCTTCGGTAGCGCTGTAAAGCTTCCGCGCTCCCTCAGAAACCAGCGTAGCCTGGCCCATCTCCTCCAGCATGGTCAGCATGGGATAAATGACCCCCGGGCTTGGTGCGTAGGCACCGCCCAATCGCTCCTCAATCGACTTGATGATCTCGTACCCGTGGCTGGGCTTCTCTGCTATCAACTGCAGGATGACGTACCGCAGATCACCAGCGCCAAAGAGACGCATGGCGCCCCCTCGACCGCCGCGAAATCCTGGCCTGCCATCGCCGCGACCGAACTCCCCGAATCTCCCATGACGCCGTTCCTGTCGATCTTCCCTATGTCTTGCTCCACGGCCATCTTCCTTGCCGTAGAACCCTCTAAAATATTCGTGATTACTTTTCATGTCTAAATACTATCAAGATATATCTTTATGCGTCAAGAGTTATGCTCTGTAGCGTTCAGACAGCCAGCAACATATATCCTGTCTGTGCCCTCATGAAACGCATTGCTACTGCCTTAGTCCTGATCTTTGCTGTCTTCGCGCTCATCTTCTTCGGTAAGCTCTGGATGATCACGCTGTTCGCGGCGATCGTGGCCGAACTTGCTGCCTACGAGTACCTGCAGCTCGCGGCCGTGGGCGCCCATACGCATGGGGCCACGCTGCGCATTCCCGTCTGGTGGATGACGCTCGGCACAGCCCTCGCCTTTGTGGTCACCCTGCCTAACTTTCCCGTGGAGGCGCAGCTCCCCGTTCTGAACGCATTGACCCTGGTCCTCTTCGCCTGGAATGGCTTTCGCGCCCCGCTCATCCAGGTGCTGCCGGACACCGCGCAGGGGCTCTTCGGTCTCCTATACATCGCGTATCCCATGACGCTGGTGCCGCTGATGTGGAAGCAGGAAGACGGGCCGGCGCTAGTGCTCTTCCTGATGGTCTGCGTCTGGTTCGGGGATATTGCCGCTCTCTACGTTGGCAGGGCGTTTGGCCGGCATAAGCTCGCGCCACGCCTGAGCCCCGGCAAGACGGTCGAAGGCGCGGTCGCGTCGATTGTCGGCAGCGTGCTCGCAGGTATGGTCGTGGTCTGGGCCGGGGATGCGCTGACCGCGCGCGGCAACATGATCCTCCATATTGCCCAGCCTTTATGGCAGTCGCTGGTAATCGCCGTCCTGCTCAACGTTGCGGCGCAGGTTGGGGATTTACTGGAGTCCGCGATCAAGCGAGGCGCCGGTGTCAAGGACTCCGGGACCATGCTCCCCGGACATGGCGGCATCCTCGATCGGATCGATGCCTTGCTGGTTGCCGCCCCCGTGTTCTGGTACATCCTGCTCATTAAGGACTACTTTGGGCTGGGCAGGTTCTAGAGCTTTCTTCATATGATCGATCGCGATGAGCGCGGCAAAGAATATGGTCGAATCGTTCCGCGACGTAGTTCAAGACCGACTCGTGCCCGAACTAAAGGCCGTCAAGGTCTCGGTCGACTCGCTGCATAGCGAGATGAGCTATCTACGCACAGAGATGAAGCTGTGCGACGCACAGAGATGAAGCTGCGCGACGAAAGCCATAGTGATGAGAAGCATGAGCAGGCCATGCGGACGCTGGCGCAGAAACTGGATGATGCCATTGAGATTCGGAAGCGTTTGGCCTTTACTGAAGCGCGCCTGCCACGGCAATAGGCGAACTCTGCGAAAATAGCCGTTGTGAATGTAAAGAAGTTAGCGATCCTTGGTTCGACCGGTTCGATCGGCCACTCTACCCTCTCAATCTGCGAGTCGTTTCCCGAGCGGTATCAGGTTGTGTCGCTGGCTGCGGGCCGGAATGTCGATGCTGCTTTTGCGCAGTGTGAGCGCTGGCATCCAAAGTTCATCTCACTCAGCACCGAAGAACTTGCCTCTCAGCTTCAAACCCGGCTGAGGGCCGCCGGGATCACCGGGATCGAAGTTGGTCATGGCGCCACAGGAGCGGTACGCGCGGCCACGCTCCCCGAGGTCGACTTTGTGGTCTCGGCCATTGTTGGCGTCGCTGGATTGGAAGCCACTTACGCGGCGGTCTGCGCCGGCAAGACGATTGGTCTGGCCAATAAGGAGTGCCTGGTCGCCGCGGGAGAGTTGATCATCACGGCAGCCAGGCAGCGTGGGGTGGCGCTGCTGCCGATCGACTCCGAGCATAATGCGGTCCACCAGGCCATGCGCGGCGGCGCTCCGGCCGAGGTGCGGCAGGTATGGCTTACGGCGTCCGGCGGTCCCTTTCGCAGCACACCCCCGGCTGATTTTGAGCACATCACGCCCCGGCAGGCGCTCAAGCACCCGACCTGGGTGATGGGCCAGCGCATCACAATCGATTCGGCCACCATGATGAATAAGGGCTTCGAGGTGATTGAAGCCTGCCGGCTCTTCGATTTGCCACCAGCGCGGGTCCGGGTGACGGTGCATCCCCAGTCGACGGTCCACTCGCTAGTCGAGTTTATTGACGGCAGCATCCTGGCGCAGATCTCGGTGACGGACATGCGCCTGCCCATCCTGTACGCGCTGTCGTACCCGGAGCGGGTGCAGTCGGAGTTGACCTTCGACCTCGCCGCGCTGAGCCAGCTGGACTTCTCCCAACCGGACATGGCAAAGTTTCCCTGCCTGCGCCTGGCCTACGAGGCAGCTGCTATCGGAGGCGAAACCTGTATCGCCCTGAACGCGGCGGATGAGGTGGCGGTGGCCGCCTTTCTCGATCCCGATCCGGAACGGGCAATCCCCTTTCTGGGCATCCCACGTACAATAGAAGCGGTGCTGGCGCAGACCTCAGGCATTCGTCCAGCGTCTATACAGCAGGTGCTGGAGGCAGATTTGGCCGCCCGGGAGCTTGCCCGCGAGACGATCGCACGCCAGATCGCCACCCGTTAGGCTCGGACCCGTTGTACACCGAGCACGATCCATGTAGAACGAGGTCCTTCGCTTCCTATGTCGACTGTTATCCAACTGGCCGTTGTCCTCGGCATCATGGTGCTCGTACACGAGTTCGGTCACTTTGCCGTGGCCAAGCTGTGTGGTGTCCGGGTTGAGATCTTCTCGATCGGCTTCGGGAAGCGGCTCTTCGGCTACAAGCATGGGGATACGGACTACCGGCTCTCGCTGCTGCCGCTCGGTGGATACGTCAAGATGGCGGGCGATGTTCCGGGCGAGGCGCCGTCGGGCGATCCAGGCGAGTTCAACGCACATCCCCGCTGGCAGCGGGTGCTGATTGCCTTTGCGGGCCCGGTGGCGAACCTGATCCTTGCGTTCGTGCTGATGACTGGCGTTTCGATGCTGCATAACGAGGTGGAAGAGTTTCACGACGCCCCGGCGCAGACCGACTACATCCCGGCCAATACGCCGGTCGCGCGCACCGGCATTCACTCGGGCGACCTGATCGTGCACTACGACACGGTTGAGAACCCGACCTGGGACCAGGTTGTGATCCGGTCGCTGCTGAACCTGAACCAGACGGTTCCCTTCTCCTTCATCCATGATGGCAAGCGCACCGATACGTCGCTCTTCATCGAGTCAAGGGGCAGTGCGGAGAACTTCTCGCCGGACAAGCTCGGGCTGATCCCGCGCATGCAGAACACGCCGGTGCAGGTGGCCGAGCTCGAGCCGAACATGCCGGCGGCGCATGCCGGACTGCAGGCGAAAGACCAGATTGCAACGATCGACGGGCTTTCGATCCACTCCGTGCAGGCGCTGCTTGCGTACCTGCAGGACCAGGCCGGAAAGCCGGCCGCGCTGAGCATTCTGCGGGCCGGTACAGCGCAGCCGATACCTGTCCAAATTACGCCGGAGCTGGCCAAATCGGCCGATGGAACGGACCGTTTCCGGCTCGGTTTCCTTCCGGTGCAGCCGCCGGTCAAGGTCGAGAAGCTGCCGCTCGGCAGGGCGATGGCCGCTTCGTGGAAGATCAATCTCAAGTACGCCTCGCTGATCGTCGATGTGCTGAAGGGCATGTTTACGCGTCATGTCTCGGTGCGAAACCTGCAGGGGCCGATCGGGATCGGGCAGCAGGTGCACCAGGCCGTGGAGGCGCCGGGCTGGATGCCGATCATTGGGCTGATGGCCTACATCAGCATCAACCTGGCCATCTTCAACCTGCTTCCCTTTCCGGTGCTGGACGGCGGGATGATCACCGTGCTGGGCATCGAGAGCGTGATGCGGCGGGACATCAATCAGGACATCAAGGAGCGAATGATGCAGGTGGCGATCGTCTGCATCCTGATCTTCGGGGTGCTGGTGATCTTCAATGATCTTTCGAAGCTGTCGATTTTCAGCAAGCTGAAGCCTTAGCGGCTGACGGATCAGAAATGTTTTTCCTTGAAGTCCAAAGTCTTCATTCGCGGTGCTTTAGGTCTGAACTTCGGTCGACCTAAAATAAATAGCTGCCGGCGGTCGCCTTTGCACGATCCGATCACTCCTGCTGGTGGATAAGCGGTGCGGTGCGTCATTTGCTGGTCCGAAAGCTCTTTTTGCGGGAGTCCAAAGTCTTCATTCGAGATAGTTTAAGTCCGGAAGTCCAACTGCTCTGCCTGGGCTGATCGAGCACTTGAGACCCCTTCTGGCGCTTGGTTCTGTCAAGAGCTGTCTCCTCGGACATCACGGGCAGGCGCAGATTCCCCTCGGGATGACGAGAAGAGAATCAGGCTTCCTGGAGCTCGGCGACGATCTCTTTGGCGGCAGCGCGGGCATCCTCTTCGCAGTCGGGCGGGAAGCTGATGGCGCCGACGCGAGCGTGGCCGCCGCCGCCGTAGCGCTCACAGATGGCGGCGAGGTTGACGAGTTCGGAGGCGGGAAGCGGCGTCCACGGGTTGGTGCCGACCGAGACCTTGGCCCGGAAGCTCGACCGGCTGAGGCCGACCGTGTAGGTGCCGAGCGGGTGGAGGTAATACGGGATGAACTTGTTGTAGCCTTCGGTCGGCTGGTCGGTGATGTCGAAGGTGATGACGCCCTTGTGCAGGGTGGCCCGGTCGCTGATGAGCGCGATGGCGGCGCGGTGCCGCTCCATGAGCGGGCCGAGGGGCTTCTGGATAAAGGGCTGGTCGAGGACCTGCTGGAGGCGCATCTCGGTGAGCAGCGGGATGAGGCGCTGGACGAGGGTCTCGTCGGGGCTGCTCTCGATGACCAGGGTGAGTTTCATGGCCGGCTCGGCCATCTCGACGGCAGCCTGGGCGCTCTCGTATTTCGCGCCGTCGACGATGTTCGCCCAGTGGATGAGCTCGGCCAGCGGGGCGGCGTTGAAGCCGAAGCGGGCGCTGGCCACGTCGGCGATCAGGCTGGTGCACGAGATGTAGGCGGGATCGTAGAACTTGCGCTGCATGCCATCGGCCGCGAGCGCCTCGCGGTCACGCTGGGCTTCAAAGTCGCGCAGGTCTTCTGGGGTGAGAAAGGCGCTGAGGTGGTGGTCGAACCACCAGGTGACCCTGGGCGAGGCAAAGTATTTGAAGTCGACAATTACATTTTCGCCGTCGATGAAGGCACTCTCGTTGAAGAGGGCGCCGGCGCGGTGCACCAGGCCTTCGTAGGAGAAGTTGCTGGCGGTACGGATGCACTCGCGGTGGAAGCGGGTGAAGAGTGAGGCCGAGCAGGCGCCGTCGAAGCAGTGATCGTGGTAAAAGATGCGGCAGTCCAAGACAGTCTCCATTCGGCAGCGCTCGCAGCGGGCAGCACGGCGCAAACTGCACAGGCGCAACGTACTGCATGCGCGAAGTTCTAAGGATAGACGGGCCTGCTGCGCTGTCAAGTAACAGGCGCGGCTGGAACATCACTCACGGCATCTCCGTATAGACTTCCACTACTCGAGGAGATTCCCTTTGACCAGCGACGCCCTGCAACCGGAAGACCTGCAACCAGACGTCCAGCAAGAAGGGCCGGCACCGCTTGCCGCAGCGCCCCAGCCTGCGCCGGAACGGAACCGGATTTTCTTCGGACCGGATGGCCTGCGAGCCGGCTGGAGCCTGCTGATCTACATCGCCCTGCTGGCCGCGATCATTGCTTCAACGCGTTTCATCCTGCTGAAGGTGCACCCGGCCCCCCCGCCACATACAAGTGCGACGCCGCATGAGCAGTCGCCCCGGGGAGCGCTGATCGGCGAAGGCGTCAGCTTCTTAGCTGTGGCACTGGCGACGTGGATCATGTCGCGGATCGAGCGGCGTCCGTTTACGCGGTATGGGCTGGGCGGCTCGGACCGGATGCCACGGTTCTTTGCCGGGCTGGGCTGGGGCGTGGCATTTCTGTCGCTGCTGGTGCTGACGTTGAAGAGTACGGGGCTGCTGGTCTTTGACCGGCGGCTGCTCTCGGGCGGCGCGATCCTCAAAGATGGCGCCATCTGGATGATTGGTTTCCTGCTGGTGGCGCTGCTTGAAGAGTGCCTGCTGCGGGGCTATCTGCAGTACACGCTGACGCGCGGGCTGGCCGGCATCCTGGGTGCGCTGCATGTACGGAAGCGCCAGGTGCTCGGCTTCTGGAGCGCGGCGCTGCTGCTCTCGTTTGTCTTCGGTCTGGGACATGGCTCGAATCCTGGCGAATCGCCGATCGGGCTGGTCTCGGCGGGGACGGCGGGGCTGGTCTTCTGCCTGAGCCTGTGGCGGACGGGCTCGCTGTGGTGGGCGATCGGCTTTCACGCGGCGTGGGACTGGGCGCAGTCTTTCCTGTATGGGGTGGCGGACAGCGGGACGATGGTGCAGTTCCACCTTTTTGCGACGCACCCGGTGGGGCGGCCGCTGATGAGCGGCGGGGCTACGGGGCCGGAAGGCAGCCTGTACATCCTGCCGGTGCTGGCGCTGGTTGCGGTGGCGATCGTGTTGACGCTGCCGCGGCGGGCGGAGGTTGAGACGACGCCGGTGGTCTATGACGCGCCGCCTAGTCGTGCGTAGGCGGATCGTAGCGCATGGCTTGCAGGTCGAGCTCGCGCTCCATGTGGCGTAGGGCGTCGTCACTGATGCGGCCGTCGTCGCGCAGGCGGATCATGACGCGGCGCTCGGCCTGAACGGCACCCTGGGCGACCTGGCGCAGGCGCTGATAGGTGGCGTCGGTCTGCTGAAAGACTTCCCCACCCTCCTCGACCGCTGTGACTGAAGCAAGCCGGTGCCGGTAGCGATGGGTGAGATCGTCGTAGACGTGCGCGTAGGTGTCGCCGTCGGCCGCGCGCCCTGCGTCGAGGTAGGCAAGCGCTTCTTCAAACATCAGCTGCCGGGCGTTGCGTTCTTCGGGGTCCGTGCCGCTGCCGCCGGAGAGGCCGAGGGCGCGGATGAGCGGCGGCAGCGTAAGCCCCTGCAGGACGAGCGTGACCAGGATGACGCTGAAGGTGAGGAAGACGATCAGGTTGCGGGCGGCGAAGGGCGCGCCACTGGCGAGGGTGTTCGGGAGGGAGATGGCGGCGGCGAGTGCGATGACGCCGCGCATGCCGGTCCAGCCGACGACGAAGACCGCACGTTTGCCGGGCTTTTCGACGTTGCGATGGAAGAGGCGACTCTGGATCAGGTAAGCGATCCAGGAGGCCGGGAAAATCCAGAGCAGGCGCAGGGCGATCAGGATAAGGCTGAAGACGGCGCCGTACTCAAGCAGGGTGGTGCGGCTGAGGCCGCGGATGCCGGCGAGGACGTAGGGCAGCTGCAATCCGATGAGGACGAAGACGACGCCGTTGAGGATAAAGGTAAGGGCGTCCCAGACGCCGAAGAGCTGCATGCGGACGGCAGGCGTGAAGATGGCTGCGCTCTGGCGGCTCATGTAGAGGCCGCAGGCCACCACGGCGAGAACGCCTGAGGCGTGCGCCGCTTCGCCGGCAAGATAGGCGGCATAGGGAATAACCAGGCTGAGGACGATCTCGACCGGGCCGTCGTCAACGAAGGTCTCAAACCACGCCACGACGATGCCGATGGCGAGACCGATGCCGATGCCGACGCCGACGAGGTAGAGGAGGCGAATGGCGCCCTCTGCGGGGGTTGGGGTGTCTCCCTGGACCACCATGCGGATGCCGAACTCGAGGGCGAGCAGGCCGGTGGCGTCATTGAAGAGGCTCTCGCCTTCGAGGATGTCGACGATGCGGCGAGGCAGACCGAGCGAGCGGGCGATGGAGGTGGCGGCGATGGCGTCGGTAGTGGCGACGACGGCGCCGAGGACGAAGCCGGACTTCCAGTCGAGCCGGGTGATGAAGTGGTCGGCGAACTCGGCCACGCCCCAGACCGTGAAGGCGACCAGGCCAAAGGCGAGCATGGTGATGGCAACGAGATTGTCGCGGAACTCCCGCCACGAGGTGTGCCAGGCCGAGGAGTAGAGCAGAGGCGGCAGGAAGATGAGGAAGACGAGCTCGGGGCTGAGCGGGATTTCGGGAAGGTGCGGGACAAAGCTGATCACGAGTCCGGCCAGGACGAGGATGATCGGGTAGGAGACCTTCAGCTTGCGCGCAACCAGGGCAAAGATCGCCACCATCATTAGAAGCAGGAGGAAGACCGTCTGGGTTGCGTGCAGTCCTGTGTGCTCGAACATTGGCCTGACCTTTCGTTAGCGGCGGACCGAACAACGTCCGGACCGTCATACGTCCCAAAGGATAGCAGCGCGGTTGTTCATGCAGGGGACGCCGCGCGAGGGGCGGCCTGCATTAGACTTTTCGTAACGCATGGCTCCCATTGAACCTTCCAATCCAGATCAGGCGTCGTACTCGCCCGCCGGCAAGACAGGTGCTGCTACGGGCACGACTACGGACGCGGCTACGCTGGGGCGTCGCCATGCCGCCGCATTTGACGAGCGTGCTGCTGCGGTTGACGAGCAGGGTGCTGTGGTTGACGAGCAGGGGCGCGCGCCGCGATGGGGTGAGCTTCCCTTCTGGCGGCGGCGCTACGGGCTGCTCGGTGTGCTGGGCGTGGTGCTGGGCGTGGCGGTGGTGCTGAGTGTGGCCGGGCTCATCGGGGCGCGCTTCTGGCTGCGTGCGGCGGCGCGCAACTCGCTGCCGCAGGTGGATGGCAGCCTGGTGGTTGCGGGTCTTGACGCGCCGGTCACGGTTGAGCGGGATGTGCATGGTGTGCCGCACATTCGGGCCGCTTCGGTTGACGATCTAGTCTTTGCGCAGGGCTACATCACGGCCCAGGACCGGCTGTGGCAGATGGAGACGCTGCGGCGTCATGCAGCGGGGACGCTGGCCGAGGTTCTCGGGAAGGATCTGATCCCGCATGACCGGACGCAGCGCACGCTCCAGATCCGCGCGGCGGCGGATCGGGCGGTCGCGGCGCTGCCGCCCGACCAGCTTCATTGGCTCGAGGTCTACGCGCGCGGGGTAAATGCGTCGATCGAGGCGCAGCGCGATCATCTGCCGGTCGAGTTCCGGCTGATCGGTTTTGCGCCGGCGCCGTGGGTGCCGCGCGACTCGCTGCTGGTCGGACTGGCGATGTTCCAGGACCTGACCAATGCGTTTCCGGTGAAGCTGGCACGAGAGGCGATCACGGCCAAGCTGCTGCCGGAGCTGGTCGGCGACCTGTACCCGGTGGGCTCGTGGCGGGACCATCCGCCGGGGCAGCCGCTTGTCGACCTGACGATGCCGGTCGAAGAGATCGAGCAGATTCCGCTGGACGAATCGCAGACGAAGCTCCGGATACCGGCTGACCCGGCTCTTGTCAGTCCCGAGCATACGCAGGCGCTGCTGGCGGCGCGCGCGAGCCTGGCCCCGCTGCCGGGCTGTGACGGCTGCCTGGCCGGGTCGAACAACTGGGTCGTGGCCGGCTCGCGGACGGTCTCGGGCAAGCCGCTGCTCTCGAACGACATGCACCTCAACCACGGTGTGCCGGGTATCTGGTACGAGGCCGATCTTGCGGCCCCGACGGCTGCGGGAAGCTTCCACGTTGCTGGCGTGACGCTGCCGGGGACGCCGTTTGTCATCGTCGGGCACAATGATCATGTTGCCTGGGGCTTTACAAACCTTGGCGCCGATGTACAGGACCTGACCATCGAGCGCATTCATGACACGGGCTCGGGGCCGCAGTTCCAGGCGGCGGACGGATCGTGGAAGCCGCTCGAGCACCAGACGGAGGTGATCCGGGTGCATCATGGCCGCGACGTGACGATCGATGTGCCGGAGACGCGGCACGGTGGCATGGTGACGCCGATCATCTCAGGACTGTACCCGGGGGAGCGACGGCCGATCTCGCTGCGCTGGACGATCTATGATCCGGCGAATCTCACGTCACCTTTTTTCCCGATCAACAGCGCGACGGGTGGCGCGGCGCTGGTTCGGGCGTTCGCCGGCTTTGGCGGACCGTCGCAGAACATGGTCTACGCGGATGACCAGGGCCATATCGGCTATCACGCGGTAGGGAGGATTCCGGTGCGCGGCGACCCGCTGCATCCGACGCTGCCGCCGGCGGTTCCTGCGGACGCGAGCGTGGTGGCAAACGAGTGGTCGACCGCGATGCCGTACATCCCCTTCGAGCAGCTGCCGCAGGTAGCGGACCCGCCGGGCGGCATCCTGGCGACGGCGAATGCGCGCATCGCGCCGGAGAACTTTCCTTACCCGATTACGCTCGACTGGGCAGCGCCGTATCGCAACGAACGCATCTGGAAGGTACTGGGCGCGAACCCTCACCTGACGGCCGCCGACATGCCCGCGTTGCAGACAGATACGTACTCGGACCTCGACCGGGTGATCGCGCAGCGGCTAGCGTACGCGATCGATCATGCCAGGATCGACACGGGCCGGCAGAAGCGGCTGGCCCAGGCGGCCGACCTGCTGCGGCACTGGAACGGGCATGTGGATGCGGGCGCGGCGGCTCCGGCGATTGTCGATGCGGCGCGCGCGGCGTTGTGGCCACTGCTGCTAGACGCGAAGCTGGGCGATACGGCGAAGCTCTATAGCTGGGGCGAGAAGCCGTTTGCTGAAGAGCAGCTGATCATGCACACACCGATGCGCTGGCTGCCGCAGACCTATGGCAGCTGGGACGACCTGCTGACGGACGCGGTCGACAAGGGGCTGGACGCGGAGCATGCGCCGTCCGACCTGGGAAGCTGGAAGTACGGCAAGGCGCATCCGGTCGACATTGAGCACCCGGTGCTGGCGTCGTCGCCGCTGCTGAGGTGGCTATTCGGCTACCCGACCGGGACCGGGCCGCGACCGCAGAGTGGTGACGGCTCGACGGTGAAGCAGGTGGGCAAGGCGTTTGGGCCGTCGGAACGGCTGACGGTCGACTTTGCGGATATCGATCACTCGACGTTGAACCTGGTGCTGGGTGAATCGGGCGACCCGGCCAGCCCGTGGTTTATGGACCAGTTCCAAGCCTGGTACGCGGGGAAGACCTTTGCGATGCCGTACACGGAGGCGGCTGTCCAGGCTGCCACGATGCATACGCTGACGCTGACGCCGCGATGAAGCTGAGCTGGCGGCCTGCGCTGGTTTGGTTGCCGCTGGTTGCGCTACTCGCCGTGCTGCCCCTGCTCTGGAACGGCTGCTCGTGCGGGCATGACTTCGACTTCCATATCCTGAGCTGGATGGAGGCGGCGACGCAGTTTGCGCACGGCAATCTGCATCCGCAGTGGGCGTTCACACCGGCTTTCAATGCGGGCGAGCCACGCTTTGTGTTCTATCCGCCAGTCTCGTGGACCGTCGGCGCGGTGCTTGGCCTGCTGCTGCCGTGGGGCGTAACGCCGATCGTCTATACGTGGCTGGCACTGACGGCGGCGGGGCTGTGCTGCTACCGGCTGCTGCGGGAGTTTGCCGCGCCCGAGACGGCGCTGTTGATTGCGGCGCTCTATGTGGTCAATCCGTACATGCTGTTTACGGCGTATGAGCGAACGGCGTATGCGGAGCTGCTGGCGGCGGCGTGGCTGCCGCTGCTGCTGCACGGCATCCTGCGCAGGAACGTAACAGTGGTGGGAATTGCGGTGCCGGTGGCGCTGTTGTGGCTGACGAACGCGCCGGCGGCGGTGATCGGCTGCTATGGGCTGGCGGTCCTGGCGCTGGTTCGGCTGCTGGCCGGGGGCAGCGTGCGGCTCGCGGCGACTGCGGCCGGCGGCGCTGCGCTGGGGATCGGAGTGGGCGCGTTCTATATTCTTCCTGCGGCGTATGAGCGGCGCTACGTCCAGATCGCGATGGCGATGACGGACGGGATGCGCATCACGGATAACTTCCTCTTTCATCACACGCCTGATCCGGATCACGATGCGGTGTTGCGTACGGCGTCGCTGCTGGCGATTGGGCTGCTGGGGGCGGCGGTGCTGGCCCTGCTGATCGCCTTCGTTCGCCGGGAACGCGGGGCCGCGAGCCACCATCCGCATGTGTCCTTTGCGGTATTGGTCGGGGGGATCGCGCTGCTGCTGACGCCGCTCTCCGGGCCGGTCTGGCGATATGCGCCGGAGCTTGCCTTCCTACAGTTTCCATGGCGCTTTCTGGCGATCCTGATGCCGGTGCTCGCGGTGACGTTGGTGCTGGCGCTGCGCGGTGTGCGGCTGGCTGGATCGCTTGCGATTCCGGTGGGCCTCGTGCTGGCGGCGCTGCTGACATGGGGGAGCTATCATGGCTTTCGCCAGGGGTGCGATGCGGAGGACACAGTGGCCGCGCGGCTCGCGCTCTTTCACTCCGCGGCAGGCACAGATCCCACTGATGAGTACACGCCGATGACTGCCGATAACGATGCGTTGGGTAAAGCAGACCCGCCGTTCTGGCTGACGAAGGAGTCAGCCGCCTCGGCTCCCGCGGCCCTTGGTGTAGGCCCGCTGCACTGGCCGGTTGACTTGGTGGCGGCCGCGCCCGAGATGCTCGTGCTGAACCTGCGCGACTACCCGGCCTGGCGCGTCAGCCTGAATCACCAGGTGGTGCCGCAACGGCTCGCCCGCAACGATGGCCTGATTGCCTTTGCGGTACCGGCAGGCCGATCACACCTGGAGATTGCGTATGCGCGCAGTGCGGACCAGACGGCGGGCTGTATCATCTCGCTCTTTTCGCTGGTCGTGCTGGCGATGCTGCTCTACCGGCGCCGCCCACCACGCTGATGGATAGCCACGCTGATTTATGATCGGAGTCCATGGCTTTTGACGTAAACAATCTCCTTGCCACGGGCGCCGCTCTGACTGACGCTGCACTGGAGCGGCTTTTGCCCGGCCCCGAGATCCTGCCCCACTCGATCCACCGGGCGATGCGGCACAGCGTCTTTGCGGGCGGCAAGCGGCTGCGACCGATCCTCGCGATGGAGGCCGCGCGCATGGTGGCGGGTGCTGCCGAGATCCCGGACGGAGCGGCGGATCTTGGCGCGGCAATCGAGATGCTCCACACCTACTCGTTGATCCATGACGATCTGCCGGCGCTCGATAACGATGACCTGCGGCGCGGGCAGCCGACCTGTCACGTGATCTTCGGCGAGGCGATCGCGATCCTGGCGGGCGATGCGCTGCAGACGCTCGCCTTCCAGACGATGGCGGCGCTGCGCGCTACTCCCGAGACGACGGTGGCGATCCTTGGCGAGGTGTCGGGAGCGATCGGCACGGGCGTGGGCGGCGTGAGCGGACTGCGGCCGGGGATGATCGGCGGCCAGGTGGTGGATATCGAATCCGAGGGCAAGGTCCCGACGGCCGAGCTGGTGGAGTCGATCCATGGCGCAAAGACCGGGGCGCTGATCACGACGAGCATCGTCAGCGGCGGCATCTTCGGCGCTGGAGCCAAGGGCGCCCCGGCGGACATCATCGCGCGGCTGCGGACGTTTGGAGAGAAGGCAGGGCTGGCATTCCAGATCGTCGACGACGTGCTCGACATGACACAGGATTCGGCCCAGCTGGGCAAGACGGCCGGTAAAGATACGGCGAGCATCAAGGCGACGTGGCCGGCGGTATACGGAGTTGCGCAGTCGCTGCGGGATGCCGACCAGCTGATCGCCGACGCCTTTGAATCGCTCAAACCGTTTGGCGCGGCAGCGACACCGCTGAAGGTGCTGGCGGCGTATCTGGTCGAACGCAAGCATTGAAGCTGCCGCCGGCTGGTCCTTGAAAACGCTATGATTGACGCAGGCCCATGCTGACTGAAGCTGATATTCGCGGCGCGCTGCGCGATTGCTACGATCCGGAGATTCCCTGCAATATCGTTGACCTTGGCCTGCTCCAGGGGATTGCTATCGAAGACGATCCGGAGGCGCCGGGCAAGGACATTCCGGGCGTTCCGCGGAAGCACTGCGTGGCGATCACGCTCACGCCGAGCAATCCAACGAACGAAGCGGAGGCGCAGCTGAGTGCGCAGATCGTCAACCGGCTGGCGGGGCTCGAGCAGGTGAGCCGGACCACGGTCAGCATCCTGCGCACGCCGCAGTGGACCCCGCAGGACATTACGCCCTCGGGCCGGCGCACGCTTGGGTTGGACGGGAATCCGACCTTGGTCCAGATCCGGTAGCCGATGCCGCCTTCTCTCAAAATTCTGCCGCGTAACGCGAAACGGCCGCGGGACCTGCTGATCGCGACCGACCAGCCGATCCACCCGTTCGATCTCGCGCACGGGGTGGATACGAGCGGCCTGGTGCCGGCCAAGCAGCTCGTCACCGGCCATCCGAACGACGAGCACGTGACCGCCTACTATGGCGTGGCGCCGAGCATCCTGCGGGCGCTGGTGGCGGAGTGGCGGGCGACGCCGCCGCCGGAGCCGATCGGCAGCTATACCTTTGTCGACGTGGGTGCGGGCAAGGGCCGGGCCATGCTGGTGGCGAGTGAGCTGCCGTTTCGCCACGTGATTGGGATCGAGCTGAACCCGGCGATGGCGGCGATTGCGCAGTGCAACCTCGACCTCTGGCTGGGCGCGCATCTGACCGATCCGACCGCGCCGCCGCTGGCGCCGACCGACCTGCTTGAGCAGGATGCGCTGGCCTTCGAGCTGCCCCGGACACCGACGCTGTTGTTCCTCTTTCATCCGTTTGAAGCGCCGGTGCTGCGGTCGCTGTTGCGCCGGATCGAGACTCAGTTTGCGGACCGGCCGGGCGAGCTCGACCTGCTGTATGTGAACGCCGAGTGTGCCGTCGTGCTCGATCGCAACCCGGCCTTCAAACGGCTGTGGGTCGGCGCGGTGGCCATGTCGCCCGAAGATCACGTAGCCGATGTGGCGGCGATCGCGATGCAGAAAGAGTACGGCTCGACCGGTGATGAGGAATGTGCGATCTATCGCTACGTCGGGCGCTCGCGGACAGCCGTGTGAATTTGCTCCGAGAACAGGGCAGCTTGTCAGCTTCGCCGCCCAAAACGGTCCGGCGGCGAACCAAGCTTGGTTCCACACGCAAAGCTCCTCTTTGCACCGCTGCTCCAGGTGTGAGAATGAGTTGACGACTGCATCCCGACGGGAAGACGCAGCAGGCCGATGACTTGCCAGGAGCACTGACCCATGAACAATTTGCCCAGCGATGATCTTCGCATCCACTATCACGATGAGATCCCGAACGGCGCGCGCATCAAGGTAATCGGCGTGGGCGGCGGCGGGAACAACGCGGTCAATCGCATGATTGCGGCCCACGTGGAGGGCGTTGAGTTTATTGCCGCCAATACCGATGCGCAGGCGCTGCAGGTCTCGAACGCATCGGTGAAGCTGCAGCTGGGCGTGAAGCTGACGAGCGGCCTCGGTGCAGGATCGAACCCCGATGTAGGCCGGCGCGCGGCGCTCGAAGATTCCGAAAAGATTATCGAAGCGCTCGAAGGTGCGGACATGGTCTTCGTGACCGCGGGCCTGGGCGGCGGCACGGGTACTGGGGCAGCGCCGGTAATTGCATCGCTGGCGAGCGAGATGGGCGCGTTGACCGTGGCCGTTGTGACCCGGCCGTTCGCCTTCGAAGGCAAGCGACGGATGATGCAGGCGGAGCGCGGCATGCAGGAGCTGCTGGAATCGGTCGATACCCTGATTGTGATTCCAAATGAGAAGTTGCTGGCCGTCGCCAAGGACGCGGGATTCTTTGAGTCGTTCCGGATTGCGGACGACGTGCTGCGGCAGGGCGTGCAGGGCATCTCGGACATCATCACGATACCCGGCGTGATCAATCGCGACTTCGCCGACGTGAAGACGACGATGGCCGGTATGGGCTACGCGGTGATGGGCACGGCGGCGCGCACAGGCACCAACCGGGCGGTCGACGCGGCTGTAGCAGCGATGGCATCGCCCCTGCTTGAGGCTGGGGCCATTGACGGCGCGCGCGGCATCCTGATCAACATTACGGGGTCGAGCAGCCTGAAGCTGAGCGAGGTGAACGAGGCTTCGAGCATCATCCAGAACGCAGCCCACGAGGATGCGAACATCATCTTCGGCGCGGTGCTCGACGAGACCATGGGCGACGAGGTAAAGATCACCGTCATCGCGACCGGGTTCCGCCAGGAAGACATGCCGCTGCGGCGGGACCGCATGCTCGCGGTGACGACGATGCCAACCCATCGCCAGGATACGCCGGCCCCTCGCCCGGACGTACCGATCAAGCGCTACTCGATCCCGCAAGCGCCTCCTGTGGCCCGCTTTGCAAGCGAGATGGTGAGCGAGATGGATGGAAAGCCGTCCGGCTCTTCGACGACCAACTCGCCAGCTGCAGTCAGTGTTATTGAGATCTTCGAGTCGGTCGAGCCCGTTGCCCTGGCCGAGCCTTCGCCTGCGCGGGAAGCGGAAGTGCACCAGACTGTCGAGCCGCTCAAGTCCGTTATCAAGGACACGCTCATCCCGGTGCGCGCCTCGGTCTTCGATGACGATTTCTTCAGCAGCTCCCGGGCGCCTGAACCGCCGCGCATTCGCGAGAGCTTTTCGCCGGCAGCGGCGAGCGCGGAACGTACCCCGTCGCCGGTCGGTATCGAGGAGCATGACTTTCGCCTCTCCGTTGGCGTCCAACCTGCAGCGCCGAAGAGCGCCGCGGCGTGGGAGCCCTCTGTGGCGGAGCCTATTCTACGGAGCCCGTCGTTCGCTGCGGTAAACACGGTCGAAGTCGACCAGCGGGAGTCCGAAGAACTCGATATTCCCGCGTTTCTGCGGCGCAGTCACTAGGTCTGGTTACCAGTTCGGGGGCATCCAGCAGGCCTTGCGCGGCGTACCTTCCAGTAGACTTGGAGGATGCCCACAGCGTACAGCTGCGGCTCGGAAGAGCGGAGCAGAAATGAGGATTTCGATGGGTCAACTTCGCTGGCTGCTGCTATGTGCCATTCTGAGCTGCGCGATGGCTACGCCGCTGTATGCGACTACCCACCCTGCTCCCCAGACTCATCGGAAGAATACGCATCCGCATCCTAAGCCGACGGCGCATAATCATGCCCCGGCCGGCCGTGAGAAAGCCCTGCGGGCCAAGGGAACGCGCGTGGCGACCCGGAGCACGCACGGCGGCCGCACGGTGCTGGCCGTCCGCCGGACGACACGCTTTTCCGAGCGGTTCTCGGCAAGCTCGTTCGCCGAGAATGCGGATAACCTGACGCTAGGTGACGTGACTGCCGGCGAAGATCCGATCGTGCGGGCAGCGGCGATCCAGGCACTGAGCAACATGAACGGGACGGCGCTGGCGATCGATCCATCGAGCGGCCGAATCCTCGCCATGGTGAACCAGAAGCTGGCGCTCTCGAGCGGCGCCGAGCCCTGCTCGACGATCAAGCTGACGGTCGCGCTGGCGGCGCTCGAAGAGGGCCTGATCAAGCGCGATACGCCGGTCTCGCTTGGCGGCGGCTACCGGGTCGACCTGACCTACGCACTGGCGAAATCAATCAATCCCTTCTTCGAGGTGCTCGGCCGGACGCTCGGCTTCGAGCGCGTAAAGCACTATGCCAATGAGTTCGGGCTGGGCGAGCTCGCCGGCTATCACATTCAGGGCGAGCAGCTGGGCATCTACCCTGACCAGGAGCTGCCGCAGAAGATGGGCGGCGTGGGCCGGATGTGCTCCTTTGGCGAGAGTATTTCGATGACGCCGCTGCAGCTTGGCGCGATCGTTTCGGCGATCGCGAATGGCGGCACGCTCTACTACCTGCAGCACCCGGAGACACCGGAGCAGGTCTCGACCTTTAACCCGAAGGTGAAGCGCATCCTGAACATCGCGCCGATTATCCCGGAGATCGTTCCGGGGATGTCAGGCGCGGTGAACTCTTCCTTTGGTACCGCTCGCTCGCTGCGCACCAATTTCAGCGAGTTTCCCGTGATGGGCAAGACCGGCACGTGCTCGAACAACGGGACGCGCTTCGGGTGGTTCGGCTCGTATGCGGAGACGCCGACGGGACGAATCGTCACGGTGATCTTCCTTGAGGGTGGCCGGCCTACGTTTGGACCGAAGGCAGCTGAGCTGACCGGCCAGTTCTACCGGGCGCTCTATGACAAGAGCTACTTCACGCCGAAGACGGAATCAGTCGCGCTGAACGGGACCCGATAAGTCTCCCTCAATCAGCATCCAATCCTGAATGAAGATTCTTACGGCAGCAGAGATGGGCGCGACGGATCGCCGCTCCGCGGACGAGTTCGGTGTGCCCCTGGGCGACCTGATGGACCAGGCTGGCGGCGCGGTAGCAGCGTTCTGCCTGCGTCACTATCCCGCGGCGCAGAAGATCACGGTGCTTTGCGGCAAGGGGAATAATGGTGGGGACGGTTTTGTAGCGGCACGTACCCTGGCCGCAGCAGGGCGCGACGTAAAGACGTTGCTGCTGGGCAATGTGCGCGATCTCAAGGGTGATGGCGCGCGTGCTGCGGCCCAGCTTACCGGAGGCGCGGCTTCGGTCGAGATCACTGAGATCAGCGATAAGGCTGCGCTGGGGGATGCGTTAGGGGCTGCTGATCTGATCATTGATGCAGTTGTAGGCACGGGCTTCCATCCGCCCCTACAGGGGCTAGCGGCCGCTGCACGCGATCTTCTCGCGAAGGTGAAGACGCCCGTCGTAGCCGTCGATCTGCCCTCGGGGTGGGATGCGGATTCGATGGAACAGGCCGCCGACGGAGCTTTCCGGGCGGACGCTGTCGTCACCTTCACGGCTCCGAAGCTGGCCCATGTCTTCGGTCATCTGACGGAGCGGACCTTTGGCCCGGTGGTGGTTGCGGCGATCGGGTCGCCGGCTGAGGCAGTGCAATCCGACCTTAAGCTGAGCTGGTCGGGAACCTCGAAGGCGATCGCTGAGGCGCCGCGCGTTGTGGACTCGAACAAGGGATTGTACGGTCACGTGCTGCTGATCGGCGGCAGCTACGGCAAGGCGGGCGCGCCGTCGATGGCGTCGCTTGCCGGGCTGCGGGCGGGCGCCGGGCTGGTCACGGCGGCGGTGCCGGTCTCAATCATCAACACGGTCGCGCTGGTGACGCCGGAGTTGATGATGATGCCGCTCGAAGAGGCTGCGGGTGCGGTGGCGCTCTCGAATCTTGAGGATGGGAAACTCGAGAAGCTGCTGAAGGGCATCAAGGTGCTGGCAATCGGACCGGGGCTTTCGACTGACGGCGAGGCGTCAGAGTTTACGCGGCAGTTGGTGGCAAAGACGAAGCTGCCGATCGTGATTGATGCCGACGCATTGAATGCATTTGCTGACCGGGCGGAGCTGCTCGACGGCTCGGGCCGGACGATGGTGCTGACGCCGCATCCCGGTGAGATGGCGCGGCTGTTGGGCAAGTCGGTCAAGGAGGTGCAGGCCGATCGAATCAACCTCGCTCGCAGCTTCGCCATCGACCATCACCTGACGTTGGTGCTGAAGGGCTGGCGCACGTTGATCGCGCATCCCGATGGCACGATCGCCGTGAATACCACCGGCAATCCGGCGATGGCCAAGGGCGGCAGCGGCGACATCCTGACCGGGATCGTGGCGGCGATGCTGGGGCAGTATCCTGACGATGTTGCGCGCGCGGTCGAAGCAGCGGTCTATCTTCATGGCCTTGCCGGCGACTTTGCCGCGCAGGGGATGGATGAGCACACGGTGCTGGCAACCGATACGCTGGCGCACCTTTCGGCCTCGTTTCGCTACCGGGTGAAGGATGCTGACGGCCTGACGTGGCTGGCCGGATTGAACGCGTGATCGAGCGGCGCTTCAAGACACGTTCTGTCGCGGGAACACTGGCGATCGGGCAGAATATTGCCGAGCTCCTGCTGCCGGCACCGAAGCTGATCGTGCTGCGCGGCGAGCTTGGCGCGGGAAAGACAACGCTGGTCAAAGGTATCGCGGCCTTTCTCGGCGCGGCAGAGCCTGAGGATGTGACCAGCCCGACGTTCACGCTGGTGCATGAGTACCAGGGGCGGACGTTGCGGCTCTACCACCTCGACCTGTACCGGCTTGAGGCAGAGCGCGAGGTCCTGACGCTTGGGCTCGACGAGATGGCCGCAGAGCCGGACGCGCTGGTGCTGGTAGAGTGGGGCGAAAAGTTCCCCAGCGTTGTAGCGCGCGCCGATGGCGAGATCGCCATCGAGCACGCCGGCGGAGATGAGCGCCTCTTCTTTGTGCGGGTGAAGAGTTAGTTCTTTCCGGCGATCCTGAGCTTTGTTAGACTTCGGCGCGGGAGGTGGATTATGACAGCGGGACAGCGGATTGCGGGAATCGTTCTGGCGCTGATTATGGGAGGCGGGCTGACCGGGCTGGCTGAAGACAAGCCGACCGAAGCAGCCCAAAAAGTGGACATTGTCTGGCTTGGCCTGGTCGATGCGGCGCAGTATGGGCAGAGCTGGAGAGTGGCTTCGGCCAGGTTCCAGGCGCTCGTCCCCGAGGACAAGTGGGAGCAGGCGCTTCAGGCGACGCGCGCTCCCCTGGGCACCCAGCTCTCGCGAACGCTTGCGACGGTTACCTTCACGAAGACGCTTCCGGGCGCGCCCGATGGGAGCTATGTTGTGGCGCAATATCAGACCAGCTTTGAGCATAAGGGGGCGGCCACGGAGACGATTGTGGCGAGCCTTGAGAAGGACGGAAGCTGGAAGGTCGCCGGCTACTTCATCAAGTAGGGTCATTGCACCAGCCTTGCGGGAGCCGGTACGCTCCGACCTATGCCTGTTCTCGCAAGGATCACGCCCGCTCTGGCTGCTTCTCTCAAGCAAGCCCGGCTTGCGGCGCTGAACGAAGCGCCCGGCGCCTTTGGAAGCACGTACGCTGACGAGTCGCAGCTCTCGGAAGCGGAGTGGCTGGGTCGGGCCTCCGCGATGACTCTCGACGATGCGGTCGGCTATCTCGTTCTCAACAATAAACAGCCGGTTGGGATGGTGCGTGGGAGCCTTGATGTGGCCGATCATTCGCTGCGGGCGCACGTTGCTTCCATGTGGGTGGCGCCCAAGTGGCGCAGGGCAGGCGTTGGGAGCCAGCTCCTCGCCGCCGTTCTGGACTGGGCATCTCGTTGCGGTGCTGCGGAAGTCTTGTTGACGGTGACCAACAACAACGACGCGGCTATGAGCCTCTATGCTCGCCATGGCTTCAAGGCGACAGGCCGGACGGAGCCGTATCCGAACGATCCCGCGCTATTTAAAGTCGAGATGATGTTGAGAGCAGCGGGTGCTGTATAGCAGTTAGATCGAGCGGAGCACGCGTACCGGCAGGAAGATGATGGCGGCCACCAGCTCCAGGGCTCCGCCGACCGCGATGCCGACGATGCGAAACGGAAGCAACAGCAGCCAGACGAATGGGTAAAGGATCGCGGCGACCAGGGCGACAGGCCAGCAGATCACAAACAGCAGACACCACAAAAGAAACTTCATGCCTCACTCCTGGTGCGAGCCTGCAGGAACCAGCGGCCGCCCCATAGCTCTACGTGGGTTGAGGGCCAGCGGTTCCCTTTCGGGATGTGACGCCTCGCAACGTCTAGAAGCTGCCGGCGAAGATGGCTTTCAGCTTGGCGCGCAGACCCTGCTCCTCACTGGCGCGGCGGATCTGGGTGCGGTGGGTGTAGAGCAGCATGCCGATGGCGGCGGCGTACTCGGGCTTGGCCAGCTCCGGCGGCATGCGGGAGAGCGGGACCGGGTAACCGATGCGGGCCGGCAGGCGGGGTAGGCTCTCGGCGTTGTCGAGCAGCCGGAC
>CAXTLS010000039.1:0-41041 GCA_964245235.1 uncultured Acidobacteriaceae bacterium
GACGCTGCCTGTCCTGCTGGAGAAGGCTGGCTGACCTAACACCCGGAGCTCCGCATCGAGGCATTGCTGATCAAGCGTCACCGACTTTGGCTCCTCCTGCTCCACTTGTCTGCCGTCTCCGATTCAGCCCGTCTGCGTTCGACTACTTGATGCGGTCCATTGTCCTCACGCGACCGCCGGCACGGTAGCGTGGAACACACTACAATCACTGGAAGCCGCAGGGACCGGCGTGCATCGTAACCGGTTTTTAACCGTCTAATGGGGACAATGATGACGAATCAACCAAAAGAAGCTTTGAGCGGCGATATACGGAAGCTCCCGATGATGCCCATTCGGGATATGGTTATTTTTCCGCACATGATGACGCCATTTGTCGTCGGTCGCGAATCGAGCGTACGCGCGTTGGAAGAGGCACTGACGGGCGATCGCAAGATCTTCCTCGCGACCCAGCATGATGCGTCGGTCGACGAGCCGAGCGCGGATGACATTTACGAGACCGGCACGATCGGCAACATCGTCCAGAGCGTGAAGATGCCGGATGGCAACATCAAGGTGCTGGTCGAGGGTGTGGAACGGGCGCGGGCTACCGCTGTCAATGACGAGGACGGCTTCTTCGTGGCGACGGTGCAGACTGGCCAGACGCAGCTTGAGTTGACGCCCCAGGTCGAAGCACTGATGTCGCGGGTTCACTCGCTCTTCGAGCAGTACGTGAAGCTGCAGCAGTCGCTTAACTACGAGACCATGGCGGCGAGCGTTCGCGCGGATGAGCCGGCCAAGCTGGCCGACACGATCGCGGCGAATCTCCAGCTATCCATTGAAGAGAAGCAGCAGCTGCTGGATGTTTTTAACCCGGAGACTCGGCTTTCGCGCGTGGCGGACGTGCTCGATGTAGCGATTGAAAAGCTGAATATGGATCGCACCATTCAGTCGCGCGTAAAGCGGCAAATGGAGAAGGCGCAAAAAGAGTACTACCTCAATGAGAAGATCAAGGCGATCCAGAAGGAACTCGGCCGGGGTGAGAAGTCTGAGTTTGACGAGTTGAAGAAGAAGATCGAGGCGGCCGGGATGCCGAAGGATGTCCTCGATAAGACGATGCAGGAGTTGAAGAAGCTGGAGGCGATGCCGCCCATGTCGGCGGAGTCAACGGTTTCGCGAAACTACATCGACTGGCTGCTTGCCGTGCCGTGGAAGAAGCGTTCGAAGGAGATTCGTTCGATCGAGCATGCGGAGCAGATCCTCAATGAGGATCACTACGGGCTTGAGAAGATCAAGGAACGCATTCTCGAGTTCCTCGCGGTGCGACAACTGGTGAAGAATCCGAAGGGTTCGATTCTCTGCTTTGTCGGGCCTCCGGGCGTTGGCAAGACGTCACTCGGTATGTCGATCGCGAAGGCGACGGGGCGGAAGTTCGTGCGCATGTCGCTGGGTGGCGTGCGTGACGAGGCGGAGATTCGCGGACATCGTCGGACCTACATCGGCGCGTTACCCGGGCAGATCATTCAATCGATGAAGAAGGCCGGGACGAAAAATCCCGTGTTCATGCTGGATGAGATTGACAAGATGGCTTCGGATTTTCGGGGCGATCCGGCAAGTGCGCTGCTTGAGGTGCTTGATCCGGAGCAGAACACCTCGTTCCAGGATCATTACCTTGACGTCGAGTACGACCTCTCGAACGTTCTATTTGTTGCCACGGCGAATGTGCTGCATACCATTCCTGGTCCGCTGCAGGATCGCATGGAGATCCTTCGCCTGCACGGGTATACGGAGCTCGAGAAACTGGAGATCGCGAAGCAATATCTGGTCAAGAAGCAGCGCGAGGGGACGGGCTTGACCGAGGCGCAGATTAGCTTTACGGATGATGCGTTGAGGCTCCTGATTCGTGGGTACACGCGCGAGGCGGGTGTGCGCAATCTTGAACGCGAGATTGGGAATGTCTGCCGCAAGGTAGCGCGGCGCGTGGTGAAGAACGGCGCTGAGCACACTGAAATGATTACGGCACAAAACCTTCCGGACATCCTCGGCGTAACGAAGTTCCGTGACTCGCAGGTGCAGGAGAAGAGTGAGGTCGGCCTAGTGACAGGCTTGGCATGGACCGAGGTTGGCGGCAGCATTCTGCAGACGGAGGTCCAGGTGCTCGATGGCAAAGGGAAGATGACGGCCACGGGTCAGCTTGGCGACGTAATGCAGGAGTCAGCTCAGGCTGCGCTGAGTTACATCCGTTCGCGTGCTCACCATCTCGGATTGCCGAAGGATTTCTATCGCAATGTCGACATTCACGTGCACGTGCCTGAAGGCGCGATTCCAAAGGACGGACCTTCTGCCGGCATTACGCTCGCAACGGGGCTGGCGAGTGCGCTGACCAAGATAAAGGTTCGTCGGGACATCGCCATGACAGGCGAGATTACGCTGAGAGGGAAGGTGCTTCCGATTGGTGGCCTGAAGGAAAAGCTGCTTGCTGCACATCGGGCAGGAATCTTTGAGGCGATTCTGCCCGAGGATAATCGTAAGGATTTTGCGGATCTTCCGGAGCTGCTGAAGTCGACTATGAAGCTCCACTTTGTGGAGCAGATGGACCAAGTACTTAAGATCGCCTTGGAGGAAGAGTTGCCGGAGTTTCATGAGGAGACGCCAAAAGCGTTAGCCGCTGTCATTCCACCGGTACTTCCCTCTTCGCAACCGACAGCACATCAGTAGTTACCCGAAGAGTAAAGCCGAGTCAAAGATGACTCGGCTTTCTCGTGTGATTTAGACGGTGCGTCTGCCACCTGTAACGAAGTGCATGATAATCGATATAACTGCGAAGATGAGGAGCAGGTGGATCAGGAAACCGCTGACATGAAACAGGGTGAAACCACCGAGCCAGAGCACCACCAGAACCACTGCGAGAATCAAAAACATGGGACCTTCTTTCTACCTCTTGAGTTTGTGAAGAACGGCGTGTATTAACCCCCGCACTCCATCAGAGCGTCTCCGACAGGGTTCACGTTGCTCTGAGACAAAAATTGCCCAGAGATTTTCAAGAGATGCAAGGGCATCCCTGTCGGCTCGCGACTTCAGCCGCTATGACGCTGGCTGCCGGTACCGCCGGCGATTGACGGTATTAGCATGACCTCATCGCCGTCCTGGAACGCATAGGCCTCGCCGCCGAGGAAACGAATGTCTTCATCGTTGACGTAGATGTTGATGAAACGCCGGAGCTTGCCGCCCTCGTCCTTGATCTGCGTGCTGAGAGCCGGGAAGCTTTGATCGATATCCGCGATGAGGCCAGGCAGGTTTTCTGCGGCTGAGTCGAACTGCTTTTGACCTTCGGTGTGACGTACAAACGCAGCGGGCAGAACGACTTTGATCTTAATGGGCATAGGAATCTCCGGCAATCGCCAGTTCTGGTTCGGGAGAGTTGTCGAGTTCCCGGAGGTACTCATCGAAATCGGCGATGCGCGGTCGTACGGCGCGCTCCTGGCGGTACTGGCCGCTGATGGCGTCGGTGGTCTTGAGACCATTGCCGGTGATGCAGACGACGGTGGCTTCATCGGGCGAAATGCGGTTGTGTGCGTAGAGACGTGCAGTGACGGCCGTGGTGACGCCGCCGGCAGTCTCGGTGAAGATGCCTTCCGTCTCGGCGAGCTCCTGCATGCCGGAGACGATCTCGATGTCGGAGACGTCCTCGGCCCATCCACCCGTCTCGCGGATCATCTTTGCGGCAGCGGGGCCATCCGCGGGATTGCCGATGGCGAGTGAGCGGGCGATAGTGTTGGGTCGCTGGGGCTCAATGTAGTCGAGGCCCTGCTTAACGGCTTGCGAAATGGGGGAGCAGCCGGTGGCCTGAGCGCCGAAGAAGCGGACCGGCTTGGCTTCGACCAAACCAAGGTAGATAAGCTCATTGAAAGCTTTGCGGATTTTACGAATGAGCGAGCCGCCGGCCATCGGGCAGACGACGTTATCGGGCAAACGCCAGCCAAGCTGCTCGGCGATCTCGTAGCCGACGGTCTTCGATCCCTCGGCGTAGTAGGGGCGCAGGTTGACGTTGACGAAGCCCCAGGCATACTCGTCGGCAATCTGCGTGCAGAGGCGATTGACGTGGTCGTAGTTGCCGTCGATGCGCACGAGGCGGGCACCATAGATCTGGGTGTTGAGAATCTTGGCGGGTTCAAGGTCGGCAGGAACGAGGATGGTTGCCTTGAGGCCGAGGCGGGCCGCCTGCGCTGCGACGGAGTTGGCGAGATTACCGGTCGAGGAGCAGCCCACGACGTCGAAGCCGAACTTCTGCGCGTTGGCGAGCGCCACGGAGACGACGCGGTCCTTGAAGCTGAGCGTCGGGAAGCAGACGGCATCATTCTTCACATAGAGGTTGGTCGCGCCGATGCGTTTGCCGAGGTTCTTTGCGCGAATAAGCGGCGTGAAGCCGATGGGGAAGTCGGGTTGAAAGCCCTCCGGTATGGGCAGAAGTGCGGCGTAGCGCCAGATGTTGAAGGGGCCGGCCTGGATGGCCTGACGGGTGAAGGTGGCGCGGGCGGCGTCGAGGTCATAGACGATTTCGAGTGGGGCGAGACACTCGGGGCAGCCGGAGAGTGGACGGTTACCGAAGTGGCGGCCACACTCGTTGCACTTCAACTCGTACGCTGAACAGGAATACTCCATTACGCATCTCCGATGGCGGAGGGGTGATGGCTTTCTCTGACTGCTCTGTACCTGGGATGGCGCGGGAAAGATGAAAAACGGGGTGCAGTTCGACTGGCCAAACTGCGTGCTCCGAATCTCATGTTCCCTGTTTCCAGGAGAGAGTTGACACCGGTACGCATGTTCTGTCCGGTTGTCGTGGCGTCAAAGGGCTCGTCCCTCAACCACTCTGCATGAAATTCAAATCTGCCGAAGCAGACTGGAATACATAAGTAGTAGCACAGCACTCCCAGAGGTGCAAGCGGCCGCGGAACAGGATAGCTATACAGGTACCAAATCCCAGGACCCGAGAGAACGTTCGGAGCTAATGGCCGAAGGCATACGCGACGGAAACAGCCGCGAAGGATCGTGTAGGGACACCGACCGGCCGCTCAAATGCCGCTGGCTCAGTTCCGATGGCGAGCGTCTCAAGGGTCTGCCCGGTGTAGCCACTGTTGAGCTGCCCGTCGAGCGAGAACTGCCATCGGCCGTCCTGATAGCTCTTGTTCACATTAAGGCGAATCTCCTGCAGGGGATCGCCGGTGAAGCCGTCGCCGAGAGGCTTGGCTTTCACGTACTCATACTCCACCTTCGCTGCAAGCCCGAGGGGTAGCTGGTTGAGACTACCCAGGGCATCAACGATGGTGCGCGGCGCCTCCGGTGTCGGCTGGCCCAGCAGCCTGTCGCGTGCATCTGCCTGAGACCAAGAGGCCTGCACGAAACCGCGCCGTAGAGGGCGGCGCATGGCGAGCGTAAGAAATTTGTCGATGGACGGGCCAACGTCCTCCTGAAGACCAGTGTCCGGGTCAATCTTCGCTTCTTCCTCGGAATTGGTGATGTGCGCGAGAGTAAGGCGTACCTCGCTGCCAAGTACCTGCTTGATCGCAACCATCTGGAACTCGCGCGCCTGGATGATGAGGTCGCCGCGACCTGAGCCCGTGCCGATGCGTGGGTCGTTCGCGTGAAACGCTTTACCAAAGCTGAAAGCGACCTCGGGTAAGACCCGTGCGTCGGGCCTGCCGAGAGTGAGATCCACCTTAGGGCTGGTGATTCCGGGCCAGGCTGTGAAGGAGTTGGCCGACTGCAGATAGTCGCGATTGACGAAATGGATCTCGTCACGCCGCAGGCCCAGGTAGAGCTGCAGCCAAGGCAGGATGCGGCCTGTGGCGGCAGCGAACGGGGAAAAGTAGCTGATGGTCAGATCGTTGCTGGTGAGCAGCTGAAACTGCCTGGGGTCATCGGCGTGGGCCAGATCGAGTCCTCGTGGGGCATCGCGCCTGAGGTCCATCCCGGCAAGCAGGATCCACTTTGGGCCGAGCGGCTGGGTGTAGGTGGCGTTCCCGCCCTCGACCGTCCGGAACTCGCTCTGGCGTATGAGTCCATCCCCAAAGTTCGACTGGAGCTTGAGGCTGTAGGTGCGGAGATAGCCACCCGTCATCAACATTCGATTCTCGGAGAGCTGCCACCGGTCGGCCAGCAGCGCCAGCGAGGTGTGAGTCAGGTCCAACTGGCGGAGATCGATGGAGTCGTTTGGAACGGGCGTGTCGATCGGTATCAGACCGGGGATCCGCGAAAAGCCGTAGTAGCCCAACCCGAACGCCGTTACCTCGTGCCGCCCTACATCCCAGGTGCGCGAAGCGTCGAGTTTGTACTGTTGTCGCTCTTCGGCGCGCTTCAGAAAGCCGTTGCCGTACGCAGCCTCCGCAGCGATCCACTCCTTCTTCTCGGGATCGAACGGCGCCCATGCAGCCGCGATGCCGCCGTCGCGCCCGTCGGTCGTCACCTGGACAAAGGAGGACAGGCGCTCGTTGACGTCGTAGGTGACGGCAAGGTTGATCGCATGATCGCCGTAGCGGGCGTTATACCCAGCGTTATCGACGAGCACGCCGCCAATGATGGGCGCGATCACCACGTTCGGGTCAGCGTAGCCATTGCCATGCGCATTGGCGGTGAGGTTGTTTTGAAAGAGGAAGCCGCCGATCTGGAAGAACTGCGCGATGGGCTCACCGTGGTCGCCGGCGACTCCGGGCGCAAAGTATTGAGGGGCCTTGATGCCGCCAGAAGCGGTCTCGGTTGGATAACCCGGGATGGAGAAAGGAACGCCGGGACGGCCTGGATTTGCCTCGAGCAGATCGGAAGCAGAGTAGCCCTGGGTTGCGGGATCGGGTGCGAGCGCATCCTGCTCTGCGCGGACCGTTACGTTGTCGCCCGGCTTGAGCGAGATGTCGAAGCTGCGGTCCTGGTCTATCTGAAGCGCGATGCGAAAGCTTGCCTGCTGTGCAATGAACACGTCGAGCTGAATGGCGCCCGGCGGCACATCGAGCGTGTAAAGCCCGTTTGAATCAGACCGAGTGGATCTCTGGGCAGCCTTGATCTCTGCCCCAGCCAGCGGCGTGCCGGTCTGATCGCGGACGACGCCGGTGAGCGTAACGAATTTTTGCTGAAGCTGAGCGGATCCGGAGACGGCGCACGCGAGAGTGAGCAGCTTGAGTAAGAGTCGCAAGTGACGGCGCGGCAGAGGCATGTGCAGGCTCGAGGTGTTGACTGACTAGAAGCCTTCTACAGCGCTGGACTTCGTTGCGTCCTACGTGGGACGGCAGAATCGAACCGGCCAGCGCTGCAACCCTAACCCGCTGCTGATGCAGCGTCATCAGTTATGATCTCTAGGATGCACGATCGCAGCAGCAATGCAGAGGCAAGCAGGCGGCGTCTCCATCCCTCCGTCATGAACGGGCGTCTATCGTGGGAGGTACTGAACGGATGCCGACTTGCGAGTGTGTCCTCAAGTTATCTCCATTCGGGTGAGTAGTACTCTGCATCAACGCTGCGGCGCAAATCGTTTGTCGACTTTGAGTTTTGCTCAACGAGGATCGCACTCCCTGCACCGTATCCGCACGGAAGCGATCGATAAAGAAGTGAGGAGTAGCAGATGACATCATCGGTCTTGACACCATCGGTTCCGCTCAACCAGCGTCGAGGCTGGAGCGCTCTACAGAAGCATTACGAACAGATGCAGCACATGGATTTGAAGCAGCTCTTCGCGGATGACCCTGCGCGCGGGGAGCGCTTCACGGCAGAAGCCGCCGGGCTTTTTCTTGACTACTCGAAGAATCGCATTACGGATGAGACGATGAAGCTCCTGATCGAGCTTGCAGACGAGTCGGGGCTGCGCGAGCACATCGAGGCGATGTTTACCGGCAAGAAGATCAACATCACAGAAGACCGCGCCGTGCTGCATGTGGCGCTGCGGGCGCCAGCTGGTGAGTCGATCATGCTGGATGGCGAGGATGTCGTGCCGCCCGTCCATGCGGTGCTGGATAAGATGGCCGCCTTTGCAGATCGCGTACGCAGTGGCGAATGGAAGGGACATACCGGCAAGCGCATCAGGAACGTTGTGAACATCGGCATCGGCGGCTCTGACCTGGGTCCGGTGATGGCGTATGAGGCGTTGCGGCATTACAGCCAGCGCGATCTGACCTTCCGCTTCGTTTCAAATGTCGATGGAACGGATTTTGTAGAGGCGGTTCAGGATCTCCAAGCGGATGAGACACTCTTCCTCGTTGCGTCAAAGACCTTCACAACGCTTGAAACGATGACCAATGCGCACTCAGCGCGGAAGTGGTCGCTGGCTGGGCTTGGCGGTGATGAGAAGGCGATCGCGAAGCACTTCGTAGCTATTTCGACCAATGCCAAGGAGGTGGCAAAGTTTGGCATCGACACCGCGAACATGTTCGAGTTCTGGGACTGGGTTGGTGGTCGCTACTCCATGGACTCAGCGATCGGCCTATCGACGATGGTGGCCATTGGTCCTGAAAACTTTCGCGGAATGCTGGATGGATTTCACCAGATGGATGTTCACTTCCGCACCACTCCCTTCGCAAGTAATCTGCCAGTGCTGATGGGATTGCTGACAGTCTGGTACACCGACTTCTTCGAAGCCCAGACGGTGGCCATTCTGCCGTATGAACAGTACCTGAAGCGCTTCCCTGCTTACCTGCAGCAGCTGACGATGGAGAGCAATGGCAAGCATGTGACGCTTAATGGCGCGCATGTGACGACTGAGACGGGACCGATCTACTGGGGCGAGCCGGGCACTAATGGGCAGCACTCCTTCTACCAGCTGATTCACCAGGGGACGCGGCTGATTCCATGTGATTTCATTGGTTTTTACAAGACCCTGAACCCGTTGGGACGGCATCATGACATCCTGATGGCGAACGTCTTCGCGCAGGCAGAGGCGCTCGCTTTTGGAAAGACAGCAGAACAGGTGAAGGCTGATGGAACACCCGATTGGCTGGTGCCGCATCGTGTGTTTGAGGGCAACCGGCCGTCGAACGTGATACTTGCTGAGCAGCTTACGCCGGCGATCCTGGGCGCGCTGATCGCGCTATATGAGCATGCGGTGTTTACCCAGGGAACCATCTGGAGTATCGATTCGTTCGATCAGTGGGGCGTCGAGCTGGGCAAGGTACTCGCGCAGAAAATCATCGGAGAACTGGAAGGTGCAGCTGACTTGTCGACGACTCACGATACGTCAACTGTGAATCTGATCAGCAAATATAAGCAGAAGAAGTAGGCTCGTGGGGCTCACGCTGCCGCTAGTCCTGGAGTGACTGCGCTGCTCCGAGGTACTGCGCAACCGCTTTTGCGGCATGCTGACGGAAGCGCTCCCATGTGAACTGCTCTGCGCGCAGCCTTGCGGGTAAGCGCATACCTGCTAGCTCGGTTCTGTGTGCGATGGCCCACTCGATCTTCGCTGCGAGGAGGTCGGGACGGCGCGGCTCGATGAAGAAGCCTTGGACGCCGTCTTCGATCAGGTCGGGAGCGGCCGTGTGGGTCGTTGACAGAATCGGCAGCCCACACGCAAGTGCCTCCAGCAGCACCTGGCCGAAGCCTTCCGCTATGGAGGGGAAGACGAACAGGTCAGCGTTCTGATACGCCAGGACAAGCTCCTCCGCGCTTACCGAAGGCCGCACTTCAATCTGCTTTCCGAACGGGCGGAACAACTCCAGATCGTCGACAACGCGTCCGCAGATCGTAAGCCGCACTTGGTTCGGCCCGAGCAGCCGTAGTGCCTCAAGGAGATACTTGATGCCCTTTCGCTGGTTGATGCGGCCGACGAAGAGCAGTTGCAGCCGAGGGTCATTGCGTGCGGTCATGGTCGCCGGATGAAAGCGTTCAAGGTCGACTCCGTACGGAACGACCGCGATGTTCTCTGGAGCGGCGCCATGCTCGATGAGGCTGTTTCGGGTGAATGTCGATGCTGCGAGGAACTTTGAGGCCATCGTTGTTTCGTCAACGAGATGGCGGAAGTCTTCTTCAGGCAGCGCCAACTCCCACTCCTGCTGCAGCGATACGGCGCACTCTGGATGGTCCGCCAACTCCCGGTTCAAAAGGCGGCGAACGGTTGCCGGGTGAGGATGAACCTGGAAGAGCATTGCCGGCCGGCCGTACTCGCGAATCGCATCGTAGCCGAAGTAGCTGTAGCTTACGAGCCCGGCGTCATGGTGTTTTGCCCACTTGCCGGCGGTCCTGCCGAGCGTCGCATCAGCTGCCCTGTTACTCTTTCGGCGCCATGAGAAGGGCACCCGCGGAAGCTTTTCTAACAGAAAACACCGTAGACCGTCAGCTACGCACTGGGTCACTTGACGTGCGGGAAGTCCGGCTGCAGTTCGCCGCGCCAGCACTTCCTGGAGGCCTGGCGAGAGTCGGGAGCTCAACCATCGAGCCCACGATTGATCCGCTGGCCAGAACAGGTCCGTGACCAGCGTTTCCAGTGTTCCGGCCCTCGAGAGAGCCAAGGCTAGCTGGTATGAGTCGCGTGCCCCGCCGTGGACCACAACTGCCTTCTGCAACGCTTTGGGCATGCGAGAATCGCGCATGCTGAGACGTTCGGCTCGGCCTTGGACTGCGGCCGGCAGCGGTTCGAGTGTCGCGCTTTGCATCGCTCGTTCGATCTTCATGCCAATTGGTCGAAAGCGCGCTTTAGGTCAGCTGCGCATGCACCCCACGTGAAGCGAGCGGCGCGCTGCCTCCCCGCTTCGGCAAACTGCTGTCGCGCACGATCATCAGTAAGCAGGCTGCTGATCGCATCGGCATGAGCCTGCGGACTGCCGGGCTCAACCAGCACTGCAGCGTCACCAGCGATCTCCGGGATCGAGGAGCTATTACTCGCGACAACGGTTGCACCGCACGCCATCGCCTCAACGACCGGCAGGCCGAAGCCCTCGTAGCGCGATGGATACCAGACGACCGTCGCCGCGGTATACAGCGCATGAAGCGCCTCGTCGGAGACAAAACCCAGCAGGCGGAGCCTTGGTTCGAAGGCCCGCGCCTTCTCTGCATACACCGGATTTGTATGGTTCACGACAGCAATGACCAGGTCGGGAAACCGATCCAGCAGCATTGGTGCCGCTTCCAGGATCAGCTCTGCGTTCTTGCGGAAGTGAAGTCCGCCGGGGACCAGCACAAACGGCCGTTCGGCTAATCCGGCCTCTTCCACGTAGCGACGGCCTGCATGAGAGACAGGCTCAAAGAAGTGCGGCGTGACCCCGTTATGGACCCACTCGATACGCGACTTGATCTGCGGAAAGAAGTGCGCCAGGCGTTCGGCCGAGAACTCCGAGACGGTATGGAACATATCGACCGTGCGTGTGAGCTTTTTGTATAGAAGCTCCCACTTGAGACGTGTCTTCCAGTACTGCCGGTCACGAATATGTGCTCCGGGTTCGAAGTATCCCGCGTCATGTGCCGTCATCACCAGGCGGGCTTTACGCACCGGGACGTAGGATTCACCGGTACAAAAGACGACGTCTGCTTCAGGCCAGTACGACTCGGCTTTGGGACTGTCGAGGAAGAACCAGCGCGCCTGCTGCCTGCTCGTATCCGCTGCAAACGTGTGGTACTGGTACTCCGTCCATGGGGTCTGCACCAGCGGAAGAATCTTGATCTTGTCTGTCGCATCAGCTAACACACGCACGCTTACATCCTGTCGCTGCGCCAGTTGTTCCACAATCTTTCGTGCTTTCGGTCCGGCAACGGTTGACCCTTAAATGTTTCGCACATGCACGTAGGCTAAATCGTTGAGGTTACGCGCTGATGGAGTGGTAAGTGTGTCGCGTGGATCCATCAGGTCGTGAAGAGCCCCTACTTTTGTTGCCATGGCGTCACTCCCGTTCTATATGTCGCGAAGACAACATTGACGATTGAGATTACTTCTATTTGTACGACGTATATGCGCTTCTAGATGCGATACCTCAACCAAGTATTTGGCCATCGCAGGTAACTTCTAGTAACCCGTCTTGCTGCATGGTCGTAATGAGCCAGGACCATCAATCAAGTATGCAGCATAGGTAGGACTACATCAGACTACCTATTACAAGCGACAAGTCGTATGCAGAACGTCGTTAGTGGCTTTTTCATTTCGCGCAAGTGAAACTCTTTTGATGTCGCCCTGGGGCAGCATTCTCTACCTGCCGCACAACTTGGACGTTCCGATGTTGTTCATACAATTAATTCAATCCAAGTCTCCTAAACTGAGTTCCAAGTCGTGGGCTAAACCTCTCTGTGACTGTCGTCAAAGAGCGACATGCGACATCTACTTACTCGGTATAAGCGTTACTAGATCGGGGAAACAAATACCATGACAAAGCTCTTGCCTACTTTGCTGTTTCTCCTTTGCCTTGGTCCAGCTACACAATCGCAGACAACATTACAGAGGCGAGCCGCCCCTGAGCCAGACTACGTGCTTGGCGCTGGCGACCAGCTTGCCTTGCGCATTACAGATATGGAAGAGCTTTCGGATAAACCTGTTCGCATCGATCCAAGCGGTTTCGTTGATATTCCGCTTGCCGGCCGCGTTCAGGCTGCCGGTCTCACGTTATACGAGTTCAAAGCCGAGTTATCAAAAAAGCTTGGCAAGTACATCACTTCCCCTGAGATTTCGGTGAACCTCAGCGATAGTGGAAGTCAGCCGGTCTCCGTTATCGGTGCAATAAATCTCCCGGGTGTACACCAGCTTTCGGGGTCGAAGCACCTCCTTGAGGTGATCTCTCTATCGGGCGGCCTCAAGCCGGATGCCGGGCCGCTGGTCATTGTGACACGTGAGGCGCGATGGGGTGGCATCGATGGAGTCCCCAGTAAAGTAGATCCTGCGAGCGGATATACGACTGCCTCCTTTTCGCTTGACTCTTTGATGTCGGCGAAGGCACCGGAGGACAACATCCTCATGAAGCCCGACGATGTGGTCTCTGTGCCCCGGGCCGATCTTGTCTACGTCGTTGGTGACGTTCACAAGGCGGGCGGCTTTCAGCTCTCGACACACCCAACAATCTCTCTGCTGCAGGCGGTGTCGCTCGCCGAAGGCCTCGGTCCGGACCATGCTGCAAAACACGCACGTGTCCTTCGGCCGAATCCCGGCGGCGATGGTGTTCCTCGCGACATCCCTGTCGATGTCGAAAAGATCTTTGCCGGTAAGGCGCCTGACATGCAGTTGTACGCAAACGACGTGCTATTCATTCCGCATAGTGGCGCAAAGGTGACGACGCGGCGTGCGCTTGAGGCAGCAATTGGTGTCACCTCGGGTCTCCTGATCTATCGCTAGCAAAATCAGTCATCTGCGTCGCCCTGGAAGGTTATGTCATGGATCATCGCTTAATGGAACGTGAAGATGCTCGGAGGGATGTCAACTCCTCGCCGCGCCTGAATGGTTCCTTCAACTCCGAATCGCTGCCGGCGGCTGCCGAGGAGAGTCTGGTTGAAGAGTACCTCCACACTCTAGGCCGGCACCGGACGATCATTCTGCTGTGCGCCATCTCCGGGCTCATCATCGCGCTGCTGCTTGGCTTGGGCACGCTGCCGATTTATCGCACTCGTACCTCGCTCGATATCCGCAGCCTCAATAGCGACTTCATGGATATGCGGTCCGTCGCTCCAACTGGATCGAACTCAGCGGCAGATACGGATACGAATCTGCAGACGCAGATCAAGCTGCTACAGAGTGATACCCTGCTCCAGCAGGTCTCAGACCGGCTGCTTGCCGAGCCTCACCTGGATTCGATTGAACGTAACGACCTTCTCTCCCGCTTCGCACGGACGGTACATCTCGGGGGCCATGATCCCATTCCGTATGCCCAGCTTGTTAATGAGACGGCGAAGAATATCAAGGTAAAGCCGCTTGGCCTGACGCGCTTGGTCGAGATCACCTGCGATTCCTGGGACGCACGGTTCTCCGCTCACTTCTGCAACACCCTTACGAACACCTTCGGCGAGCAAGACCTGCAAACGCGCGCGGCCGAAGCGCAGAAGACCAGCGAGTGGCTGACCAAGCAGGTGGCCGATGTGCGGCAGCGGGCCGAGGACTCGCAGAAGAGGCTGGAACAGGCGGTCGGCGGCAATGGCTTGATGTTGTCGCAGACGACGACCAGCCCAGGCGAAGAGCGGCTCCGGTCGCTGCAGGATGAGTTAGTCAAGGCGCAGGCCGATCGCATGCAGAAGCAAGCACTCTCCAGTGTAGCCGGTAGTGTCTCGCCGGATACGCTTCCTGACGTGCAAGATAATCCGGAACATCGTGCCTACGAATTAAAGTTGGCCGACCTGCGCAGTCAACTTGCGGCAATCGTTCCTGCACTCACCGAGCAGAACCCCAAGGTGATTCGTCTTCGCTCGCAGATTGCCGAGGCCGAGACGGGCCTTCTTGCCACGCAATCTTCCAGCACACGCCGGCAGGATAACGAGTTTGCCGCAGCGCGCCATCGTGAGGATCTTCTACAGATAGCGTACAAGGCCCAGGTAGCGGCCGTCTCATCGGATCTGCAGAAGGCCGCGCAGGTCAGTCTCCTGCGCCGCGAGCTTGACTCCGAGCAGCAGCTTTACCAGACACTGCTGCAGCGCGCGAAGGAGGCGGGCTTTGCCTCGGCCATGCAAGCGACCACGATTCGTGTAGTCGATACGGCGCGACCGCCACACTTTGCATTTTTGCCACGTCGAGGGCTGTCGGGCGCTGCGGGAATCGCACTTGGCTCGATCTGCGGCATCGGATTTGCCTTCTACAAGGACCGCAACAACAAGGTCTTCCACGCTCCTGGGGATGTCCCTCGGTTCCTGCACCTGCATGAGCTTGGCGTGATCCCGGCTGCAAAGCGGACATCGCACAAGCTGGCACTTCCTTCGGCCGCCCTGCAGATGACCAAGACAAACCGCGCAGCTCAAGGGGAGGTGCTTGCTCTGACTCGATGGAACGACAACTTCTCGCTCGCGGCCGAGGCCTACCGCAACGCGGTCTTCTCGATCCTGCTTTCAGACACGAGCAAGCGAAGCCGCAGCTATGTAATCTCCAGCCCCAGCGCCGGCGAAGGCAAGACGACCGTAACCTCCAACCTGGGCGTCGCGCTCAGTAAGTCAAAACTGCGCGTCGTGCTGATCGACGGTGATCTTCGCCGCCCAACGCTGCACCGCGCCTTTGCGCTCGAGAATACCTATGGCTTGCGCAACATTCTTCGGGGTGAAGTGGATCTTGAGACGACGCCGACGCAGCTGTTGACACGCCGCTCCGGCATGCCGAACATCGATGTCATCCCGGGGGGTACCGGCACGGAAGATGTCGTGGAGCTTCTGCACTCCTCCTACTTCGGCGCCCTGCTCGCACGCCTCTCCCGCGACTTCGACGTGGTGCTTATCGACACACCGCCAATTCTGCATATGGCGGATGCGCGCATTCTTGCCGGCCAGAGCGACGGTGCGATCCTCATTCTTCGCGCCGGGATGACGACACGCGACCAGGCCGCAAGTGCACGTGACCTCTTTGATCGCGATGGTGTTCGCTTAGTCGGCTCGATCCTCAACGACTTCGATCCTTCGCGCGAAGGCAAGTCGGGCTACTACGAGTCGTACTATCGCTACCAGCAGCAGAACGAAGCGGCTGAAACGGTCGGCGCCGGCCTATGAGCGCGTCGCTCCTCAACCCTCCAGCGAGCAGCCCGGACGCGGCTTTTCTGCCTGATCCTGGACTGCAGCCGCTCGGTCCACTGACCGCTGCGACGACGCCGGTCATTGCGAATCATGGCGCGGCTTCGCTATCGAGCGATGTCAAGCGTAATCTCATCGGCGGCACGTCGACTCTCGGTATGGGCGTGGTCATCGAGCGAGGGACGGGCTTTCTCGCGAACATCCTCGCCGCCCGTCTCGGCGGAGCGTCAACCTTCGGCGCGTACTCACTCGCTATCTCGACGGCCAACCAGATTTCGACCTATGCAGCGGGCGGGATCGGTGCGACCGCTGCAAGATTCTCAGGCAAGTACACGTATGGCTCGCGCGGCTACCGTACGCTGGGCCAGGCTCTCGCGATTGTTTCGCTGTTCTCCGCCTTTCTTGCCGCCGTCTCACTTTGGTTTGGCGCTGCACCGATCGCTCATCTGCTGGGCAAGCCCGAGCTGACGAGCCTGCTTCGTTGGGCTGCGCTTTCGGCCGCCGGCATCATCCTCCTGGAATGTGCACGGGGATTTTTTGTCGGGCAGCGACGCCTGGCCGCGCTGATTCTGCTTTCGGTCATCGTAGGCGGCGGTATGCTCACCCTGCTTCCCGCTGCAGCGCGTATGCACAGTCCTGTTCGCATGATCGTTTTCCAAGGGCTCATCACGACCTCGGCCGTCGCCGTGTGCCTGCTCTTCGCGAAGCCGCTCGCACTGCATGCCCCAATGGACACCGCGAAGGATGACCCACCGTTGCCGCTTCGGCCCATGCTTCGCGAGGTCTGGTCCTTCGGGCTAGTGCAGCTGGTCGGTCTAATCGGCTCGAACCTTGCCGGCTGGTGGCTTACGACGCTCGTCGCCCGCGCGGACACCACGCTCGTCCAGATGAGCTTCTTCGCCATCGCAAGCCAGCTCCGCAATCTGGTTGGCATTGCGCCCGGCCTGCTGACCGAGGGAAGCTACGCCGTGATGGCCGATCCTGGCGGCGAAGCGACGCGCACACCCCATCGGGTGATGGCACTCTGCAGCTATGCCTCCATCGCGGTCGCCTTTGTGCTGGCTTCGATCGGTATCGTATTTGTGCCCTGGGGCATCCAGCTGCTCTACGGCCGCTCCTACCAGGCGGCGGCGGTAACGGTTGCGATTGGCCTAGCGATCGCTGTCGTTCACATGGGCAACGCTCCGGCTGCAGCCCGCCTTACCATCGTCTCGATACGTGCGACTGGGGTCATCAATACGGTCTGGGCGGTCTTCGTCGCGGCGGCCGCGAGCGTCTTTCTCTTTCATGGTGGCGGGGCGTGGCAGGCGATGGCGATCTACTTCGCCGGCCACGTCCTCTCCTCCGCACTGGTCCTGTTGACTCTCTATCGCGAGGACCACGTGCCGGCCGGCATGACTGCACTCTTCACGATTGGCACGGGAACAGTTGCTGTCCTTGCGGCGCTTGCTTTCCTTCGCGGTCTCCATCCGGAGATAACGACCCCGCTCACGGGCGTTATGGTAGTGATTCTTGCAGGCGCGCTGACTGCCCTGTACCTGCTCGGAAAACGCTTCGGCCTGCTTCCGTCTAAGGCTGTCTTCGAGAGTCTTATTGCGTCCGTGCGCGCCCGTCTCGGCAGGAGGCAAAACTATGTTTGAGTTTATGCTGCTTGCCGCCGGTGCGATTGCCGTAATCGGCATCGTGATTGCCTACGACGGGAGCCGCGATGTCTTTCATCCGCTCGTCTACATTGGCCCCATGCTGCTCTTTCTCTACGGCTGGATGCCGTGGAAGCTGCTGCAGGCGGACGGACTCTCGCGCTTCTTTGATCCGGAGCAGCTCTCCTTCGTGCAGACGCTCAACATTCTCGGTGTACTCGCTTTCGTCGTTGCCTGCCTGAGTGTAGGCATTCGTCTCAAAGGCACGCGTCCTGAGCGGGCAGAGCTCTCGCCTCGGGTCTGCAGCCGCTTGCTGGTCGGCTCGGCCGTCGTTGGCTCGATCGGTCTCGGCTGCTGGATGACGACCATCATCAACGTCGGTGGATTTACGGCAGCCTTCAGCAGCTCCTACTCTGGCGGCTGGGATGATAGCGGCTACGTCCGCGACGGTAGCCTGCTTCTGCTCGTCGGCATCCTGCTCGCGATCACGTCCCTCTCCGCGGGCGGGCCGCGCGTCAAGGGCATCGCGCTTGCGCTGCTATTCGGTTTGCCGTGGCTTTCGAGCGCCCTCCTGATGGGCCGTCGCGGACCGACCTTCGCATTAGTAGTCGTCTGCCTGATGAGCTGGTACGTCAATCGCAAGAAGCGCCCGCCGCTGCTCGCGGTCTTCGCAGGCGGCCTGCTTCTTGGCTGGTTTGTGCTGTTTCTGGTTACAAATCGCAGCAGCATCTACATCGGCTCTGATTTCGCCATGAAGACCGACGTCAGCAACATGGTCGGCAAGCCGGATACCGGCAACGAGTACATCTACGGGACTGGCACTGTTCTCAGCTCGGAGCGGCGCGATCACTACTTCTGGATGCGCCGTTACCTTGCCCAGATCATGGTCCGCCCCATACCCAGCGCTATCTGGCCCACGAAGTATGAGGACTTCGGCGTGCCGGAGTTGCTCTATAACGCTGGCACCGGCGAGGGGTTCGGCGACACGCTTGGCTGGGTCGGTGCGGTCGGCTCGGCGCCCGGCATCATCGCCGATTTCTGGGTAGAAGCATGGTGGTTTGCCGTCCTGCTGATGGCGCTTGTCGGCCTGGCTTACGGCTTTGTCTGGAAGCGGGCCGTGCTGCGTGGCGGTCCATGGTCCTCTCAGTATGTGATTCTCTCCGCGCTTTCAATCTATCTCGTGATGCAAACCGGTGAGGCGATCATCTTCCGCACACTGCTGCTTTCGATTCCTTCCTGGCTTTCCTGGAAGTGGGCGCTGCGTACACCCGCGCTCCAGAGCCGCCGCCGCTTTCTGCCGGCCGCCGCGTTCTGGAGCTCTCGACCAGCAAGAGCGCCGCGCGCGCTCCCATCGTGGGAAGGACGGTTCAATGCCTAAGCAAAGCAGTTCGTGCTGCCGCGTCGCTGTTATCTGGATCGATTGGTATCCCTACCACGTTGCTCGCTTCCGTGGTCTCGTCGAGGCACTGCCGGGACAGGTCGTCGGGATCGAGCTGGTTGGCGGAACAGGCGTCCACACCGGCTTGAAGTTTCGCGAAGATCTTCCTGCCGGTCTGCCGATCGAGACGCTCCTGCCGAACGCAAGCTGGCGGACCGCAAGCCACTTCCAGCTTGCGCGGATGCTCTGGAGTCGGCTCTCGAAGCTCCAGGCGGAGGTCGTTCTTGTACCCGGTTACTATACCCTGCCGGCTATCGTTGCAGCCTTGTGGGCTCGAGTACACGGCCGCGCGAGTGTCCTCATGACGGAGAGCACGGTCGGCGATCACCAGCGGACCCCATGGAAAGAGGCCCTCAAATCCTTCGGCCTGCGTACGCTCTTCAACTGGGCGATCAGCGGCGGCAAAGCTCATGTCGAATACCTGCATCGTTTGGGCTTTCCGCCTGCCCGTATCACCAGCTTCTATGACGTGGTCGACAACCGATTCTTCCGCAAAGGCACAGACGAGCTTCGCCAGCAGGCGGGTGCGGTGGCAAGCCCTGCAGCTTCGAAGTTCTTCCTATATGTGGGGCGACTTGCACCGGAGAAGAACGTCCGAACCTTGCTTGAGAGCTGGCTCACCTATCGCGAGCAAGGGGGGAAGTGGCCGCTGGTGCTGGTCGGCGACGGTCCCGAAGCGAAGGCGCTAAAGGCCGCTGCCGCAGCGTCGGCCTACGCCAGGGAGGTGTTCTTCCCTGGTCTGAGGTCCTCGCGCGAGCTGCTGCCGTTTTATAGTTTCGCCGGCTGCTTTATTCTTCCCAGCACACGCGAGCCGTGGGGCCTGGTCGTCAACGAGGCAATGGCTTCCACGCTGCCAGTCCTGATCTCGTCGCATTGCGGCTGTGCGCCGGACCTCGTTGTCCCCGGTCAGAACGGCTTCCTCTTTGATCCGCTTAATGCGGCTGGCCTGACCGCCTTTCTACACCGATTCGAGCTTATGGCGCCAGAGCAGCTTCACAGCATGGGCGTTGCGTCGGCGGAAATTGTGAGCGGCTTCTCGCCCTCCGGCTTCGGTCGTTCTGTCGCGAGGATCGCTGCGACGCGTCCGCCTGCGATCGGTCCTCAGCAGGCCTTGCAGACGGTCGCCGGAGGTTCGCGCTGATGGCTGCCCTCACCGCACCCGTACGGTGTACCCTGGCTCCCGCAGGACGCTGGCTCGAGGTCGTCTCCCATACTGACCCGAAGTATGGTGGGCTCAGTGCAACTGTCCCTGCGCTCGGCCGGCGCGTCGCTTACGAGGGCGGCTTTAACATCTCGCTTGCAGCCTTCACTGCCCCGGACGAGAACTTCCAGCCACGCGGTTATACCAAGGAGCAGCTATCATTTTGGCCGGTTAGCCGCAAGCCCTGGCTACGCAATCAACCTCTACGCGCCTCGTTCGAAGAGCAGCTCCGCCAGGTGGACGGCATCCACGTCCATGGGCTTTGGGAGCAGAGCACGGCGATTGCTGCCCGCACGGCGCAGACCCTGAAGGTTCCCTATATCGTGTCGGCACACGGAATGCTCGAACCCTGGGCGCTCGCAACCAAGCGCCTTAAGAAGTTCGTCTATGCGCATCTTGTGGAACGACGAAATGTGGCCGGCGCCGCCTGCCTGCACGCGCTGACCTATGCAGAGGCGAACCACTTCGTACGCTTCGGGGCACGCTCCCCAATCGCGATCATACCGAATGGCGTCGATATTCCGCGTTTGAAAGACCCCAACTTGTTTCTGAATCGCTTCACGGCCGTCGCAGGAAAACGCATGATTCTCTTCCTCGCGCGGCTTCATCAAAAGAAGGGCCTTGACATACTGTTGGAAGCGTGGGCGACCGTGTCGAAGAACTTCCCCGACGCGCATCTCGTCCTCGCCGGTCCCGACTCCGACGGAACCGAGGCAAAGCTCAAGCACTTCATCGATCAGCACAATCTGCAGTCGACCGTGCTCTTCACCGGCATGCTTCAGGGCAACCTGAAATGGAGTGCGCTTGCGGCTGCGGAGTGCTTTGTCCTTCCCTCCTACTCCGAAGGGCTCAGCGTCTCTGTCCTCGAAGCCATGGGCATGGGCGTACCTGTGATCGTTACAGAGCCGTGCAACATGCCAGAGGTCGTTCATTTCCATACCGGCTGGGAGATTCAACCGGAGCGTCGGCAGCTGACTTCAGCGCTCGCTGACCTGCTGAGCAACTCGCCCAGGCAGAACGCGGAGGTTGGCGCTCGTGGTGCGGAGCTCGTCAAAACCCGGTACACCTGGGAGATCGTCGCTTCGCAGATGTCCGAGGTGTATCGCTGGATCCAGGGTGGCCCCAGGCCCACAACCGTTGAACTCGTGAACCCCGCATAAATATGCCAACTCCCATCCAACTCGATCAGTACGACAACTCCTGGTTCCATCCGGGCAGCTCCCTGCTGAAGCGCTCGGCTTGGTTCTTTCTCGGCCAGCCTCTCTTGCGCTGTGCATGGATCCCTTCATCCAGCCTGCGGGTACACCTGCTGCGCGCATTCGGTGCACGCATCGGTAAAGGCGTCGTCATCAAGCCCGCGGTCGACGTCAAGTACCCGTGGCACCTTGTCGTCGGAGATCACTGCTGGATTGGCGAGCGTGCCTGGATTGATAACCTGACCACGGTTCGTCTCGGCGCGCACGTCTGCATCTCGCAGGGGGCGTATCTCTGTACCGGCAATCACGACTGGAGCGATCCCGCGTTCGGGCTAATGATTGCTCCCATCGAGCTCGCTGACGGCTCATGGGCCGGCGCACAATGCCTCCTCACACCCGGCACCCACCTCGGGAAAGGCTCTGTTGCCGCCGCGGGCTCCGTAATCGTGGGCAGCGTTCCTGACTTCGAGATCTACGCGGGCAATCCTGCAAAGTTCGTCAAGCGACGGGTCATCAAGACCCAATCGCAGTCGACTGAATTTGCCCCTGAACAAAGGATCCACTCATGAAGATTCTCTTTATCAACCAGTTCTTCTGGCCTGACTCTTCGGCGACCAGCCAGCAGCTCACCGATGTCGCCACCGGCCTTGCCCAGCGCGGCAACGACGTCTCGGTCCTCTGCGGCGAGGGCGGTTATGCAACTGCGGCGGCAAGCGAAGCACCTGCCAACGTCCGTACGCTCAGAGTTAAGGCGCTACCATTCGCACGAGGCAAAGTCGGCCGTGTGCTCTCGTACCTCTCCTTCTACGGCACAGCCTTTGTTCGTGGGCTGACTGCGCCCCGACAGGACGTTGTCGTCACACTCACAACGCCGCCCCTCATCTCGCTGCTTGGCATGGCGATCAAGCTCCTGCGTGGCTCGCGACACTTCATCTACGAGCAGGACATGTATCCCGACGTGGCCATCGATCTTCACTATTTCAAGCCGGGCGGAATTGCCGATCACGTAGTTGGTTTCTTTGCCGATCTCGCCCGTCGCAACGCAGATGGGGTCATCGCATTGGGGGAGTGCATGAAGCAGCGGCTCATCCATCGCGGCATCCCTGCGGCCCGTATCTTCATCGCCGAAAACTGGGCAAGCAGTGCAGCGATTCAGCCGATGCAGCGGCCGGGCGACCCGAAAGAACTCGTCCTCCTCTACTCCGGAAACCTGGGTCTCGCTCACGATCTCGACACTCTCACCGGCGCCATGACTGGTCTGCGCGACGATCACCGCTTCCGCTTCCTTTTCGTCGGCAGTGGCGGCCGGCGCAAGGAACTCGAGGCCTTCTGCACAGCCAATGACATCCGCTCGGCCGAGATGCGGCCTTACGTCTCGCGCGATCAGCTCAGCAAGGGTCTTGCGGCCGGCGACATCGGTCTGGTGACGCAGCATAATGTCTGCTGCGGCTCCGTGGTCCCGAGCAAGGTCTACGGGATTCTGGCCGCCGGTCGCCCGATCCTCTTCATCGGCCCGGCTGCCGCAACACCTGCACTCGTGATTGATCGCCACCAGTGCGGCTGGCAGATCAACCCGGGCGACGTTGAAGGACTTTCCCGGTTGCTGGTTTACCTGGCTGATAACCCACAGCTTGTTAAGCAGGCAGGAGCCCGTGCTCGTCAGGCGTTGCTTGACCATTACGACCTGCCGCACTCCGTCGACCGGATTGCGGCCATCCTCAATGTCCCATCTATCCCGCTCCCACAAACCGGCCCAGAAGTCCTTGGTCTTCGAGGACTTCACTAGCTCGCTCTCCCACCCTCAACCTTCACGTGCAAGCTCCCAACCGGCTGGAATGCTCCAGACCTTCACCACGGAGATAGTCTCATGCACGCTTTTCTGGTACTCGGCATCTCTGCTTTTATCTTCTGTCTGGTGTTGACTCCAATCTGTCGTGATCTCTTTCACCGTGCCGGGCTTGTCGATCGACCCGACGCTGACCGCAAGTTCCACCTGCGTGCTGTGCCCCGCATGGGCGGCATCCCTATCGCCTTGTCTTACGCCTTGGCGCTGGTACTCGCCCTGTGGTTCAATCCGGGATCAAGCAGGATCTATATACAGCACCAGCAACTCTTCTTCTCGCTGCTTCCAGCAGCTGGCATCATCTTCATCACTGGCCTGCTCGACGACCTCGTCGGTCTGAAACCGCGGCAAAAGCTCATTGGTCAGCTGGCTGCTGCGATCCTTGCCGTCTCGCTTGGCGCGCATCTTTCGCTTTCACATTTTCATCCCTGGGTGTCAATCGTACTCAGCGTCTTCTGGCTGGTCGGCTGCACCAACGCGGTCAACCTGATCGATGGTATGGATGGTCTTGCTACGGGAGTCGGCCTGCTCGCCACCCTGACTACGCTCTTTGTCGCACTAGTGAGCGGCAACCTCGGTCTCGCTCTCGCGACGGTTCCCCTGGCCGGTGCCCTGCTTGCCTTTCTTCGCTATAACTTCAGTCCTGCATCCGTCTTTCTCGGTGACTGCGGATCGCTAACGATCGGCTTTGTTCTCGGCTGCTTCGGCCTCATCTGGAGCCAGCGCACCGGCACGATGCTTGGCATGGTCGCCCCGCTGATGGCTCTTTCACTGCCTCTCATTGACGTCGGTCTCGCCATCGGTCGCCGCTTCCTGCGCGCCGTTCCCATCTTCAAGGGAGATCGTGGCCACATCCATCACATGGTCCTCGCGCTCGGCTTCTCGACGCGAGGGGCTGTGCTCGTCCTCTACGCTGTCTGCGGCGTCTTCGCATCACTCGCAGTCCTTGCTAGCTTCACCGCCAAGGGTTTCGCCGTAGTCATTATCCTGCTTTTCTGCGCGCTCGTACTGGCTGGTATTCATCGCCTCGGCTATATCGAATTCACGGCAGCACGCAAGACTCTCTCGCGCAAGACCGTCCTGCTCGCTGTGCAGGAGGAGATCTACCTTGAGGAGTTCAGTCGCTCTCTGCTTCATGCCGACACCATCGACTCTTGGTGGGGTATCGTTCGAACCGCATGCGCTGATCTTCGCTTCGCCTCCGCCGATCTCTACTTCAATGGTCGCACCTTTCACGAGGACTTCTCGCTCGGCTCGAAAAAGCCCTCCTATCGTATGGAGGTGGATCTCGGCGAGTACGGCCATCTCCGATTGACTCGCGTTCCGGAAGAGACTCCGCCGCGCATCATGATGGCAGTCCTAAACCACCTGCAAGCCTCGATTGCAAGAAAAGACCTGGCCCTGAGCGCCGTCACTGTCTCCGTAACTTCGGCGGCCTGAGTACCCACTCGCACAACTTGTCAGACCTTAGAGAAAGCGCCATGCCTCACTCCTTCACACAACCGCCCTGGCAGCTCCTTCAGATCTCGGATGTCCTCGACCTCGAGTTCGCCACGGCACTTGCGGAGACGGTCCCTGTCCTCGCGTGGCAGCCGCAGCGTTTTTTTCTTCCGGGCCGCGTCGCTGCGGGAACTGAAGCAGAACGCATCGAGCCGAACTCCACCTTGCGCGTTCGCAATCTTCCACTGCTTCGAGGCTTTGCGCGCGCGCCAATCTCTTTCGTCGCCCGGACCGGCTCGAAAGTAACTGCACGGCTTCTCCGCCAGACACCACAGCCGGAGCTCTCGCCGCTCATCTGCACCGTGCCGTTCTTCGCCCCGGTAGCCGAGCGCTGGCCTGGTCCGGTCATCTACTGGCTTACTGATCTCATTGCCGAGTACTCCAGTGCGAAGCGCGCCCAGGTACAGCGGCTTGATCGTCGTCTCTGCCGCGCCGCTACGCTCCTCTGTCCAAACTCCGAGCGCCTTGCGAACTACCTGGTCGCGCACGCTGGTTGCGATCCGGCAAAGATACACATTGTGCCGAACGCTACGCGCGCAAGCAATCTTCTTCCGCTGCCTCCTACCAGCACGGCGACCCGACCCGCCGCATTAGAGGACATCCCGCGGCCCCTGGCCGGCGTTATCGGCAACCTGGCTGGCAACATGGATTGGCTTTTCCTCGAGCGCACGCTTGCCCTCACGCCCTGGCTCTCGTGGGTCTTCGTTGGCCCGACCTCCATGCACATCCCCGACCCCGTCGAACGCCGCGCCCGCGAATCTGTCATGCAACATCCCAATGCGCATTTTGTTGGCAAGCAGAAGTACGGGGATCTCGTCACCTTTGCGCGTGCCTTCAATGTCGCTGTTCTACCCTACAAGCGGCGTGAACCAACCTACTCCGGCTCAAGCACACGCTTCTACGAGCATCTTGCTGCCTGCCGTCCGATGATTGCGACCCGTGGTCTCGAAGAACTCACGCGCAAGGAGCCGCTCCTGCGCTTGGTCGACACTGCGGAGCAGATGAGTGCGGCCCTGCTCGACCTGCGAGCCCAGAATTTTGACGATGGTCTGCTCACTGCTCGGTGGCACGCAAGCCAAGAAGCTACCTGGCAATTCCGCGCACAGTCCGTGCAGGACGCCTTGGCTGCCAGGATTGCTGCCCCTCAACCGCAGACCGCGCAAGCCAGTTCGAGCGTTGTCTTCTCCGCCACATAACTTTACTGGTGTGAGTTGCTGCGTTTCGCTTCCCGGTATATGTCCACAACCGTCGGATCGTTCGCCTGCCAGGAGTCGGCGTGGATCATCAACACGTCTCCGTGGACCACTGCATCGACCAACTCTGCCCGATGTGCAGCTAGCTTTGCCGAATCGACATCATTGATAAGATTTACACCGAAAGCTTGCGGGTAAGCTACGCGGACGCCGGGATCGATCGCGATATCGCCATGGAACAGGAAGGTCATGAAGGGGGCTGTGGCCCGATACATACGGAAGGATGACTCCTCCGGGATCAGCAGCGAATCCGGCATTGCAGCCGCTGCTGCTTCGAGAATCGCCGCGTCGAGCGTTACGCCATCTGCCGTCACCGTCGAGTCCAGGTAGAAAAGTGTCGCTCCCCATCGATCGTGGGCATACCGCATCTTGCGGATCAACTCGTCCGCAACCTCTCTATTGGGCAGGAACTCCTGGCGCGCGCGGCCATCTGCTCCGAGCACAAAGCGCTGTGGCCGAACACATACACCAACACGAAACCCTGCGTCGCGGATCGTCTTGAAGTAAGCATCGGCCAGCTTCATCCCTGAATACTGCAAGCCGCGTCCTACAACGCTCTCCATCTCGGGAGCCACTCGGCCGATCTCATCCGGCGCGCATACATAGGTCGTATCCTGCGGAAACTCCTCGCCCTCGATATCCCACGTGATCGCACCCTGCGCATCCATTCGCCGAAGGTTCGCAACTACTGATTCCGCCTGCGCCAGCACGCGCGTCTGGAACCGCTGCAGCCCCGCTTCGGCCTTGATGCCTAGCCCGGCATCAGTAAAGTAGCGTCGCGGGTTGCCGGGGAAGCCGCTCGGCACCGTCTTCTCTCCCTGCGGCGAACTCGCCAGGAAGACTGTCCCAATTACCCGCCGATCCTTCCAGGATGCCCCTGCCGGCCATCGTTCTGCCCAGCTTCGATAAGCATCGCTCGCCACCTGTACGACCGGTACTCCACTCGCAATGAAGCGCAGCGAAAGGGTCACCGTCGCACTCTCGCCAGGCCTGATCCGCTGCCCATCGTGCTCACCGCCCGGGCCGACGGAGTCCGGCTTGGTTCCGCTGACTATCGCTGCAAGTGCCCCGTCCTTGCCCGTCTCGAAACCGCTCCACACCGGCTTGGCGGCATCGGGCGTTACGCCCACGATCTTGCCGGCTTTCCATGCCATCCTGGTGACGCCCGGCGCCAGAATACCGTCTGCGATTCGCGGTCGATCACCTACGCCCTCCAGGTGCAAGGTCAGCGGGTAGACCGTGGCGCCATCGATCACGACACCGGAATCCCCGCGATTAGCCGTCGTCACTACAACGTCCAGCGTGTCGCCGTGCTGCACGTACTGTGTACAGATCGTTCCCCAGGAAAAGGTGTACGTCCACGCCTTGCCTCCAATATCCCACTTGCGGGCGCTGTTGTTCTCGCCCCACCCATATTGCCCGGAGGTCACAGGCTGCCCAACCTTGTTGAAGGCTTTCATGTGCCAGATGTGGAATCTGTCGTCCGGCCATCGCGCGACATCCGCGATTATCTGGCCTTGGTAGGTCGCGCGTTCAAGCCCTTGTTGTCCGTACGCAATCTCCAACCGTTGCGCGTTGCAAGTGGCACAGGCAGTAACGAACAACCAACAAAGTGCGGCATTCTTCAAGCCGCATCCAGCGAGAGAAGGTGCGCATGGACGATGAAGCGTTTCGGAGCAGAGCCAACATACTCGAACGGATAGCACGTAATAAGCGTCATCTCCGGCCGCTCTCCAATGTCGAGAACTTCCACCCGATCCGGTGTGACCACCTCAGTCCGATCAATCATGTATCGATATCGTCCGGCTGCGGTGACCACCTCGATCACCATACCTGCCTGAACGTTTCGGAGGGGACGAAAGAACGTGTCACGATGCCCGGCAAGCACGAGATTCCCGAGGCCCCCCGGCAGTGCGCTACCGGGTACATGACCCACACCGCGAACCAGAGTTTGCGGATCATAATCCTCAACAATGGGGACTGAGAGTCCTACCTTTAGGATCTCAAGACGTCCAAGGACACCTCCCGCCTTCACTGCGGATGATGCTTGGGTGACTGGCGCAATTTGTCGAGCCTCGACCTGCGCGCCGTGCGCCTCAATCAACTGGCTGCCCGCGGCGATCGAGAACAGGGCCGCTAGAAGCAGTAATGCTCCTTCAAGCCAGCCCTGTTCGCGAACTCTATTCATCGAATCGCTGCGATCACGCGCCGCAACCGCAGCATACCGGCACCGCAAAGGCACAAAAATGCCGCAAGCCAGAACGTGGGCATCAAGCCTGCTGTGTGTGGCAGTGCACGCATCGCTGGACGCGGCGGCTTCGGTGCATCAACGCTGGCAACCTGCTGATACCGAGTCGCCTTGACCCCTGGACCCTGATCATCTGGACCAACCGGCGTAGGCGACAACATCCACAGTGTGACCATCTGCATATCCTGCTTTGAGAGTCCGGTGTCAGTCGTCACCCGACCCTCGGAGGCTGGATCAATCGCCGGAATCTTGGTGTCGTTCGACTTCGCCAGGGTCACAGCCTCGGCCTTGGGATAGACGAACTCCGCAACCGTGCCATCAGAGAATGCGAAGCCCCGGAGCGCCGTCTTACCATCAGCCTTCAGTGTGATTGGCCCGCTACTCGCGGGCTTCGCCAGATCACTCTTTGGCAAGCCCAGAAAAACCGTCCCGGAGCTGCCGTTCTGCCCTACGCGCAGGATCATCCGATCGGCGAGATGGTCAACAATCTGGATGGTGTAGGTACCTGGTGCCAGTGTGCGGCCAGGGATCTGTGTTTCATCGCTCACAGTAAAGCGGGCAGTAGGTCCAGCCGTGACCGCAATCTTATCGGACGACGGTCCAGCAGGAGAAGCCGCGTAAACTACCGGTGTGGCTAGTAGAACGCCTATCATCAAATGACAACGTAACTTCATCGGAATAGCTCCTGGTCTTCAATATATAAGTCGCAATCAGTTAACAAGAAAAATGACATTCTGGATGAGTGTAATCACAACGACCTGAGCTTTGTAGGCGTCCGCCGACAATATTCGGAGTCTTGAGTACACTAAAGATCGCGAAATAGTTCCGAGAGGCTCATATTGAGCCCGAGCGCAAGAATTTCGAGCATCGGAAGCGAAATGGACTTACGTCCACGCTCCACGTCAGAGATAAAGGTTCTATCGATGCCAAAATCGACTGCCATGCGGAGTTGCGTAAGGTTGCGTTCCTGCCGCAACTGACGGAGGCGCACTCCAAAACGACTACTTACGTCACGGGGTAGATAGTAATTTTCAGGATTTCTGATTGCGGCACAGTTTGCCGACCGCTGTGGCGTAAACGTAGGGGAGATGGAAGCTTCTGCATTAACTCGCATCACGTCGTAAACTCCTGGGGGAGGTGGTGTCGGATCGCCCACCAACAACTCAGTTCAAGTCTTTCTTCGACGAGTAACTGGTGGCATTTCCCGTGGGGAGAAATGTCGTTGGATGGGCGGTGCGGATCGCTTCGCACGCATACAGGTCAGTCTTACGGGAACTTCTTAGGGTTCGCCGTCTTTCTTCTTTGTTTACGAAATTAGGACCGAACTGGATTTATGAGAAGTAGTCGAAAGACGACATGGGTATTTAAAGCCGCATGCGAACGCGAATATTTGACGCTCAACGTAAGTAATCATATTTGTGGTATGTGTGACTGGAACTAAGAAGGTATGGTTGTCTAAATCGCGAACTGAAGGATAAATGAGGTCGTCACCCACGACGGCAATAAAGATCAGAGGGCATTTGTTCGTCAGCTGTGATTACCGGCTACGCCCCGATAACCTTGTTTTACCGTTAGTTCACAAGCAGCACATATTATGTGTAAACCGGAGCGTTCATTCGGCGATTCTTCTATATGACACGAAAGAGCAAAGGTAACTATTGACTAAGTTACTCTTAGTGACTCGCGAAGCTACCTACGGCCGTCCAAACGCTTGGTATCGAGCACGTCAAAAGTTGGAACTGTGACCGGTGAACGTCCCATCCGGAGAAGTTGGCGTACTGTACCGTCTGCCCGCCACCCACATGGTGAACCTTCCCGTTCATGCCGGTGTATTCGCCGTTGCTGTCATATTGACCGTCGGCGTCATTAGAACGTGATAGAGCGCGGTTGTAAATACCGTCCGCTGCTCCTCCGTTCCGCCTTCGATCTCAATCTGGTTCAGCTGCTTATTCCACGCTGTCCCCGCTCGAGTTGCAGACTGCTCGTACGTCGCTCCACCTAGGCTTTCCGCCTCAAATTCGCCCGCGCGTTCGCCTCGCTTACGTAGGAGATACCAACGCGGACCCTGACCTCGCCGCCGCTGCCTAATCCAACCCATACTCCAGAGCCATGACCTCTCTCCGGAAGCCCCTTCGGCCCGAATCCCGTACCACCTTCGGATGCCATCGCTCCCGGCATCACTGTCCCATCAATCCACGCGCCTGTCTCCGTTACGGGCCGGTCGAAACGCGCGAAAAAATGAAGCGTATAGTACGACCGCCGATCCTCCGTACCGATATAGCCGCAGAAGTTGCCGCTGGTCACAGAGCCCGTGATCGTTCCTGTTGCCGCGTCGATACGGGACTGCGCCGCCGTCGAACCCACCTCCGATTCAGAGGTGCGTCCCAACACACGCGCCGGCTTGCCATGGGGAAACCGGAAGGTAGCCGCGCCCATCCGCGTTGCTGCCGCTAATGCCACCTCAAACCCCGTCGGCTAACGTTACGCGATAGGAGCCTGGCTCTACCTTCTCATTGGCATGCGTGAAACTGCCGCATAGCTGTGGCGAAAGTCATTTGAAGGTGACGTCTCCACTGGGTCCGTGATGGGCATCAGCGGCACATCACCCGAACCTCCAGCGCATCCCTAACCCTCCACGTCATCAAGCTGAAACCCCGTATCTGATCCGCGTGATACTCGTACCCGCCCGGAGCAGCGATCATCCACTTGACGTGACTAGCGTCGCCTCCGGACTGAACTGCACTATGCCGAAATGGCATCGTAGCCCCGGGGAGGACGTTGCCGCCATTCGCAGTCCCGATCAAGGGATTAACCAGCGAGGCACGGTCTTGCCGATCAGCAACCGCGAGCGCGTCGCAACTCCAACAACAAGCATTTGGCAGAGTTCGGTACAGCTCGAGATCTTCATGCCCGTAGACTACGGCACCCGGCATGCTGATGTCTGGCGAGCGCACCAGAATCTGCTTACCAAAATGCCCGCTGCCGACGGTGAACTATCTCCGTCGGCAGCGACTTGAATCAACTCAGCTTTCAAGCATCTACAGTTTGCTACTGTTCGTACGGTGCGCTTGCCCCCCAGAGTGCGGTTGCGCCCCACAGGGCTGTTGAACCACTGACATCGGACGCGCCCCACAAAGCCGTAGCAGCAGCTGGTGACGACGCGCCCCAAAGGGCCGTTGCTCCCCAAAGCGCCGTAAAACCCGCGGGATCGTTTGCGCCCCAGAGAGCGGTCGCGCCCCACAGAGCCGTGGCGCTGCTAACCTGGCCGGCAAAGATGTTGCTGCCGTACACATTCGAAGCGCCCCACAGGGCAGTCGCCCCCCAGAGAGCCGTCTGATCCGTGACCAGGTAGGTGTTGCCGCTGTTGGGATCATAGGTCGCGATAGGGGACATCGCAGTGCCAGGCGGCACTGCCGGACCAAACCGCGCTGCGTTCACTGTGGCTGCAATGTCAAGATATCCCGCGCCAACCGTGAATGCATCGTAGTTCGCCGCGTATGTGATGCCACTCGGCACATCCAACACGCTGCTGATTGCTGGGAAGTACTGCCGGTCAGCATTCTGCATCAGCAGCGCTTTCACCTGATCAGGCGTAAGGTTTGGCTGGGCCTGCAGCAGCAGCGCAACCGCACCGCTGGTAACACCCGTTGCCATGCTGGTGCCGCTCAGAGGGAAGTACTGTGTCGACGACTTCTTCTTGCCGCCCACTTGGTAGTAGGAGTAGAGCGTTGTCAGCGAAGGATTGTTGACGGCCAGCGGATCGTTCACGAATTTTACGCTCGATACCAGGTTGCCGGGAGCAACGATATCAGGCTTCGACACGTGATCGATGAACGAAGGTCCCTTCGAGCTGTAGCTGGCGATCAGATCGTCCTGCACACCCGGAGTCTGCATCGTGCGCATCGCGCCCACGGTAATGACGTAAGGATCGTTGCCTGGAGCTTCAATCGTCCCATATCCTTCACCGTTCAGGGCCAGGTCGCGCCCGCTGTTGCCGCCGGCGACCACAACCACAATGCCGGCCTTCCAGGCCTGTTCCACTGCCTGGCAGAGTGGGTCCTGCGTGTAGCTCTCCCAGATAGCCCGCCCAAGCGACAGGTTGATCACGCGAATGTTGTAGTTGTTCTTGAGCGAGATCGCCGCTTCAATCGCTGCGATGACGCTCGAGTCCGTACCGGCACCATTCGCGTCGAGCGCGCGCAGATCGATCAGATTCGCATTGGGTGCAGCTCCGTAGAAGGTATGCGAAAATCCACTGCCAGTCGAGTCGAGCCCGTTGCCTGCAATCAGACCGGCAACGTGTGTGCCGTGCCCGAACTGGTCAGAGGCGTCGGTCGGATTGGGCAGAAAGCTGGCACTGTAAACGATCCTGGTCCCATAGCCCATGTACCCCATCGCCGTATACGCTTTGAAAGCCGTCAGATCGTCGACAAAGTTGATGCCGCTATCGATCACCGCCACGCCAACCCCGGTGCCGAGGATACCGCTCGCCCAAACCTGCGATGCGTTGATCGGCTCCGTCGTGTACTCCGCACCAGTCACAGTAATGGAGGAGCTACCAGCTCCGCGCGCGCGCAACGGACGGTCCACCGAGATGTAGGCAACATTCGGATCCTTTGCCAAGTCATCCATCGCAGAGGCAGGTACATCCGCCGTGAGCGCGTGGATTGAGTGAAGCGAGGTTTTCACGGATCCACGCGCCGTGAAGATCTGATCATGCTGACTCTGGCCTGGGTCCTGCTTGTACTGAATGATGACGGAGACCGTATCACTGGCCGACGCTACGGCAGCATCGGGCGAGATCTTCGGACTATGCTTCGGGGCAGCAAGGGCGGTTAGCGGCAGAAGAGCCACCAGACTCAAGACCGATCCAAGATAACGAGACATGTACTTCATATTGGCACTCCTATAAATTGTTTGGCCACGCCCGTTAGAGCAGTGGATGGCTAGCTCACTCCATCGTGCAGAGTTCATGGAGTGTCGTTCAGATCTGGCTCTCGTTCGTCCTGCAAGTTCCGGGCAACTACAAAAGTGGAAGTTCTCTTACCTTTTTCTAAATGCGAAGTTATCCGTCTTGAATCATCGCGTCCACGCTAGAATGCTTACCGTTAGTTACCTTGGTCACCGAGTCGAGAGATTGCATTCAACAAGACCGTACAAGCAATAATGCTGCTATAAATTAGATTTTTGCTATGTTCACATCGTCACAACCTAAGTCAACATGAAAGTAGATTAAGAAATACTTGTTACTTCAGTTTTGGCGACTTATGACAGGTCAGGCTAGGATGGGGTAACTCTGCTCCCTGCTTTCAGCAGGAAACTTTTCGCGATAGCCGAGCAGAACATGCGCCGGTGCAGGCAGAGTCCGCAGCAACGACAAAGTCGCGGGATGTTCGGCATGTTCAATCTTCGCGGCCGGCAGACACTCCGCAATACCACCCTTATCGAGCACTGCCAGCCGGTCACAGAGCTGCAGCACAGAGATCAGGTCATGCGAGATATAGAGCAGCGTCGTGCCGCTCTCTCGGTTCAGGCGCGACAGCAGCTTGACGATCCCGCGCTGCGTGACCGGATCAAGCGCGCTGGTCGGTTCATCTGCAACCAGCACCGCCGGACGATGCAGCAGCGCCAAGGCGATCATCACCCGCTGTGCCTGGCCGACGCTGATCTCTCTGGGTCGCCGCTTGAGGAACTCCGTGCTCACCGGAAGCTGCACCTCCGGCATCAGCTCCTCGAGCCGCCGATCGAGAGCCTTCCGGCCGCCCTCGTCATGCGCTCGCCAAGCTTCCTCGAAGTGGGATCGCAGCGAGACAACACTGTTCAACGCGGACAACGGACTCTGCGGCACCAGCGCGATGCGGCGTCCACGAATGCGCCGCAGCTCGCCCTCTGTCATCTGCAGCAGATCCTGCCCCTCCAGCAGGACCTCGCCCGTTACCTTGCCCCCGGACCACGGCAGCAGGCCCAGCAGGGCCATCACCAGGGTGCTCTTCCCCGCCCCGCTGGTACCAACCAGCCCCAGCGCCTCCCCGGCGTACAGGTCGAAACGTACATCGTGGAGCACCTCCTGGCGACCATAGGCCGCCTGCATCCGCACACCCAGCGCCGGCGTCCGCATCAGTGCGCTCCCTGCCGGGAGATGTTGTTGATGTTCCAGGCAAGACCCGGCTGGTAGATCGACGGATGGACACCGGTGAGTCGAGGCGAGACTGCGTCGAGCGTATTCGGATAGACCAGGTAGATGAACGGCTGCTGATCCGCTACGATCTGCTGGACCTGGTCGAAGGATCGTTTGCGGTCCTGATCGTTCAGGCTGGTCGCCTGCGCCTTCATCAGCGAATCGATCTCTGCCTCCCACGGTGTCGCCGGCGTCTTCTCCGACGGGTTCCACTGGTGGTTCATCGACGAGCTCAGCCACAGGTTCATCATGGAATTTGGGTCTGGATCGACATTGACCAGGCCAAGCAGACACGCCTCGTAGTCCTGCGTGTGCATCAGGCGTTCGATCAAGGCCGGGAAATCCAGGCTCACGACTGTAACCTCGATCCCAAGCGCGGCAAGATCCTGCTGAATCAACGTTGCCATCTTCTGCCGCGCCGCATTCCCTGCGTTCGTCAGGATCGAGAACTTCACCGGATGCTCGCCGGCGTCATACAAGTGGCCGCTCTTGCTGTGGAAGCCGGTCGTGGCAAGCAGCCGGGCAGCAGCCGCAATATCCTCATGCGGAAATTGCAGCTTCTGGTTGTACCAGAGCGTGCTCGCTGGCGAGATGAAGCCGTAGGCCGCAGTCGCATGGCCGCTGTATGCGATGCGCGCCAAGTCCGCCCGGTGAATCGCCTCAGAGACCGCGACCCGGAACGCACGATTCTGGAACCATGCTTTCTCATAGGCCGGCAACGCCGCCCCCGCAGCCTGGTTGAACCATATCTGCTCCGTATTGAGCGAGGGCCCAAGGTCGAGCACGGCCTTCGGATCTTTATGGCCCAGCACTGCGAAGTAGTCCGGGGGAAGGCCCTCGATCCAGTCGTATTCCCCATGCTGAAAATGCGCGATCTCCTGCTCCCGGCTGGCCAGCACATCCAACCGAATAGCCCTGACATACGGCAGCTGGATGCCCACAGCGTCATGCCTCCAGTAGGCAGGATTCCGTTCGAGTCGAAGAGACTGGCCGCGCTTGTAGTCAGCCACGAAGTACGGCCCCGCCGTGACGCGGCCCTCGCTCGGACGATCCACCGGCTCGATCGCAATCTCGTCGAAGACCTTCCCGATGCCGATCACCCGCTTCGGCAGAAGAACCTTGACGGTAAGCGCGTCCGGCGTCTCGATCTTCACCTCGAGCGGCAGCAGGAACTCCTCCGCCACCGGCGCCGCCGTAGCTGCAGCCAGCACGCGCCGGAGCGACCACGCCACGTCGCGCGACCGGAGATCGCTGCCATCGGAGAATCGCAGGCCGTCGCGCAGATGGAAGATTAGTACACGCCCATCGGGCGATGCACTCCAGCTCGAAACGAGCTCCGGCTCCGGCTGCTGGGTCTGGCGATTGAGCCGCAGCAGCACGCCGCCGGTAAGGAAGCGGATCATCTCCGAAGCCTGCTCATCGACCTTGGCAGGATCAAGTGTCTTCGGGTCGTAGCGGATCGACCAGGCAAGCTCCGAGGCAGCCTTCGGTGTGGTCTGACAAGTTGCGAAGAGGCCAGGCAGTAGCAACAGAAGAGCGGGCAGGATGTGGGACGAACGGCGAACAAGCGACATGACGCTATACCTCGATCAAAAGAGAATCCAGAAGAAAAAGCACACCGATGAGGATGACGATGGGAAGGTAGACCCAGCCGGAGCTGACCAGCAGGGCCGAGTTATCGAGCTCGAGCAGCATGGCTCCCCAGGACGGCAGCGGCTCCGCGATGCCGAGTCCCAGCGTTCCCAGATTGGCTTCGGCAACAATGAAGGCCGGAATGCAGATGAGGAACTGCGGCAGGAGCAAGGGTCGAAGGTGCGGCAGCACGTGCAGCCGGATCAGCTGGCCGGCACGCAGGCCGCTCGCCCGGCCATGCACCATCGATGGCGACGAGCGCAGGGCGATCGTACCGCGATAGACTGCGCGCGCGCAGGCCGGCCAGCCCAGCGCTGCCAGCACCGTGAAGGTGATGGCGGCTGACTTCACCGGCGATGTGGTAAGCGAGAGGCCGGAGCGGACCATCATCAGCAGGAACAGCCAGGGCAGCGTAAGAAAGACGTCGACCACCAGCATGGCCGCCGCGCCGACGACGGGTGCGCTGAACGCCGCGACCGTTCCTACGCCAGCGGCAATGACAGTCGTGACAGCCGAAGCCGCTGCCGCACCAGCCAATCCCAGCAGCAGGGCAGCCGCGATGCGCGTCGTTCGATCGCGGCCAAGCTGATCCGTGCCGGTCCAGTGCTGCGCCGTCGAACCGGTCATCGTCGCTTCCCGGTCCTGGCGCGCGTAGCTCGCGCCCGGCATCATGACCAGGACAGAAGCGATCGCCAGGAGAAAGGTAAGGAGTGCGCCCGCGATCCTAGGGCTCACGTTGCCACCACGGAGCGTGCCTGCTCAGAGGAGAAGATGCCCGTACCGGCCACGATGCTCGCCATCAGAAGCGTCACGGCGACCAGCACCGGCAGGTCTCGGTTCATGGCCGCCGCCCAGGCAAGCTGGCCCACGCCGGGCACGTCGAAGATCACCTCGATCGGCACGATCGCGCTCAGCGCCGTGACCAGCGACAGAAGCGCGAGCGCGCCAAGCTGCGGCAGGATGTTCGGGAGCAGGTGGATCCGCAGCGCGCGATCGAGGCGTATTCCCTGCGCCCGTGCGTGCAGCAGATGCGGCGCCCGGAGTGCTGTTCGCAGCACCCGGCAGATAAACCGGAAATTCCTCGCCGCCAGCAGCAGCGTCAGCACCAGTACCGGTCCGCCCGCGCCCGCAAGCAGGCAGAGCGTCGCAATGGCTGCCGTCGGCACCGCGAGTAGCACGGTAAACGGAACACCGAGAAGAACAGTCCAGCCGCGCGCCAGGCTCACCAGCAGGGCCGCGCCGGCAGCAAGCGCCCAGCTAGACACCAATGCCCGCGCCAGCAGCGCAAGGGTCACGCCCAGGCGCGGACGTACCAGCTCCGAGACAGGAATATCGTACTGGCGCGAGCGGCCCAGGTCGCCGTGTAGCCATCCCCGGAAGGTGGTCCCGGCGATCGACCCGAGGGAGGCCTGCTGGCCCTGTTCTTCATGCAGCACCGATTCCGCCGTATGCGCATACTTCTGGTCCATCTCGCGCGGATCGGTAAAGTAGCCCGGCGCAAACCGTATCAGCAGGATCGTTCCCGCGGCCACCAGCGTCATCAGAATGGCGGCGCGACCCAGCCTCTGCATCCAGCAAAGCGCTCCGCTCATGCGACCGCCGCCACTTCAAGCGCCAGGGCCCTTCGCTGCTTCTCTGCGACCTCATAATAGCTGCGCTTCTGGACATTCATACGCCGATTGGCCACGCCGAGCAGCTCCTCAGCCGTGCCACCATCCCTGGGGTAGAAGGCGGCGCCAAGGCTGGCTGTCACTTCAAGATCAACCGAGAGATCGCTGCAAGCTCCCTTCACGGCTGCCGCAATCGCCTCTAGCTGCCTCGAGCAGCTGGTGTCATCGGCACCGGGGAGAAGAAAGACAAACTCATCGCCTCCCAAGCGCGCCACAACGTCATACGACCGGCAGCAGCAGAGAAATCCCTCCGCGATCTTCCGAAGCAGAATGTTTCCGGTAAGGTGTCCCAGCCGATCGTTCACAATCTCGAACGCATTGAGATCGCACACAATGAGGCCGAACTTCTGGTCTAGTCGGCTCGCCTTGTTCAACTCGGCCTCCAGCCCGTGGAAGAACTGTCGCATGTTCGGCAGCTGCGTTGCGAGATCGAGCCGGGCGTCCTCTTTCACGCTGTCGAGTTGCAACGCCTTCTGGAGCGACAGGGAGAACTTCAGCTCCACCGCCTGCAGTATCCGCAGATGATCCTTTGAAAAGCCGTTAGGCAGGACAGAGTAGAGAGTCAGCACGCCGAAGATCTCGCCGCTCAGGTTGAGCAGGGGAAGCGCCAACGCCGAACCCATCGGGGTAATCGAATCCTTGTCGGGGTTCAGATTTGGTTCCACACGCGGGTTACCATTCACAATTGGTTTTCCGCTCTGGGCGACCCAGCCGGAGAGACCTTCGCCGATCGCCAGGAAGGCAGAGGGCGAGAAATTCCGTGCGCCCTCCCCATCCATGTACTGCGTTACCAGTTGATCGTGCGTCTTCAGATATAGCGCGAAACAGTCGAAGGGAATCAGCCGGCGCAGGCGCGACGACATCACCGAAACCGTCTCGTTTGGACTCAGCGAGCTGCCAGGCGTCTGGCTCATCTCGAAGATGGCCTGCGCCTCCTGGCTCGCCGCCGTGATCAGGTTCATCGCCATCGACGCCGTAGCCAGCTCCTTTCCTTCCGCTCGCCCCGCCTCACCCGCGACCGGCGCTGGTCGCAGGCTGGGTACGCCTGCGTTGTCTTGTTCAAAGCCGGCACCCGGAGCCGCGCCGCGCCAGACCGAGACATCCGTCTTTAGCGGCTGAATCGCCACGCCCTGTATACGCGCCTGCTCCTCCAGCTCAACGTAGCGCCGTTCGAGGACGTCCACAATGCTCGGGTCAAACTGGCTCCCCGCGTTCTTTCGGACCAGCGCCATCGCGTCCGCCAGCGGCATCGCCTTGCGGTAGGGCCGGTCCGAGGCCAGCGCATCAAAGCAGTCGATCACCGTAAGAATGCGCGCCCCAATGGGAATCTCTTCGCCCTTCAGCCCGTCGGGATAGCCACTCCCGTCCCACGCCTCATGGTGCGAGCGGACAATCGGCACCACCGGATAGGGGAACCGCACCCGCTCGAGAATGTCGGCCCCCACCACCGGGTGGATCTTCATCTTCTCGAACTCTTCCTGGGTCAGCTTGCCCGGCTTGTTGATAATGTGCTCGGGTACTGCCAGCTTCCCGATGTCGTGAAGATAGGCCGCCGTCAGCAGCGCCTTCATCTCCAGTTCCTCAAGGCCAAAGGATTTGCCGATCTCGGAGACGTAGAGCCGCACCCGGATCAGGTGGTCGTGGGTGTTCTGGTCCTTTGCCTCAATCGCCATCGCCAGGCCTTCAATCGTCCGGAACTGCAGCGCCTCCGTCTCATCCAGGTGACGCTGCCGGTCGGCGATGGTCGCCATCTGCGACTGGTAGGCGCGGTAGATGGTGTAGATCAGCGGAATCAGCAGCAGCGAGGTCGTCCATCCAAATCGTAGGCTGATCAAATGCGCGACCGCGGCCAGGACAGCGCCCACGAGATAGAAGGGGAGATACCAGGGAAACTCACGCCGCCACAGATTGAACGGAGTCTGCCCGCTCGACCAGCCGATAACGAACGCGACCGGAATCGTATTCGCGAAGAAGTACGCCATGGCGGCAACAGCGAGCGCAGGCGCGAGCTCCATGTTGATCCGGGTCGTACCCACGATGCTCCAGCAGGCGACGGCGGTAGCCACCATGACGTTCGCAATATTGAAGGCGATCTGGACAAAGGTGAAGGGCTTCAGCACCTTGATCCGGCACTGCACCGCCACCGAGAGAGCAGCCATCGCTATTGCCTGCCCGGGAGAGAGTTCGACGATCCCCAGCAGAATGAACGGGAAGTTGACGCTCATGGTGCCGTCACGCTTCGGCATGGCCACTTTGAAGCCGGAGCTCAGCAGGACCGCTGCCAGGTACACCGCGAAGCGTATCCAATGATGCGAGCTGTAGCCGCTCGCCCACCGCACGGCGAGCACGGCAGCGACCAGCATCAACCCGACAAATAACTTGACCCGAAGCACCATTACGAGCCTTCCGCTTGGACACCAGCCTGTGCCGTTTGCCGGTACGCAATCTCATCGAGCGTGTACGTGCGCATCGTGGGAGCGCCGAAGATGCCGTTCATAGGACCACTTGATCGTCGCTCCATGGGAAAGACGGTCTCGCAGCGTGGCGGCGAACAAGGACCACGCGCGAGAGGATCTCCTTGTGACCTACCATCGGCGCATCAGGGCGAACCATGAGCGGCGAGCACGCGCGGAACGGCTGAGTTCTGGAAACGTCCCCATTGGGGAACCTGGAAGCTACGAGTTTCGCGTGGCTGAACTACAAAGAGGGACAGCGCGGTAACACCGGCTTAATCGCCCGGCTGCTCAGGATCGGTCTGCGCAATCACGACCGACACCGAGCCGTACGCTCCCATCAGACGCGCGATCATCACGGCAAGATACAGGATGCCGGTGATCGCTTCCAGCAGCGAGACGGCCCGGGCAAACGGGGAGATGGCCGTCATCCCAGCGGCTCCGAGCTCCGTCAGCGTTCCAAAGCTGAAGTAGATAAAGTCGAAGCGATCCGGCACCAGGTGAAGGTTGGTTGCCGCGTTCAGATAGAACGCGTGCGGCTCGAGACTGGCGATCCCCCCATACACACTCGAAAAGCTGAAGCCGACGAGCAGGTAGATGCAGAGGGCGCCGAAGATCGTCTCAGCGGTCGGCCTCTCGCTGCGGGATACATGACGGAAGATGCTGTAGATAACAATCAGATCGAAGGCAAGCGCAAGAATGCGGCTGGCTCCAGGCAGGAAGCCGATCGCCTGGGGATGAAGGACCAGATGCTGCAGGAGCGAAGGAACCGCTAGCGCAATGACCAGCAGAAGCAGCCAGCGCTTCACAGTAATCGCATAGACCGTAAGCAGAAGAATCGCACCGCCGAGCACCCGGAACGCATAGTAGCCGGCACCCGAGCTCTCGGCATAGGGATAGATCACGATCGAGAGGAGAAGAAAGAAGAATAGCAGTGCAAAACGACCCCGCCGCGCGCGAGCCAGCCAGCGACCGGGATGAAGTCCTGCCAGCGATAAACCAGCGTTGCGCATGGTCATGGGGATCAAGGACATGATACGCGCCGCCGAACCTGACCTGAGCAGCCAGCAAGAAGAGCCGGTGCAGGTACACCAGATGCCATTACTCACAACTAGTAGAATAATGGCGGGGACGACGGGGCTCGAACCCGCGACCTCTGCCGTGACAG
>CAXTLS010000040.1:0-34600 GCA_964245235.1 uncultured Acidobacteriaceae bacterium
GCCCAGGAGGCCGCCACCGAGACCGAGCGCGTCCTCATCCGCGCCCTAGTCTTACCCGAGGACGATCCCGCCCGCACCCGCGCCGCCGGGCAGCTTCTTGAACATCCCGAGTGGTACGAGAGTCTGCCTGCCGCCCCGCTCCTCGAAGCTCTCGCCAACGCCCCCGCGCCGCCCAACCCGCTTGAGGCCGCCCCCGACCAGGAGAGCCGTGCCCTGCTCGCCCGCGTCCTCCAGCACGCCGACCAACCCTTCGACAATCCAACTACCGCCGAGCAGCTCTCCATGGCCGCACGCGTCGACAACGCCCTCCATACCCTCGAGCACCGCCACTTCGAACGCCGCCAACGCGAGCTCCGCACCCTCATCGCCGAAGCCGACCGCCGCGGCGACCAGGCCATGCTTCTCCGCCTCACCACCGAAAAACTCCAGATCGACCGAACCCTCCGCCTCCACTGAGTAAAGTCCGCCCTACTCCCACGATCGTCATCCCGACCGGAGCGAAGCGCAGTGGAGGGACCCCGCATTCCCCTTGCCTGTTCTCCCCAACCCACCCCCCTGAGCAAGCGTTGATCCGCCCTGATCCGTCTCATCCGCTCTACCCGCGTTAAGCCTCTCCCCCCAACCCGAAGCCCGCTTACCCTGGCTCCAAATGCGCGAAGATTGACGAGCCCAGCCGCCGTAGCACGATAGAATCGATTCCAACGGTACTCGCCCGCGCCGGACCGCCTCCTGACGCCCATGGCTGGTTTTACTCGAATCCTCAAGAACCTCGGCGCCATGTTCACGGGCCGCCTGCTGACAGTCATCCAGCAGGTCATCGTCCCCCCCATCTTCATCGCCCGCTACTCCACCGCCGGCTTCGGCGAGTGGGGCGTCCTCTCCGGCGCCGTCGCCGCCCTCGGGATGCTCAACTTCGGCGTACAAACCTACATGAACCAGGACCTTGCCGTCCGCTACAACCGCGGCGACATGGTCGATTACCAGGTCCGGCAATCCACCGCCCTGCGCCTCCTGCTCGGCATCATCCTCACCGCCATAGTGCTCTGCCTGGCCGTCTTCGCCCTACCGCTCGACCGCTATCTCCGCCTCGACATCGGCCGCCATGCTACCCAGCTCACCGCCTACTTCCTCGCCTGCCAGGTCCTGCTCAGCATCCTCTATGGCTACCTCACCGGCCTCTTCATGGGCGTTGCGCTCGCCCACCGCGGAGCCCACTGGGGCAACTTCCAGACGCTCCTTACCTCGCTCAGCCTGCTCGCCTGTGTCGCCCTCAAGCTCCCCTTTCCCGTGCTCGCCGGCGCCCAGGTCATCACCATGCTCGTCTCGATCGTCTGCGTCCTGGTCGACATCCGCCGCATCGCGCCCGCGCTCTTCCCCCACCTCCGCTACTGGGATGGCTCCGCCATGAAGGCCATCCTCAAGCCCAGCGGCTACTTCGGCCTCATCACCATCGCCAGCTTTCTCACCTACCAGGCGCCCCTCATCGTCCTCCAGCGCTCGTTAGGACCGGTCGCTGTCGCTGGCTTCATCGTCATGCGCCTTGTCTTCTCCATGTGTCGCCAGATTCTCGCCATGTTTACCCAGTCCATGGGCGCCGAGATCACCACCCTCTTCGGCCGCAGCGACTGGCCCGCCCTGGTCCTGCTCTACGACTACTCCGAGCGCTTTATCTTCTTCCTCATTCCGCTCGTCAACACCGGCGTCCTCATGATCTCGCCCGTCCTCATCACCGTCTGGATGCACAAAAAGGCCGAGCTCTTCTCGCCCTACCCCTACATGCTCTCCGCCGCCATCTCCATGGTCATCAGCCTCAAGGAGCACAAGTTCCAGTTCCAGTTCTCCACCAACACCCACGAAGCGCTCGCCAAAATCATGCTCGGCAGCTACGTCGTCATGACCCTTCTCTCGCTCGCCCTCGTCCCCCGCACCGGCGTCACCGGCTTCCTCTGGATCTGGCTGCTCGCCGAGATCTTTCAGATGATCTTCATCATGCGGCTCAATATCCAGCTCTTCGCCGCCATCGAGCCGCTCGAGCTCACCTTCCTCCGCCGCTTGGTCGCCATCTGCGTTCCCGCCCTGCTCGTCGCTCTCCTCCTGCTGCGCAAAACCGCAACCTTCCATCTCGTCTGGCAGGTTGCTATCGCTATCACCTCCGGCATCGTCGTCGCCGGCATCGCCTGGCAGCTCTTCCGCGTTCGCGACGTCATCCGCCGCATCATGGGCCAGTTCTCCGGCAAATTCGCCACCCCCGCCACCGAAAAAACCTGACCTTGGCCGCACCCATTTCGCCCTTTGCCGTCGCTGTTGCCTGTCCTCCTCCCACAAACCCCCGTCATCCCGACCCAGGGCACAGTACGTGCTTCGCAGTGGCGGGACCCCCGCATTCGCCCTTGCTGTTGCCTGGCTTGAAACCCGTCTGATCCGCGTTGAGCCTTCATCTCCCCAGCCCCAGGCTCCCGGCGCGCATCAAACGCTGCTGCATCTTTTCCAAGCTTCGAGCGTCTATACATATGGTATTCTGTGTTTCGCTGGGGACGTGTGCCTTTGAATACCCCGACCCATCCGAGGTCATCGGGTTTGCCACCGCGGTCTGAACCGCAAGTTATCCCCTACCGATCCCGAAACAACCCAGGCATAGCTCAGTGCACACAGGCAGCTATACCGAAAATTTCCCTAAGCAGGAGTACGTTCCGCCGTGGCTGAAGACATAGACAAGTACGAAGACGACATAGATAAGCTCATCGACACCGGGAAAGAGAAGGGCTATCTCACCTATGGCGAGGTCAACGACCTCCTGCCCGGTGATATCACCACCCCCGACGAGCTCGACGACCTCATGACCACCATCAATACCCAGGGTATTGATGTGCTCTCCGGCGAATCGAAGTTCGGTGGCGATCGAGATAAGTACGAGCCCGAGGCAGGCGAAGAGTCCGACGACGTCGAGCTCGACCTCTCCCCCGGCACCCTCGAAAAGACCAACGACCCCGTCCGCATGTACCTCCGCGAGATGGGCACCGTGCCGCTGCTCACCCGCGAGGGCGAGGTCGAGATCGCCAAGCGCATCGAGCGCGGGCAGATCCGCGTCATGAAGGCCATCTCACGCTCGCCGATCGTCATCCGCGAGATCGTCGGCCTCGGCGAAGATCTCCGGCGTGGCGTCCGCAACATCAAGGAAGTCGTCACCTTCGATGAAGAGGAGCTCACCGAGGAGATCCTCCAGGCGCGCGTCCGCTCCACCGTCAGCCGCGTCGACACCATCGTCAAGCACCAGAAGAAAGTCACGGCCCTCGAAGAAAAACTCACCGCCGCCCATGAGCTCAAGGACGCCAAGGCCAAGACCCGCGACGTCCGCAAGACGCGCTGGCTGATCGGCCGTGAACACGTCCTCATCAACCGCATCGTCCGCGAGTTCAAGTACACCAACGGTGAGAAGAAGCGGCTGCTCGACAAGGTCAACAAGACCGTCGATTCGATGCGCACCCTCGAGCGGCAGATCAAGTCACTTGACGCCAAGTTCGAGGCATCGCGCTCCGAAGAGCTCAAGAAGGAGTACCGCCGCCAGCAGAAGAACTGCCGCGCCGACCTCGAACGCGTCGAACAGGACGCCGGCATCCCGCTCGAAGATCTCAAGCGCACCCAGCGCGAGATGATCCAGGGCGACATGGACGCCGAGAAGGCCAAGCGCGAGCTCATCGAAGCCAACCTGCGCCTCGTCGTCTCCATCGCGAAGAAGTACACCAACCGCGGCCTGCAGTTCCTCGACCTGATTCAGGAAGGCAACATCGGCCTGATGAAGGCGGTCGACAAGTTCGAGTACCGCCGCGGCTACAAGTTCTCGACCTACGCCACCTGGTGGATCCGTCAGGCCATCACCCGCGCCATTGCCGACCAGGCCCGAACCATCCGCATCCCGGTCCACATGATCGAGACCATCAACAAGCTCATCCGCACCTCGCGTCAACTGGTGCAGGAACTCGGTCGCGAAGCGTCCTCGGAAGAGATCGCCAAGCGCATGGACATCCCGGTCGCCAAGGTCCGCAAGGTCCTCAAGATCGCCCAGGAGCCCATCTCGCTTGAGACCCCGATCGGCGAAGAGGAAGATTCGCATCTCGGCGACTTCATCGAAGACCGCATGGCCGTCAGCCCGTCCGACGCCGTCATCTCGGTCAACCTGAAGGAGTACACCTCGCAGGTCCTTCGCACGCTGACACCGCGTGAAGAGCGTGTCATCAAGATGCGCTTCGGCCTCGAAGACGGCTCTGAGCACACCCTCGAAGAGGTCGGCCAGTCCTTCCAGGTCACTCGCGAGCGCATTCGACAGATCGAAGCCAAGGCTCTCCGCAAGCTCCGTCACCCCAGCCGCAGCCGCAAGCTGAAGGCCTTCGTGGACGGCGTCAAGGAGATGTAATGCACCACCAGCAGGAACAATGACTCACAGGTATGGCGGCCCGCAAAGGCCGCCATACCTGTCTCCACCCTCGCCCGCGAACTCCATCGCGGCTCACCCACAGTACCCAAAGCCGGTCACCGCCGGGGTATACTCCGGGCATGCTTTCTTCAGCCGGGAACCGCCGGCGCGCCCACCGTCAACCCTCTCGCTGGAGCGTGCCGGGCTCGCATGATTGAGAACCCGGCACAGCCCCTCGATCCGCTCGGCCCGGGCTGGTGCACCATCGTCATCCCCTGTTACAACGAGGCCGACCGCCTTCCCGCCGCCAGCTTCGCCCACTTCCTCGCACGCGGCGAACCTGTCCGCTTCCTCTTCGTCAACGACGGCAGCACCGACCGCACCCTCGCCCTCCTCGAAGCGTTACGCGCCCAACATCCCGGCCACATCGACGTGCTCGACCAGCAGCCCAACGCCGGCAAGGCCGAGGCTGTCCGTCATGGCATGCTGGCCGCCATCGCTCGCGGCGACACCACCGTTACCGGCTTCTGGGATGCCGACCTCGCCACCCCCCTCGACAGCATCCCCGACCTGCTCGGCCGGCTAGTCCACCACCCGCATCTCGAGATGATCCTCGGCTCGCGCGTCAAGCTCCTCGGCCGCGCCATCCACCGCGACCCTACGCGCCACTACCTCGGCCGCGTCTTCGCCACCGTCGCTTCCTCCATGCTGCGGCTACCCGTCTACGACACCCAGTGCGGCGCCAAGCTCTTCCGCGTCACCCCCACGCTCGAGAGTCTGCTCAGCGAGCCATTCCACTCCCGCTGGATCTTCGACGTCGAGATCCTCGCCCGCTTTCTCGCCATCCACAAGGCCGACCCTACCTACGCCGCCGGCGTCATCTACGAGCAACCCCTGCAAGCCTGGCGAGACGTAGCCGGCTCCAAAGTCCGCCCCCACGACTTCCTCAAAGCCTTCTACGAGCTGGTCCAGCTCCGCACCCGCTATCTCCGCTGACCCACGTCGCGAGCCATCACTTGTCATCCTTCGCGAAGCGGAGGACCCGCTTCCGCCTCTGCCGTGCTTTTGCACCATCCCCACCACCAGAACCTCTTCATCCCGACCGAAGGCGCCGCACTTACGCCGCAGTGGGGGGACCCCCGCATTCGCCTTTGCCGTTGCTTGTTCTCCCCACCATCCGAGTGCGGCAAACCCCTCCCGGTCGCGCAAAGGAACCAAAAGGAGGGCCTCTACCGCATCCGGCCTCCCTACTTCACCGGCTTATGCAAAACAAACCTCCGCAAAGAAGCCGCGGGCAGCTCCAGCACGTACCGCGAAACCAGCGACAACACCACCGTAGCGCAGAACACAATCAACAGCCGCCGCCCGAACCCCGCCACATCGCCCCCCGCCAGCACCGGAGCGTAGTGGTCGTATAGATGAAGCACGTACAGGTGCATCATGTACATCGCGTAGCTGATCAGCCCAAAGAAGGTCAGCACCTTCCACCGGAACACCCCCACGAACCGTTTCCCACGATGCACCAGCAGAAACGCGATCACCGCGCCCATCAGCAGCGTGATCCCGCTCTGCCGGAACGCGGACACCAGCGCCACTAATCTTTCTCCCGGCCATAGATACGGCGGCACCGCCATGAACAGCAGCGCCGCGACGATCGCAAGCAGCCATGCCGTCCGCTCGCGCGCCGTCTGGAAGCCCAGCCGGCCCCAGCGTTCGAAGCGGCAGGCAAGCCACGCGCCCATTGCCAGCCCATCGCAGTGGAGCATCGTTAGAAAGTAGTTATGGTGTCCGGAGGCGGCCGCCACAAACCGCAGCACCACCGAGCTCAGCCCGATCCCCACCGCCCACTTACTCACGTCCTCGATCGTCCTCCGCCGGACCACCGTCGGCCACACCAGGTAAAACTGCTCTTCGATCGCCAGCGTCCAGAACGGGCCCTCGGAAGCAATATGGAACACCGTCGCGAAGTTCGCCACAAACAGCAGCGCCATTACCAGGTACCCCTTCGTCACCAGCCCGAACGCCAGCGCCCCCAGCAGGCAGACCACGTACAGCGGCAGAATTCGCAGCGCGCGCTTCCAGTAAAAGTCGTGATAATACCGCGGGCTCGCCCGGTCTTCAATCAGCAGGGAGGAGATTAGAAATCCCGACAGCACAAAAAACAGGTCCACCCCGACATAGCCGTACGCCGAAAGCTCCCGAACCAGCGCCACCCCCGTACCCCAGCCGGCCGCGGTCGTCGAGGTAAAGCAGACATGGTGGAATAGCACCGCAATCGCCGCGATCCCGCGAACCCCGTCCAGCTCCCGCACATGGACCAGCTTGCGCCGGCCGCGCGGAACCTCCGCCGTCGCCCCCTCCCGAGGCAACGATCCCTCAACGGAGATTCCCGCAGCTGGCAGCACAGGAGCAGCATCATTCTCTTCGAACGCGGTTCGTGTCATTAGGCAAGGGGAGATACTGGGCAAGATGAGGTACATGTCTATTCTCGCCTGTCCTGCCCGCAAACGCACCCCGGGTCAAAACAAAAAGGCCCCGATCGGGAGGCCCTTTCGTTTGGTTCGAGCAGCTAACTGGGGAGGGTTAGGGTAAGCCGGAGACTACATGCCGCCCGACTGTGTATGTTTGACCGCTGCATCATAGCCGGCTTCAAAGCTGTTGCGATACTCGTCGCGCGCAGCTCCCTTGACCGGGGGATGAACGTACAGGTGCGATACCTTCGGGTCGATCGGACGCTTTGCAGCGCGATCCAGCTGGGCTGCTTCAACGCCGTCGCGGTAGCCCTGCTGCGCCTGCTCGGTACCTGCAGGCGGGGTATTCCACTCCTGGACTGCGGAGTTCTGCATTGGTGCCTGGGCGAACATTGGTGCGCCGCCCAGAAGTGCTACTGCCATTACGGGTGCTGCGAATCGAATTAGTGTTTTCATTGCATTCCTCATACCTCCGAGGTCGAAATGCACCTGGAAGCCGACAAGGACACTACACCCGCGGCACCATCGTTGGCAAGTCCGCGTGAACGCCCCATTACATATTAGTGTGGCCGCCGCGCATCGACTCATTAAAAGTTGGCTTGATGAAGATCAGCGCCTGCACAACCTCCTCCTCATACTGCGCCTTCCGCCCGATCAGCGCCGCCGTAGGTGCCGCGAAACCAGCCTCGCCCGCCAGCCGGATCTCCCCCTGCCCCACCAGTGCCGTCACTGACTCTTCCAGCTCCGCCACCGTCGCGTTCAGGTACTGCGCGTCCCGCGGGTCCAGCAGCCACACCGGCTCCCCGCCGCCCAGCACCCCCGACAGCCAATACGTCTTCGCCGCCAGGAACGCCCGCCGCTGCGCCTCCATCGTGTCGTTGAAGATGAACTTCTTCTGCTTCGTGCTGTAATACCGCGTCGTCACCGGCACCGGCTGGCGATTGCCGCTCTTCACCAGCTCCAGCTGCCCCTGGTCCATCGTCTTGCGGATCGCGTTGTAGATGAACGCCTCGGCAAACGGCTGCTCCGGCGCCGCCACAATCTCCCGAAACGTCACCGTCATCGAGGCCGAAATCTTCGCGTGCAGCACGCTCTCCTCGCCAGTCTCAAGCCGCACCTCGCCATGCACAATCTCTGTATCCGCGCCCGACGTCGAGTGATGAAACGGCCACGCAAACTTGCCAAAGCTCAGCGGCAGCCCATGCAGGCTCAGGTAGCAGTCCGGGCGCGGATTGCGCAGCCGCTTCGTCGCCTCCGCCAGGTACACCTCCACCTCGCCCCGCAGATCCACCCGGCTGAAGTCGAAGCTGTCGCTCAGCTCCAGCACCTGGGCCTTCGCCGCATGCGCCGACAGCGCCAGCGTAAACCGCGACGTAGGATTCCCCGAGAAATCCACCCCCGGCACCGTCGCCGCTACCACCAGTCCCGCCGCCCGCGCCGCCGCCTCAACCTGCCCCGCCAGCACCGTCTGTGTCTCCATACTCATCCGCGTTCACGCCCTTCAAATCGTTGTCTTCCTATTCTACAGAGGGCTAGCTGGCCACGGTCTGCGACCACCGCGTCGTTCCGGAGGATAGATTCTCAGGCCATGGCAGCTTGTCGAGGAAGTCGTTCATAGAGCTGATGACTTCGGCTTCGTTGGAACGGAACACGTAGTGGTTGACGTTCGGCAGACAAACCACTTTAGCTGAGGGGACACCTGCCGCGAAGGCGTTAGACAGGTTGGTGGTTCTCTCGAGCTCGAAATGCCACCGCTGCGGCGTGGTGGGCGGGGTCTGTGGGGAGGATGCCGCCTGCATCATGCGGAACAGCAAAGATAGCGAGGCAGGGGACCTTGATCTCGGTGTATTTGTGCTCGCCGTTGAAGATGGCGGCGGTGATGGCTGCAAAGGACTGTGGTGCGGATGGTGTCGGTTTTGTCGAGGGCAGCGAGAGGGCCCTGAGCATCTTCAAACGATCCTGAAGATCCTTCTCCAGTTGGGGAAGGCTGACGAGCAGGTCTTCGATGGCTTGCTTGTCATCGAATGGGCTGCTTGGCAGGATTTGCTCGATCCGCTTACGGGTGTCGAGCAGGTCGAGTTGCAGGTCGCCGTGGGCGCGATCATAGAAGGCGTAGGGATTGCCGGCATCGAGGTAATGAGGCCGCTGACCTTCTCGGGATGGCGGCTGCCAATAGAACTCAACTCTTCGCGGCGATGGAGTGTCCGACGAGCACGGGCTTCTGCAGCTTGAGGGCTTCCATGACGGCAAGGACATCGTCGCCGAGGCGGTCGGAAGAGTACTTGTCCCCATTGGTGAACGGCGCGCTGGAGTCGCCGAACCCGGGACGGGTGATGCCGTAGACGTGGTCCTTGCCAGTAAATTGAGGTGCAAAGCTGTCGAAGACATGTGCAGTGTTACCCAGGCCGGCCAGGAACACGAGAGGGCGACCAATCCCGCCCCAGTCGAGGACTTCAAGCTTGAGGCCGGGCTCGACGGTCACGAACTGCTCGGTGTGAGACGAGGTATCGCCGGTCCAGGCGGTCGCCTTGGTGGCTTTCTTGAAGCTGAGCTGGATCGGCGAGCCTTGCGTCCATGTGCCGGTGATGGAGCTGCCGTCGGCGCTGAGCTTGCCTTCGTACGAGACTTGAAGCTCCAGCTACGTTGCCCTACACCACGCAATCCCCCATCATGAAGGCACCATGTCCGACACCGAAGCCCCTAACCCCGCCTCCGCCCACATCGACCAGCTCCCCACCCTCGACATGCTCACACTCATCAACCAGGAGGACGCCACCGTAGCCGCCGCCGTCGCCCTGGAACTTCCCCAGATCGCCCGCGCTGTCGACGCCATCGCCGAACGCTTCGCCCTCGGTGGCCGCCTCTTCCTGATCGGCGCCGGCACCAGCGGCCGCCTCGCCGTTCTCGACGCCTCCGAGTGCCCGCCCACCTTCTCCGTCCCGCCCACCCTCTTCCAGGGCGTCATCGCCGGCGGTGACGTCGCCCTCCGCCGCTCGTCCGAGCACGCCGAGGACTCCCCCGATGCCGCCGCCACCGACCTCGCCGCCCGCCACTTCGCCCAGCCCGGCGTCTTCGACCACGACACCCTCGTCGGCATCGCCGCCAGCGGCCGCACCCCCTACGTCCTCGGCGCCATCCGCCACGCCCAGGCCCTCGGTGCCCTCGCCATCGGGCTGTCCTGTGTCCCCGATTCGCCGCTCGCCCAAGCCGCCGACATCGCCATCACCCCCGCCACCGGCCCCGAGATCCTCACCGGCAGCACCCGCCTCAAGGCCGGCACCGCCACCAAGCTCGTCCTCAACATGATCTCGACCGGCGTCATGATCCGCAGCGGCGCCGTGTACGGCAACCTCATGGTCAACCTCCAGACCTCGAACCAGAAGCTCGTCGACCGCGGCCGCCGCATCATCGCGGAGATTACCGGCTGCGACCTCCCCACCGCCGCCACCCTCCTCGACACCGCCGGCTCCGTCAAGGTCGCCATCGTTATGCACCAGCTAGCGCTTGATCGTCCCGCCGCCGAAGCAGCCCTCGCCGCGAACGCCGGCAATCTCAGCCGCATCCTGAAACCTGTCAACCCCCAGAACGCATGAAACCCGCGCCAGTCCTGAAAACAAAGTTGGCATAGTAGTTCCGCCCCATCCTGTAAAATAGGATTAGACCCTCTTGCATCACTTCTCCCCGTATCTCGCAATGCAGTATCGCGCAACGGGGTGCGCTCGGCGGCGAGGCTGCAGGCGATCGAAGAGGTCGTACGCAGCAATCAAACTCCTTCGTGCCCGCATAGCAGACCCTGGGACCAACCGGGGACGACATCGGGCTCGCGGATCGGTCCAGACGTAAGTCATCTACAATGAAGACTTTGGACTTTGCTAAAAAACATGATTGCGAGCTAACCAGACCTAAAACAGGCTAAGCTTTCGCGGCATCTCGATCCCCAGATGCTCATACGCCAGCCGCGTCGCCACCCGGCCCCGCGGCGTCCGGTCCAGAAAGCCGATCTGGATCAGGAACGGCTCATAGACCTCCTCGAGCGCGTCCTGCTCCTCGGCCAGCGCCGCTGCCAGCGTGTTCAGTCCCACCGGTCCGCCGTCGTACTTCTCGATGATCGTCCGCAGCAGCCGCCGGTCCAGCTCATCGAAGCCATGCGCGTCTACCTCGAGCATCGCCAACGCGGCCTGCGCAGTCGGCCGGTCGATTGCGCCCTTCGCCCGCACCTGCGCGTAGTCCCGCACCCGCCGTAGTAGCCGGTTGGCGATCCGCGGTGTCCCGCGCGACCGCATCGCGATCTCGGCCGCCCCATCCTCATCGATCGGCACGCCCAGCACCTCGGCTGAGCGCGACACCACAAAGCGCAGCTCGTCATCCGTATAGAACTCGAGCCGCAGGAGAATGCCAAAGCGCGACCGCAGCGGCGACGAGAGCATCCCTGGCCGCGTCGTCGCTGCGACAAACGTAAATGGCTTGATCTCCATCACGTGCGTCCGCGCCGCCGGCCCCTGGCCAATGATGATGTCGAGCTTGTAGTCCTCAAGCGCCGTATACAGCTTCTCTTCAAGCACCGGCTGCAGTCGATGAATCTCATCGAGAAACAGCACCTGCCGCTCCCGCAGGTTGGTCAGAATTGCCGTGAGATCGCCCTGGATCTGCAGCGCCGGCCCCGAGGTCTGCTGGTAGCCCACTCCTAGCTCATTCGCAATAATCGTTGCCAGCGTCGTCTTGCCGAGCCCCGGCGGTCCGAAGAGCAGCACGTGATCGAGCGCCTCACCGCGCGACTTAGCCGCCTCAAGGGCGATCGCCAGCTGCTCTTTGGCCTTGGTTTGCCCGATGAACTCCGTCAGCCGATGCGGCCGCAGCTTCAACTCGAAGGCGTCATCCTCAATAGCGCGTCCAGCCGAGACCAGCCGCTCCGCCTCAGCCGAGGCTCTATGGCCAAGGTCAACTTTCGTCTTGTCTCCGCCCACGCCCACTGCGGCGATACTAAGGCGAAGACCGACCTAAAGCAACCGCGGCGCGGCTACTGCGTCATTGACAGCTTCTTGTCACCAGCATCAGCTGCGACCGGGGCGATGACATTCTTCGCCTTGCCCGTCGCCAGCCTCGTCGGATGACTGCGATGCGAAGTATGCGCGCTAACCGGCTGCTGCAGCGTAACGATCACCACCGTCGCCGACACGTCACCCGAGCACGCGTAACTGTGGATCGTGTTTGCGTCAAAGTAAACCGCATCGCCCGCTTCCAGGTGATACTTTCCATCACCATGGGCGATATCCAGAGCCCCGCCGAGCACGTATAGGAACTCGCACCCGACATGCTGATGCGCCCGCGATCCGCGACCCAACTTGCCCGGCAGGAACTCGGCGAAGTAAGGGTCAAGCTGGCGATCCGGCACCAGGTAGCCCAGGCTCTCAAAGAAGTAGGTCGGGTCATCCACACCCGTCTGGGGCAGGCGCAGCCGATCTTTCATCCGGTGGATGCGAAAGAGCGTCTGCGGCTCCGGATCGAAGAAGTAGCTCAGATCCTTTGAGAAAACCATCGCAATCCTAGCCAGGTTGCGCAGCGTCGGCACCACCCGCCCCGTCTCTAACTGAGAGAGGAAGCTGGCCGACAGACCAGTGTGGCGCCCCAGTTCCACCAAGCCCATAGATTTTTTCAGCCGCAGATATTTGATTCGTTCGCCAATCCGCTTCTCGGCGATAAACGCCTCGGCGGATTCTCCATCGACCTGGAGCATGGATTCGTGGGGCATCGTGCCCGGGATCGTGGGAGCTTCGGGGACAGAGTTCAATTCATTGGACTTTGGCATGGTTTTTTGGGGGTCATTCACAAGCTATGTTCGTCTCGCAAACAGATGTTTAAATCCGGTCAAAAGATGCCCGATCCGGGCCTGCTGGATCGGCGATCCGTGATTGCTTCGGATTTTTGACGTCTACCGAGCGCGAAGGGCATTGTCGAGCCGGATGCCATCCTGAGAATGCTAGCCTGAGATAGATGAAGCTGTCGGCAAAGCTGCGCACCAACCCGGCATTGGCTCTCTGCTTGCTCCCCGCTCTCCTAGTAGCCGGTTGCGCCAACCCCGGCCCCCCGCGGCCGCCCTCGCTCCACCTTCCGGCCACCGTCTCGGATCTCGCCGCACAGCGGGTCGGCGACCAGATACGGCTTCACTGGACCACCCCCGACAAGACTACGGACGGTTCCAAGATCAAGGGCGTGACGACAGCCGAGATCTGTCGCGCTCCTGAATCCGCACCAGCATCCGCATGCACACCCATCCGTAGGCTGATCGTCACTCCAGGCCTGGGCGAAGCCGTTGATACCTTCTCGCCCGCGCTCAGCGCCGACCCGCAGCGCCTCATCCGCTACCAGATCACGCTCCTTAATGACCGCGAACACACCGCCGGACCCTCGACTTCGGCCTTCGCCGCCGCGGGCTCTGCTCCCCCGCCGATCGACGGCTTCCGGGCTCAGTCAACCGCGAAGGGCGCGCTGCTGCAATGGTCCCCGACAGACGCGGGCGACGTCATTGAAGTCACGCGGCTCGACACCGCCGCAACCAGGGTGCCGCCGCGCCCGCCCAGCGCGCAGCCAGCGGCTACGAATTCAAAGGAGCCGGCAGAGATGCGCTTCCGGACTGGCGGCCCGGCTCCGGGCGGAGCGCCCTTCCGCAGTGATGCTGGCGGCACGCTCGATGTAACTGCCCGCCGGGGCGACACGTACACCTACACGGCCGAGCGGGTACGAAGCGTCCGCCTCGTCGGACACACACTCGAGATCCGCAGCGCACCCTCGCCCGCAGTCAACGTAGTGATGCGCGATACCTACCCGCCGACCCCCCCGGCCGGCCTCGAAACCATCGCGATCGCCCAGCCGAACGCGCCGCTCGCCATCGATCTCTCGTGGACCCCGAACACCGAGGCCGCACTCGCCGGCTATCTCGTGTACAGGCAGGAGCTTAGCCCCACTGGATCCGCCGCCGGGGCGCCCGTGCGGCTCACGCCAACCCCCATCGTGGAGCCCGGTTTCCACGACACAGCCGTCGTCCCCGGTCACACCTTTCGCTACACGATTACTGCCGTCGACAGCTCTGGGAACGAAAGCGCCCCCGGAGCCCCCGCACGCGAAGATCTGCCCCTGCCGTGATGGTCCGGCGCCCGCCTTCGAGCATCTCAATAGGGAGAAGATTGCTTGATTCGCCGGCTTTTATCCTGAAGGCAGCGAAACGGGATCATACTGGATAGACTAAGACGCACTCCTAAGGAGTTTCGGACTATGGCATCACTACTGGAACAGCTCAAGAAGATGACAATCGTTGTCGCCGACACAGGCGACATCAACTCGATCGAGAAATTTAAGCCGACCGACTCAACTACCAATCCCTCTCTGATCGCCGCAGCCGCGGAGAAGAGCGACTATCAATCGATCGTGGACGACGTTCTGAAGGAAGCACGGGACCAAGCAGGCAATAGCGCCTCCGACAAGGACGTCGCCGCGTTCGCCTTCAAGACCCTGGCCGTCGCCTTCGGCAGAAAGATCCTCGATATCGTCCCGGGGCGTGTCTCGACCGAGGTAGACGCTCGCCTCAGCTACGACAAGGATAAGACGCTCGAGCAGGCTCGCGACATCATCTCGCAGTACGATAAGGCCGGCATCTCACGCGATCGCGTCCTGGTCAAGATCGCCTCCACCTGGGAAGGCATCAAGGCCGCCGAGATACTCGAGCAGGAAGGCATCCACTGTAACCTGACCCTGCTGTTCGGTATGCACCAGGCAGTCGCCTGCGCCGAGGCGAAGGTCACGCTGGTCTCCCCGTTCGTCGGCCGCATCCTTGATTGGTACAAGAAGGACACTGGCAAGGACTACACCGGAGCCGACGATCCCGGCGTACAGTCGGTCACCACGATCTACAACTACTACAAGAAGTTCGACTACAAGACGCAGGTCATGGGAGCCAGTTTCCGCAACATCGGCGAGATCACAGAGCTAGCTGGATGCGACCTGCTGACGATCGCCCCTAAGCTCCTCAGCGAGCTCGATTCAACCCAGGCCGACCTGCCGCGCAAGCTCGATCCAGAGAAGGCGAAGTCGCTCAACATCGAGAAGATCACTATGGACCAGGCGACCTTCGAGAAGATGCACGCGGAAGATCGCATGGCACACGACAAGCTGAAGGAAGGCATTGAGGGCTTCTCCAAAGCGCTCGAAGACCTCGAGAAGCTGCTCACGAAGCGCCTCAGCGAGATCAACCAACCGGCAAACGCCTAAGCGCTCCATCCAACAAGGGAAAGGCGGCCACCGTAGCCGCCTTTGCTTTTTAGTCCACGATCGTTCTACAGGATGTACCGCGAAAGGTCCTGATCCTTCACGATGCTTGCCACCTGCTGGCGCACATACTCAGGATCAACCACGATTACCTTCTCGGTCCCTGTCGATGTCTGCCGCTCAATTACCGGCAGCGGCGGCGAAGGCGTTTGCACCTCGCCGGTCAGCGACACTGACGCACCGATCTCTGCGATCACCCCCTCATCCGTAGCCTCGGACCGCGGGCTCTTGAAGAGGTCGGGCGCCTGGAAGCTGATCTCGTCCAGAACCCGTTCCATGATCGTATGCAGGCGGCGCGCCCCGATATTCTCCGTCGTCTCGTTCACCCGGAAAGCGAACTGCGCCATCTCGGCCAGCGCCTCAGGGGTGAACTCCAGCTTCAGCCCCTCAGTCTCAAGCAGCGCCGTCGACTGCTTGACCAGCGACGACTTCGGCTCCGTCAGGATGCGGATAAAGTCGTTCACCGTAAGCGAATGCAGCTCCACCCGGATCGGGAAACGGCCCTGCAGCTCGGGAATTAAGTCGCTCGGCTTTGACACATGGAAGGCGCCGGCGGCGATAAACAGGATGTGGTCCGTCGAGACCATGCCGTACTTCGTGTTGACGGTCGTGCCTTCAACAATCGGTAGAATGTCCCGCTGCACGCCTTCGCGCGACACATCCGGCCCATGCCCACCCTCGCGGCCAGCAATTTTGTCGATCTCATCGAGAAAGACAATCCCGGAGTCTTCCACTCGGTCAACAGCTAGCCGGGTCACCTGGTCCATGTCGATCAGCCGGCTCTCTTCCTCTGACACCAGGTACTCGAACGCCTCCGAGACCTTCATCTTGCGCTTCTTCGTCCGTTGCCCAAAGAGCCCCGGCAGCATGTCTTTCAGGTTTACGTCCGTATCGTCCGGCCCCTGGTTGGTCAGCAGCTCAAAGCTCGGCTGGTTGCGATCGCGTACATCGAGCTCGACGATCCGCTCGTCCAGCTTGCCCTCGCGGAACTGCTGCCGCAGCTTCTCCCGCGTCCTTTGCTGCCGATCGCCGGGCTTCTCGTCCGCCGTATCGGCCTCCACGTGGGTCACGTCATCCACCAGCGCCGACGCGGGAAGCTGGATTACGTTGCTGCCCGGCTCGCTCGTCGCGGCTGCAGCGGTAGTCGCCGCCGGCGTTGCAGCGACCGGTGTAGGTGGTAGCAGCAGGTCGAGCAGCCTGTCCTCGGCGTTCAACTCAGCCTTATCCTCGACATCCTCAAGCTTCTCTTCCCGCACCATATCGATCGAGATCTCGACCAGGTCGCGCACAATCGACTCAACATCGCGGCCCACATACCCGACCTCGGTAAACTTCGACGCCTCCACCTTAAGAAATGGTGAATTCGTCAGCTTTGCCAGCCGCCGCGCAATTTCCGTCTTGCCCACGCCCGTAGGCCCGATCATGATGATGTTCTTCGGCATGATGTCTTCGGCCAGCTCCGGCGGCAGCTTCTGCCGGCGCGAGCGATTCCGGAGCGCGATCGCCACGGCCCGCTTTGCCGCATGCTGCCCGACAACGTATTTGTCCAGCTCCGCGACGATCTCCCGTGGGGTCATCTCATCGAGAGAGAGCGCCTGATCGTCGGCTGTTCCAGGTAGAAAGATTGCCATGATGCGGTGCTCCTGACTGCAAGACTGTTCTTGGTTTAGGCAGAGATACGGCGCCTACTCGGCCTTCAGCTCTTCGATGGTGATCTGGTCATTGGTGTAAATGCAGATCTGGCCGGCGATCCTCAAGCTCTTCTCCGCGATCTCGCGCGCCGACAGCTCCGTATTCTCCATCAGCGCCCGTGCTGACGCCAGCGCATAGCTCCCGCCTGAGCCGATCGTCGCAATCCCTTCATCCGGATCGATCACGTCGCCGGTGCCGCTCAGCAGAAACGTCTGCTTCGGGTCTGCAACAATCAGCAGGGCTTCCAACTGGCGCAGCATCTTATCCGTCCGCCAGTCCTTCGCGAGCTCCACCGCGGCGCGGCCGAGGTTTCCGGCATACTGCTCCAGCTTGGTCTCGAACCGGGCAAAAAGTGAGAACGCATCCGCGGTCGAGCCGGCAAACCCGGCCAGCACCTTGTCCTGATAGAGCCGCCGGATCTTTTTCGCTGAGTGCTTCATCACCGTCGAGCCCAGCGAGACCTGCCCATCGGCCGCCATCACGACGGAGTCCCCGCGCCGAACGCAGATCACGGTTGTCGAGCGGATACGTCGTCCGTCGCCTAAGTCCAACGGGTGAGCCGACGGGGTACGGGAAGAGGCGACCTCGGGGTGCAGGGATAGTTCCGGAGAGTTCGGGCCCGCGCTGAGAAAAGACGAGTTCATTGGCACGTTTCAGTATATCGTCAATCGGCTCGCGCCATGCTCAGCACAGCCTTGATCATTTACCCGCCCGGCTCCGGCATGGTCTATCCTGTCGACAAGGCCACGTGCTCCCGCATCTTCCATCCTCTCTCCACCTCGATCGCGTCACCCGGCAGCAGGTAGGCGCCTCCGCTGCGGCGATGCTTGCAGTCGCCGGTCTGCTCCTCTATTCGAAGCTCCGGAAACGCGAGTCCCCCGACGAGATCGAACTGCACCGCCGCACCCTGCTCTCCCGCACCGGCCGCATCATCGATGGCAGCATCGTCGGCATCGATGGCAGTACCGAAGACGACAGCGTGGACGGCACGCTCGATGTGCCGCCGGAATACTTCGTCTCGCCGCATGTGCTCATCTACCGCTACCGCATCGCTGGCGTCACTTACGAGTGCGCCCAGGATGTGACCAGCCTCAGGGATTATGTGCGGAACCTGCGCGTCGACCTGCCCGTGCAGGTTCGTTACGATCCCCGCAACCCGGCCAACAGCATCGTGGTTGCGGAAGACTGGAACGGCGTCCAGCTGGACGCGCCGGGTTTTGAGCCTGTGCACGAGACGCAAAGCCGCGATTGAAGCCCGGACCAGCCGGGGCTACACTTAAAGTCGGAGCTACTCTAGCTATGCACATGGTCGCCAGTCCGAACCGCAAGATGCAGCGCGTCCTGCAGTTCTCCATGGTCGCCACCTTCCTTTACGTTGTCGCGACCTTCTTTTTTGGTATCCGCTCCCATTCCCTGGCCCTCATCTCGGAGGCTGGCCACAACGTCAGCGACCTGCTCGCCATCCTGCTGTCCTTTGTCGCCGTCTATTTCCAGTCGCGGCCGGCAACCGAGGAGAAGACCTTCGGATACCAGCGCGCCGGCGTCCTCGCCGCCTTCGTCAACGCGCTCACGCTCATCGTTCTCTCAGCATGGATCGCCTTCACGGCGGTCGAGCGCTTCAGCCACCCCATCGGGGTGCAGCCGCGCATGATGATGATGGTCGCCGCGGCCGGCGTCCTCATGAATGGCGCCATCGCCAGCCTGCTTTGGAAGTTCTCAGGCGACGTCAATATCCGCAGCGTTTTCCTGCACATGCTCGGCGACACGCTTTCAACCGCCGCCGTCATCGCTGGCGGAGCCGCCATCCTCTTTACCGGGCTGACGTGGATTGATCCCCTGCTTTCAATCCTGATCGCCGGCATGATCCTTTACAGCTCGGTCGGCATCGTGCGCGAGACGCTCAATATCCTGCTCGAAGGGACACCGCGAACGCTGCGCCTCGAGGAGATTCGCACCGCCATGCAGGTCGTCGGCGGCGTCCTCGACGTCCACGATCTACACGTCTGGAGCCTCGGCTCGTCGTCACACGCCTTGGCCAGTCACATCACGATCGCCGAGATGCCAATGTCCGAGTGCGGCGTCATTCTGGACGGAATCAACTGCGCACTCCGTGAGCGTTTCCATATCCACCACACGACCATCCAGTTCGAAACTATCGGGTGCGAGACGACGCACGGCTGCAGCGCGCCGCCTCCACTTGAGGTAGTCGGTGCGCATAGCCATCACGGTCACAGCCACGCGCACTAAGTCGTTCAGACCAGCTGTGCATCGAGCGTAATCTCTGCCGTCTTCAGCACCTTTGAGAGCGGGCAGCCGACCTTCGCATTGTTCGCCAGCTCTTCGAACTTCGTCTTGTCCACGCCCGGGGCCGTCACCTTCGTCGTCAGGTGGATCTTCGTAATCGTCGGGCCGTCCTTCAGCATGTCGAGCGTCACCGCCGCGGTCGTCTCAATCGTCTCCGGCTTCAGGCCGGCCTCGGTAAACTGCGCGCTCAGGGCCATCGAATAACAGCCCGCATGTGCCGCACCCAGCAGCTCCTCAGGGTTGGTGCCAACGCCACTCTCGAAGCGAGACGAAAAGCTGTACTGCAGATCTTTCACAGCGTTGCTCTGCGTCGAAACCGTTCCCGTACCATCCTTCAGACCGCCATGCCACACTGCGCTCGCACTACGATTCATCATTAATCTCCTCGAAATTATTCGTCCAACTTCACTCTTTCGATGCTCGACACTCTAAGACGAAGCATGAATCCTCAATACATCGGCAACCAGCATTGAAGCAACGCCACGACTAGGATTGATCCATGCAGGGTGAGCAGGAGACGATCGTAGCCGTCGCAACGCCGCCAGGCCGCGGAGGGATCGGCATCGTCCGGCTCTCCGGCCCCGACGCCCTCGCGATCGCAGCGCCCCTCCTACGCCTGCGCCAACCCCTGCTGGCCGGCCGCGCCCGCTTCGGCGAGATCCTCGACCGGCTCACCGGTGAGCCGCTGGACCAGGCGGTCGTCACCTGCTTCGAGGCACCCCACTCCTACACCGGCGAGGACGTCGTTGAGATCGCGGCGCATGGCTCGCCCGTGCTCATGGACTACCTCCTCCGCCAGTGCTGCGCGTGCGGAGCGCGACTCGCGGAAGCAGGTGAGTTCACCCGCCGCGCCTTCCTCGCAGGCCGTCTCGACCTCACCCAGGCCGAGGCTATCGCCGACCTGATCGAAAGCAGCACGCTCGAGCAGGCGCGGATCGCGGCCAGACAGCTCGGCGGTGCGCTCTCGCGGCAGATCCAGCCCGTCAAAGAACGCCTAGTCCTCCTAATCGCTGGCCTTGAGGCAGGCATCGACTTCGCCGAGGACGATATCGAGGTTATGCCCCCCGCCTCCATCGCCGAGCAGCTTGCCCTCGTCCAGCGCCCACTCGCAGCGCTCGAACAAAGCTTCGCGTATGGCCGCCTGGTGCGCGAGGGCTTTCGCCTGGCCTTGGTAGGCCGGCCTAATGCAGGCAAGTCCAGCCTCTTCAACCAGCTGCTCCAGCGAAATCGAGCTATTGTCACCGCGATCCCCGGTACGACTCGCGACGTAATCACCGAGCGGCTCTCCCTGAACGGCATTCCAGTCGAATTACTCGACACCGCCGGGCTGCGCGGCGACTCGTCTGCCCAACCCAGCACCTCCGCGATTGAAGAAGCCGAACATCTCGGCATCCTCCGCTCCCGTGAAGCGATCGCCGAAGCAGAGGTGCTGCTCCTCGTCCTCGACGCCACGCAGCCACTCGATGCCGAAGACGTAGCCGTCCTGCAACAAGCCGACCGACGAACCCTGCTGATCGTCCTGAACAAGATCGACCTGGCCGGCGCATCGACAGCGGCGCAGGCGCTTGCCGCCATCCCGCTACAATACGTGCCCCACACCGTCAGCACGTCAGCGCTCACCGGCACCGGTGTCGATACGCTGCGAGAGGCCATCACAGCCTTCCTCCAGGGCACAGCGCCGGCATCCGGCTCCGTCCTGATCACCAACCTGCGCCAGCACCAGGCCATCGTCGACACGCTTACAGCGCTCAAAGCAGCAAGGCAGGCGACGCAGCAAAGCCTCCCGCATGAGCTGCTTCTCCTGAATCTCTACGAGGCGTTACAGGCATTGGACAGCCTGACCGGAGCGACGACTACGGACGATATCCTGCACCTCATTTTCGGAAAATTCTGCATCGGCAAATAAGCTTTTCGCACCGCTTCATACAATATCCGCCACTCTCGGACGTTAACACCTGTAGATACCTTGTGAGGATCGATCGCAGGAGCACGATGCCGGGCACTGACTGGACCATCGCCGAACAGGACCAATTCATAGCCGAAGCAGTCAAGCGTGATGAGTCGCGACTACGCAGCTTCATCAGCAAGCGAGTCTTCGATCCGGGCGATGCGGAAGATGTGCTGCAGGACGTCTTTTACGAGTTGATCCAGACCTACCGGCTCATGAAGCCGGTCGAACAAGTCACGGCATGGCTCTTTCGCGTGGCGCGCAATCGAATTACTGATCTCTTCCGCAGACGAAAACCCGACTCGCTCAACGAACCGTCCGCCGACGACTCCGGGCCAGACACGCTGCTCGACCTGCTGCCTTCAGAGGACGACGGGCCAGACGCAATCTACGCCCGGAACCTGATCTTTGAATCGCTCGATGAAGCCCTGGAAGAGCTTCCGAAGGAGCAGCGTGAGGTCTTCATCGCCCACGAGCTTCTCGGTCGAACGTTCAAGGAACTATCCGACGAGACCGGAACGAGCGTCAACACGCTTCTCTCCCGGAAGCGTTATGCCGTGTTGCATCTGCGCCGCCGGCTCCAGCAGATGAACAAAGATTTTTTAGAAACATAACGAGGAACGCACCATGCAGAAATACCGTATCTACAAAGCACTCAAGATCGTAAGTGTCATCGCACTTGCCATCGTCGTCTTCGGCGAGGTGGTGATGCACCTCTGGAACTGGCTGATGCCATCCATCTTCGGCCTCAGGGCGCTCACCTTCGGACAGGCGCTTGGCCTGCTCATTCTCACCAAGCTGCTCTTCGGTGGCTTCCATCGGCATGGCGGTCGCCGTGCCTGGGGCCGCCGTATGGAAGAGCGTTGGTCCCAGATGACCCCCGAGCAGCGCGAGCGCTTTCGCTCTGGCATGCGCGGCCGGCGAAGCTGCGGATTCACCACGTCCGCACCGACCGGTTCCGAGCAGCCCTCCGTCTAACACTATGTCCTTCAGGAAGCGATCATCATGACTCCTTTGCAGCCGCCCCAAGAGCCGTCGGACCTGAAGGTGGCCATCGTCGACTTCATCCTCGAATTGCAGCGCGAGAACCTCCGTCTGCAACGCCTTGTATCGGAGCTGCTGCTGAAGAATCAGCAGCTCCGCAGCGACTCACAATACAACTAATTCAATCCTGTTCCAGTCCGCGTCGTGCGGCCGACGTGAGCCACCGAGCGCCGGTCTTCGTAGGAACGAAAGCGCCCATCGATTCGAGGTCGGAGTTCGCAATGCCGAGGGATTTCCGTACACTCGGATTGGCCGAACTCTATGAACATCAAAGCAGTGGCGCGCAGGGCCGGGGTCTCCACCGCAACCGTGTCCCGGACCATCAACGGTTCCGACAAGGTCAGCCCGAAGACGGCGGAGAAGGTGCAGCGGGCGATCACGGCACTCAACTTCTACCCCAACACCAATGCGCGCGCACTTGGCTCCGGTCGCAGCAGCCTCTATGGCCTGATCATTTCCGATATCACCAATCCATTCTTCCCGGAGCTGGTCAAGGCGTTCGAAGACATTGCCGTCGAGCACGGGCAGGAGGTGCTGGTCGCGAACACCAACTACGATCCGGCGCGCATGGAGATGTGCGTCACCCGCATGCTGCAGCGCAAGGTCGATGGGCTGGCGATCATGACGTCCGAGATGGATGACCGGTTGCTTGAAGTCGTCAGCCAGCGCGAAATCCCGCTTGTCTCGATGGATACTGTCACCCCGGCGCTTGGCTGGAGCAGCATCCAGATGAACTATGCGGCCGGCATACGGACAGGCCTCGAGCACCTGGTCGAGCTCGGCCATACCCGCATCGCTTTCCTCAGCGGTCCGCAGCGGCTTGGTTCCGCGCGGGAGCGAGTCGAGGCCTACCGGGACTTCATGGCCGGCAGGCAATGGGCCGTGCCTCCGGAGTGGGTCCAGGAGGGGAACCATCGCGCCGATGGCGGCCGCGACGCCATGCAGCGCGTCCTCGAAGCCGGAGCGCGCACCGGTACTCTGCCGACCGCCGTCATGGCCTCGAATGACATGACCGCCTTTGGAGCGCTCGGCGCCATCCACAACGCCGGCCTGCGGGTCCCGGAAGATCTCTCGCTGATCGGCTACGACGACATCCACCTCAGCGCGTACACCCAGCCGCCGCTCACCACGCTGCGTCTGTCCCGCGTCGAGATCGCAACGGCGGCCTTTCGGGCGCTCTTCAACGCCAAGCGTAAGGGCACGAGCGGGCTGATCGACGCAGCCGACCATGTGATCCAACCGGTCCTGGTGCTCCGGAGCTCGACCGGGCCCGTCAAACTGTAGAGCCCGAGCAATCACGCACGCGGCGAGTTGGTGTAACCGATTGCAGCTTCCTGTATCGTGGTCTCGGTAGAAGCTTGCAGTCGGAGAAGAGCTATGCGTTTGAGGTCGATGGTGATGATGCTGCCGCTGATTACGGCTCAGGTACTGTATGCAGCCGCACCCCCCGTAAGCGGCAGGTGGACGGCGGCGCAGGCAAACGCGTGGTACGGGCAGCAGCCATGGTTGGTTGGCGCGAACTTCGTCCCTTCGGACGCAATCAACCAGCTCGAGATGTTCCAGGCCGCGACCTTCAACGCCGCCTTGAACGACAAAGAGCTCGGCATGGCCGAGAGCATCGGCATGAACACCATGCGGGTCTTCCTTCAGGATCAGCTCTGGGAGCAGGACCCCGAGGGCTTCAAAAAGCGCCTCGACACCTTCCTCGGCATCGCCGCGAGGCACCACATCCGGCCGCTGCTGGTGCTCTTCGACTCCTGCTGGGACCCCACACCGAAGCTTGGCCCCCAGCACCCGCCCATCCCCGGCATCCACAACTCCGGCTGGGTTCAGAGCCCCGGAACGCGCGGGCTTGTGGATTCCACGTATGAACCGAAGCTGAAGGCCTACGTCGAAGGCGTCGTGGGTGCATTCGCAAAGGACGAGCGCATCCTCGGCTGGGACATCTGGAACGAGCCGGATAATGGCGACCGCGCCCGCTTCCCGGCCGAGCCCGTCAACAAGACGAAGCTGATCGAAGCCATGCTGCCGAAGGCCTTCGCGTGGGCGCGGGCAGCGCACCCCACGCAGCCCCTGACCAGCGGCGTCTGGAACGGCAGCTGGAGCGACCCGGCGAAAGAGAGTCCGATGACGAAGATTCAGCTTGCCGAATCGGACGTCATCACCTTCCATAACTACGACTGGCCCGAGGGCTTCGAGGCGCGCATCAAGGAGCTTCAGCCGCTCGGCCGGCCCATCATCTGCACCGAGTATATGGCACGCGGCGCGGGCAGCACCTTCGACGAGAGCCTGCCCATCGCGAAGAAGTACAACGTGGGCGCCATCAACTGGGGATTGGTTGCCGGCAAGACGCAGACCTATCTGCCATGGGATTCGTGGCAGAAGCCGTACGTTCTGTCGCAGCCGACGGTCTGGTTCCACGAAGTCTTCCGCCAGGACAACACACCGTACCGTCAGCGTGAAGTCGACCTGATCCGGCAGCTTACCGGGCGCGGAACCTCGGCCGCAACGGCCGCCGCGGCAGGAAAACTGGACGCACAGAAGCAGCCTGCGGGGAACTAAAGCCAGTGACGCAAGGGGTAGACTGTTACATGCGTTCGTGGCGCGAACATGGCTCGCTGAGCAGCTGCATCGTAGCTCGTGGTTCGAGACTGACTGCAAGCCCACTGCTGCCGTTTCTCACCGTTCTTCTGCTCGCCTGCGGCATGCGGGCGCAGAACCCAGCTGTCGGCGACGCTCCGCCCGGCCAGTTTGTCGATGCGACAGCCGCAAGCGGCGTCCGCTTCAAAGATGTCGCCTCGCACACCTCGAAGAAGTACCTCCTCGAGACCATGGGCTCCGGCGTCGCCGTCTTCGACTACGACAACGACGGGCTGCTCGACCTATTCTTTGCAAATGGCGCGCCGGTCTTGGATCCGACGCCCAAGGGCACCATCCCGCAGAAAAAGAGCGAGGCGGACTGGAACCGGCTCTACCACCAGAAGAAGGACGGCAGCTTCGAAGATGTGACCGTCAAGGCCGGTCTCGAGGGCGTCGGCTATGGCATGGGTGTCGCGGTCGGCGACTACGACAACGACGGCTTCGAGGACCTCTACGTCACGGCCTACGGGGGCAACAAGCTCTATCACAACAACGGCAATGGCACCTTCACCGATGTGACCGAGAGCTCCGGCACCGCCGGCAACGGCTGGTCGACCAGCGCGGCGTGGGTCGATCTCGACAACGACGGCCTGCTCGATCTCGTCGTCCTGCGCTACGTCCAGTGGGACTGGGACGACGTCTGGTGCGGCGAGCATCGCGAAGGCTATCGTGCCTATTGCCATCCGGATATCTTCCCGGCCATCCCGGCGCTGGTCTACCACAACGACGGCCATGGTCACTTCACCGAAGTCGCCCAGAAGATCGGCATGGCGCTCCCCGGCAAGGGGCTCGGCGTCGCGATCGCCGACTTCGATCGTGACGGCAAGATCGATGTCGCCGTAGCGAACGATTCGATGCTCGAGTTCCTTTACCGCAACAAGGGCAACGGCACCTTCGAGGAAACCGGGCTCACGGCCGAGATCGCCGTCGATGGCGATGGCCGCACTTATGCCGGCATGGGCCTCGACTTCCAGGACTACAACAACGACGGGCTGCCCGATCTGGTCATCACCAACCTGGCGAACCAGAAATATGCGCTCTACCGCAACAACGGCGACGGCAGCTTCACCTACGACACCTATGTCTCCGGCATGGCGCGCATGACGCTGCTCCATTCCGGCTGGGGCATCCACTTCCTCGACTACGACAACGACGGCTTGAAAGATCTGCTGGTCGCGCAGGGCCACGATCTCGACACGGTTGAACTCAGCTCCCCGCAGCTCCACTACAAGGAGCCGATGCTGCTCGCGCGCAACACCGGCAAGGGCTTCGTCGATGTGTCGAGCCGCTCGGGCGTCGTCTTTCAGCAGCCGTGGGTCAGCCGCGGCATGGCGGTCGGCGATCTCGACAACGATGGCCGGCTCGATGCCGTGGTCAGCACCAACGACGGCGCGGCGCATATCCTCCATAACGAGACGGTCACCACAAACCACTGGCTCATCCTCAACCTGGTCGGGCACAAGAGCAACCGCGACGGCATCGGGGCCGAGATCAAGGTAACGACCTCGAAAGGCACCCAGCAGGTCACGGTGACGACAGCCGGCAGTTACCTCTCCTCAAACGACAAGCGCGCCCACTTCGGCCTGGGCCCGGACACCGCGGCGAAGGAGATCGAGATCCGCTGGCCGAGCGGCACAGTCCAGAAGCTCGGCGCGATCAAGGGCGACCAGATACTGGTCGTCGATGAGCCGAAGTAAACCTCCTGTCCCACAGCGCGGGATCCTGTCATTCTGAGCGAAGTTAAGGAATCCCCGCGTGCCGCCGTAGCGCCCACGCCTTCCCTCCCGCCCAAAGCCACACACCATCCGTCATCACGATTGAGACAATCGTAGGCGCAGCCTGACCGCCTAGAGCGGCCGCTACCGGCCCGCACCGCTCAGGGAACCAACAGGTTGTCAATCAGCCGCGTGCTCCCCACCTTCGCCGCAACGGCAATCAGGGTGCCCGCATCTGCCGTCATCACCGGCAGCAACGTGTCCGGGTCAACGATCGCCAGATAATCGACCACGACGTTCGGGTCGCGCTCGAGGTATGCCTGTCCCTCGCGAAGCAGGCCCGCTGCGTGGCGATCTCCTGCTGCGATCTGCGCAACCAGGGAGCGCAGTGCCTGCGAGAGAAGCAGCGCGCGCCGGCGTTCTTCGGGTGAGAGGAGAGCGTTGCGCGAGCTCAGGGCAAGTCCGTCAGCATCGCGAAGAGTAGGGCAGGCGATCAGCTCAATGTCGAAGTTGAGGTCCCTTACCATCTGCCGAAGCACAGCGAGCTGCGCGGCGTCCTTCTGGCCAAAGCAGGCGTGGGTCGGCGCGACGAGATGGAAGAGCTTGGCAACAACCGTGGCCACCCCCACGAAGTGGCCGGGCCGCGACGCGCCGTCGAGCCGATCACTGACCCCCGCAACATGGACAGATGTCGAAGCCCCGCCCGGATACATCTCCTCGGGACTCGGTGCGAAGAGCAGGTCGACTCCCTCGGCCTCGAGCATGCGGCAGTCTGCCTCGAAGGTTCGGGGATAACGGGCGAGGTCTTCCGTAGGCGCGAACTGGAGCGGATTGACGAAGATCGTGGCGGCGACCGCGGGGCAGACCTCGCGGGCGCGGCGGAGCAGCGAGCGGTGCCCATCGTGGAGCGCGCCCATGGTCGGAACAAGGGCCAGCTCCGAGCTGAGGAGGGCGCGGATGCGGCGCAGGTCGGCGATAGTGTGGGCTATTTGCACGTGATTTTGGTGGGCTGAGGAACGGCTGACTGCGGGTTCGACAGGATAGGGTTGCCGGGCTAGTCGGTGGACAGCAGAGATTCCAGCAGCTGCCGAGCGTCCTGCGGCAGGTGGTAGCTCTCGCTTTCTGAAGGAAAGGTGCGGGCCTCGACGTCGCGCTTATAGTCAGTCAAGGCAGTGGTCATGATGGCGCCAAGGTCCGCATAGCGGCGGACGAACTTTGCAGGTGCGGCGAAGGTGAGCGAAAGCATGTCGTGCAGCACGAGGATCTGGCCGTCGCAGTCGGGGCCGGCTCCGATGCCGATGGTGGGGATTGGAAGCTCGTCGGTGATCAGCCGCGCCGCCTCGCGAGGAATCCCTTCAAGGACCAGCCCAAAGCAGCCGGCGGCTGCCAGGGCGAGCGCGTCTTCGCGCAGCGCGTCGATGGCGGCCATCGTTTTGCCTTGGACCTTGAAGCCGCCCATGCGATGAATCGACTGCGGGGTCAGGCCGAGGTGGCCGAGTACGGGGATCTCGGCATCAACCAGGCGGCTGGCGAGGTCGGCGCGAGCACCCTCGATCTTTACTGCCTCGGCGCCGGCCTCTTTCACGAATCGGACGGCGTTGGCGACGGCGCGGTGCTTGCCCGCGTGATAGGAGCCAAACGGCATGTCGGCGACCAGAAGCGCGCGGCGGACGGCCCGGCGGACGCCCCGTGTGTACAGCAGCATCTCGTCGAGCGTCACCGCTAGGGTGTTTTCGTGGCCCTGCATCACCATGGCGAGCGAGTCGCCGACGAGGATCAGGTCGAGCCCGGCCTCGTCAATTAGGCGCGCGCTGGCGTAGTCGTAGGCAGTGACAGCGGTGATGGGGTGGCCGGCCTGCTTCTTCTGCTGCAGGCTTACGGTGGTGACTTTGGCGGGGGTGCGGCTGAGGGTGGCATTCGCCGTGCTGGAAGCAGGGTCCGCCGGGCGGAAGGTGGTAAGGCTCATGGCTCTGGACTCCAGTGCAGTTCCGCAGGTGGCGCCTCGTGGTGCAGGAGATGCCTGGCCGGATACCGCCCTTATCTCGTGTGAGGGTACGCCTGCGAGGGCACGGGCGCAAGGCGGAGCTACAGTCGGAGGGCTGAAAAGGATGGAAGCTCAGTGTCCGTCGCAGGAGCATACAGCGTGCATGCTCCTGCAGCGGACTGAAACCAGAGTGAGGAGCCGGGCAGAGAAGTGAATCAATTGAGATTGTTCGGGCCAATCTGCGTAGGGGTTTGCAGGCGTCAGCCGGGACCGGGATGCTGGCTTTGACGCTGCTTCCGTTCACGCAGGCTGGTGCCTGCTGATTTCCGTCCTGAATATCGCGGGCCCTGAGGAATCAGACGCCGATCGCTAGCGGCGGACAAGCCTGATTGTGATCGCTTGTCAGGAGAAGTGTACCCCGGTTCAGTCAGCAGGCTGCCGAAAAGATAAGGTGGTCCGGTTACTTTCGTTTTCACGGAAGACGGAAGCCGGGCTGCTCGCGGCGAAGCTGGAGCAGCTGGTCGAGAAGCTGCGTGGCCATGATGGATTTCTCCATGGGCGGCAGATCGAGCTGACGGCTGGCGGTAAGGAACGTAGCGGCGTTCCGATCGGCATCGAAGCCGAGGCCAGGCTCGGAGACGTCGTTGATGACGATGGCGTCGGCGCCCTTGCGGCGGAGCTTGACGCGGCCGTTTTCGAGCGCGGCGCCGGCATCGGTCTCAGCCGCGAAGGCGACGATCAGGGTGCCGGGAGAGCGATGGAGTGCGGCCTCGGCGAGGATGTCCGGGGTAGATTCGAGCGTGAGGGTGAGGCTGCCGTTGCGCCGGAGTTTCTCGGGAGACACGCTGGCCGGGCGGAAGTCGGCGACCGCGGCAGCGCCGATAACCGCCGTGGCGCGGGGCAGATGGGCGAGGACGGCGTCGCGCATCTCCGCGGCAGTGGTGACCGGGATGAAGTCGCACGCGGGCGGAGTAAGGGCGGTCGGCGCAGAGACCAGGATGACCTGCGCCCCACGCTCGAGGGCCGCAGTGGCGAGCGCGTAGCCCATCTTGCCGCTGGAGCGATTGCCAAGGAAGCGGACAGGATCGATCGGCTCGCGCGTGCCGCCGGCGGTGATCAGGATGGTCTCGCCGACGAGGTCCTGCTGCGGGGGTGCGGGCGCCGCAAGCGATTCGCCGAGAGCTTGAAGGACCGCAACGAGCAGCGCGGGCGTGTCCGCCAGCCGGCCGCTGCCGATCATGCCGCAGGCGAGATACCCGTTGCTGGGGGCGACAATGCGGACGCCCCGGGCGCGCAGCAGTTCGAGGTTCGCCTGGGTGGCAGGATGCTCGAACATGTTGACGTTCATGGCGGGCGCGACGATGACGGGCGCGCGGGTGGCAAGGTAGAGGGTCGAGAGGAAGTCGTCGGCAAGGCCGTGGGCGAACTTCGCCAGCGTGTCGGCGGTAGCGGGCGCGACGACCAGCGCCCGTGTGGCCTGGGCCTCGTCGATGTGATCGATGGCCGAGTTTAGATTCGCCTCGCCGTTACCGTCGGTCTCCGCATCGGGACTCCAGAGGTTGGTAATCACGCGATGGCCCGTGATCGCCGCGAAGGTGAGCGGCGTGATGAACTTCTGCGCACCGTGCGTCATCACTACGTGGGGGTCGAGGCCGGCGTTCTGCAGCGCGCGGACCAGCTCGACGGCCTTGTAGGCGGCGATACCGCCGGTGACGCCTACGGTGATGTGGATGCGTTCGCTCACAGCTTCAGAACCAGAATATGCCTAGCCGGGATTCTGGTACGTCGAGCCGGGCTTCCTGATGCGTCTGCCGCTCCCGCACGGCATACAATCAGCGCATGATTGCGCATCTTCGGGGGCGGCTCTTCGTCAAGTCGCCAAATTACGCTGTCATCGAGTGTGGCGGTGTAGGCTATGACGTCGCGATCAGCGTGACGACCTTTTCGGCGCTGCCGGGCGAGGGTGCGGAGGTGTCGCTGCACGTCTTTACCCATGTGCGCGAGGACCAGATCGCCCTCTTCGGCTTCTGGGAGCTGCAGGAGAAGCGGCTCTTTGAGCGGCTGCTGACGATCACAGGCATCGGGCCGAAGCTGGCGATCACGGTGCTCAGCGGCATCGCGGCCGAGCGGCTAGTGGCCGCCATCCGGGGGCAGGATCACGCCACGCTGACCCGAATCCCGGGGATCGGGAAGAAGACAGCCGAGCGCGTGGTGCTGGAGCTGAAGGACAAGCTGGACGATCTGGCCGTAGCGCCAGCAGCGGCCGGCCGCCCCATGGGCGTCGGTGCCGCGGGGGACGATGCGCTTTCGGCGCTGGTAAACCTGGGCTACGGCCGGCCGGCGGCGCAGCGCGCCATCGAGGTCGCGGTCGAAAAGCAGCCGGAAGTAGCCGGCGACTTCGAAACCCTCTTCCGCGCAGCCATGGCGGCCATTCGATAGAGCCCAGCTCGAAGCCGATCAGGCGCGGCGGCGGTACCGTATAGCGAACTCGTACCCGGCATTCGGCGGAAACAGCTTGGCGGCCAGGCGGAGCCGTTCCGCCAGGGGCTGTGGAGCCAGCAGCGGATACTCGCGTTCACGCAGCTCCGAGTAGTTGAAGTCGACCGAGAGCGAGAGCTGGTAGATCGCGACCGCGTCGGCAAACGCAGCTTCGAGGTACTCGGTCTTGGCCTTCTCGTTCACGCGGGGACGTGCGGACGCCGGCTCCCCGGCCAGGGTGAGCGTGCCCGTCTGGACGAGGGACTGGTTGCGATACTCCCAGGCGTCCTGGCTGGTCTCGCCGCGAACGTCCTTGAGTGCCTGCTCCCAGACCAGCTGGTTGAAGCTGTCGGGTACGCCCACGCTCTCGACAAAAGCATGGCCCACGTTGATGAAGAACTCGAACGCCAGCGCGAAGCGATCGTTCAACAGGCGTGTGGAGATGAAGATGCCGTCGGTCGAACCGAGCGTGACGTTGCGATGGCAGATGGCCTGCTCGCCGAGCTCGGGCGTGTAGGCGGTCGCTATCATGGTCTCCTCCGAGCTGCTGCGATGCTCGCGCTCAGCCAAAATGCTCGTCTGGCTGCTGGCCGGGCTGCTCGTCTGGCCGCTCGTTATGGCCAGCGGAACGAAGTAGTAGACCTTCTGGTCGAGCGCCGCGGCGACGCTCGCCGGGACCGCCTGCACAATGCGTTCGAGCTCGCCCGTTGCCAGGTTGTTGTGGCCGTAGCTGGCGTAGTGCACGCCGTTAGGTGCCCTGGCCGCCGGGACGAGCTGGGCTACGGTAGCGGCGGGAATGGTGCCGGTGTTCTGGTCGCCTGCCTGCCCGGTCTGAACTCCATCTGCCATAAGGCGTTATTCTATCTCCATGACGCCTCCCGCCCCTCCCGCCACGCCGCGAACCATCGGCGGCGGCTACCTCTTCGGCGTGCCGCTCGGCGACCTGGGATGGTTCGCGACGCTCTTGATGAGCGTGGCCTCGGGATTTCTGGCGTTCTTTCTCGCGACCTTCCTGGGCATCGTCAGCCTCCTGTTCGCCAACACGGTCATGCATCGCACGCTCGATTACGCGATCAGTTATCGCCTGATCGGTCTACCGGCCGGGGTGCTGGTGCTGGCGGTGGCCCTTGTCTACCTTGGCTCGCTCTGGGTAAAGCGGATGCTGCGCCGCGGCGAGCCGACGTAAAACGACCCACACTCCGCAGGGAATGTGGGCCTTGATTGGCTCTATCCGTGAACGGAGAACCGGCTACTCAGGACCTACTGGGCAGCTGCCGCAACCGGCTCCGCAAAGCTCTTAAGGAACTGGTCGAGCGGGATCTTGCCCTGGGCGACCTCACTGCTGCCGCCGGCGAGGACGATGGTAACGTCCGTCATGCCGATGAAGCCAAGGATCTGCTTCAGGTAGGAGGACTCGGCGTTATAGGACTCCGTGAAGGAGCCGGCCGTGTAGACGGCGCCGCTGGCGATAATAATTGTGACCTTCTTCCCCATGGCCAGGCCTTCGTAGCTCGAGGTGAATGTTTTGCCGAGCCGAACGATGTGATCGATGTAGGCCTTGAGCAGCGCGGGGATGCTGAAGTTGTACATGGGCGTTCCGATGACGATGTGATCGGCGGCCAGGAGCTCGTCGATCAAGTCGTCTGAGACCTTGATAGCGGCCTTCTGCTCGGCCGTGTGCTGGTCGGGGGTGCTGTAGGCGCCGGCGATCCACGGTAGGTCGACGAAGGGAAGCGGTGTCGTGACCAGATCGCGAGTGACGACCGTACCGCCGTCATGGTTCTTCTGCCAGTCGGTTGCGAACTGCTTCGTGAGATTGCGGGAAACGGAGTAGTCGCCACGGGGGCTGACGTCAATCTTGAGAAGTGTAGCCATGGAATCTCCTGAGGGCAGGTACCTGCCCTGACATCTAGATGTTGAGGCCGGAGCAAAGATGCAGTGGTTAGCGGATGATTCACCACGCTTGACTGGGTCGACCGGGGTTCTCGCGACACGGCGCAGGCGAAATGAAGCCATTAGCTATCCAAATGAGCCATTAGCTTTCGACATGAAGGCATTAGCTTTGCTCGCTAACCCATACAGGGTTAATGTGAGAGGCTAAAAGTGATGGGGACGAGTAAAGAGATGACGATTCGAGTACAGCTTCCTGACGGTTCGGTGCGTGAGCTTCCGCAGGGTACAACACCGTACGACGTAGCCATGAGCATCTCGCCGAGGCTGGCGGCGGCAGTCGTCGTAGCGAGAATCAAGCCGCTCGCTGCAGCCGGCACAGCGGCGCTCGAAGCCAACGACGAGACCTCCGAGGACGCCATGTACGGCGGCAAGGAGACCGGCGAGCGCCTCATCGATCTTTCCGCACCGCTCACCGAAGACATCGTGCTCGAGCTGCTGAAGGAGACCGATGAAGCGGCGCTCAAGGTGGTGCGCCACTCCGCCGCCCACGTCATGGCGACCGCCATCCTCGAGCTCTTTCCCGAGACCAAGCTCGGCCACGGCCCCGCAACCGACGCTGGCTTCTTCTACGACGTCTATCGTGAGACACCATTCTCGGACGCCGACCTCGCCGCCATCGAGGCGCGCATGGCCGAGGTCGTCGCCCGGGACGAACCCTTCGTCCGCGAAGAAGAGCCGCGAGACAAGGGCCTGACCGACTACGCCGCTCAGGGCGAGTTCATGAAGGTCCACTTCATCGAGAAATTCACCAGGCCTGGCGACGAGATCTCGCTCTATAAGAACGGCGGCTTCACAGACTTCTGCCGCGGCCCACACGTGCCCTCAACCGGCCGCGTGAAGGCCTTCAAGGTGATGAGCGTCGCCGGCGCCTACTGGCTCGGCGACGAGAAGAACCAGCAGCTGCAGCGCATCTACGGGACCGCCTTCTTCAACCCGAAAGATCTCGACGCCTACTTCAAACGGCTCGAAGAGATCAAGGCGCGCGACCATCGCGTGCTCGGCAAACAGCTCGACCTCTTCTCGATCCAGGAGGTCGCCGGCGCGGGCCTTATCTTCTGGCACCCCAAGGGCGCCCTCATCCGGCGAACCATGGAAGACTGGATGCGCGATGAATGTATCCGTCGCGGTTACGAGATCGTCTACACGCCCCACATCATGCGGCGCGAGCTGTGGAAGACCAGCGGGCACGAGGGCTACTACGGCCAGAATATGTACCCGCCGATGGAGCTTGACGACGCCGAGTACCGGCTGAAGCCGATGAACTGTCCCGGCCACATCCTCATCTACAAGAGCTCCCCGCGCAGCTATCGCGACCTCCCCGTGCGCTACGCGGAGCTCGGCAACGTTTACCGGTACGAGCGCTCGGGAACCATGCACGGCCTGCTGCGGGTGCGCGGCTTTACCCAGGATGACGCGCACATCTTCTGCACCCCCGCGCAGATCGAGGATGAGGTCGTGGCCTGCATCGACTTCGCCCAGACCATGCTCGAGACCTTCGGCTTCACAGAATTCAAGGTCGAGCTGTCGACCTGGGACGCAAACGATCGCAAGAGCTTCGTCGGCACCGACGAAAACTGGGCGCTCGCTACCGGCGCCCTGAAGAACGTGCCCCACCGCAAGGCCCTCCCCCCCACGACCACA
>CAXTLS010000040.1:34610-40818 GCA_964245235.1 uncultured Acidobacteriaceae bacterium
CGTGCTCGATCGCAAGGGCATTACCTACAAGACGATACCCGGCGAGGCAGCCTTCTACGGCCCGAAGATCGACGTCAAGCTGGTCGACGTGCTGGGCCGGCTGTGGCAGCTGTCGACCGTCCAGTTCGACTTCACGCTGCCAACGCGCTTCGAGCTCGAGTACACCGGCGAGGATGGCGAGAAGCACCAGCCGGTGATGGTCCATCGCGCCCTCTTCGGCTCGGTCGAGCGCTTCTTCGGCGTGCTGATCGAGCACTACGCCGGCGCCTTTCCGCTCTGGCTCTCCCCGGTTCAGGTCGGTCTCGTGCCCATCTCGGAGAAGCACCTCGAGTACGCGCAGGCAGTCAAGGCGAAGCTCGAAGCCGCCGGCCTGCGTGTGGAGCTCGACGCGCGCAACGAGAAGATGAACGCCAAGATCCGCGAGTTCACCCTACAGAAGGTGCCCTTTGTCCTGGTGATGGGCGATAAGGAAGCTGCAGTAGACGCGGTGAGCGTCCGAACGCGCGGCAAGGGCGATGAGGGCAGCGTCCCGCTAGCGGCCTTTCTCGAGCGAGCGCTGGGGCTGCTGCACTCTCGATCCGCCGTGCTCTAGTCTTCTCCGCAAGGGGGCGCGGCATCTAATCGGCGGGTGGGCCTTCGGCCCGTCCGGAGTAAGGTTTGCCCTATGTACAACGTGAAGGACAGCGTCCATATCCACGCGCCGATCGGGCGGGTCTTCCTGCTCTCAACCAGCGTTGAAATCGTCCGGCAGACGCTCGGCATGCGGCCGGTCGCGGGACGAACGACCGGAATGGTAGTCGCAGGCGATACGGTGGAGTGGCGCGGCTGGAAGTTCGGGCTGCCGCAGAGGCATACCAGCGTCATCAGCGGGTACGAGGCGCCCGTCTTCTTCCAGGACACCCAGCTTCGCGGCCGCTTCGCTCGCTTCCAGCACGATCATCATCTGCAGTTTGTGGACGGATACACGCTGGCCACCGACAAGGTCAGGTTTTCTCTCCCATTCGGCCCGCTGGGCAAGCTGGTCGCCGGCAAGATCATGGTCCCGTACGTCGCTACCCTGCTCGCCCAGCGGTTCGCCTTGTTGAAGCGGATCGCCGAAGGAAACGAGTGGCGGCACTACCTGCCCGAGTCAACGGCTGTCGCCACGCATGCATCTGACACGGACGAGGTGAGGCGATGAAGGCTGTAGTGCTGCATGAGTACGGCGGACCGAACAAGCTGAAGTGGGAAGACTTCGAAGATCCCAAACCGGGTGAGAACGACCTGCTGATCCGCTTGTCCGCGACCAGCGTGAATCCGGTCGACTACAAGATGCGCAGCGGCGAGGCGAAGGAGCGCTTTCCCGTCGAGTTCCCCGGGATTCTCGGGCGGGACATTGCCGGGATCGTCCGCGAGGTGGGCGCAAAGGTGACCGGTTTCGAGCCCGGTGACAAGGTGATGGCGCTGGGTAAGCAAGCCTATGCGGAGCTGGTCGTGGTGCCGGCAGCCGAAGCCACGCACGTCCCTGCAGGTCTGGACGTCGTCGAGGCTGCGGCGCTTCCGCTGGTCACGCTGACGGGCGAACAGCTCATCATCGTCGGGACCAAGATCAAGGCCGGCGAGACGGTACTGGTAGCGGGCGCGGCGGGCGCGGTAGGGCGCTCGGCGGTGTGGACGGCGAAGAAGGCCGGTGCAACGGTGATTGCGGGTGTGCGCAAAAAGCAGTTGAACGATGCGGCCGCCGTCAGTGCGGACGAGGTGATCGCGCTCGATGATGACGACGCGATGAAGAAGCTCGGCTTCCTGGATGCGGTCGCGGATACTATAGGGGGCAATACGGCGGAGATGCTTCTGGGTAAGGTGAAGCAGGGCGGCGTCTTCGCATCCGTCCTCGGGCCGCCGAAGAACGCAAAGATGCACCCGACCGTCCATATCGAAGCTGTCGTCTGCAAACCTGATGCCGCCGCGCTTCAGACGCTTGCTGAAGATGTAGTTGCCGGAAAGTTGAAGATCCCGATCGATCGCATGATCCCGCTGGCCGATGCGGGTGAGGGCCAGGCGGCTGCCGAGAAGGGCGGCCTTGGCGGAAAGGTGTTGTTGCTGGGCTAGTGCTTAGCGGCGCCGGAAGGTGTTGCGAATCTGGTGGGTGCGGTCGACAATAACCGGAGCCGGCGCTGTTTCCATCACGTGGCCCTCCGGATAGAGAACGACAAATCGCCGCGGTCCGTCACCGGATGATGCTGTCGGCAGGCCGCTCTCTTGCAGCACCAGATGCAGCAGCCTGCGCTCGCGGGAGGTCATGACGGCGAACGCATATGGTGTGCCGGTCTCGCGCACGCGGGTCGTGGCAGCGGCTGCCGAGAGGCGCAGTTCGTGGTCGCGCGTGGCCTTGAAGCGGGCCGCGTCGAAGGAGATGCGATCGTGCTCTTCAGGCTCGAGGCGTAGGATCTTCGCGGCAATGTGCTCCACCGCATGCAGCAACTCGCCGTTACGCTCGATCAGCAGCGTGGTGTCCGGCCCGCTCAGCTCGACCGTCAGCTCCGGCGCAGTGGCCTGCAGGGGCGAGATCTCGTAGGTCAGCTCGAGACCGCCACATTCCGTGAGCAGGCGCAAAAAGTCTGCAATAGGTTGGGACGCCATGAGGACCGGAGTCACGATAGTGCCTTTATCGGAGATAAGTCGAGTTTAGCTTAACTATCGTGCAACTGCAGGTGAATCTGTTTCGACCGTGAGCCAGACCTTTTAGCGGCGGGCCTGGATCACCTTGCCGCCACCGCCGCTGCCGCTCTTGCGGCGGGCCCGTTTCGCGGCGATCTCGCGCATCTCGCGTCCCAGCGACGTCCGGTTCATCACCGCTTGGGTGGCGATGCCGATCAGGTTGCCAACCGCCCAGTAGAGCGCCAGTCCCGAAGCATAGTTCCACGTAATGTAACCCGAGAAGACCGGCATCATGAACGCCATCATCTTTTGCTGCTGCGGGTCAACGCCCGGTGACGGCGTGTAGAACTGCACTAGGAATTGACTCAGCACCATGACAATCGGCAGGATGTGCCAGGGGTCGGCCGCCGAGAGGTCCGGCAGCCAGAGCCAGTGCGCCTGGCGCAGCTCCACTACCTTGGGCAGCATGTACAGGAAAGCAAACAATAGCGGCATCTGGATCAGCGTTGGGATACAGCCGCCGAACATGTTGACGCCGTTATCCTTCTGCAGTTGCATGATCTCGGCGTTCATCTCATTGCGCTTGGGATCGGTCACCTTCAGGCTTTTGTACTTGGCCTTGATCGCATCCATCTGCGGCTGGATGCGTTGCATCTTCAGGCCGGAGTGCATGGTCTTGATGCGCAGCGGCAGTAGCAGCGCGTTGATCAGGATGGTCAGGATGACGATCGACCAGCCCCAGTTCGAGGCGATGTGCGACTGGATGAACTGCAGCGCCAGGAACAGGATCTTGCCAATCGCGCCGAAGAAGCCAAAGTCGAGCAGCGGCTCAAGCGTTCCGGTGGAGCCGGTTGGATGAATCGCCTTGAGAACGTTTGAGGCCTTGGGTCCGACGAAGATGCGCGTCTGGGTGTGACCGTTCGTATCGCCAAGCGCCGTCCCAAGCACCGGGACAACCATCGCTCCCTTGGCCGGCACCCCTTGGCCGAGACCGTTGTTGCGCTTCGCCTTCGCTACATCAATGTCGTTGTGGAAGTTGACCAGCGTGGCGTTGTCCGGCTGGTCCGGCAGAAAGATGGCCGCGAAGTAGAGGTCGCTGACGCCCGCCCACTCGAACGGTCCGTTGTGCGTAGCGCCGCCCGAAACCGCCTTGACCGCGTGATGCTCGACCTTGCCGCTGGCGCTGGTGTCCACCTGCGCGCCGGCATAGGACCGCGCATCTTCTTCATCCCCAAAGCCGCCGGGCCAGCTGAGCAGCGCGCGCACCGGGGCGCCGCCCCGCGTCACCACAACGTCGGCATGCAGCACATACGTCTCGTCGAAGCTGAAGGTCTTGGTCACGTTAAGCCCGTTCGCCGCGTACTTGAACGTAAGCGAGCCGGGAACCTGCAGGCTGCCCGCCGCCGAAGGAACGTAAAGCGCCTGGTTGAGCGCGGTCGTCGTGGCGGCGTCGTAGGTGTAGAGCGAGAGCGGATAGCCGAACTGCTTGGCCGCCTGCTCGTGGACCAGGTCAAGCGGCTGGCCGTAGCTGTCCTTATGCTTCTTCAGCAGCCACGAGAGCACCTGCGCACCGCGATTGGTGAATTGGATCTTGTAAAGCTCATTCTCGACCGTGGTGGTCGATTCGCTGGCAGCGAGCACAGTGGGGGTGGCCGGCGCGGCATTCGCAGGCGCGGCAGCGACCTGGCTCGAAGCGGGTGCCGCGACACCGGGTCCAGCCATCGGGGCTGCCTGGCCCTGGGTCACGGTCTGGTTGGGCGATGCCGTCTGATTCGGTGACGCGGTCTGGGGGTTGTGCTTCGACCGGTAAAACTGCAGGCCGAAGAAGACCGCGACCATAACAAGCGCCATGACCAGCAGCGACTTGTTGTCCTGCCCGCCCTGCTGCGTGGGATTTTTGAACTCTGCCAAGAGACTTCCTATTCTGTGTGGAGCATGCGACTGCGGCCGCGCGGATGCGGGCGCATGTCCTATGGTAAACGGTCTATGGAAATTATGGATTCGGGACCGGGTCGAGCCCACCCTTCGCAAAGGGATGGCAGCGGACGAGCCGGCGCAGGGTCAGCCAGCCTCCCTTGACGGGACCGAACCGGGCCAGCGCAACATAGGCGTACTCGGAGCAGGTCGGAAGGTACTTGCACTGCGCCGGCCCCACCGCGTGGAGGATCGGCGAGAGCACTGACTTATACACGCCGAAGGCGATCCGGCTGGCACGTGTCGGCTCGCGGGATGGGACGGACTCGGGCATGCCTGCGGCAATTCTTTCACGGGTGCGGCACCGTCCAAGGCAGTGCGGGCCGTGTGGCCGGAGCGCAAATCGTCGCCGTACCCAGTTGCATCTAACCATCCAGGCGACCCCGGGGAAGACGTGATGGACCTGATCGGCATAATCACTCAGCACGGATATGCCGTTACGGCTGCCGTGCTGTTCGTTGCGGCCATGGGGATTCCCATGCCGGCGTCCATCACCCTGCTTGCAGCAGGCGCCGCGGCGCATGGCAACCTGCGGCTCAGCGGCGTGATGGCGATCGCCGTCGTGGCCGCGCTCTCGGGCGATACGCTGCTCTACTTCGGCGGCCGCTACACGGGCTGGTGGCTGCTGGCGTGGATGTGCCGTGTGTCGATCAATCCTGAGGCGTGCATCTTCAGCTCGGCCGGCTACTTCTATCGCCGCGGACCCAAAACGCTGCTCTTCGCCAAGTTCCTCCCCGGCCTTGGCGCGATGTCTGCTCCGCTGGCCGGTAGCCTGAACATGCGTTTCACGCGCTTCCTGCGGCTGGACCTGGTCGGCACCTTCTTCTACTGCGCGGCGTGGATTGGCACCGGCTATCTCTTTAGCCGCTTCATCCGGAACATTACCGGGTGGATCGGGCGCGCCGGTCACATGGTGCTCGCGGTGGTGCTGCTTCTGGCGCTCGGCTACGTGGCGACGCTGGTCATCTTCACGCTGCGAACGCGGCGCTACAAGACGATCGAGAAGATTACGGCCGAAAATCTCTACGAGCGGCTGCAGGCGCTGACGCCGGACCGGCTGGTCGTGATTGCCGACGTGCGCAGCCACGGCTACTACGACCCCGGCATGCAGCGGATCAAGAACTCCATCCGGGTTGAGCCGCACCGGTTGAAAGAAGAGCTGATCGCCCTGCGCGAGTTCATGGCGCCTGAGTGCGAGGTCTATCTCTATTGCAGCTGCATCCGGGATACGACCAGCGTGCGGGTAGCCCACATGCTCCAGCAGGAGAACTGCCACGCCCAGGTGATCGACGGGGGCATCAAGGCGTGGATCAAAGCCGGCGGCGACCTCGAGATGGTGCCCGAGTCGGACATCCATCACCTTCCGCGCTTCGAATAAGTCGGGCCTCTACGCTGCACTTAGAGGCTTAACGCGGGGCTGGCTACCAGGGGACCCATTGGGCGTTGTGGGTGAGGTCGGCGGTGTAGATGGTTTCGGTGGAGGCGAGGGTGCGGCGGGGGTTGGCTTGGGGGAGGACAGTTGGGGTGGCGGGTTGGGTTGGGGTGGTTTTTGCTGGAAGTCCAAAGTCTTCATTGGGTTGGGGTTGGGTGGGGGCTG
>CAXTLS010000041.1:0-7823 GCA_964245235.1 uncultured Acidobacteriaceae bacterium
GAACGTCAGCTTCCCAAGCTGAATGTCGCCGGTTCGATCCCGGTCTCCCGCTCCAATCGACCTTCGTGGCGCTACGGAATACTTAACGCGGATCAATGCGATTAAACGGATCGGGACGGATTCAAGACTTGATTTGTCTTGAATCCGTCCTGATCCGCGTTTATGTAGTCTTTATTTGAGGCTGGCGGTTTTTACGTTCGTTTTAGCGGAGTGGTCTTCGAGCGCCTGGGCTTCGGGGATGAAGGTGACGGCCTTGGCGATTTCAGGGTCCCAGTCGGCGCGGACCTTAAGGCCCTCAAGCTGGCCATACTGCGAAGTGAAGAGGTCACTCTTGATGCTGGTCTTGACCCAGTCCTGCACGCCACTCAGGTCGGCATCCGTATAGTCGATGTCCTTTGACTTGAGGAAGTCCTTGAACTGCGACATGACGGCATCGTCTACTTGGAAGTCGCGGGTGACGGTGTGGTTGGCGAGGTAGTGCTTGCTGAAGTTGAAGAAGATGTAGTGCTGCAGAAGTTCATCCTGGAAGTGGTTGGACTTCGGCGTCTCGATCTTCTCGTCGGGCGTAATGCCGCCGCCGCCGTAGACGGTGCGACCGGAGTCGGTGAGCTTGACCTCGCGGTTCGCGCCGGTCTCGACGCCCTGGCGCGCGTAGTAGTAGTCGTAGAGCGAAATGTTGCTGTAGTTGCGCTGGATAAGGCGGCCGGACGGCGTGTAGTAGTGATACGTGGTAAGGGCGAGGCCGGTGTTCTCAGAGACCTGGAAGACGGTCTGCACGAGGCCCTTGCCGAAGGTGGTTTCGCCGACGATCAAGGCGCGGTCGTGATCCTGCAGGGCGCCGGAGACGATCTCGGCGGCCGAGGCGGTGTTGCGATTCACCAGGACAACGATCGGGTACTTGGTGTCGGAGCCGTGGGAGGCGCGGTAGACCTGGTCGGGGAAGGCGCGGCCGCGCTGCGAGACGACGATCTGACCCTTCTGGAGGAACTTGTCCGACATATTGACGGCTTCATTGAGCAGGCCGCCGGGGTTGCCGCGTAGGTCGATGACCAGACCCTTGATGTCGCCGAACTTGTCGAGCGCATCGCCTACTTCACGACTGGTCGTCTCCATGAAGCTGGTGACGTGGATGTAGCCGATTCCGGGACGGACCATGAAGGCCAGGTCTACGGAGTAGCGGGGGATCTCGTCGCGGAGGAGGTCAAAAACGAGCGGCTTGGCTGAGCCTTCGCGCTCCATGGCGACGGAGACGTGGGTGCCCTTGGGGCCTTTCAGCATGGAGGCGACGGCAGCGGAATCGAGGCTGTCGGTCGACTTGCCATCGACGGAGAGGATGATGTCGCCGGGCCGGATGCCGGCTTTGTAGGACGGCGTGCCCTCAAATGGAGCCACGACCACGATGCGCATGGCGTTGCCAATCGTCTGCGGCTGGATCTGCATCCCCACGCCGTAGTATTTGCCGTGCTGGTCCTCGCGCATCTGGGCGAAGGCTTTTGGATCGTAGAAGTTCGAGTGCGGGTCGAGCACGTGGAGCATGCCGGGAATGGCCCCGTCGTAGATGGCTTTGTCGGTCTTGTCGCCGGTCAGCGGGTCGGCGTAGTTCTGCTCGACGATGGAGTAGACGCCGGTAAAGGAGTGCAGAGAGTCGCGCAGGGTCGATTCGTCGGAGGCGGATTGCGCGGCGACTTTCTGGCTGATCACTGAGCCGAGAACAGCACACGTTGCGAGGAAGACGGTGGCGGAAAAGAGTGCGCGGCGGGTACGTGGAGCCATCGGCTTAGGACCTCTGTATGGAAAGCAGCCAGGAAGGCGGCGACGCAAAGATGCGTCCTGCGTTGGACGGAGTATACACCGTGAGGTGAGCGGCGGGGGGTGGGAGGCGGCCCTGGGCGACAGGGCTTTCGCGCACCATTCGCCTCTTGCCGGGTGTGGCAGTTAGAATGGCATATCGGACGATGGACTCGGTGGCGAAGGCAGTTCAGTTGAGTTTCCGTAGTAGCAAAAGCCGGTTGCATTGAGTCCAAAGAACACGCTGTAGCCGGTGGCCGCGATGTTTCACCGTGGATGCTGATGTTGATAGAGATACGAGCGACGATGACCTTACGAATTTCGCAGTACGCGGTAGTGTGCGGGCTAAGCCTGTTGGCGCTGCCGGGAGTGGTGGCCGCACAGGCGCCACGCTACCAGAGCCCTATCAACGCACCGGCGCCACAGAAGCTGAACCTGCCGGCCACGCCCGCGATTACGCCGAACGGTGAGGTGGTGGAGGACGTGGTGGTGCGCGTCAACGACCAGATCGTCAGCCGGAGCGATGTGGAGCGAAGCCAGGAGCAGCTGGCGCAGGAGCTGCGGGAGACCAACGCCACTCCTGCAGATAGCGCGGAGCGTGAGAAGAACATGCTGCGCGACATGATCGATCAGCAATTGCTGCTCTCGCGTGGCAAGGAGCTTGGCATCAATGCGGATTCCGAGGTCATCAATCGGCTGAACGAGATCCGCAAACAGAACAAGCTCGACAGCATGGAAGACCTTGAGAAGGCGGCGCGGCAGCAGGGCGTATCGTTTGAGGATTTCAAGGCGAATATTCGGAATAGCATCATCACGCAGCAAGTGGTGCGGGATGAGGTAGGCCGCCGGCTGCAGGTGACGCAAGGCCAGGAACAGGCCTACTACGACGCGCACAAGCAGGAGATGACGCAGCCGGAGCAGGTTCGGCTGAGCGAAATCCTGATTCCAACGGCGGCGGATGCTACGGATGCGGCGGTTGCGCAGGCGCAGACCAAGGCGGATGGGGTTGAGGCAAAGCTGAAGGGCGGCGGGAAGTTTGATGAGCTTGCCAAGACGACTTCAGGTGGACCGACTGCGGCCCAGGGCGGCGATCTTGGACAGTTCAAGCGCGGCGCGCTGGCCAAGGTTCTGGAGGATCAGACATTCAACCTGAAGCCAGGTGAGTTTACGGCGCCCATCCGGACGCGGCAGGGATTCGTGATCCTCAAGGTGACGGAACACGTCGACGCCGGAATTCCGACGCTCAAAGAGGTTGAGCCGCAGGTTCAGGAAGCGATGTACATGGAGGAGATGCAGCCGAAGCTTCGCGAGTACCTAACGAAGCTGCGGGAGGACGCATTCATCGATATCAAGCCGGGCTACGTGGACTCGGGTGCCAGCCCGAATGAGACGAAGCCGGTGTTCACGGCGTATTCGGCTCCCGCGGTGAAGAAGAAGAAGGTGGTGCAGAAGCAGCGCTTCGATCGCGGAACCCGCTTCTCGACGGCGAAGGCGACGCCTGCTGGGTCGACACCTGCGGTGGCAGCTACGCCTGCGGCTGGAGCGACCGTTCCCCAGGTGAACGCACTCGCAAGCGCCGATGCAGCCGCTGCGAACCCCGGAGCTGCTGCGGGTAAGGCGGCGGTAGTTCCTGTCTCAACTACGGGTGGCTCAATGGCCTCCATAACGAAGAGCAAGAAGGTAAAGCGCGAGAAGATTCGCTACGGGCAGGCGCCGCGCAACTCGCTGCCGGGCACGGAGCAGGCCGGTCTGGCTGCGGACAATGGCCTCGGCGCGAACCATGAAGCGGTGGCGAAGGCGGGCGAGGCGGCGCCTGGGACGGCGATCGCGCCGCTGGTTGCGTCCGAGAGCACATCGGATGTGAACCCGCTGACCCCGGTCGCGCCCCCCTCGGCAAAGACGCGATACAGCGCACGCGCCAAGGCCGTTGCTCAGGAGAAAGTGACGAAGAAGAACGCGAAGGTGCAGGAGAAGGTCGCTTCGGCCGCTCCGCCAATGACCGCCGATGAGAAGGCTGCCTCGCAAACGCAGGATTCTCCGCTCGGACTGAGCGGCGACACGGCGAAGAAGGTGAAGAAGGTGAAGGTGAAGGGGGCGCCGAAGGAGCGGCTGCAGGACCAGGCGCCGAAGCCCCCGGCACCGGCTCCGATTGAGACGCCGGCGAAGGCTGCCGATCGCGGGACGGTGTATGAGGGCACGGCGGGACCGGCCAAGCCGGCGGCGCCGACATCTGACCAGACGACGCTGCCGGCGGTGACGGCACCGTCTTCTGCTACGCCGCCGCAAGGAACGACGCAGCCGGCGACTCCCGGCGTGCCGATCGGCGGACCGCCACAGTAGGCGGCGGCTGCAGGCGATGCGCCAGCACGTGGAGAATGTAGAGGCGCGATGAAAGATTTCTTTGTTGCCGATGCCGTGAAGTTTGAAAACGAGATGGTCACCGGCTACTTCGCGATCTCGTCTGTGTCGGTACGGGACCGCAAGCAGGGTGGCCAGTACCTGGCGTTGACGCTGACCGATAAGACGGGCTCGTTCGATGCGCGGATGTGGGAAGAGTTCGCGGACATTGTGGCCACCTGCGCCGAAGGCTGCTACGTCAAGGCGCAGGGGCAGATCAGTAAGTACCAGGGTAAGTTCCAGATCACGCTGCAAAAGCTGCGCAACGCGGCTGAGTCCGAAGTCGATCCGGCGGACTTTCTGCCAGCGACGAAGTACGATGTCGCCGCGATGTGGACCGAGCTGCGGGGGTATGTCTCTGCCTTTGCGAATCAGGATCTGCGGCGGCTGGTGTTTTCCTTTCTGGATGACGAGGCGATCGGGGCGGCGTACCGCACGGCGCCGGCGGCCAAGGTGCTGCACCACGCCTGGCTCGGCGGCTTGCTGGAGCATGTCGTCACGCTGGTCCGGGTGTGTCTGGGCACGGCGCCGTTTTATCCGGAGGTCGATCCGGACCTGCTGGTGACGGGGGCGGTCCTGCATGATATTGGCAAGGTCCGCGAACTGCACTGGAAGCGCTCGTTCGGCTATACGCTCGAGGGCCAGATGATCGGTCACATCTCGATTGCGCAGGGCCTGCTGCGGGAGAAGGTGCTGGAGCTGGCGCCCTTTCCCGAGAAACTGAGGATCCTGGTCGAGCACATGATCCTGAGCCATCATGGCAAGTACGAGTTTGGCTCGCCCAAGCTGCCGATGACGCCGGAGGCGCTGTTGCTGAGCACGCTCGATGATCTTGAAGCAAAGATGCAGACGATGCGGAGTGAGTTCGGCAGGGCCGGGGCAAGTGGCAGGAGTGTGGGCGAGATGACGGACTGGGTTCGCAGTATGGAGCGGCCGTTGATGAATACGCAGGCGTGGCTGAGCGAGGACTGAGGTGTAACGGCGATTTTCGAGGGAGGGCTCATGTACATTCCGCGGGTGAACGAAGAGAAGCGGGTGCCGGTGATGCAAGCGCTGATGGCTGCGCAGTCGTTCGCGACCCTGGTGACAATGGGGACGACGAGCCTCTTTGCGTCGCACATCCCGATGGTGCTTGAGGATGATGGGTCAGAGTATGGCGTGTTGAAGGGCCACATCTCGCGCGCGAATACGCAGTGGAAGACGTTTACGCCGACGGTCGAGGCGTTGGCGATCTTCGCCGGGCCGCACCATTACATCTCGGCCTCGTGGTATCCGGGCATCCACGAGGATGGGGAAGAGGTGCCGACGTGGAACTATGCCGTTGTACATGCCTCGGGTATCCTCACGCTGCGGGAGGACGCGGCGTGGCTGCTGCCGCATCTCGAGAGTCTGACGGATGCTCATGAGGCCGGGTCGGCACGGCCATGGAAGGTGAGTGACGCGCCGGAGGAGTTCATCCGGACGCAGATGAGAGGGATTGTCGGGCTGGAGCTGCCGATTCGCGGGCTCGAAGGCAAGTGGAAGGTGAGTCAGAACCGGAATGAGCGGGATCGGGCGGCCGTGATTGCCGGGCTGAAGGGTCTGGATACGCCAGAGAGCCTGGTGATGAAGGGACTGGTGGAGCGGGCGTAGGCTGCGGCCGGAGCCATCGCCTTCGACTGAGGAACGGGAGTTGTTACAATCTCAGCTTGGCCCAGAGAAGATTGAAGCAGAGAAAGTAATCGGGAATGTTGCGTTTTTCAACAGCGGGCGAGAGCCATGGGGAGAGCCTGATCGCGATGGTGAGCGGCATGCCGGCCGGTGTGCCGGTGGTGCAGGAGTTTATCGATCACGAGCTCTGGCGACGACAGCAGGGCTATGGGCGCGGCGGCAGGATGCGGATCGAGCGGGACACGGCGCACATCCTGAGCGGGGTGCGGCACGGGAAGACGATCGGGTCGCCCATCGCGATGTCGCTCGCGAACAACGACTGGAAGAACTGGGTCGACATTCTTCCGGTCGAGGCTGGCGACCGGGAGAAGCACAAGGCTGTAGCGTCGCCTCGGCCGGGACATGCGGACCTGGCTGGGAGTCTCAAGTATGACTTTCCTGATGCGCGGTATGTGTTGGAGCGAGCTTCGGCGAGGGAGAGCGCGGCGCGGGTGGCGGCGGGGGCGATGGCCAAGCTGCTGCTGCGGACGCTTGGCGTGGAGATAGCGAGTCATGTGGTGCGCGTGGGGCGGGCGGAGCTCGATCGAGCGGCTGCTTGGGAGGAGATTCTAGCGCTGCAGGCAAGGGAGACGGTGCTGCTGAACTGCGTGGATGAGGCGAGCGAGGCGCGTATGAAGGCCGAGGTGGATGCGGTGCTGCGGACGGGCGACACGATTGGCGGCGTCTTCGAGGTGGTGGTCCACGGGCTGCCGCCGGGCGTGGGGACGCATGTGAACTGGGATGAGCGGCTGGATGGATTGCTGGCGCAGGCGGTGATGAGTCTGCAGGCGGTGAAGGCGGTCGAACTGGGGCGTGGGGTGACGGCGGCGGAGTCGCTCGGGTCGGCTGTTCATGATGCGATCGGCTACGAGGGAAGTGGCGGTCATACGAAGTTTTCGCGCGAGCAGAATATTGCGGGAGGGATCGAAGGCGGCATCTCAAATGGTGAGGACCTGATCGTGCGTGGCTACCTCAAGCCGATCTCGACCCTGCGCCGCCCGCTTGGCTCGGTGAGCTTTGAGACGCGCGAGCCGGTCAAGGCGGCCTACGAGCGGAGTGACGTCTGCGTAGTGCCTGCGGCCGGTGTCGCGGCCGAGGCGATGGTTGCGCTGACGGTGGCGCGACTGGCGGTCGAGAAGTTTGGCGGGGATTCACTGCGGGAGATGCAGCGTAATTTCAACGGATATTGCGAACAGATTCGAGCGTATTGAGTGGCTACTTCCAAAAAGCAGAGTTCGAAGATCCACGAAGTGATCAAGTATCCAAACCCTGTGTTGGCCAAGCGGGGCGAAGTCGTGACGGTGTTTGACGCCGAGCTGAGACAGCTTGTCGATGAGATGTTCGACAGCATGTATGCGGCGCAAGGAATCGGCCTGGCGGCGCCGCAGATCAGCATCTCGAAGCGTATTGCGATCGTCGATGTCAGCTTCCAGAAAGACCCGAAGGACAAAATTGTGCTCATCAATCCGGAGATCATCGACCGCACGGGCAAGCAGGTTGAAGAGGAGGGTTGCCTGAGCCTGCCGGAAATTCGCGAGAAGGTGGCGCGTGCCGACTGGGTGAAGGTGAAGGCACAGGACGTTACGGGCAAGTGGGTTGAGGTCGAGGGCGATGAGCTGCTGGCGCGGGCGCTGCAGCATGAGATCGACCACTTGGATGGAATCCTGTTTATCGATCACCTGAGCCGCCTGAAGCGCGACCTGGTGCTGCGCAAGATCAAGAAGCTGCAGAAGAACGGCGAGTGGTAGCGTGAGGCTGGTCTTTTGCGGGACGCCCGAGTTCGCCGTGCCGACTCTGAGGGCTGTTGTCGCTGCCGGCCACGAGGTGAAGCTGGCGATCACGCAGCCGGATCGGGCTGCCGGCCGCACGATGGAGGTGCAGGCGCCTGCGGTGAAGCGGGCTGCCCTGGCGATGGGGATCGAGGTCACGCAACCGGAGAAGATCAAGAC
>CAXTLS010000041.1:7833-39261 GCA_964245235.1 uncultured Acidobacteriaceae bacterium
CGCGCGCAGCTGGAGGAGATTGCCCCGGAAGCAATTCTGATCGTGGCGTATGGGCGGATTATTCCGCAGTGGATGCTTGATCTGCCACCGCTCGGAAACATCAACCTGCATGGGTCGCTGCTGCCGAAGTATCGTGGGGCAGCGCCGATCCAGTGGGCGATTGCTGAGGGCGAGAGAGTGACGGGTGTGACGACCATGCAGATCGACGCGGGGCTCGACACGGGCGATATGCTGCTGGCGAAGGCGGTGCCAATTGCAGTGGAGGAGACGGCGGTCGACCTGTACGAAGCGCTGGCGGATGTGGGTGCGGGATTGATGGTCGAGACGCTGGCGGGGCTAGCGGATGGCTCGCTGCTTCCGCGGGCGCAGGACCACGCGCAGGCCACGCTGGCCCCGATCCTGAAGCGCGAGGATGGCGCGATGGACTTCGGCCGGACGGCGCGGCAGACGTATGACCGGTGGCGTGGCTTCCAGCCGTGGCCGGGGGCCTACACGATCCTGCGGGGAAAGAAATTTATCGTGCAACGGATGCGGCTGGCGGAGGGACAGGGTGAGGCTCCGGGCGGCCTGGTGGTGCGCGATGGCGAGCTGCTGGTTGTCTGCGGCGATGGGTCGGTGCTGGCGCTGGACGAGGTGCAATTGGAGGGCAAGCGACGGATGGGCGCGACGGAGTTTCTGCGCGGCTTCCAGGTGGCGAGCGGCGAACGGCTGGGGCTATGAAGCGGCCCGCGGCAAAGGCTGCGAAGCTGCCGGATATTCCAAAGGGAACAGGTACGCCGAAGGTGACGCCGGCGCGGCGGGCGGCGTTCGAGATCCTGATGCTGGTGGGTGAGAACAAGGGCCACAGCGATGAGCTGCTGCACTCTGCGCGCACCGAGGGACTGACGCCCGAGAACCGTAACCTGGCGACGGCGCTGGTGATGGGGGTGCTGCGCTGGCAGATTGCGCTTGATGCGCGGGTCCGCCGGTACCTGGAACGGCCGGACCAGCGGCTTGCGGAGCCGGTGGCAATCGCGTTGCGGATGGGTGCGTTTCAGCTGCTGCACATGGACCGTATCCCGGCGCATGCGGCTTTGAGTGAGAGCGTTGAACTCTGCAAGGTGGCGAATCAACCGCATGCTGCGGGGATGGTCAACGCCATCCTGCGCAAGATTGCCGCGGCGCAGACACCCGGGATGCGGTTATACGAGTCGGTGCCGGCGTTTGCCGAGCGGCTTGGACATCCGCTCTGGCTGGCGGAGCGTTGGGTGGCGCAGTATGGCCGCGAGACGGCGCTGGCGATCTGCGAGGCGGATCAGCAGGAGCCGGGCGATGGGGCGATGTTCCTTGCGACGGGCGGCGAGCTGCCGCAGATGGATGACGGCTCACGGCTGGTGGCGGAGCTGGCGGCGGCGGCCCTGCCGGAACTGGGGACCGAGAGGCCGGCGCGGATCTGGGACTGCTGTGCAGCGCCGGGCGGCAAGTCGCTCATGCTGGCGCGGCGTCTGCCTGCGGCGGAGATCGCGGCTACCGATATCAGCGCGCGGCGGCTGGCGCAGACCGAGGCGCGGCTCAGGCGATATGAGTATGCGGGACGGGTGCAGTGTTCGGTGACCGATGCTACGGCCGCAGCCGGGGAGGCGATCTTCGACCTGATTCTCTGTGATGTGCCGTGCAGCGGAACGGGCACGCTTTCGCGCAACCCGGAGATCCGGCACATCCTGCGGGTTGAGGAGTTGGCGCGCCAAGCTGCGCGGCAGCAGGCGATCCTCGAGGGAGCGTTTCGGCGACTCGCGCCCGGCGGCCGGCTCGTCTATTCGACCTGCTCGCTTGAGCCGGAGGAGAATGAGCGGTTGGTCGAGACGCTTGCTGGTGCGTGCAGGGTGCCGGTCGAAGGCTCTATCAGGCAACTCGCGGCAGAGGGGATCATGGCGCAGGAGGTTGCTGCGCGGCTCGCAGAGACGGCGGTGCGGGACGGAGCGCTCCGGACGATTCCCGGGGTGCACGGGTGTGACGGCTTTTTCGCGGTCGTGCTGGAGCGGGAGGCGTAGGGTCTACTGGCCGCCGAGCGTCAGCCTGACGCCTTCGCCGCGTACGACGCGATGGCCCGCAGCGGGTGTCTGCGCGACGACGGTTCCGCTGTAATCGGGCGCAACGGGCGATGGTGCAACCTGTCCAGAGCTGTCGGGTCCGGTCTGTGACGTCGCTACGGCCGGAGCGACCATTACATACAGACCGAGCGCGGCGGCCCGGCTGGATGCGGCGGCCATGCTCATCCCGGCGAGCGATGGCATGACGAACGCAGCGGTGCGCCCGTCGTCTTTCTGGCTGAGCAGCAGGCTTACCCGCGGGGTGTCGACGCCGCCGGCGTTCGGTGGGGGCGTCTGGGCGAGGACGGTGTCGGGGTCACCGGGTGCGGGCAGATGGGCGACCGTGCCGAGGTCGAGCGAGAGCCGGCGGATGGCCATCGCTGCGGGGCGCTCGGTCATGCCGCTAACGTCGGGAATAGCGACGCGCTGGGGGCCAAGGCTCTCGATGGCGCGGACCTCCCACTCGTGACGGACGATGGCGCCGGGCGAGGGGGTCTGCGAGATGATGTGGCCGGCCGGGATGGTGGTTGAGTAAAAACGATTGATGAGGAGGAGATTCAAGCCGCGGTCGCCGATGGTCTTCTGGGCGTCGCTGACGGTTTGACCGACAAGATTGGGAACTTCGACTTGGCCGCCGTGGATCGCGAGCCGCATGGTGGCGAAGGCGCAGACCAGGCTGAGCGCAATCATCGCCATGCCGCCGAAGAGGATGTTGAAGAAGCGGTTGACCTTGGTGATGGGGATGCGGACGGGCGTCATCGGCGATTATCCGTCGCGGGTTCGGGGTGGATGAGGAGCCGGGAGACCTCGGGTGCTTCGAGCCGAAAGGCGCCTTCGAGCTTTGTGATGACCTCGTGGACGCAGGCCATCGACAGATCGTCCGGTAGGGTGCAGTGACAGTTCACCTGGATACGGTCGTTGGTCCTGGTGACGAGAACCTCGTGGATGTCGAGGATTTCAGGAAAGGCGGTTGCGACGCGGCGCAGGCGCAGTTCAAGCTGCCGGTTGCGCTCGAGCGAGGCGGGCTGTTCGATGGTGGCGGGTTCGCTTTCGATATGGGTAAGAATGGTGGTGACGGCGGGGATCTCGCGCCGAATCTCGGCTTCAAGCTGAGTGACCATGGTGTGGGCACGGCGGAGGGGGAGGGTCTCGTCGACCTCCAGATGCTGCTCGACGTGCAGGGCGCTGTCGTACTGCTGCACGCTGACGTCGTGGATGGCGAGGTTCGAGCGGGCGGCAACGGCACGGATGCGATCGTGCAAGCTCTCGGCGACCGATGCAATAGGAACGGAGTGGACGACGACATCGGCTCCTGGCAGCTGACGCTGGACGGACTCCGTGGCGGCCTTGGTGATCTGCTCGGAGCGTTGGAAGGTGAGATTGCGCGGCAGCCCCAGGGTCAGGTCGGCGAAGTAGCTGGAGCCGGAGCGGCGGGTGCGGACGCGGTCAACCGAGAGGACGCCGTCGATCGCCTTGAGGTCACGGATGAGGTCGCGGCGAACCTGGGCGCGGGTCTCGGCGGGGGTGGCGTCGAGCAGGGCATCGATAGTGCGCCGGGCAAGCTGCCAGCTGACGCGGAGGATGATGGCCGAAACGATAATCGCGGCGATGGGGTCGGCGAGCTCGAGCTGCGGCACGTGCCAGTGCTGGCCGGCGAACGTGGCGCAGAGGCCGAGCAGCACGGCGAAGGACGACCACATATCCGTGCCGAAGTGAATCGCGTCGGCTTCGAGGGCTTCGCTGCGGTGCGCGAGGGCGACCTTGTGCAGGTTGCGCGAGCGGGCGAAGTCGACGGCGATCGAGAGGAAGAGCACAAGAAAGGGCCAGATGGACGGCTTGAGGACAAGGTGCTCGCGGGAGAGGATGCGGCGGACTGCCTCCGACAGAATCCACACGCAGGAGCCGAGCATGAGGACAGTTTCGAAGAAGGCGGAGAGACTTTCAATCTTGCCGTGGCCGTAATTGTGGTCTTCGTCAGCGGGCTGGTCGGAGACGTTGACGGAGAAGAAGGTGATGCCCGCGGCGATGAGGTCGATGCCGGAGTGGGCGGCCTCGGAGAGCATGCCGAGTGAGCCGGTGAGGAGGCCGGTAAGGAGCTTGAGCAGGGTAACAACCAGCGCGGCGCCGACCGACGTAAGCGCGGCAGACCGCTTGGCGGTGTGCATCTGCTCGGCCGGCTGGTTCGTCACCGTGGAACTCATAGGCAAATCGTACATGGTGCCGTGAGCGAATGCGTGTCAGAATCTCGGCATCAGGTGGCCGGTTTGACTGCCCGGTAGAGGCCGGCGACCCCGAAGGTGTAGCTTGTCCAGGCGGCATCGGTGAAGCCGGCGGCACGAATAAGCTCGAGCATGCGGGGCGGACGGGGGAAGCGTTCGACCGATTCCGGCAGGTAGCTGTAGGCGCCGGGGTTGCCCGAGATGAGGCCGCCTAACCTGGGCAGGACCTGCTTGAAGTAGAGCGAGTAGAGCGCGCCGACGATGCCGGAGGGCTGGTTGCAGTCGAGGATGCCGATCTGGCCGCTGGGCCGAAGGACTCGGAAGAGTTCGGCGAGCCCCTCCTCGTAGTTGGCGAGATTGCGGAAGCCGAACGCGGAGGTGACGAGATCGAGCGAGGCGGAGGAGACGGGGAGGTGCAGCGCATCGGCTTCGATAGGGATGATGAGGTGCGAGGCGAACTTGGCTGCGCCGCGGGCGAGCATGTTGTGCGAGAAGTCGACGGCAAGGATAGGTGCAGCGGCAAGGAGTTTAGGGCGATGCTTCAGGAGTGCGAGCGCCATATCGCCGGTGCCGCAGCAGAGGTCTAAGACGACACTTTGCGGCTGCTGCAGAACGGGGCGGAAGATGCGAGCGGCGCGGCTCCACCACCAGCGGTCGATGCCGGCGGAGAGGACGTGGTTGAGCAGATCATAGCGCGGGGCGATGGTGTCGAACATCTGCTGGACCGAGAGGGCGGCCGTGGTTTCGTCTTCTGCGCCGATGGGACGGGCGCCGGTGGTGAGCTCGTGTTCGGGCTTGATCACGATGGGAGGCTTCGCATGCGGGTGAGCATGGCTTTGGCAGCGCCGAGCAGTTCGGTGTCGGTGACGTCGTAGACGACCTCCGTTGCGCCGATGCCAGTGGCGAGGACGAAGGCGCGGCGGCCGCTGCGCTTCTTCTTGTCGCTGCCGGTGAGGGCGACAAGAGCTTCGGCCTTGGCGGTAAAGCGCGGCAAGGGGCCGTAGAGAAGGATGAGGTCGACGATGCGATCGTGCTGCTGCTGTGTAAGGAGGGCGCGGGCGAGCGAGAGATGCGCGGCCGCGATGCTGCCCCAGCCCACAGCCTGGCCGTGGAGGAGCTGCTTGTATTTCGTGGCGGACTCGATGGCGTGGCCGAGCGTGTGGCCGAAGTTGAGAATCATGCGGAGGCCGTTTTCGAGCTCGTCCTGCCCGACAATCTCAGCCTTGACGCGCACCGACGCAGCGACGACGCGGGTAAGGGCGGCGGCGTCACCGGCGAGGATGGCGGCTGAGTTTTGTTCCAGATAGCGGAACAATCTGGGATCGCGGATGATGGCGGCTTTAACGGCTTCCTGGAGGCCGGATCGGAGCTCGGAGGCAGGAAGCGTGGCGAGCAGGTCGGTGTCGGCGAGCACGGCGAGCGGGTGATGGAAGCTGCCGATGAGGTTTTTGCCGGCGACGAGGTTGACGCCGGTTTTGCCGCCAATCGAAGAGTCTACCTGGGCGAGCAACGTCGAGGGAAGCTGTACGTAGGGGATGCCGCGCATGTAGATGGCGGCGAGAAAGCCGGTGATATCGCCGATGACGCCGCCGCCGAGGGCGAGCAGGAGACTGTCGCGGTCGGCCCGGGCGGTGGCGAGCTGCTCGGCGAGTGCTTCGACCGAGGCCAGGCGCTTATGGCGCTCGCCGCTCGACAGGAAGAGCACGGTGGGGAGCTCAGCGAAGGAGGATTCCACCTGCCGCGACCAGAGGCCCCAGATCTCTGGCGAGGTGACGATGAAGGACCGGAACGGTTTGCCGGAGGTGAGCCTGCGAAGCCGAGGGTGAAGTGTGCGGAGGAGCCCGGCGCCGATGACGATGTCGTAGCTTGCTGATGGCGTTGTAAGCGGGATCGACGGCACAGTAAGTCCATGGTATCGCAGGCACTTTTGTCACGGCTGGAAGCGTAGCATCAAGCTATGGAATCGGTAGAGTTTCTGGTGATTGGCGGCGGCATTGCCGGTCTGAGCGCGGCCATTCGGCTGGCAAATGCAGGCAGGGTACTGCTGGTCTCGAAGGATGCGCTGGCCGAGTCAAATACGGCCTATGCGCAGGGTGGCATCGCGGTGGCGATGGGCGGTGAGGAGGACGTGGCGCTTCACTTCGAGGACACACTGGCCGCGGGTGATGGCCTGGTAGATCGTGCGGCGGCAGCGATCCTTGTGGAGCAGGGACCGCGGCGTGTGGAAGAGCTGCTGGCGTGGGGGACGGCGTTCGACCGCGAGGGCGGCAAGCTGATGCGGACGCGCGAAGGGGCGCACAGCCTGGCGCGCATCCTGCATGCAAACGGAGATGCGACGGGGCGCGAGATCGCGATGTCGCTGCTGCGGCATGTTCGCGCGCTTAAGAACGTTGCGCTGCTGGAGTGGACGACTGGTGTCGAGCTGATGGTGAAGCAGGGGCACGTGGCGGGCGCGATGCTGCTGGATGGCGAGGGGCGGCTGCGGACGGTGCGCGCTGGTGCTACGCTGCTGGCGAGCGGCGGCGCGGGTCAGGTATATAGCGACACAACGAATCCGGCGGTGGCGACCGGCGACGGAATCGCGATGGCCTACCGGGCGGGTGCGGCAGTGAGTGACATGGAATTTTACCAGTTCCACCCCACGGCGTTCACGATGGAGGGCGCGCCGCGCTTCCTGATGAGTGAGGCGCTGCGCGGGGAGGGTGCACTGCTGATCAACGCAAGCGGCGAACGATTCATGCATCGCTATCATCCGCTGCTGGAGCTGGCGCCGCGTGACGTCGTGGCGCGGGCGATTACGCGGGAGGGCCTCGACGGCCCGGTGTACCTGGACATGCGGCACCTTACTAAGGATCTGAAGGCTCGTTTTCCAGGGATCTCGGCGTTTCTGACGCAGTATGGGCTGGAGCTGGACCGGGACCTTATTCCTGTCAGGCCGGCGGCGCACTACCTGATGGGCGGTGTGCGGACGGATGTCCATGGGCATACGTCGCTACCGGGACTTTACGCGGCGGGTGAGGTGGCCTGTACGGGAGTGCATGGAGCGAATCGGCTGGCCAGCAACTCCCTGTTGGAAGGACTGGTCTTTGGTGCGCTGGCTGCGGACGCGATGATCGAGGAGGCTACGGCTGGCACGGACAGTTCCGGCGACTCGGGTGCCGAGCCGGAGACTGCGAGTCATATCGATCCCACCACGAACGATGGGGCAATGGCCGCGTGGATCGCTGAGCTGCGTACGCTGATGTGGCGCGACGCCGGCCTGCTGCGCGATGCGGCCGGTCTGCGCCGGGCTCAGGATGCTTTGAAAGAACTGGCGAAGCGGATGCCCGACGGGATCACACGTTTGGCCATCGAAGCGCGCAGTCTGCATACGGTTGCGACCGTGATTGTTGCCTCGGCGCTTGCCCGGGAGGAGAGCCGCGGTGCGCATTATCGCAACGACTTTCCCCAGCGGGACAAGATCGCCTGCCACTCGGTGATGGAAAGTGGACGGCTAAGATTTACCAGTTCGAGCCAGGCAGGGACGATCGACGAATCTTCAGGCGTTCCTCACCGGCCTTCGCTGCATGAGGAGTGAGGCGGCGATGGTGAGGCCCAGGAGAACGACGATGACGCCGAGTGAGATGAGCGGTCCGATCTCGATCCATGGCGCTGCGAGCATCTTGATCGCCGCAAACGCAAGCACGGTGGCCAGTCCGTAATGCAGGAAGCGCAGCTTCGTCAGCAGGTGGGCGAGCAGGAAATAAAGCGAGCGCAGGCCCATGACGGCCATGATATTCGAGGTGTAGGCGATGAACGGATGCCGCGTGATCGAGAGCACGGCCGGGATCGAGTCGAGCGCGAAGACAACGTCCGTGATCTCGATGGCGACCAGGGCGAGAAAGAGCATGGTCATCATGCGCTGGCCGTTCTCCTGGACGAAGAAATGATCCTGTCGAAGGCTGACGGGATGGAGCTTTGCGACCCAGGCGATCCACGCCGGGGGTGACTTGTCGTCCTCTTTCTTCTCGGGGAGCAGCAGGCGCAAGGCGGCGAAGAGCAGGATGGCGGCAAAGATGTAGCTGATCCAGTGGAAACGCGCGAGCAGGCCAAGTCCGGCTGCAATGAAGGCCCCGCGCATGACGATGGCGCCGGTCACTCCCCAGAAGAGGACCTTTGGCTGACGCTCCGCGTCGATGCGGAAGAGCTTGAAGAGCAGCATGAAGACGAAGAGATTGTCGATTGAGAGCGCCTCTTCAATCGCATAGCCGGCGAGGTACTGAACGGTTGCTCCCGCGCCAAAGCTCCTTAGGATAACGAGTGAGAAGGCGAGCGCCGCAGCCACCCAGAACACCGTCTCGACGACCGACTTGGTATGAGAGCTATGGCGCGAGCGGCGCGCATATACGAACTCAATCGCGAGCAGCAGGATGAGGCCGATGTGGAAGCCGACCCACTGCATAAGCTCGGTTTCGTGGGGGAGCGCGGTGGGGTGCATGTCTCTCGATGCTATCGCGGATGCGATACCGGTCTGCATGTCGCCTCGGGCTATCTGGCAGGCAAGATTTCTTGTAACGGAATGCGCTCCGACGTCACTACCTTTTGTCTCGTTCCGTGAGACCAGGAAGAGGAAGCACATGAGTATGCAGCTTGCACAGGAGTTTATGGCACCGTCGCACATCGCACCGGAGCGGGCAAAAGGCGGCTCGGTCTCGTCAGCGACGTTGCTGGGCGCCTGGAAAAATCTCAACAGCGGAACCCGCGACCTGGTGAAGGTCGTCATCGCTGCCTCAGGAACCAGCATTACCGTCGATGCCTTTGGCGCCTGCTCCCCCACGCCCTGCAACTGGGGTACGGTGCGGGGCATTGCCTACGCCTCGAACGTCAGTGCCGTGCCGGCTGTTGCGTTCACCGCGCAGTACACCTTCAACTTCTCGCATGTGATCCTGATCGGCCGCCTGGCCGACAGGGAGCTGCTTGTCGAAAGCTTCACGCAGTTCACCGACGGCAGCGGCCGTTCCAACCTGTACAGTGCCGACACCCTGATCCAATAGCTAATCTGCCCTACTCTCCTGGAATGGCAAAGCGCCGGACTTCCTCCTGAGGAGCTCCGGCGCTTCTGTTTGGCGGATGGCCTTAGCGCTGGTCGATGAGGCGGATCATTTCGAGGAGGAGGTCGCCTGAGATCTGGAGTGAGTGGGCGCTGATCTTGTCCAGGGTGTCGTCGGCGGTGTGGTGGTAGCCCTCAGGACTGCTGACGGTGGCAGGACCGTAGTGGGCGTCGATGAAGTCGAGCACGGGGACACCGCGCTTCAGGAAAGGCAGGTGGTCATCCTGTTCGCTCTCGGTGTATTTGAAGATGGAGGCAGAGTGGCTGGTGTTCTTGGCAGCGAGCTTGAGGGTATCGAGCAGCCAGGGCGTGGAGTTGTCCACGTAGTCGATGTTGAGGTCCTTGTCGGCGCACATGTCGGCGACGATGAAGGCCTTGATCTTGGCCAAGGTGCCATCGTTGGCCCACTTCGCTGCGAGATGGCGGGTGCCGTAGAGGGAGTCAGCGTCGGTCCAGTTACCGCTGACCGACTCCTCGGCATCGTCAAAGAGGAGCCAGACCGAGTAGCCATCAGGCGGGTGGGTCCGGAGGATACTGCCAATCTCGATGAGCAGGGCAGAGGTGGCGGCGCCATCGTTGGCGCCGACGAAGTTGATATCGCGCAGGTAGTAGTTGGTCTCGTAGTGCGAGGCGAGGACGATGATGCCGTCCTTCTTGCCGGGATACTTCACGATGTAGTTGCGCATGGCCTGCTGTCCAGCGGGAGTGTTCGAGGTAAAGCTGTCGATCTCGAAGTTTCCCTTCGCGGCCTCGGCGGTGAAGTGCTGCTTAACGAACTCCTCGGCCTTCAGGTGGCCGGGAGAGCCGTTGAAGCGTTTGGGGGCGGCCTGGAGGAACTGCTCGGTAACGGTGTAGGCAGTTTGCCCGCTGAAATGGGCGGGAGCCGGCCTCTGTGCGAAAGCGGAAGGAGCGAGGACCAGGAGCAGCAGGTTGAAAGTTCTGAGGAGACGGCTGCGAATCATGCGGATGTCGTCTCTTTCACCTTGCGGCGGGCTGGGTGGACGATATAGGCCGCGCCGACGCCGATTGCGTAAAGGAACAGCATAGGGCTGGCAAAGAGGCACATACCGATCGGGTCAGGCGTGGGGCAGATGACCGCCGCAACGACAAAAATGGCGAGGATGGCATAGCGTGCGTGCTTGATGAGGAACTTCGCATCGACGATGCCGAAGAGCGCGAGAAAGAAGATGACGATGGGCAGCTCAAAGCTGACCCCGAGACCGAGGATCACGGCGAGGAAGAAGCTGGTGTAGTCCTCGATGGTAAGAATGGGATGGAAGTTCCTGCCGAAGTCGAGGATGAGGACCTTTAGCGCTTCGGGCAGCACCCAGTGATAGCCGAACCATGCGCCCGAGAAGAAGAGGACGACGGTCGCGCCCATGAACGGCACGACATAGCGCTTTTCGTGCGCGTACATGCCGGGTGCGATGAAGAGCCAGAGCTGGTACAGGATAAAGGGGCCGGCAAGGATCGCGCCGCCGTAAAGGGCGGTCTTCAGGTAGAGATTCAGACCATCGGTCGGGTGGGTGAAGTTGAGCTGGATGTGGAGATCGTCGAGCGGCTTCTGGATGATGCCGTAGAGCCGGACGTGGAAGGCATAGGCGACCGCGAAACCGATGACCAAGTATGCGACGGAGTGGAGGAGGCGTTTGCGCAGCTCGCCAAGATGCTCCATCAGGCTCATGCCGGGCAGTTCGGCTCGATCGGTCACGGCTGCGCGCGCCCGGTCCACAATGTCGAGATCAGCCATGCAGGGACGCCTCATGAGCGTTCTGGCCTGCGGGTAGTTGGCCAGCCGTCTCGGGGAGGACTCCATCGGGATCGGGGGTATGCGGGATCGACGCAAGCACGGGTGAGAGCGGCGAGCGAGCAGCCGGGAGGCCGGTGGCCGGGGGCATCATCGCGATCTCGCCTGAGGTGGCGATCGGAAGCGGAACGTTAGTGTGCCGCTCAGGCCCGGCAGCCTCGGCTGCGGCGTCGGTTGAAGTCTCAGTGGTGGCCGCTTCGACCGGTGCGGCAATGGTGTTTTCTACGAGAGGCATGTGGGGATGCTCGATCACGATGCTCTCATCCTGCAGCACGGGCGGCGTTACCGGCGCGGCGGCTTCCATGGCGGCAATCTTCTTCTGCCGCTCATCCTGTTCGGCGATGCGGAGCTCGTCTTCCATCTGCATGCGGAACTCGTTGGAGGCGCGGCGGAACTCGCCCATGAGTTTACCGAGCTGGCGGGCGAGCTCCGGCAGCTTCTTCGGACCGAAGAGGAGCAGGGCGAGAAGTGCGATCAGGGCGGTATCGCCGAAGCTCGGCATAAGTGAGTCCTATGATACGGCTTGCGTCTGCGGCAAACAAATGGTTCATGTACGGGTGGAAGTGAGCCTGTCGGGTTCGAACTGGTATAAAGTTGTAGCTGGACGAGGTTCCTGATTATGCATCTTTCTGATGCTGATCTCGTCTAACAGAATGCGAGCGAGACGATCCGCTACGCACAAGGTTTACGGGCTGCAACATCCCCGTGGATTGGGTACCTACCGTTATAGGTCGGCACAGCGAGTCCACTGCAGCTTTAGCACGAATGCTTTCAACATCCCCGTTTCGCAACAGCTATGGCCTACACGCCAGATGGTTCGCGAGACTGAAGGCGGAGTTACTGTGATTGAACTATTGGAAGAGGCCCCGGCGCTGGCCGTGGCTGTCGATGCTGCAGATACTTGCTCGCTCGATTACTACCTGGCCCAACCCGACCATACGATGGACGCGCGCATTGCTGCAGCCCGTGCAACCCTCGGGGCCGATGTCGTCCTGCTCGGCCACCACTATCAACGCGACGAGGTAATCCGCTTTGCGGATGTGACCGGGGACAGCTACAAGCTCTCGAAGATTGCCTCCGAGACCTCGGCAAAGTACATGCTGTTCTGCGGTGTCCACTTCATGGCGGAGACGGCGGATATTCTCGGCCAGCCTTGGCAGCAGGTGATTTTGCCGGACCTGAATGCCGGCTGCTCAATGGCCGATATGGCGGAGATCGGCCAGGTGGAGGACTGCTGGGATACGCTTGAGCGCGCCGGGCTGACGCACGACCTAGTTCCGCTGACGTATATGAACTCTGCTGCGGCGATCAAGGCGTTCTGCGGTGAGCGCGGCGGTCTGGTCTGCACCTCGTCGAATGCGCGGGGAGCGTTCGAGTGGGCGTTTCAACGAGCCGGTAAGATCCTTTTCCTTCCCGATCAGCACCTTGGCCGTAACACTGCATTTGCGATGGGCATTCCGTTGAGCGAGATGGTGGTCTTCGACCCGTACCAGATCAACGGCGGGTTAAGCCCTGATCGACTGAAGGCGGCGAAGGTGATCCTTTGGAAGGGCCACTGCTCGGTGCATCAGCGGTTCTTGCCGGAGCATGTGGACCGCGTGCGTCGCGAGGAGCCGAGAATGCAGGTAATCGTTCACCCGGAGTGCCGCTGGGAGGTTACCCAGAAGGCTGACGCCGTCGGTTCGACGGAGCGGATTATCGAAATCATAGAGAAAGCGCCGGCGGCATCAAGCTTTGCGGTCGGGACGGAGATCCACTTGGTGAACCGGCTGGCGGCGCGTTTTGCTCCGCTGGGCAAACGAGTGATCACGCTGGACGACGCGGGCTGCCTGTGCACGACGATGTACCGGATCTCGCCGCAGCACCTGGCCTGGTCACTTGAGAACCTGGTGGCCGGGCGGGTGGTGAATCGCATCAGGGTCGACGATGACGTCAAGCACTGGGCAAAGGTCGCGCTGGACCGTATGCTCGAAGTCAGATAGCAAGTGAAAAGAGCCGCCGCATGAAGACGTTCACCCTCAACGAAGCGCAGACGCTGCTTCCCGTGCTTGAGGCGTTACTGGTGCGAGCTCAGGAACTAGCCGGGCGAGCGAACCAGATGGACTTTGAGATGCACCAGCTTAGTCAGCGCATCCACCTCTCGGGTGGCATGCATGTGGATGTTGTGACTGCGGCGCGACGTCGGGCGGAGCGGGACAAGGTGGCGCAGCAGGCGAAGAACACGTTGGTCGAGATCGATGAGATTGGCGTGACGGTGCAGGATCTCGAGGAGGGACTGCTGGACTTCCCCTGCCAGATCGACGGGAGCACCGTACTGCTTTGCTGGAAGTTGGGGGAGACGTCGATCACGCATTGGCATGATGCGGATGAGGGGTCGGGGGCGCGGAAATTGTTGGACGCACGCTTCCACCGGGCGGATCGGGAGCGGCCGAACTGACGGGTAACGTTTTCTGGACGAAAATAGGCCCGATCTCGGGAGAGCGGGCCTACTTTCTATTTGGCCTGAAGTGCGATGACCTGGACTGAGAATGACGGGACGGTGTGGCTGAACTTCGGTCCAGCGACTTTCAGCGGCGTTTTGACGGGGATGATGCGATTCGGGGCGGTGATGGTGTTGGTTTGGGCTGGGTTGGTGCCGGTTAGCGAGACCAGGCTGGCGGTGTTCGAAATGTTCGCGCCGGTGAGATTTATTTCTATCGGTTGGGGAGTTGAGGATGCGTTTACCAGCTTCAGGTAAACCGCTCCCTTTTGCGCGTCGCGGGTGACCGAGTAGAAGAGGCGGTCGCCGCCGCCGGTGATGGCGGAGGTGGGGACCTCGGTGCCGAGATACTCGGCGAACATGGCCTGCGCGTGGAAGCTGGGCGAGCCGTAGCTGGTCATGGCGTCGTAGCCGATCAGGTCGGACTCCCACTGCATGCCGCCGGGGTTGACGTTGACGAGCAGCGGGGCGTAGGAGGCCATGACGATGAGGTCGCTGTTGCGCTCCATGCCGGTCATCCAGGCTGCGTCGCCGAGGGCTGCGCCCATGTTGGTGGTGGGGGAGCCTTCGCGGGTCGCCCACTCGCCGACGAAGATCTTCGGGCCGTTGCGATCGATGGTGTCGTAGTGCTTAACATCGGCGAAGAACTCGTCGGCGCGCTTGTAGTAGTGGTCATCGAGAACATCAGGCTTGGTGCGCGTAAGCGGTGCGGTTGCAATCAGTTGCAATTGCGGGTACTTGGCCTTGATGGCCTTCGAGAACTGTGCGTAGCGGCCCTCGTAGCTGCCCGTTTTATCGAACCAGTCTTCGTTGCCGATCTCGACATACGTGATCGGGAAGGGTGCCGGGTGGCCGAGTTTGGCGCGGACGGCGCCCCACTTTGTGGAGGTATCGCCGGTGGCAAACTCGATCTCGTCGAGCGCGTCATCGACGAAGGGGGTGAGGGCGGGGCCGGGATGAATGTGGTCGCCTTTGAGTGAGTAGCCGGCATAGACGGCGAGGACGGTCTGGATCTTGAGATCTTCGGTCCATTCGAGGAACTCGAGCAGACCGAGGCCATCGGAGGAGAGATAGTTCCACGGACTGCGGTGGGCGGGGCGGTCGACGAGCGGGCCGATGGTGTTCTTCCAGTCGAAGCGCTCATCGATCTGGTCGCCTTCGAGGTAGTTGCCGCCGGGCAGGCGAAGGAAGGTCGGGTGCATGCCGGCCATCAGCTCCATCAGGTCGGGACGATTGCCGTTGACACGATTCTTGTAGGTTGGCGGGAAGAGCGATACCAGGCTGAGCCAGACTCTGCCCGCGTGACCGGCGGTGATGAGCAGGTGATTCTCGGCCGAGGGCTCGACTTTACCGGTCGTCAGGGTGAAGTCACACTGCTTCCAAGTTGTTGATGGAGTTATGGTTGTCGTCGCTACAGGCTTGCCGGAGTTGTCGTTGACGAGCGCGATGGTGAGGGGGCCGAGGTCGGCGGCGTCGGTCCTGGTGTAGAGCGAGCCTTTGTAGGTGGTAGAGGGGCGGAGGGCCATGCCCCAGTAGCCTTCGTTGCGGACGCCGGCGGGATTTTGTGGATCGGCCTGCTTGATGGTGAGCTCGAGGCTCATGGGCAGGGCTTCGCTTGGGCCCTGGGCCTGGTCGATGACCATGGTGGCGTTGGAGGTGCCGAAGTGTTCGATATTCCAGTGGGCGACGCCGCCGAAGCCGTGGTCCTGGAAGGTGCGGTTGCGGACCATCTCGGCGTAGAGGCCGCCATCGTAGGAGTAGTTGATCTCTTCCGTCATGAGGCCGTAGAGGGTGGGGCTGACGGAGTGCAACGGCTTATCCAGTTGGATGTTGAGGGTCGCCGGGGGTGCCTGGGCGAGGCCTGCGGCAGCGAGTGTGGCGGTTGCGAGCAGGACCAGCTTTTGTGCAAAGGGTGTCATGGGTGTTTTACCTTCTTCGGGGTATGCGTACTGGTCGGGCCGCGTGCTGGAATACGTTTACCGCAGGGCTGGATAACGCTGTCCAGCATACCCGATTTGCAGGCTTGCGTGCCTTTGGGGAGGGTGGTTTTTGAGGTGAAACGACTTGACAGGAAGTGGCGGTACTTTGGCGTGATTTTCAGTGTGATCGGGCCGGGACAATTCTGTAGCTACTAATCTGTAGTTATAAAAAGGATCATTGTAGCTACAGATTTGTAGTACTATAACTACAGTTTTGTAGTTACAGAATTGTGTTCTATTTTCTTTCGCTGGAACACCAGAGGAAGGACAAAAGCAAAGGCGGAATGCAGGTCCTTCGACTGCGCAAATCACGGTGGTGCTGTGATCTGCTTCGCTCAGGACGGCAGTTTGTTGGTGGGCGGGACGGGCAACAGCAAGGGCGAAATGCGGGGTCCCTCCGCTGCGGCCCGAGTGCTGGCCTTCGGTCGGGATGACGATTGTTTGTGGGTTGGGAAAGAAAGGGCAAGTGCAAGGGCGAAACGCGAAGATTGCTGACGCTTCGCTTTGGATGACAGGATTGTGGAGGGATCATCCTGTGGATAAGTATTGCTGCGGAGTAATAACTATTATCGTTTGAGAAGGAATACACTGGGCCGGTGCAGACCACTGAAGCCCAACCTGAGGTGCCGACTACCGGGGCTAAGCCGTTTCGGGAGTTATGTGCGGAGCATGGGATTACGGCTACGCACCAGCGGCAGGTGCTGTATGAGGTGATGCAGGGAATGGAGGGTCATCCCAGTCCGGAGGAGGTCTACGCCCGGGTGCGGGCGGAGATTCCTTCGATCTCGCTGGCTACGGTTTATAAGAATATCCACCTGTTTGTCGAGAGTGGGGTGCTGCGCGAGGTGAGCCTGCATCACGGCACGGTTCGCGTGGAGATGAATGAGTGGGCACATCATCACCTGGTCTGTTCGAAATGCAAGAGTATCGCTGACATCGGGGAGCAGGAGCTGCAGCTTGCGCCGGTGCGGACGACGCTCAACGGTTTTCTGGTGGAGCGGTATGCGGTGGACGTCATCGGCATCTGCCCCAAATGTCAAACAGCAGCAGGCGACAGGCAATAAACGGCACGGCACGAAAAGGAGAACTACATGGCAGAGATCATTCAGGATGGAGCGAACGGCCCCGCGCACGGCGAGGGCTTTATGACGTCGGATGCTGGGCGTCCGGTCGGTGACAATCAAAACTCCATGACGGTTGGCCCGCGTGGGCCGATCGTCGGCGACGACTTCCTGCTCTTTGAGAAGATGGCGCACTTTAACCGGGAGCGCATTCCGGAGCGCGTCGTCCACGCCAAGGGCTCGGGCGCGTATGGCACCTTCAAGTGCACCAACCCCGAGATGGCGAAGTACACGACGGCCAAGATGTTCGAGACGGTCGGCAAGGAGACCCCGCTGCTGATCCGGTTTTCGACCGTCGGTGGCGAGAAGGGTTCGGCTGATACGGAGCGTGACCCGCGCGGCTTCTCGATCAAGTTTTATTCGGAAGAGGGCAACTGGGACATGGTCGGCAACAATACGCCGGTCTTCTTTGTCCGCGACCCGCTGAAGTTCGGCGACTTCATTCACACGCAGAAGCGCGACCCGCAGACCAACCTGAAGTCGCCGACGATGATGTGGGATTTCTGGTCGCTGTCGCCGGAGAGCCTGCACCAGGTGACGATCCTGATGTCCGACCGTGGGACACCGAAGGGCTACCGATTCATGAACGGGTACAGCTCGCACACGTTCTCGCTGATCAATGACAAGAACGAACTGTTCTACGTGAAGTGGCACTTCAAGACCAAGCAGGGAATTCAGAACTTCATGGCGGACGAGGCGGACCAGATGCGCGCGACCGACATGGACTACTCACAGCGCGATCTCTTCGGCTCGATCGAGAAGGGCGACTTCCCCAAGTGGAGCGTGAAGCTGCAGGTGATGACGGAGGCCGAGTCGAAGACCTACCACATCAACCCGTTCGACCTGACGAAGGTGTGGCCGCATGCGGATTATCCGCTGATCGATGTGGGCGAGCTGGAGCTGAATCGCAACCCGAAGAACTACTTTGCCGAGATCGAGCAGGCGGCGTTCGAGCCGCGCAACGTGGTGCCGGGCATGGGCTTTTCGCCGGACAAGATGCTGCAGGCGCGGCTGATCAGCTACCCGGATGCGCATCGGTACCGGCTGGGCGGCAACTACCAGTCGCTTCCGGTGAACACGCCGAAGTGCCCGTATGCGACGTACAACCGCGACGGAACGATGGCGCTGGGGGACAATGGCGGCAACTCGCCGAACTACGAGCCGAACAGCTTTGGCGGACCGCGGCAGAATCCGCGGTACACGGAGCGCAAGGTAACGCTGGACTCGGCGACGATCGGGCGGTGGGATCACCGGGAGCATGATGGCGACTACTACTCGCAGCCGGGGATTCTGTTCCGGATGATGGACGATGCGGCGCAGCAGCGACTGTTCTCGAACATTGCCGGCTCACTGAGCCAGGTGGAACAGCGCATCCAGGACCTGCAGATCAGCCACTTTTACAAGTGCGATCCGAAGTATGGCGAGGGTGTAGCGAAGGCGATTGGACGGGACATCAAGGAGATTGTGCAGGAGCGCGAGTTGGCGCATGCTTAGTTTTCCTGATGGTTGTAGTGAGAGGCGGCCCTGGCGGGTCGCCTCTTCTTTTGCGGGCAGCGATGGAGGTCTTATGGCTGCGGCCGGTTGCGGATGTCTTTTGCGGGGCGGGGGAGTCGAACGAGTTGGGGCTGGATGGAGCCGGACCGGCTTTGGCTGGGCACGCGGTGCTGCGAAGATGGACGAGAGGACTTTGCAATGCTGGTACGGACGAGGTTGGGGATGCGGGCGCTGGGGGTGCTGCTTGCCAGCGGGCTGGTGATGATGACGGGGTGCGGCGGCTTCTTTCCACCGTTGACGACGACGACTGGCACAACGACGACGACTGGCGACTTCGTCTACGTTGCGAACACGACGACGAGCACGATCACGGGCTTTACGGTGGCGACGACGACGGCGGGTGTGGGAACGCTGACGGCGATCTCGGGCTCGCCGTACAGTCTGCCGCTGCCGGTGACGGCGATGGCCATCACGCCGAGCAACAGCTTTTTGTATGTGGCGGAGGTGGGCGGGATTTATGCGTTTACCATCAACGCGACGACGGGGGTGTTGACGGCGGCGAACTCGGGGAGCGCGGTGGCGATTACGACGCTGGGGTCGGCGTCGCTTGATGTGTCGCCGGACGGGCAGTGGTTGTTTGCGCTGAGCCTGGACAATGCGACGCTTGAGGAATACCAGATCAACGCGACGACGGGGGCGCTGTCGGTGGTGGCGACGCCGGGGTATGTGGGGGCAGGCGGGGGCATTGCGGTGGCGCGGATGGTGAAGGTGGCACCGAACGGCGCGTATGTCTTTCTGACGCTCGGGACGGGTGGGGACCTGGTGTATCCGTTCAACACAACGACCGGGGCGCTGACGACGACCTTCCAGCAGCTGCCGACGGGGTCGACAACGACGAGCGATAACGCGATTGCGATCGACAGCGGGACGACCTATCTGTATGTCGCCCGGAGCGGGGCGACGACTGGGCTGGCGGTGTACGCGATTGGAACGGGCGGGGCGCTGACGCCGGTGACGGGGTCGCCATTTGCGGCGGGCGGTGGGCCATTCTCGGTGCTGATCGACAGTACGGGCAAGTATGTCTACGTGGGGAACCGGACGGACGGGACAGTTTCGGGTTACACGATCGGGACGGGCTCGGTGTTGGCGGCGCTGGGCGGGTCGCCCTATGGGAGCGGCGCGGCGGTGTCGTCACTGGCGCGCGAGAGCAGCGACAAGTATGTGCTGGCGGCGGCGGTGAACGGCGCGCCGGACCTGACCATGTACAGCTTCGACGCGACGGTGGCGGGCAAGCTGGACGTGGATACGACGGCTGCGAGTGGGACTGATCCGGCGGGGTCGTTCCAGGTGATTGGAACGCACTGAGCGACCTGTCTTTTCATCGGGGCTGCGGGCGTGGCCACGTAGTATAGAGGGATGGATTGCAGTACGCTGAACCCCTTTGGGATGACTGGCCTGGCCGCTGTGCGCTCAATGTTTTCTGGATGGTTGCGACGTGGTTCGGGTGCCCGGGTGCTGGTGCTGCTATGGGTGGTGGGGCTGGGTGGCTGCTCCCGCTTTAAGGCGAAGCTGTCGGACAGCTATGTGTATGTGACGGCAAAATCGACGTTTCTGCGCGACCGGGTGGCGGCGGTTTCGAACCGGACGGGGACGGTGAACAACGGCGATAAGCTGAAGGTGCTGGAGCATGGGCGGCGGTTTCTGCGGGTGCAGACGGAGAAGGGCGAGCAGGGCTGGATCGATGAGAAGGTGGTGGTGCCGCAGGAGATCTTCGACGGCTTTGGCGATCTGAAGAAGGCACATGCGGGCGATCCGGCGGTGGCTTCGGCGGTGGTGCGGGACGAGGTGTACCTGCATTTGAAGCCGGGGCGGGATACGGACAAGCTCTTTCGGCTGGCGGAGGGCGATAAGCTGCAGCTGCTGTCGCGGGCGACGCTGGTGAAGACGGCGGCGGGTCCGCCGATGCGGGCGCGGGCGAGTGTGGCGGCTACACCGGCGGCAGTCAATCCCGCCCTTCGCGATAAGGCTGCGAAGAATGGGGCACCCGGTGGGGCCGGCGCTGCTGGGCCTGCGGGTGCGAAGGGTGGGGTCGCGGGGAAAGCGGTGGTGGCAGAGGCGCCACTGCCGCCGGCGATGGAGGACTGGTGGCTGATACGCGACGCGCAGGGGCACACGGGCTGGCTGCTGAGTCGGATGATGGATGTGGATGCGCCGGACTCACTGACCCGGTACGCGGAGGGACAGCGGATCGTGGGCGCGTACATCCTGAACAAGGTGAACGACCCGGACGCGCCGCAGGATGACAAGGATATTCCGGAGTATTTGACGGTGCTGAGCCCGTACAAGGCGGGGCTGCCGTACGACTTCGACCAGATCCGGCTGTTTATCTGGAACGCGAAGAAGCATCGTTATGAGACGGGATTCCGCGAGAAGAATATCGAGGGCTACCTGCCGGTCGAGGTGACGACCCTGAAAGATCCGGGGGAGAAGGGGCCGATCGGGACGATCAGCCTGCCGGCGTTCCGGTATCGTGTGCTGTCGGCGGACGCAGGGCCGGTGGTGCCGGATGCGGTGACGGGGGCGATCACGCCGAGGAAGACGTTTGTGAAGACGTATCGGCTGGAGGGGAATATCACGCACCGGGTGCTGGTGACGGGTGAGGTGGCGCCGGAGGAGGCACACCCGGTGCCGCCGGATGAGACGAAGAAGAAGCACCGGCGGTAGGGATGGGTGGGGAGAGGATGACAGATGGGGCTGGACGAAGCCTGCCCATACCGTGGGGGTCGGGGGGGTCTTCGTTGGGGGCTAGGGGATCTTGGGCGAGGGCAGGCGGAAGACGAGGCCGGTGCCGAAGGTGAGGATGCGGGAGGCGGGTGGGAGCGCGGTGCCGGCGTTGATGGTGCCGCTGCTCACGGTCTGGAGAAAGGTGTAGCCGACCTCGATGATGCGGAATTCGACGACGTGGCCGAGCGGGCGATCGACTCCGGCCTGGAAGCCGTATTGGCCTTTGCTGACGGTGAGGGGATTATGGGCGGCGCTGGTGGAACCGACGCCGCCTTCGATCTGGACGTAGGGCCGGAGCAAGGTCGACTGGGGCTTGAAGGTGAAGCGGGGACCGATCAGGAAGTCGGCGAGACGGGCTCCGCCGCCGCGCATGATGCCGGCGCGCAGATCGAGGCCGGTTTCGACCTTGGGCGAGTGCAGCAGATCATCGTAGAGACCGACGCGGAAGCCCTCGAAGGCGCGCGAGGTGTTGTTGGTGCCGAGGAAGGCGAAGACGGAGCTGTCCGGCGTGGTGTTGGTGATGCGGGAGAAGGTCGGGGTGAGATAGATGCCGACCTGGGCGTGGGCTGCGCCGGTGGCGAGGGCCAGGACGGCAGCAAGTGGTGCGAGGAGACGCAATCTCATGAAATTAGGGTTCCTGACGTGAGGCCTGTTTGGGACAGGTCTCGTCAAGTCTACCGGAACGAGCGGGATACGGCTGCTGCCACGCTAGCCTTTCCAGCCGGTGAGGAACTTGAGCAGGGCTTCGGTGACGGCCTCCGGCTGCTCTTCGTGGGGCAGGTGGCCGCAGTGGGAGAGCGAGAGGAACTCGGGTTTCTCGGCGTACTGGCGCCAGACCTCGCGGAAGTCCCACATTTTGCCGCCTGAAGCGAAGTCTTCGCCCCAGAGGACGAGGGTTGGACAGGCGATCTTGTGGTCGTGGTCGGCTTGATCCTGCTCGACGTCCTGCTGGCCGGCGCGATAGTCGTCGAAGGCCCCGCGCAGGGCTCCGGGTTGGCGATAGGCGCGGACGTAGGTGGCGATCTCCTCCGGGGTGAAAAGCTCGGGGTTGTAGCACCAGCTGCTGAAGATGAAGCGGAGCCAGATCTCTTCGCGGCCGGTGATGAGGGCTTCGGGGAGGTCGTGGACGTTGTTGAACAGGAAGAACCAGTGGCCGCGGGCGGTGCGGGCATCCATCCGTTCGAAGATGGTGAGGGTGGGGATGTTGTCCATGACGACGAGGCGACCGGTGGCTTCGGGGTGGTCCTTGGCGAAGCGGGTAGCGACGCGGGCACCGCGATCGTGGCCGACAATGGCGGCCCTCTCGATGCCGAGGTGGTGCATGAGGGCGAGGACGTCGGCGGCCATGGTGCGCTTGTCGTAGCCGGAGGTGGCTTTCTGGGTGTCGCCGTAGCCGCGGAGGTCGGGGGCGATAACGCGGTAGTGCCGGGCAAGGGCAGGGATCTGGTGACGCCAGGCGAACCAGGTCTCAGGGAAGCCGTGGAGACGGGCGCGCCGGTGCCGGCCTCGACGTAGTGCATTTTGAGGTTGTTGACGGTGACGGTGTGGTGGGTCAGTTCGGGCGGCATCGGGCTTCTCCGGAGGGTTGGAGGCTCTGATGCGCGGGGCGCGGCGGGGATTGCTGGGCTGGTCTGGACTGCTGGCTGGTCTGGATGCCGGCTGCTTACGGCTGCTTCAGCTGTAGAAGGCGGCAATGGCGTGGACGATGGCGTCCTGCTCGTCGTGGCGAAGCTCGGGGTACATGGGGAGGGCAAGGACCTCGGCGGCGGCCTGCTCGGTGTGGGGGAAGGCGCCGGGCTGGTAGCTGAGGAAGGCGAGGCCGGCCTGAAGGTGGAGCGGGAGCGGGTAGTAGATCTCAGTGCCGATACACGCGTCGGCAAGGTGCTGGCGGAGGGCATCGCGGCGGGGGACGCGAAGGACGTACTGGTGGAAGACGTGGCCGGCCCGGGGGTCGGTGATGGGGAGGACGAGGCCGCCGTTTGTGCTGGCGGCGGCGAGGCCGGCGGTGCGGAAGAGCTGGTCGTAGCGGGCGGCGAGATTCCGGCGCTGCTGGTTCCAGCGGGGCAGGTAGCGGAGCTTGATCTCGAGGACGGCGGCCTGCAGGGTGTCGAGGCGGGAGTTGGCGCCGAGCTCGTCGTGGAAGTAGCGGCGGCGCATGCCGTGGGCGCGGAGCATGGTGGCGCGTTCAGCGAGGTCAGCGTCGGGGGTGGTTACCAGGCCGGCGTCCCCGAAAGCGCTGAGATTCTTGGTGGGGTAGAAGGAGAAGGCGGCGGCGTCGCCGAGGGCGCCGGCGGGGATGCCGTTCCACGTAGCGCCGAAGGCCTGGGCGGCGTCCTCGACGAGGAGGAGATTGTGGTGGTGCTGGAGGGTGGTGAAGGCGTCCCAGTCGGCGCACTGGCCGTAGAGGTGAACGGGGAGGATGGCCTTGACGGTGTTCCCTTTCGGGGTGTCGAGGAGCGCGGCTGTGGCGGCGGGAGAGAGGTTGAAGGTGAGGGGGTCGATGTCGGCGAAGAGCGGGGTGGCGCCGGTGCGGAGGATGGCGCTGGCGGTGGCGAAGAAGCTGAAGGGAGTGGTGATGACGGCGTCGCCGGGCCCGATGCGGGCGGCCTTTTCTCCAATGCTGCCGGCGGTTTTTCCAACGCTGCCGGCGGCTAGCGCGAGCCAGAGGGCGTCGGTGCCGCTGGCGCAGCCGATGGCGTGGGGGACACCGCAGGCGAGGGCGGCGGCCTGCTCAAAGCGGGTGACTTCAGGGCCGAGGATGAAGCGCTGGGAGTCGCAGACGGCGGCGATGGCGGCGAGGACTTCGTCGCGGATAACGGCGTACTGGCGGGAGAAGTCCAACATCGGAATGGGCTGTGTTGGGGGTGGCGCGATGGGGGAAGCGGAGTGGGAGGCCACGGTGTTCATCGTACCGCGAGCGGCGGCCCGGCGCCGGGCTGGCAGGCTAAGGTAATTACCGGGTTGTAACTTTTGAAACATCCTCGTATTGTTGGCAGACCTGATGTCTTGGGGCGGCTGGTCCGGGAGGCGGTGCTTTTCGGCTGCAAATTTGTTGAAAGCTTCTCGATTGGCTGCACCGTTGAGTGGCAGGGCGTTACATCGTAACTGCAGGGACCACTTTTTCAATACTGTTCGAACACGAAGGAGATCGGCACTATGGAACCAAAGCCGGCGCAGAATATTCAGGACACGTTTCTTAATACGGTCCGTAAAGACAAGAGCCCGATTACGATCTACCTGGTGAGCGGTGTCAAGCTGACGGGCAAGATCCGGTCGTTTGACAAGTACTCGGTGCTGCTTGAGAACAACAGCCAGGAACAACTGATCTTCAAGCATGCGATCTCGACGGTGGTGAGCGGCCGTGCGGGAACGCATATTGAGTTGAAGTCGGAGATGCGTCCGGAGCCGCGAAGCGATGCCCGGCCATCAAGCGGTCCGGCGAACGCGGGTGCGCATGAGCCTGCGGGCCGCGAGCCGAATGCAGGTTAGGGTGCGGCACCATTGAGCGGATCAGAGAAGCCACAACGCCTCAGCCTGGTGGAGGCGCAGCAGGTCGCTGTGCACGCTCCTGCGTCTACCGGCGAGCGGGCGGTGCTGGTTGCGGTCGAGTTTACCGGCGAGCGGCGCAAGGTTGGGCGGGCGGCGCAGCTGGCGCGACACGTGGCGGCGCTGGTGGATGGAGACGGCGCGGGTGATGTAAGTGCGGCTGCGACCGGGCTCGATTTCGAGGCTGGGCTGACCGAATTTCAGGAGCTGGCCCGGAGCGCCGGCGCAGAGATTGCCGCGACGATTGTCCAGCATCGGCCGCGACCGGATGCGGCGACGCTGGTGGGGCAGGGCAAGCTCGAGGAGATTGAAGGCGTCGCGACCTCAACCGCCGCGGATGTGGTGCTGTTCGACCACGACCTGACGCCGTCGCAGCTGCGGAACCTTGAGGCTAAGCTGCCCTGCCGGGTGATCGATCGGACGCAGCTGATCCTGGATATCTTTGCGCGTCATGCGCGGACCCGTGAGGGCCAGATGCAGGTAGAGCTGGCGCAGCTTGAGTACCAGCTGCCGAGGCTGGCGGGGCGGGGCAAGTCGATGTCGCAGCTTGGCGGCGGCATTGGCACAAGGGGACCGGGTGAGACGCAGCTCGAGACGGATCGGCGGAAGATCAACCTGCGGATCGACCGGGTGAAGGAGCAGCTGGACGCGGTGAGGCGGACGCGGCAGCAGCAGCGGCAGCGGCGAGAAGCAGTGCCGGTGCCGGTGGTGGCGCTGGTGGGATATACGAACGCGGGGAAGAGTACGCTGTTCAACGCGCTGACCGAAGCGGGCGTGTTGGAGTCGTCGCGGATGTTCGCCACGCTCGACCCGAAGCTGCGGCAACTGCAGCTGCCGTCGCGGCGGAAGATCCTGTTGTCCGATACGGTAGGCTTTATTCGCAACCTGCCGCATACGCTGGTGACGAGCTTCCGGGCGACGCTTGAGGAGGTGGAGCGGGCGGAGCTGCTGCTGCATATCCGGGATGCGTCGAGCCCGATGCTGGACGAGCAGAAGGCGCAGGTGGAGCAGGTGCTGGCGGAGCTCGATGTGACGGGCAAGCCGGTAATCGAGGTGCTGAACAAGGCGGACCTGGTAAGCGCGGAAGAGCGGGAGAACCTGACGCGCGGCGGCGCGATCGCCGTCTCGGGGTTGCGGCATAATGGCCTGGCCGCGCTACTGGCGGCGATCGATGAGGCCCTGGTGGTCGATCCGCTGATCGAGGCGCGGTTTCGCGTTCCGCAGTCGGAGGGCGGGGTGATTGCGGCGCTTGAGGGTGGGGCGGTGGTCGAGGAGAAGCGGTTCGAGGGAAACCTGGCGTACTTTACAGCGCGCGGGCCGGCTTCGCTGCTGGGTCGGTTTGGAGCATTCCGGGAGCGGACTGCGGTGGAGAGATTGCCAGGGAGTGGCGGTTAAAGGTACAGACCGCCTGAACGGGAGCGGAGGTGGGGTCCCGGATCACGCGGTCTGTATGACCCAGATCATAGGGTCGTGGTGTACTTCCTATTTTAGGCCTCGAGTGGGCGAAGTCAACGTATATCGGTAACGCGTGTTTGATGATCGACCGAATAATCTCGATCAGCGCGCGTTCGCATTGCGTGGTGTGGCCTGCTTCGGTTGACACTCGCGTCATGGCTTGCTAGAAATAGGAGTACCGAAAACCCAGCCGGCTTCCATCGCTCGGTGACCTTCAAAGCGTCGTAACCCTACTGTAATCAGTAGAACGTAAGGATCAAGAAGGCTTCGGCCCCCCTCTTCCATGGACCAGTTATTGCATCAACTTGGTGGCCTCGTGCTCGGCTCTGTGCCGACGATGGTCCTGTTTATCCTGCTGGTGATGGCGTACGGCCTGCTGGTGCGCCGCCCCATGGACAAGATCCTGGCGGAGCGGCGGGCGCGGACGAGCGGCGCGGTGGAGCAGGCGCGCGGGGCGATCTCGGCGGCCGAGGCCGAGACGGCGGTGTATGAAGACAAGCTCCGCGCGGCGAAGGCGGAGATCTTCCAGGCACGGGATCAGAAGCTGAAGCAGTGGAGTGCTGAGCGTGACGCGGCCCTGGGCGAACTGCGGGAGTCGATGCAGGACCGGATCCGGACGGCGCGCCAGGAGATCGAGCAGGGTGCGGGGACGGCGCGGCAGCAGATTGAAGGTCTGAGCGCGGAACTCAGTGCGCAGATTTTGCGGGCCGTGCTGCCGGCCGGTGTGGCTCCGTCGGAGGCTGCGCAGTGATGAAGTCTGCAATGAGACGATGGCTGCCGGTGCTGCTGTTTTTGGGCCTGATCGGTGTGCCGGCTAGCAAGATGGTGGCGCAGGAAGGTCATCCTCCCGCTACGGCAGGCGGGACGGAGAGCACCCCGTCGGCTCAGTCGCCCGCGGCGAACAAAGGCGAGGAAGATGAGAACGCGGCCTACCTGAAGTCGCCTACAGTGCGCGCGCTTGGCGCGAAGCTCGGGCTGAACGCGGACCAGGCGGGGACAGCGTTCCAGGTGGTGAATTTCATCGTGCTGGTGGGGCTGATCGGCTGGTTCCTGGTAAGGACCCTGCCGAAGACCTTTCGCAACCGGAGCACGACCATCCAGAAGAGTCTTGTGGATGCGCGGACGGCGACCGAAGAGGCGAATGCGCGTCTGGGGAGTGTAGAAGCGCGGCTGGCGAAACTCGATGAGCAGATTGCCGGGATGAAGGCGCAGGCGGAGAAGGACTCCGCGCTCGACGAGCAGCGCATCAAGGCCTCGGTTGAGGAAGAGAAGCAGAAGATCCTGGCGGCGGCCGAGCAGGAGATTACGGCGGCGACGGTGCATGCGCATCGCCAGCTGCAGCGGTATGCGGCGGAGCTGGCGATTGAGCAGGCGGGGCGCAAGCTGGTGGTGAACGCGGAGACGGATCGGCTGCTGGTGCAGAATTTTGCGCGGCGGCTGAGCGATGACCAGGGAGGGCGGAACTGATGGCGGTCTTCGCTCCTCGATACGCGCATGCGCTGGCCCAGGTGATGGCCGCGAAAAATCTTGACGTTACTGTGGCACAGCAGCAGATGCGCGACTTTGCAGGTACGCTGCACGACAGCCCGGAGCTGCACGAGGTGCTGCTGAATCCCTCGATCCCGGAGGACCAGAAGCTGCGGCTGCTGGACGCGATCGCGGGACGGATCGGGATGTTTCGTGAGGTGCGGAACTTCATTGCCGTAATGATCGACCATCAACGGCTGGGGTCGCTCGACGAGATCCTCGCCGAGTACGACCTGGTGGCCGATGAGGATTCGGGCATTGCGGAGGCGGAGATTACGAGTGCACATCCTCTGCATGAGGAGGATCGCCGGGCGCTCGAGGAGCAGGTCGCGCGGCTGGCCGGCGGCAAGGTTCGGGCGAGTTACAGGGAAGATGCCGCGCTGCTGGGCGGCGCGGTGGTACGGATTGGATCGACGGTCTATGACGGCTCGGTGCGGGCGCAGTTGCAGCAGTTGAAGGACAGGCTGATCAACGCCTGACGGCGTGGAGACAAGAGCCACACGATGTGTCGCTAGCAGATAAGAAGCGCAGAACAGGCAACGGACAGAAACAAGAACAGACAACGGATTTTGTTCAAGGATTTTATGCCCCAGATCAACGCAAACGAGATTACCGAGCTGCTTCGCCAGCAGATTGACAACTACGAGCAGCGCATTCAGGTGGACGAGGTCGGCACGATCATCTCGCTCGGCGACGGTATCGCGCGCGTGCATGGGCTCGACAAGGTGATGGCGGGCGAGCTGATCGATTTTCCGCACGGTGTGGCGGGGCTGGCGATGAATCTCGATGAAGACCAAGTAGGCGCGGTGCTGCTCGGCGACTACACCGAGCTGCGCGAAGGCGACCAGGTGAAGCGCACGGGCAAGATCATGTCGGTGCCGGTGGGCGAGGCGCTGATTGGCCGCGTGGTGAATGCGCTTGGCCAGCCGATTGACGATAAAGGACCGATCAATACCGACCAGACGCTGCCGGTGGAGCGGCTGGCGCCGGGCGTGATTGACCGCCAGTCGGTACGTGAGCCGATGGCGACGGGTATCAAGGCGATCGACACAATGATCCCGATCGGGCGCGGGCAGCGCGAGCTGCTGATCGGCGATCGGCAGACAGGCAAGACGGCAATCGCGCTCGACACGATCATCAACTCGGCGAAGAACAACCTGATCTGCATTTACTGCGCGATCGGGCAGAAGCGGTCGTCGGTGGCGCAGGTGGTGCAGACGCTCGAGTCATATGGGGCGATGGCGTACACGATCGTGGTGGCGGCGACGGCGTCGGAACCAGCCCCGATGCAGTATCTTGCACCGTTCGCGGCGACCGCGATGGGCGAGTACTTCCGGGACAGCGGCAAGCACGCGCTGATCATTTATGACGATCTTTCGAAGCACGCGGCGAGCTATCGCGAGATATCGCTGCTGCTGCGCCGGCCGCCAGGGCGCGAGGCGTATCCGGGCGACGTCTTCTACCTGCACTCGCGGCTGCTGGAGCGCAGCGCGAAGGTGAGCGACAAGCTGGGTGGCGGTTCGCTGACAGCGCTGCCGATTATTGAGACGCAGGCGGGCGACGTGTCGGCGTACATTCCGACGAACGTGATCTCGATCACCGACGGGCAGATCTTTCTTGAGACGGACCTGTTCAACTCGGGCGTGCGGCCGGCTGTGAACGTGGGCCTGTCGGTATCGCGCGTTGGATTTTCAGCGGCGACCAAGGCGACCAAACAGGTGGGGTCGACGCTGAAGCTGGACCTTGCGCAGTATCGCGAGCTGGCGGCGTTCTCGCAGTTCGGCTCGGACCTGGACAAGGTGACGCTGCAGCAGCTGAATCGCGGTCAGCGATTGACGGAGTTGTTGAAGCAGCCGCAGTTTCAGCCGCTCTCGGCGGAGAAGCAGGTGGCGATTCTGTTCGCCGGTGTGAACGGCCTGTTGGACGATGTTGAGGTGAATAATCTGCGGGCGTTTGAGGACGGCTACTATCCGTATCTCGAGTCGGCGCATCCGGAGATCCTAACCGATATCGCAACCAAGAAGGCGCTCGATGACGATATTCGTGGGCGGCTGACGGCGGCGATCAAGGACTACAAGCAGAGCTTCCTCGCTGGCTTGAAGGATAAGGCGGAGGCGGACAAGAAGGAGCTGGCGGCGGCCCCGTCGACCTCAGCAAACGCGATGGTGGGCAACAAGTAATCTATGGCAAACGTCCTCGATCTACGGCGCCGCATCCGCAGTGTGAAGAACACGCGGCAGATTACCAAGGCCATGAAGATGGTCTCGGCGGCCAAGCTGCGCCGGGCGCAGGAGCGGGCGATGCAGGCGCGGCCGTATGCGCAGATGCTGTCGAATGTGCTGGAGTCGCTGGTGCGCCGGACCGATCTCTATAACGAAGAGACGGGCGAGGTGCTGCATCCGCTGCTGGTCGAGCGCGAGGAGAAGAACGTCCTCGTGATCGTGATTGCGGGCGATAAAGGATTTGCCGGTGGCTTCAACGCGAACATTGGCAAGGCAGCGCAGAAGTTCATCGATTCACGGTTGGGCATGGATCAGAATATCGATGTTGAGCCGGTGGGTAAGAAGGCTATCGCGCTTTACAAGAAGAAGTATCCGGCGGCGAACTACGAGAAAACGGAGCAGCACTACGATAACGATCTCTCGACCCATTACGATACGATCCGACACCGCGGGGCGAAGGTCGAGGTAGCGGCCGAGCATACCGATCTGCTGGCGAAGACGGATTTCGAGGCGGTTGGGGAGATGGCGCGTTCGATCATCGAGCGCTACGAGCGGGCGGAGATCGATGCCGTGTATCTCGTGTACAACGAGTTTCGGTCGGTCATCTCGCAGCGTGTGGTGGTCGAGAAGCTGCTGCCGATTCGCAAGCTGGGGACGCAGGAGATTACGGCCTCCGAGGTGATGACGGAGGAGCAGCGGGATGCGGCGGTAAAGGCGGCTGCGTCCGAGGGCATCAGCGTGAACGAGCCTGAAGAGTCGGTGATGGAGCAGGAGGCGAAGAAGTTCGGCACGGCGGATGTGGATTATATCTTCGACCAGACGCCGGAGAAGCTGTTTCGCAACCTGATGCCGCGGTATGTGACGACGCAGATCTTTCACGCGCTGCTTGAGAGTGTGGCGGCGGAGCACGCGGCGCGCATGACGGCAACGGATGCGGCGACGAAGAACGCCGGCGATCTGATCGACTCGCTGAGCCTGACGATGAATCGGGTGCGGCAGGCGGCGATTACCAAGGAGATTATCGAGATTGTGAGCGGTGCGGCGGCCCTGTAAGGGGTCGGCCAGAAGAGACAAGAGACTATGGCAGACGAGAATATTGGCAAAGTAATTTCGATCAGCGGCCCGGCCGTTGACGTGCAGTTCGAAGAAGCGAAAATGCCGCCGATCTTTCAGGCGCTGCGGATCGTGAGTGATGGGTTTGATGTGCCCAATCCGCTCGACGTGGTGGTCGAGGTGCAGCAGCATCTGGGCGAAGGTCGCGTGCGGTGCATCGCGATGGTGGCGACCGAGGGCATGGTTCGCGGGATGAAGGCGATCGATACCGGCAACGGCATCATGGTGCCAGTCGGGCGCGAGACGCTGGGCCGTGTGCTGAATGTGCTGGGCGAGCCGGTCGATGAGCTTGGGCCGGTAAACGCGAAGGTGCATATGCCGATCCATCGGCAGGCGCCGGCATTTGACGAACAGTCGACCTCGGAAGAGATGTTCGAGACGGGCATCAAGGTGATCGACCTGATCCAGCCGTTCCTCAAGGGCGGCAAGATCGGCCTGTTTGGCGGCGCCGGTGTGGGCAAGACGGTCATCATCCAGGAGCTGATCAACAACGTCGCTACCAAGCACGGCGGCTTCTCGGTCTT
>CAXTLS010000042.1:0-38884 GCA_964245235.1 uncultured Acidobacteriaceae bacterium
GCCAACAAGACCGGCGTCACCGGCGAACTCCTGCTCCAGCAGCTTGAGACCCGCCTTGACAACGTAGCCTACCGCCTCGGCTTCGCCATGTCGCGCCGCCAGGCCCGCCAGGTCGTCCGCCACGGTCACGTCCTCGTCAATGGCCGCAAAGTTAACATTCCTTCCTTCCAGTGCAAGGTCGGTGACGAGATCGCCATCCGCGAAGGCTCAAAGGCCCTCGTCATCCTCGAAGAGTCGAAGAACTTCGCCGCCGGTCAACGCTCCGTTACCTGGATCGACATCAACCGGGACAATCTCACTGGCAAGATCGTCGCCCTGCCAAAGCGCGAAGACATCAGCCTGCCCGTCAACGAGCAGCTCATCGTCGAACTCTACTCGAAATAAGCTTTATCATTCCGCAGCGCGGCAGAGGGAATCGACTCTCCTCCGTCGCGCCGCAGAAGCACGAAGGTCTTCTAGGTTCTAGTCCTTAGGCCCTGGTCCCTGCACCTACAACCCAACTGGCAACCGCACCACCCCGCCACGTCGCAGAATGCATCGCGAGTGAGCCGGATAAGGAGAAACACATGTTCTGGAGAGGTTTTCAAAAGCCCAAGCGTCTCGCCGTCGAAACCGAAACACTGACCGATAAATACGGCAAGTTCTCCGCGCAGCCCTTTGAGCGCGGCTTCGGTACGACCATCGGCAACGCCCTCCGCCGTACCCTGTTGTCCTCGATCGAAGGCGCTGCCGTCACCGCCGTCCGCATCGAAGGCGTCCTGCACGAGTTCCAGTCCATCACCGGCGTCGTGGAAGACGCGACCGACATCATCCTCAACCTCAAGCAGATTCCCTTCAAGCTTGCAGGCGATGGCCCCAAGGCGCTCTATCTCCGCGCCGAGACCGCCGGCGTCATCACCTCCGGCATGATTGAGGCCGATGGCGACGTCGAGATCCTCGACAAGAACGTCTACATCTGCACTGTCTCCGAAGGTGGCAAAATCGACATGGAGATGCGCCTCAAGCGCGGCCGTGGCTACATCTCCGCCGACAAGAACTTCGACGGCGACCTCGGCCTCGGCTTCATCCCCGTCGACTCCGTCCATTCGCCAGTCCGCAAGGTCAACTACCTCGTCGAGGCAGCCCGTCTCGGTCAGATCACCGACTTCGACAAGCTCACCATCGAGATCTGGACGAACGGTACCGTCCTTCCCGCTGACGCTCTAGGCCTCTCCGCCAAGCTCCTCAAAGATCACATGACCATCTTCATCAACTTTGAAGAGGAGATGGAGCAGGGTCATGAGCACCTCGACGGTCCCGCGATCCGCAATGAAAATCTTAATCGCTCCGTCGAAGAGCTTGAGCTCTCCGTCCGGAGCTACAACTGCCTTAAGAACGCCAATATCGCCACCATCGGCGAGCTCATTCAGAAGACCGAAGCTGAGATGCTCAAGACCAAAAACTTTGGTCGCAAATCGCTCAACGAGATCAAGGAGATCCTGGCGCAGATGGGCCTCTCCCTTGGCATGAAGATCGATGAGAACGGCAACCCGCAGCCCGGACCAACCTCCGTCCTGCCCGCCGCCACCCTCGCCGCCTCCTTCGGCAACTTTGATGATGACGATGATGAGGACGACGAGGACGACGAAGACTTCGACCTCCCCGCCGCCAACGAGCCAGAGAACTTCTAACCTGTCCGGGAGAGTGAGCCGAGGGGTTCACTCTCCCGCAGATTTGCACCGTCTTACCCGTACCACGGCGCCGCTCTACGATGCGCTATCCAGCAGTAACCGACTCACGGCATAAGCCGAGTCGAAGGAGATCACCGCCATGCGTCACCGCAATGCAGGATTTAAACTAGGACGAAACACCAGCCACCGCCGTGCCATGCTGCGGAATCTGGTCACCTCGATCATCCTGATGGATCGCGTCGAAACTACCATTACCAAGTGCAAGGCCACCCGGCCGATCGTCGAGAAGATGATTACCCTCGGCAAGCGCGGCACCGTCCACGCACGCCGCCAGGCACTCTCCTACATGATGACGCCTGAGTCGGTCGACCGCCTCTTCAACGTCGTCGCCCCACGCTACGCCGCGCGCCCCGGTGGCTACTGCCGCATCACACGCTTGGGAGCCCGCAAAGGGGACGCCGCCGAGATGGCCTACATCGAGCTTCTCGGGGCCGAACACGAGCTCAACGAGAAGGCTCAGAAGCGCGCCGAAGCTCGCGAGAAGAAGCGCGAAGAGCTAGCCAAACAGATGGAAGAGCAGCACCCCGGCGAAGCCCCTGACCCGAACGCTGAACCATAGGTAGATAGCACAAGCAACATCTCCGTGCCCGGCTAAAAGAGGCGCATCCATCCCGGATGCGCCTCTTGGTTGACACTGCTAAAAGATCGTGAGCTTGACAGAAGGACCCCTGAAAAGGGGCCTTTTTGTCAAGGTAGCCAATCATAAGATGTACCTACAAAACTGTAGTTATAGTACTACAAAGTTGTAACTACAATGGCCTTGTTTATAGCTACAGTTTTGTAGTACTTAATGCTTGATCAGCCACATCAGCCAGCCCGCCGCGATCGTGCCGCCCACGAAAAGCACAAAACAAAATGCTCCAAAACGGGTCATTTTCTGCGGTTCCGAACGCTGTGTAATCCCGAAGACAACGGAGCAGAAAAGCGCAAACAGCACCATAGCGCTGAAGTGGGAGAGCATCACGACCGCTTCCTCCCCGTCGCTAAAGAGTGCGCGTCTACTGCGCAGATCACGTTAAGCAGCCCCGCAACCACGATGAATTTGCTCCCGTAATCGGCCACCGCCGTCTGCACAGACGAGGCGCCAAGATCCATCGCACGAGCCCCAAAATACAGTGCTCCCGCCCCAAGATCTCCGGCAAAGTTCAAAATATCCAGTAATTCCGAGGTATTCGGGACATAGACCTTACCTTGCAACGAAATCCCAATGGCAAACATAGCCACGATCGAGACCAGCAGCAGTGCGCCGCGTCCCCACTTCCGCAGCAGGAAATGCCCCGCTCCCGGTACCAGCCAGCCCGCAAAAAGAATCAGTATCGGCGACACAGGCGACCTGCCTTGAACCCGCGTAACCACCTGTGCATTCGTCGCCATCAACCCTCATCATAGCAGCCGTAGAGTGCCTGCTCGCTAGATCCGCACCAGCTTCTGTTGCATCGCGCCAGTAACCTCAGCATATCTTGGACGGGTGACCATATTGACCTCACTCCGGACTCCGAACTCCCCTGGAAAATAGATCCCGGGCTCGACCGAAAAGCACGTATTTGGCAGCAAAACTCGTTCATCGTGCGTTTCCAGGTTATCCAGATGCGCCCCGTTTCCATGCAGATCCGTGGCGATGTTATGCCCTGTTCGATGGGTAAACCACTCTCCGAAACCGGCCTCGCGAATTACCGCTCGGGCAGCATCATCGGCCTCCCAACCAGCGATCGGCACACCCGCCGCATAGGCCTTCCGCACTGCCTCAACTGCAGCATTTCGGGCATCCCGCACGGTCTCAAAAACGAGCTGCTCCCGCGGCGTGGGTTCTCGCCCAACAACACCCGTCCACGTGATGTCGTACCAGCACGAGCCCAGCTCATCGAGCCTCCCCCATATGTCGATCAGCACGAAGTCTCCCGTCTGGATCGGCTTCGGACTTTCAGCAGAAGGCTCGTAGTGCGAGTCGGCACTGTTTACCCCGCAACTCACATTCGGCCCATGCTCCCACACCAACCCCTCACGCCGCATGGCCTCCTGAAGGTACGCAACCATGGCGTATTCATTGGTCCCGGCTTGACTTACCCGTTCTCCAATCTCCCGCCAAGCAGCCGCCAGGATGCGATCGATCTTCACCTGCGCTGCATAGTGGGTCGCGATTTGCGCCTCACTCAACACCGCCTCAAACTGACTCACCAGGTCCGCCGAACTGACAATCTCTTTCCCCAACTCTCGCAGCATCTCGACCGTGCCCGCGTCCACTAGCGAGATCGCCACGATCGCGTTCCGGGGAGAGTATTGCATCGCCAGCCGGGTTCTGCCAGCCAGCATCGTAGCCACGCCGGCTTCGAGCTCCTGCCACGACGAGTACTCCGTCCTGCTCCCCGGCAGGGCATTCAGACGCCCACTCTCAATCCGATGAACCAGCTTCCGCGGCTCGCCCACAACCGGGATCAAGTAGAACCAGCGCCGCGTCACATGGGCATGTTCATCCAGGCCAAGGATGCGATACGCCAGCGGATCGCGATGATGATGGTCATAGAAGATCCAGCCATCCAGCTTTAGCTCGAGCAGTGCGGCCTGTATTGCAGTGAGATTCATGGGAAACCTCGAAGGGTCGATTATATTTCCTCGTTCCCAAAAAGGAGAGCGTACTCCAGAGGAGTACGCTCTCACGGTACGCAACGCCAAGCAGTTACACGGTAACCGGAGCTGACGCTGCGCTTGCTGCTGCGGCAGCAGCAGCCTTTTCCTTCTCAGCCTTGCGGGCAAGAATGGAGTTCTCGCCAAGCTCGTCTGCCAGCTTCTCCGTCGTGAACGACTCGATGATGTCGCCTGCCTTGATGTCCTTGAAGTTGGCAAGATCAATGCCGCATTCAACACCTTGGCGAACCTCCGACACATCGTCCTTGACCCGCTTGAGCGAAGCGATCTTGCCTTTATAGACTTCGACTCCATCGCGCAGTACTCGCACCTGCGCATCCCGCCGGATGAGCCCATCAGTTACGCGACAGCCGGCGATCTGTCCGACCTTGGTGATCTTGAAGACCTGCAGCACCTCAGCGCGTCCAGCATAGTTCTCCTTGAACACTGGCTCGAGCAGACCATACATCGCCTTTGTAATCTCATCCTGCAGCTCGTAGATGATCGAGTGAAGACGGATCTCGACATTCTCGCGCTCAGCAACTTCGGCCGACTTGCGATCTGGTCGAACGTTGAAGCCGATCACAACAGCATTCGATGCTGATGCGAGCAGCACGTCCGACTCAGTGATGGCACCGACGCCCGAGTGCAGAACACGAACCCGGACCTTTTCCGTCGACATCCGCTGGAGCGAATCGGCAAGCACCTCGACCGAACCCTGCACGTCGCCCTTCAGGATCAGGTTCAGATCCTTCATGCCAGCATGCTTGATCTGCTCTGCTAGACCCTCAAGCGATACGCGCGAACTCTTGGCAAGCTGCGCCTCGCGCTCCTTCATCTTGCGGTACTGCGCAATACCCTTGGCCTTGTCACGGTCTGCCATAACGAGGAAGGTATCGCCGGCGTCCGGCATTCCTTCCAGTCCAAGAATCTCGACCGGAGTAGAGGGGCCGGCCTCGGTGATCGGACGTCCACGATCATCAAACATGGCTCGAATTTTGCCGAAAGTATTGCCGACGATGTAGCTATCGCCCAACTTCAGCGTACCGTTTTGTACCAAGATGCTGGCAACCGCACCGCGGCCGCGATCAAGCTTAGCTTCAATCACGGTTCCGACCGCCGGGCGGTCCGGCTGTGCCTTGTGCTCATGTACGTCCGCAACCAGGCAGATCATCTCTTCAAGCCGGTCCAGGTTGATCCGCTGCTTCGCTGACACTTCAACGAACTCAACGTCACCACCCCAGCCGATAAGCTGCAGTCCACGCTCTCCCAGTTGCTGCTTGATCCGGTCCGCATTCGCTCCGGGCTTGTCGATTTTGTTGATCGCGACGATGATCGGCACGTCGGCCGCCTTGGCGTGGTCGATAGCCTCAAGCGTCTGCGGCATTACCCCGTCGTCAGCCGCAACTACGATCACGACGATATCCGTGATCTTCGCTCCGCGAGCACGCATGCGCGTGAAGGCCTCGTGACCCGGCGTATCGAGGAACACGATCTCACGCCCAAACGCCGGCGAATCAGGCTTGGTCACGTGGACTTTATAGGCGCCGATATGTTGCGTGATGCCACCCGCCTCGCCCGCCGCAACGTCCGTCGAACGGATAGCGTCGAGCAGGGAAGTCTTACCATGGTCAACGTGCCCCATGACCGTGACCACGGGTGAACGTGTGATCTCGACCATGCCGGTCGTATCTTCGAGGAAGCCCTCAATCGCCTCGTTCTCAAGCTGCTCTTCGACCGAGATAACCTGGGCATCCGCGCCAAACTGACGTGCTACGTCCTTCACCAGCTCGCCTTCGAGCGACTGGTTGACTGTGACAAACACGCCCTTCATCAGCAGCGTTGCGATCAGGTCCTTGCCGCGGACATCGAGCTTCTCGGCAAGATCCTTCACGCTGATGCCTTCCGTCACCGTAATTGTTTTGGTGATTGGCAGGGGTTCGCGGGAGATCTGCTGACCGCCATAACGTGGTGGCGGCTGGAAGCCCTTCATCGGGCCTTCCTTCGACTTCTCGTAACGCTGGCCGCCACGTCGCTGACCAGGTCGAGCCGCAGGGCGCATGCCGCTGGGGTTCTCGCCGGGTCCGGGCATTACCCCGGGTGCCCCTGCAGGCCGAGCTGCTCCAAAGCCAGGCCGCGCTCCAAAGGCAGGCCGCGTCGCGCCCGGTGCAAAGCCGGGCCGACCAGGTACGCCACCGGGACCGGTTGGTCCGCCTGGAAAAGTCCTTGTCGGGTGCATCGGACGACGAGCACCCGGAGCGCCAGCCGCAGAACTTCCCGGAGTTCCCGGGCGATACCCCGGCGTTCCGGGAGCCTGCCCAGGGCGTGGCCGGTCAAAAATGGGACGTCCTCTCGCCGGGGTGCCCGGGGCGACCGGAGGAGCAGTGTAAATTGGCCGCGGTCCAGTTTGTGGCATGATGACGCGTCGCGGCGCAGGTGCCGGCGGCGTAGACGGAGGTGCTTCTGCAGGCTCCGATGCGGCTGCGGACACCTGGACGGGTGTCGAGCTTTCCATTACCGGCGCTGGTACCGCCGTGCTAATCAAGGGCGGTGGGGCTGCGGGGGCAGTCGTGGCCACGGGGGTCGGTACTGAAGCCGCAGCGACTGGGCGTGGCGCAAGAGGTGCCGTTACAGCCGCGGTTGCGACGGCTGGACGCTCCGTTACCGGAGCCGATGAAACAGCGGGAACCGAGGAGACGGCGGGAGGACGAGCAATTACCGGACCGACCGGGGGACGGCTCGCAATCGCCGGCGGTGGTGGTGGAGCAACAATATTTGCCTGCTGACGGGGCAGCGGAACGATTCGCCGAGGCGCAGGCGTCGCGGTTGGCGCAGGCGGCGCGACAGTGATCGAAGTTGGAGGCTTTGCCGCCGGAGTCGCCACTGGGGCACTCTGTGCAGGAGCGACTGCAGTGGGACGGGTTGGGGGGGGAATCACCCGAACGCCGGAGGCGTCCGCCTGTTTCCGCTCGAGAATAGCCTTCATGGCATCCCCGGGCTTTGAGATATTGGACAAGTCGAACTTCGGCTTGTGCTCGGCTGTGTGCCGCGACCCACCGGAGCCCCGGCTACCGTTCTTGAAGTACTCCCGAACCCTCTCGGCCTGGTCGGCTTCGATGGAGCTGGAATGCGTCTTTCCAGACACGCCGATCGCCTCAAGCGCATCGAGGATCGGCCTGCTCTTTACTTCCAGTTCTCGTGCCAGATCGTTAATGCGAACTTTGCTCATCCGTCCCTTTTCGCTTCCTTGCGCCCTTAGCTGGTCATATCAGCCCCATTGAGGTAGGAATCGTTACTGTTTTTATTATTACTGAAATCGCGATCTTCGCGAACCCCGTAATGTTGCGTTGCGTGGCCGTTTCGGCTAACCACGATCATGTCCGTCGGTATCGATCCCCTCATCGGAGACCTCCTGGGCTTCGTTGACCAGCGAATCTACAGTATCGTTATCGCGCTCTATCATCTCTTCACGAGCGTCCGCTTCGGTAAAGGCGTCGCTTGCGGAATCTGCTTCCTCAGCGTCGGCAATCTCTTCGGTTGAAACATCCTGCAACTCTTCCGCCTCGCCAGTACCTGCCTCTTCGGCCAGAATCTCTTCCGGTGTCTTTTCCATTGAGCTCTCCTCTGCGCTTGCTTCAATCAGTTCTGTCCTCGTTGTGTCCCCGGTCGTATCGCTTTCCGGGCTTGCTTCCCGCTCCGACCCCTGCTCGAAATACTCACGAACAGCGATCGAAATCTTCTCAACTGTCTTTTCGCCGATACCCGGAACCTCTTCCAGCTGCTCGGGTGTCATGTCGGCAAGTTCTTCAACGGTGGTAATGCCGGCTGCAATCAGCTTCTCAAGGATTTGCTCTCCAAGAGCGCTGATCTGCTCAATCGGCGTCGTTGGACCGCCCGACATCGCCTGCATCTGCTGCTCTACTTCCTGGCGCTTCTCCTCTTCGCTCTTGATGTCGATCTTCCACTGTAGGAGCTTCGCCGCAAGCCGGACATTCTGGCCCTTCTTGCCGATTGCGAGGGAGAGTTGCGTATCGTCAACGATCACCTCGATCTGCTTCTCGGCCAGATCGACGATCGAGACGCGGCTGACCTTCGCCGGCTGGAGCGCCTTCTCGGCGAAGGTCGTAATCTCTTCCGAAAATTCGATAATGTCAATCTTCTCGCCGCGCAGCTCGCGGATAATCGACTGAACGCGCATTCCTTTCATGCCAACGCACGCGCCGACAGGATCGACGTCCTTATCGCGGCTCATAACGGCGATCTTGGTCCGCTCACCGGCCTCCCTGGCGATTGCGCGGATGCTTACCGTGCCGTCATAAATCTCAGGAACCTCGCTTTGGAAGAGGTTCTGTACGAGCGCGGGAGCAGCACGTGAGACGATCACCTGCGGTCCCTTGGCCGCGCGATCAACGCGAAGCAGGACGACCCGGACGCGTTCGCCAACAGAAAACTGCTCCAGCCGGGACTGCTCGCGCTTCGGCATCCTCGCTTCAGCTTTCCCCAGGTCAAAGATCACATCCATCGGCTCGAGGCGCTTTACCGTCGCGGTTAACACCTCACCGGCACGATGGTTGTACTCGTTGAAGACGGTGTCCCGCTCCGCCTCGCGTACCTTCTGGAAGATGACCTGCTTGGCCATCTGCGCTGCGATCCTGCCGAGCGGCGTCGTGTCCTTGTAGAACCGAAGCTCTCCTCCAATCTCCACTTCAGGTGCCAGCTCGCGAGCCTGTTCTAGCGTGATCTGGTTGATCTCGTCCTCAACCTGCTCTGGCGCCTCCACGACTGTCTTGAACACGTACGCACGAATCTCGCCCGTCTCGCGATCCATTTCGGCGCGCATATTCTCCTGGGTTTTATAGTACTTGCGGGTCGCCAAGGCAATGGCATCCTCAACGGCACCGACCACGATCTCGGGCTCAATGCCCTTGTCGCGGCTCAACATTTCGATCGACTGGTACAGAACACTTGCCATGGTTCACTCTTCCTCAAAACCTGATACGTAGTTCTCGTGATGCCCGTTATCTCCAATGCGCCGCTAAATCTCAGCGATCAGGTTTGCCTTCTCGACATTCGCCAGCGGAATCGTCACGGTCTGCTCGGCCAAGGCCTTTCGAGCCTTACCCTTCTGCTTGATAGCCGCCAGGTCGAGCGTCAGCACGCCATCGGCAAAGGCGGTCAACCGGCCTTGCCACTGGCGATTACTGTTGATCGCCGTAAACGTCTGCAGCTTGACCAGGCTTCCTCGGAACCGGACGAAGTCTTCCGCCTTCGAGAGCTTCCGCTCCAGCCCCGGCGAAGAAACTTCAAGCGTATATTCTGCCCCCGGAACCAGGTCCTCAACATCAAGCAGCGTTCCGAAGTCCCGGGCGAAGTTGGCGCAATCTTCATGGGTCACACCCGACAGCATCTCGACCGGAACGCCCTTCGGCAGGTCGAGTTCTTCTCCGGATTGCGCAAGCTCAGCCAGTTTGGTTCGTTCCGCTGCATCTTTCTCCAGGAAGATGCGCAGTGTGCGGAACTTTACCCCGCCCTGAAACTCGATGTCTACGAGCTCCAAATGGTGCGAAGCCGCAACCCGCTGCGCTAATGCCCGAATTTCTTCGATTTGAAGAGCCATATGCGTTTCATTGGTCCAGTAAAGCCGACTGCAGGATTGTCCTTGGAGCAAATAAAAAGTGGGCGTTGGCCCACTCATCTTTCCCGTCAATCCCGGTGCACACACGGTTTGTTTGCTACGACGGAACAAATTCGCCTGCACTCCAAATAATACAACGGTCCCGCGCCGAACTCAACCGCAGTAAGTAGCCGGTCCAGCCGCCCACAAATGTGTAACTCCGCCAGTCCAGTTGCTCTCGCTCCCGGGCAACTCTACAATCGATCAACCCGCACCCGTTGACCGGGCCCTTGCGGGCTATACCTATATGATCAATCTCCCGCTTGTTGAAGCACTTACGTTTGACGATGTCCTGCTCGTTCCCGCATACAGCGAAGTTGTCCCCACCCAGGTCAGCACTCAGACCCAGCTCACGCGCTCAATTACCCTCAATACGCCCCTGATGTCCGCCGCTATGGACACCGTAACCGAGTCGCGCCTTGCGATCGCCATGGCCCAGCAGGGAGGTCTCGGTGTCGTTCACCGCAATCTCTCCATCGAACAGCAGGCCGGGGAGATCGACAAGGTCAAGCGATCGGAGTCTGGCATGATTGTCGACCCGGTTACGATCTCGCCCGAGCAGCCGATCGGCGACGCACTTGAGGTGATGCGTCGCTACAAGATCTCCGGCGTTCCCGTTACCAAGAACAAGAAACTCGTCGGCATTCTCACCAATCGCGACCTGCGCTTCGTCTCCCGGACCGACCTCTCGATCGACTCCGTCATGACGAAAGAAAACCTGATCACCGTGCCCGTTGGCACCACGCTTGAAGAGGCCGAGCACATCCTCCATCAACACCGGGTCGAGAAGCTCCTTGTCGTCAACGATGAATACGAACTCAAAGGCCTGATCACGGTCAAGGACATTCAAAAGAAGTTGAAATACCCCAACGCCTCGAAGGACAGCCAGGGCCGCCTCCGCGTGGGTGCGGCCATTGGCGCCACGGGCGACTTTCTGGAGCGTGCCGCCGAACTGGTCGCTAACCGCGTCGACGCACTGGCCATCGACAGCGCCCACGGCCACTCTTCCCGCGTGCTTGAAGCCGTAACTCTGGTCAAGAAACACTTCCCTAACGTCGACCTGCTCGCCGGCAACGTTGCTACCTACGAAGGGACGCTAGCCCTGATCGACGCCGGCGCCGACGCTGTAAAAGTCGGCATCGGACCTGGCTCGATCTGCACGACACGCATGGTCACCGGCGCTGGCATGCCACAGATTACTGCCATTGCCGAAGCGTACCGGGCGGCCAGCGAGCGGGGGATCCCGATCATCGCCGACGGTGGCATTAAATATTCCGGCGACGTCACCAAGGCCATTGCAGCGGGCGCGAACGTTGTGATGATGGGTTCGCTATTTGCTGGTGTGGACGAGAGCCCCGGCGAGACCATTCTCTACCAGGGCCGCTCCTTCAAGGCCTACCGCGGCATGGGCTCGCTCTCCGCGATGGCACAGGGTTCGGGTGAGCGCTACTTTCAGGGCAAGGAAGACATGACCGAGTTCTCGAGCGGCGAACGGCCTTCGCTCACCGCACGCGAGGGCAGCAGCCAGAATCGCCTCTCGAAGTTCGTTCCCGAGGGTATCGAGGGCCGCGTTCCGCACCGCGGTCCCCTGGAAGCGATGGTCTATCAACTAGTTGGCGGTCTGCGCTCCGGCATGGGTTATCTCGGCTGCGAGAATATTGCCGATCTTCAAACCAAGTCTCGCTTCATCCGCATCTCGAACGCCGGACTGCGCGAGAGTCACGTCCACGACGTCATCATTACCCGCGAAGCGCCCAACTACCACGTCGAGTAGGCCGGGTTAACGCTGGGTCACGTCAAACACCATCGCATCGAAGCCATGGCGCGTAACGAAGCCCAGCTCGCCATAAAGTTTCACTGCCTGCACGTTGGCCTCGGTGACAGTCAGGGTAATAGCCTTGTGCCCGGCAGCACGCAAATGGCCGGCGCAATGATGCATCAACAACTTCGCCATACCGCGGCCGCGATACTCCGGTGCGACACAGAGCTGGGTAATGTGAGCGACCCCATCCCCCACATTCGAGCAGAGGACAGCCCCGATAAGCGCCCGGCTCCCGCTGTCCCGCAGCACCCAGGAAGCCGCCCCGTCGAAGACGCCGCAGCCCGGAAACCGAACGATGTTATGCAGAAAACGCAGCGAACCGTGCAGCGAGCGGTACTGATCATTCACCTTGGCATCGACATGGCCGTTGTAGGCAAGATAGATCAACTCCGCCGCGGGCTGATAATCATCGGGTGACCATGCAGTCATCTCGACACCCACAGACGGCCTATCTAACTTCCAGCCACCCTGATCTTCTCCCTGCAGGTCGAGCTCCACAAACTTTCGCGGGAACATCTCGAAACCCGCCTTGATGAACACGTCATCAATGACGCCAATGTCATACAGCAGCAGCTGGGATTCGATCCGATCGATGTTGGGCGAATTCTGCAGCAACTGCACGAGGTGGTGGAGCAGGGTCTTCGTAATGGCCAGCGAAGCCGCAGGATCGGCAGCCGACGCGTATGCATCCCCGACTACCGCCTTATGCCCTTCGTAGACGCAGAAGGCGAAACCGCAGATGCGGCCGCGGTCGAGGGCAACAAAGCCCGGAAGCACTCGCGAATCCAGATACTGCAGCAGCAGCTCTGTCGAACTCTGGTAGTCCCAGCGCAGCCGCTGCTTCCAGGTCCGCGCTTCATGCTCCAGCAAGGGGCGAAGCTGGCGTCCCGAAAAGTGTCGCAGATCCAGGATTTCGAGTTGGGTCGCGACCGTCATCTGTGCAATTTACCTGATTCGAGCTTATCCCAGCCGGAAGCCATCCCGCGGTGCGGAAGGCTGCGAGGCACTCTCTTGCAACTAGCGTGGAAGCACCCGATATACCTCAAGGCCCTGTGGGTCGTAGAGGAATAGTGGCTCGTAGACGCGGCCTGCAAGCCACTGCTGTAGGTCGGCTGAGTCATTCGCAGGCATCACCAGCAGGTGCTCGCCGGCCGGTACGCCGTCGCTGCTGTAGTGCACTGGTGCCTGATTCCGATAGAAGGCAAGGCCGTAGACCATGTCCCGCTTCACTCCCTGGACTGCCAGCACCTGCAGATCCGGAGCCTGCGCCTTGATCTTGGCGGCCAGTGGCCGGGCAGAGTAGCTGAGGTCGAGGTCCTTGCCGTGGAAGCCAAGTAGAAAGATGAGGGTGGCAACGATCGGCAGCAGCGTCGCGTTGCGAACTTGTGCAATACCCCCGCGACGAATGATCAGGACCACCAGGCCGCCCATCACGACCGCTGCGACGGCTGCGATCGCCAGCCAGTGGGCTGCGGGCACCAGCGTGTCGTATTGCATATGCTGCGGCGCGAGCACGAGCACGAAGACCAGCAGGGCGCAGAGTCCTGCATGCGACCACAACAGCCACCCTGGCAGGCCGGCACGCCGGATTCGGTTGAGATAGTCACCAGTCAAGATAGCGAGCGGAGGGATCGACGGTAGAATGTACCCCGGCAACTTCGATCCGGAGAAGGAAAAGAACAGGATAGGGAAGAGCGTCCACAGGACGAGAAATTCAGGAAAGGCGTCGCCGGCGCGCACATGACCAAGGTAGCGCTGGGGCTTATGCCGCACCTTCCATTCGGCGATCGACAGCTGGACCGCATCCACAAGCGCTCGCATCGAAAGCACCGTCCACGGCATCAACGCGATCAGCAGGACCGCAAGGTAATACCAGAATGGCTGGTGATGCTGGAAGCGATTGGTCGCGAATCGTTCCAGGTTATGTTCCAGAAAGAAAGCTCGGTAGAAGGTTGGATTCCTCTTCTGGACCGCGATGTACCAGGGCAGCACCATCACCAGGTAGAGCACCACGCCCGGCACCCAGATCGTTCGCCGCAGCACCGACCACTCGCGACGAAGGCCCGCAAAGAGCAAGATAACCGAGAGTGCAAGAAACGGGGCGACCGGACCCTTTGCCAGCGTTGCCGCAGCCCCGAAGAAGTACAGATCGAAGAGCCAGAACTTCTTACCAGTCTCATACCAGGCATACCAGCCCAGCATGCCGATGCAGAATGGCGCCGCGAGTTGCATATCGGTCGAAGCGCCGCGGGCAAAGCTCACCATTCCCAGGCAGGAGGCCGTAATCAAAGCGGCGTCAAGGTGACCGCCCGGGCGAAACCTCCGTAGATGGAGAAACACCAGTAGGATCAGGAAGAAGGCGCCGGATGAGGAGGGTAGCCGCGCCGACCAGTCCGAGATCCCAAACTCCTTGAAGAAGCTCATCGCTCGCCAGTAATAGAGCGCTGGCTTCTCGAGCCATGGGCGGCCGTACAGGATGGGCGTTACCGTGCCCCCAACAAGGCAGTGGAAGGAGTTCTCGATGTCAGCCGGGCGAAGACTGCGCGGCGTCACCCTGGCGTGCACCTCGTGGCAGGCGTTCGAGTGGGCTGCAAGCATCTCGCGCGCTACCTGGGCATAGCGTGGCTCGTCGGCGCCCACGAGGCCAAGCTGGTCTCCGCCGAACATCGGCACAAGCCCATACAGCAGAAGAAACAGGGTCACGATAAAGAGAACAGCAAACTCTCGGGGAGCTGTGGCTGCAAGCAGCCCACGCATCCAGGATCTCGTGGCAGGATCGTTCTGCACGTCGGGTCCGGCCGATGGAGGAATCCCAGTCACAATCACCTATCGAGTGACTCCAGGCCAAAGCTGATCCCGGAGCTGCTTCAGGACCCGGCCACGCGCAAGGTCCAGCGGTCCCTGCATCGTGCAGCCGCTCGCTGTACGGTGGCCGCCTCCCCCAAAGCTCTCGGCCACAAGCGCCACATTAACCCGGCCCTTACTCCGGATACTAAGACGAAATTCGTTGTTCGACGGAAGCTCGCGTAAAAATACTGCAGATTCGACGCCGGCGATGCTGATGAGGTGGTTGACCACGCCCTCACAATCCTCCGGAACGGCCCCGGTACGCTCCAGGTCACCCTGCGTCACCCAGCTCCATGCAATCGGTCCGTCGCACTCCATGTTCGAAAGAGCCGCCCCAAGCAGCTTCACCTTGCTCAGGGGCGAGGTAAAGAGGATGTCTTGGGCGATCTGGCTCGGACTGGCGCCTTTTACGGCAAGGGAGTGGACTAGCTCAAAGGTTTCAGCCGTCGTACCCGGATAGGTGAAGGAGCCCGTGTCGGACAGAATTGCGGTGTAGAGGCAGGTCGCCATCGATGGCGTGATTTCGACCTTTGCAGCCTCCGCTATGCGATAGATCATTGCGGCGACGGCGCAGGCGTTCTCATCGATCCAGTTGAAGGAGCCGAACTCGCGCCCACTGGCGTGATGGTCGATATTGACGAGGAATCGCCCTTCGAGGTCGAGCAGGCCGGTTCTTTCGATGCTGTCACATTCGAGCACGATGACCGCTCCCCCGTCATCACCGGCTCGTGGGGCGTGGCGAATTCGCTGGACGTTCGGCAGGGTGCTGTAGATCTCAGGCACCGAGTCAGCGAACACAACATCTACATCGTGATCCAACTGATCCAGAATCTCTGCGAGTGCGAGGGCCGAACCGACCGCGTCGCCATCCGGACGCGTGTGACCAGTGACGACGAAGCGCTTCTGCGTGCGCAGTGTCTCGAGTAGGACGGCGATAGTCTCTTCATGCGTCATGGTTTTACGACAATCTCCGTAGGCGAACCGACAGCAGCTTCGGCGGGCGGAGCGGCCGCTGCAGCATCAGCGCGCTTCTTGTCCCGCTTGCGCATACGGCCAAGCAGCTCGTCCATGCGCCCCGTCATCTTCTCCGAACGATCAATCGCGAAGGTCAGTTCGGGAACATGCCGAACGCCCATTCGGTCGCGGAGCATGGAACGGATGTAGCCGCGCGCAGCCATCAGCCCGGCGAGCGTCTCTTCCTCCTCGGCGGCATCGCCATGAACAGCGACAAAGATGCGCGCGGATTTGCCCCCGGGTGTGAGAATCACTTCGGTGACGTAGCTTGGCGCAATTCGCGGATCGGAGAGTTCGCCCTCCAACATCGCACCGATCTCTTCCGAGAAGGTGCTGGCGACGCGGTTTCTGTGGTGTGTTCTTGCTCGCAGTTCTAACATGGTCTTGGGCGTACAACGCTCTAGCATACCAAAGTTTCGGTTACTCGAGGCTGAGGAAGGCGAAATACTTGTTCTATGCCGAACCGTCACTCTGGGAAGATCTCTGCGAAGGAGTCGAGTACCTCTGCATCCAGATTGGTCATAATCCGGAGAGCGGCTGCGTCGATCTGTTCCAGTTGCCCGGTCAGGTAGGCATTCGATCCCGAAATACAAACGATCCCTAATGTTGCACGATTCCAGACCAGACCCTCATCAAGTTCAGCAATCGAAAGATTGAAGCCGTGGCGCAGCTTGTCCTTGAGTGAGCGCACCACCTGGCGCCGGTCCTTGAGCGACTGCGCGTGTGGAATCGCGATCTCGAGCATCAGCTTCCCAATGGGCATAGCCTCTCTCCATTGCCTCAGGGGGCATTCAGACGACGCGCCTGCTAGCGAATATTATGCTTGGCAGGAACAGGGACCACCGTCGCGCCAGAGGGCACCTGTACCGTATTTGAAACCGACGTCGCGTAGGCGTCGCGCGGGGCGGGCGTGTAGATTGCCGCTATCGTGTGCGTCAGTCCCTTCAGTGCAAGGCCATCCAGCTGGTACACGCCAGTCTGCGTCCCAGGTTGAACCCCGACTACGTTGCTGCCGAAGGTGGTGACCGCAAGGTCCTGTTTGCCATCGCCATTGAAGTCAGCCACGGCGAGCTGGTACGGATTGGACACCGAAGGATAAGCCACCTGTGCGCCGAAGGTGCCGTCCCCCACGCCTCGCAGTATACCGACCGTATTCTCACCGGAGTTGGTTACGGCCAGGTCCTGTCTCCCGTCGCCATCGAAGTCGAGCACCGCAACGGAGGTGGGGGTCACCCCGGTCGCATAGGTGGTCGTCGCGAAGCCGCTACCAGCATTGTTGAGCAGGATCGTCACGCTGCCAGCGGCCGGGGGCGCCTTGGGATCGCCAAGGCTGGTAATGGCGACGTCGGGAAAGCCATCCTGGTTGAAGTCGCCTACCGCGGCCGAGTACGGCGTCAGCCCCGTGCTGTACGTCGAAACTGCAGCGGGGCTGAAGCTTCCGCTGCCATCGCCAAGCAAATAAGCGACGCTGCCGCTGGTAGAACTCACGACCATCAAATCAGGCCTGCCGTCACCATTGAAGTCCGCCACAGCCGTAGCAAAGGGTCCGCTGCCGACCGCCGTTGTCAGCGGCGCGGCGAAGCTGCCGTCGCCGTTGCCCAGCAGCACGCTGACCGTACCTTCGCCCGTGTTCGTGACGACTAGGTCAAGGTAACCATCCTTGTTGATCTCGGCGATCGCCAACCCGTAGGGCTCCGGGGAGGTGGTGGCGCCGGCAGTGCCTGTAGTGCCGGTGTTGTAGGCGTGCTGGCTCCCGAAAATGCCAGCGCCGTTATTGAGCAGGATGGTCACTGTCCCGCTGCCAAGATTGCTCACCGCGAGATCGAGCGAACCATCATTGTTGAAGTCGCCGGCTACAACTGCATACGGCGCCTGGCCCGTGGCGTAGGATACCTGCGGTAGAAAGGCCGAACTGCCTCCCTTGGTGCCGAGCAGGATACTCACGGTTCCGTCAGCCAGGTTGGTCACCGCGAGATCCGGGATGCCATCCTTATTGAAGTCACCGGTCGTTGAAACCAAGGCTCCCGTGCTGGTTGCGCCCGTGGTGTAGGTGACCGGCGGCGCGAGCGAAGCCGTCAGCGGGGACAGCGAAGCGCCCTTGTCGGTACCTGTCGCCTGATCCAGAAAATGAACCTTGCCCTTGGGAGCAGCCTGTCCATAGAACGTCGCCGTATCGGTCAGACGAAAGCTGGTGCCCGCCGTCTGAAAGGTCAAGAGTCCGGTTGTCTGGTAGGAGAGCTCGGGCGAGACCACCAGCGTCTTATCTTTCGAGCTCGAGGCAAGGAAGCTTGTTGTAGCGACGAACTGCGCGTGCAAGCTGTGGCGCCCGACTCCCAGGATCTGACGAATGGATGCGGTGCCCTGATCGGTAAGCTCCGCAGAGCCGATGAGCGTGAGTCCATCCAGGGTGTCATAGAAGTTAACTGTCCCAGCAGTCACCGGAGCTGATACGCCCGCAACCGTCGTCGTCAGGGTGACCACCGAGCCACTCCCGATCGGCGAAGTGGGAGAGATTACAAGCAAGGTTGAGGTTGGTGCCAGGACGCTGGCCACACCCTGGCCTGTGAGCGTCGCGGTGTACGTTCCGGCGCTCGTGGTGACGGTGAGTACGCCCGCGCGCGTGCCGGCTCCGGTCGCGGTAAGGACGACGTTGATCGAGCAGGATGTCGCAAGATCAAGCAGGCTGCCGCAGGCGCTGCTGACTGCGTAGTCGCCGGACGCCGTGACGCTCGTAACGGTGATCGGGGCTTCGCCGGTGTTGGTCAGCGTAAAGGCGTGGCCGCTCGATGGAACACCGACGCCGTTGACGCCAAAGTCCGCCGTCTGCGGGCTAAGGGTCGCGCTCAGGACGGGAGCCGGGATGCCGAAATAGCCGACTGCAGCATCGTGGTCGGAGGTGCGCGCCGGGGTGGTGGGATCGTTGTAGGCAGTCAGCGGAAAGTCAGCGTCGAGGTGCGCATAGACGAGGTGAGCGCCGCCGGCCACAAGCTCGGGCGTCACCACCATGTGGTCGAGGATCTGCGCGCTGCCATCCTCCTGGTACGACCAGCGCTGGCTGGGAGGCAGCAGCAGGGCCATGTCTACGAGTGGTGGGTTTACCAGGTTCGGAACGTTCGGCTGCACCACCTGCGTCGCCGGCAGCACATTGACGTTTGTGTAGGTGGCAAGCGTGTCGGTATAGCCATCCGAGAACTCGAAGGCGTTGAAGTCGCCACCCGAGATGACATGCTGACCGGCTGCCTGGAGGGTCTGGATATACTTCGCGATGTCTTCGGCCTGGAGCTCTTTTTTCTGCCGCGTGGAGGTCGACGTGGTGCTGTTCTCACCCGTGAGCGCCTTCATGTGGTTGACGATCACGGTGACGGGATAATCCTTCGCGCCGGCACGTTTGACGCCGGCATTCAGCACCAGCCATGGCCGATCATTCAGCGTGAGAGGCGAGGTGCTGGTGGTTGGCGTGAAGCTCTCACCCTGGCCGAATTGGGTAAAGCCAAGCTTGTCGACAGTGCTGTTCTTGACGAGAAAGCCTATCGAGATACCGGTTCCATCCTGCGAGTAGAAGGTCGAGTTGTCCGTGCTGTAGGCGGTGTAGAGGTTCGGCACTCCCGCGTCGCTGCTGACCTGGGCCGCGATGTCGTTCGCGACGCTCTGGTTTTCTACCTCTTCAAGCGTCACGATGTCCGGCGTGTTGAGGACGTTGCGGATGGCCAGCGATACCTTCTTGAGACGCGTTGCATAGGCGGCCGCGGTCACGTCGATCGCCTCCGAGACGAAGGTCTCGCCGGTGGAGACGATCGGGGTACTGGAGCTCCTGTTGTATCCGTTCACACCCGCGGGGACATAGTAGAGATCGTCAGCCGAGTTGGGGTTGAAGAAGCGCTCGATGTTGAACGAGGCGACCGTGAACTCACTTCCAGCTGGAGCCGGAACGGCCTGCACCGTCATGCCGGGCATCACCTGCGTGCGATCGTACGTTGCGTCAAGGATGAGCCGGCTCGGATCGTAGTATGTATCGTTCGAGAAGGTGAAGTCGAGCACGCCGGTCACATTCGGCAGCACGGCGCCGGTCGAGATCTCGATCGAGCTTCCGCCCGCAAGAATGGAATCAACTACTATCCGTTCCGGATTGTCGTCAAAGTGAGCGACGTCGGGCGGCTGATTGGGAAAGTTATCGCGAATGTCGATGCCGGGCTCGCGGAACGGACGCGGCGTATTGCCGATTACGGCATAGAAATAACCGTTGGTGCCCGCGGTCTCGGTGGCCTCGTTCACCAGGTAACCAGCCGTTCCCGAAACGGTCGTCATGGAGGCGATGCTGACGCGCATCCCCTCATACGGCGTGAGCTGGTAGAGGCCGCCCGACAGGGAGAGATCGGCCGTGGTCAGCGTGACGGGAGCAGGCAGCGGCGCGGTCCCGCTCACGACGATGGTCGGCGAGGTGATCTCGGTCGCCGGCGTATGGCTGACGGTCACGGCGGGGTAGGTTTGCACGGTGCCGGTCACAGTGACGACCGCGCCGACAACGACGGTTGCAGGGGGCTTCGAGCTGGTGAAAATGTCGATGCCTTCAGGCGTGAGCGGATCGTTGTCCGGCGTCAGCGACTGGATAAAAAACCCATTCGAGAGCACCGTCGTCACCACACCCTGCGTGGTGACGATCTTACCGGCATAAGGCGAGATGGTCGCCGCTGCCTTCGACTTTTCGCCTTGTATGGCTGAGATGGCGACGGTCGGTGCCGGCTGGCTGACGGTGAGCGCAATGGTGGGCGAGGCCGTGCGGCCCTGCCCGTCTGTCACGCTGATCGGAAGCGAGATCGCCCCGCTTGCCGTTGTTGTCACCGGTAAGACAAAGGACAACGTGCCGTCGTTGTTGTTGGTAAACGCCTGCGTCTGGGTACCGCCGATCAGCCGGAGATCGCCGCTGACGGTGATGTTCGTGCTGGCGGGTGAGGTTCCTGGGGTTACGGTGACAATGAGCGTGGTCGATTGCCCGGCGGTGACCGAGGGCGGATTGGCCAGGCCCGTCGCACTGAGCGGCCCGGTGGTGCTGCCGAAGGTAGAGTTGCGTGGGTTGGGAGGCGAGACGGTCGTGAAGTCGGCAGCGTTGTTGTTGCTGTCAACGCTCGAGACACGCCGGATGATGGACTGCATGTTGTTGCTGGTCGTGGGCGCGGCAGCGTTACCCTCGGCGCAGTTGGCCATCGTGCCATACCCGACGAAGTCAAGGATCGTGGCGCCAGTCGGACAGGCAGTCGTCAGCGGTGTCGTGTTGGTGACCAGCGCAACCTTGCCGGTGGTCCCGGAGAGATTAATGACGAAGCTCTGGCTGACATTTTGAAGAGTCAGAATGAGGTCAGGCGTCGGTAAGGCCTGGGCTGGGGTGGTTCCGGCGGCCGCCTCGATCAGGTAGTAATGGCCGGGCGCAAGATTGCCTGCGGGCAGTGTGGCCGCATTCCAGCTGGTCCCGGTTGCCGAGGCGTACTGGACGGAGAGGCCGCCGAGACTGACGGGCGCTGCGCTCGCGTTGTAGAGTTCGATGAAGTCGTTCGAATAGGTAGCGGCGCTGTTCCCGCCGCCGCCATAGATCTGCGAAATGACCAGGCCGGTCTGCCCGAGGCCTGCAAGGGTTGCCGTGAGAAGGGCGAAGACGAGGAAAGCAAAGCGGCAGGACGAGAACATTTTCAAGGAGACCCCAAGGCAAATCTCTGGTCCACAACCCACAGTCAGCGAGGTTGCGCTGACCAGCGTTGATCCAGTGACGAATCCGCTGGAGAGAGAAGCGACGAATCACCTTTTTAGGATCGCCGCCATAGCCAGGACACGCCAACATTCCGTGAATTTACAGCGCCTGAACCGAAATGCGCTACTGCTTTGCGATACGAAGGAGAACAACGCCGTGGATCGGTACGCTGGCCGTGAACTTGTCCCCCGTCGCGGCAACGGCAGCATGCCTCCAGAGATCGCGAACCCGCAGTCTTTTACCGGCCAGACCGCCGGGCAGCGAAGCCCAGGTGAGGTTCGCGTCCGCAGACTTATCGCCGCGATTGAAGATGCCGACGATGATCGAGCCGTCCTGCATCGGGCGCCAGAGCATTTCGGTGCTGCCATCCTTCGCCAGCAGCTGGGTCGGGCTGGCCGCGGGGTCCTGGTTGATCGCGAGCACCTCGCGGTTCATCAGGATGGATTTGGTCTCGTCCGTCATGGTGCGCAGGTCGTTGCCGGCGAGCAGCGGCGCCGACAGCATCGACCAGAGGCTCATGTGGGTGCGGTACTCGTCGGCGCTCATGCCGCCGTTGCCGACCTCGAGCATGTCAGGATCGTTCCAGTGGCCCGGACGCGTGTAGGACGCGATGGCGACCTGGTTGAAGCCGATCGTGTCCATCGACTTCCAGTTGTCGCTGATGTCGCCGGTCGTTCGCCAGAGATTGCCGCTGACCTTCGTCCCCCATTTCCACGGATCGTCGTCGCCGTACTGGCAGAGGCTGTAGACGATGGGGCGGCCGGTCTGCGCGAGTGCCTCGCCCATCTTCTGGTAGAGGCCGCGCTCAGTCTGGAGCGACAGGGTGTAGACATTGCGAGCGCCGCAGAGGTCGTACTTCAGGTAGTCGATGCCCCACGCGGCGTAGGTCTTCGCGTCCTGCGCCTCATGGCCGAAGCTGCCCTCGTAGTCCGCGCAGGTCGTCGGCCCGGGCGAGGAGTAGATGCCGATCTTCAGGCCTTTGGAGTGGACGTAATCGGCGAGCGCCTTCATGTCCGGAAACTTGGTGTTCGTGGTGATGTTGCCGGCGGCGTCGCGGCCAAGCTCCCAGGTATCGTCGATGTTGATGTAGAGATAGCCGGCCTTGCTCATGCCAGTTGAGACCATGGCGTCCGCCATCGACCGGACGTCGGCATCGGTGATGCGCGCGGCGAACTTGTTCCAGCTGTTCCAGCCCATCGGCGGGGTGCGCACAAGGCCGTTATCGGGCAGCTCCCGCAGGGCGGGCAGCGGCAACGGTGCGGGCGGAAGCGCCGCCTCTTTGCTGGACCGTTCTGCAGCTCCCCTGGTCACTTCGCCGTTGCGATTGCGGGACGAGAGCGAGAGCTTGCCGGCCTCGTAGGTACCGTCGAAGACGATGGGCGGTCGATTGTTCCCCGCGCTCGCCGGCGGGGTGACGGTGAGATGAACCGTTGTGCCGGTCAGCGTTCCCTGCAGTGGAATGCCCTGCGGACCTCTTCGGAGGAGGTTTCCCGACAAGGCCTGGCCCTGCTGGTGAAGCTCGAAGAAGGTCTCGCGAAACGTTCCGTCGCCGCGCGGGATGCGCAGGTCCCAATAGCCGTTGAGATCGCTTTGGGCAAAGGCGCCGGTCGTTGCGCCTAAAGCCAAAGCGACGGCGAAAGCCTTCGAGAGGAGCGACGTGCGGGCGCAGGAGACATCCATGTGGTTCCTTTCAGATCGCAGGGCCGGCGATTCACTACGGAAATCAGCCCTGTGTCGGAGCCTCTGCAATGTAACCGACGCCCCCGGCCAGTGCAAGCAGCCGAGCTACCCGTACAGCTCCCGAGTGCGGGCCAGGGTCTCAGCGGTGTCGACATCCAGCTCGCCGCCTGCCAGCTCCAAAGCGTTTGCCGTCTTGAGCAAGTCCCGCGCTCCCTGATCGCCCTTCAATTCCAGCAGGTCGTCGAAGCTGGCAGCGGGGAAGAAGGCCGGCACGCCGCGCCGTCCCGCGTAGCTCGAAGCGATTACTTCGCCGTTTGCGAGCAAGGCATGTAGGTGTGCGGCCGTGACCGCGGGCTGATCGCAGGCCATCACGATGACGCCATCCACCTCGCCCTCGATCATGGCCACGCCGCATGCAATCGAAGCGGCCATGCCTTCTTCCCAGTCAGCGTTGATGACGACCGCTGTTTCGCCAAGATCACATGCAGTCAAGATCGACTCCGCCGAAGCGCCGAGCACGACGATGACCGGCGTGCATCCGGCCTCGGTCGCGATCCGGACGGCCCGCTCCAGCAGCCGTTCGCCGCCCAGGATTACCAGCTGTTTCGGCTCGCCCAGCCGGGTTGATGCGCCGGCGGCGAGGACAACCGCAGCTACGTTCATGAGGCGGCATCGAGGGCGCAGTGGGCCTGCAGGTAGCGGCTGGCGCCTCCCCGGGCGATCTGCTCGGTCACGTCCTCCGGCCTGAGCTTGCGGGAGACGCCAAGAGTACCCATGCAGCAGGCGTGGGCTTCGGCCATCACTGCGAGCGCGATCGCCTCCGGTCCGTCACCGCCGAGGTCGAGACCGACGGGCGCGTAGATGCGGTCGCAGCAGGCGGCCACGCTCCAGCCGAGACGCGCCGCCGCCTCGCTGACCAGCAGCGCACTGCGGTGACGCGCCCCGAGCAGGCCAAGATAGCGTGAGCCCCGGGGCAGGACCTGCTCGAGCAGCTGACGATCCTGCTCGTAGCTGTGCGTCATGAGGACGACGGCGTCATTCGGTTGGATCTCCTCGGCTGCGAGCAGGGCCGGCATAGCGCGGGCCGCCTCGGGGAAGCGGTCCGCGCGGGCGAGATGGGGGCGACCATCGGCGACCGTTACGCTCCATCCCAGCAGCGCGGCCATGCTGACTAGCGGCTTGGCGTCGTCTCCCGCACCGAGGACGAAGAGGCGCTGTGGGGCTAGCAGCTCCTCGACAAATCGCCCCTCGTAGCTCCGGCCCGCCTCGAGCTGCTGCGCGCAGGCCAGCTTGGCCTCACTGACTGCCTCGCTTGCGAACAGCGTGGTCCCATCAGCGCTGTAAACGGCTCGCCGCATACCGCGACCGTCTCCTGGGAGAAAGGTTACGACCTTCGCCGGCTCGCCGCGCAGGGAGGCTTCGATGGTATTCATCAGGGCGCGGCACTCGGGTGTGTCGGTGGGCTCGAGCAGGAGGTCGACCGTACCGCCGCAGCCCAGACCGAAGGGGATCTCGGCCGTGTCGTCGAAGAGGGTTGAGTAGCGCTCGACCATGGCGCCCTGTCGGACCATCCAGGCAGCCTTGCGGACGACCTCGGTCTCGAGACAGCCGCCGCTGACAGTGCCGGCGTACTCCCCAGCGGCGCCGATGAGCAGTCGTGCGCCGGGTCGCCGGTAGGTCGATCCCTCCGAACGGATTAGCGTGACCAGGACAGAAGCCCCGCCCTGCTTCCACAGCTTTGCGATCTGCCGCCGCTCCATCTCTACCTCTTCTATCTCTACCTTGCTCGCACGGCCGTTGCGCGGCGTAGTTGGACATAGGATGCGCATCAGCCCTGGTGTTGTGCAAAGGCTGACGCGTTCCTGAGCGGATTGCTTCCGGTCCGGTGAAGTTCTGCTAAACTGGTTCAGTCGGTGCAGCCGTTTCGGTGAGCCTTCCCGGGTGCTCCCGTCTTCTTTGAAAGACGCCTGGCCGGCATCTTTTCAGCACGAATCGGAATGTAGCGCAGCCTGGTAGCGCACCTGCTTCGGGAGCAGGGGGTCGAGAGTTCGAATCTCTCCATTCCGACCATTTCTCCTCAAATCTGTAGCGGGCCGCAGGCAAGCTATAACGCTCGCAGGAACGCTTCAAGCAGGTTTGCGGCCACGGCGCTGCGATACGTGGCGGTGCTCCGAATGTCGTCGATGGGCCGGGTCTCACTCTGGAGCGCGGCGCGGGCTCGGGCGATGCTTTCGCTGGTGAGGCGCTGGTTGCGGAGCGCCTGCTCGGTGCCGGTGAGCCGGATGGGCATGTCGCGGAGGCTGGCGGCGGCGATGCGGATGTCTTGAATCGTACCTTCGGCTAGCAGCGCGAGGGCCGCGATAGCGACCTTCGAGATAGCCTGCGCGTTGCGCGTCCCCACTTTGCGCACGTAGGGAATGTAGCCGGCGAAGGTGCGCGGGAGCGTGATGCTGTAGAGCAGCTCGTCCGGGCGCAGAACAGTCTTCTTGTAGCCGAGATGGAAGTCGCTATAAGGCAGCGTGCGGCTTCCGGCGGCGGAGATCAGGGTGAGAGTCGCGTCATAGCAGAGCAGCGCCGGCGGGGAGTCGGCGGCGGGCGAGGCGTTGACGATGTTGCCGCCGAGTGTGCCGCGGTTCTGGTTGGCGATGGAGCCGGTCCAGCTGGCGGCTTGGCTGAGGAGGGTGAAGTCGCTGGCGATGACGGGGCTTCGGCGCAGGTCGGTGAAGGTGGTTCCGGCGCCGATGACGACCGATTCCGGGGTGATCTCGAGGAAGCGCAGTTCGGCGAGGTGGTTGATCGAGAGCAGCGGCTTTTGCGGCAGGCGACCGGCGGCGAGCGCGACCATGAGTTCGGTGCCGCCGGCGATCGGCGTGTGACGACCTTCGCTTAGCGCGGCGAGCGCGGCGGTTAGCGTTGCGGGCGCGATGAGGTCGTATTCGGTGACGTTCGCGCGCATGGCCGGTTCGCTCGTTCTTCTAGTGGGGGCTGAAGTTGCCGAGGATACCGAAGGCGATCAGGACAGTGCCGACGAAGTTTAGGACGGCGCGGCAGAACCATTGCGGGTTCTCGCCGTCGGGCGTGGCGCAGGGGGAGAAGCTCTTGCCGCCGCGGATGAACCCGATCAGGATAATGATGATGCCGAGGGCGAGGGGAATGTCCCGGAGGACGTTGATGTGCATGGCAGAGCTCCGTGAGGAACAATCTTGCTTGCGCAGGATTGTACCGCGGCGAAGATGCGGCTGTAACCGGTGCAGCGACAAAGATTTCCGGCGAGGCCTTCTTGGATCTGGACCAGGGTCGGCTGGGGGTGCCGGGCGAGCAGGTGGTGGGTGGCGAGGATCATGCCGGGGGTGCAGATGCCGCACTGCGCGCCGCCCTCTTCGAGGAAGCACTGCTGGATCGGATGGAGTGTTTTGCCGAGGGCAAGACCTTCGATGGTAGTGATGCTGGCACCCTCGGCCTGGAGTGCGGGGACGAGGCAGGCGTTGACCAGGTCGCCATTCATCAGGACGGAGCAGGAGCCACATTCGCCTTCGCCGCAGCCCTCCTTGGTGCCGGTGAGGCGAAGGTCCTCCCGGAGCAGATCGAGGAGGCGCTTCATGGGCGGAACTACGAGATAGCGGGGCTCGCCATTGACGATGAGGCTTACGGTGGCACGGCGGTTAGCCAGGGAGGTCGTGCCAGCGGTTTGGTCCAAGTTCTATCCCCCACCCTATGTAGTGGTTGGGCGTAAACTGTTCATGGGAAACGAGTTACGCTCTTCATTCGAGAGGCTTTATGGAGAAATCGTCAATCCATTGGACCTAGCAGTCGCTCCTGCGCCGATGTCCTGTGGATGTGTCGTTCTCCCGGTTCCGGTGATGCTTTTATCTCTAGTATAAAGGATCGGGTGGAACTAGTATGCCAACTTTCTTTCGTGTGAAAAGTGGCGTCTTTGTTGGGCTTTCGTGTTTCTGGAGCGGTTTAGGGGCTTGACAGGTCTCCACTACCCACAGGCGGAACGTAACTTGACCCGGGTGGCCGCCGTTCCGCGCAGACCGTAGCGAAGGCAACTTAACTCTATGTACGATCCATCCGAACGCTGAAAGCGTGAGACATCGTGGCGGTAACGATTGATAAAGCAGGTTGGATAGCCGGTGATGCCGAGATACAGCAAGCGCCCCGCCCACAGATCGAGCACGGTGAGTTGAAAGTGATCAAGGGAATCATCGTTCATCAAACCGGCTCGCCTAGTGCTTCAACCACCTTAGCGAGTTACCAGAACGTGAGAGCGAATGGGGCTCATTTCCTGATTGACAAGGATGGCACGACTTACCAGGTTGCATCGCTTTACAAGAAGACATTGCATGTCGGCAAACTGAGAGCGAAGTGCCTTGAAACCCCTACATGTAGCGCCGCTGAACTCAAGGCCACAAGTCCGTTCAGTTCAACCAAGATAAATGCTATCGAGATGCGGAAGTCTATCCCGCTCCGTTTCCCTGCCAACGAGGACTCTGCTGGCATAGAGCTTGTTGCGATGTGTGTACTTGATCCTAAGTCTATTCGGGCAGGAATGACGAAAGAGCAGATCTTAAAGGGGTGTACGAAAAGTTACGCCGGCCCAGAATCTAGCGCTACAAAAGCTCATTACAAAACTTCAAGACGCACTGATCTTGTCGAAGGACCAGGTGTTCCCGCACCCTGAAGTCTCTTACAAGAACCCCACGGAGGCGGCAAGTGCAGTATGGGCGGGAAAGAAATGAGCAAGTGGAATGTTTTATCCCTCTTCCTTCTTATGCTCGTCAGCTGTGCAGCGGTGGCTCAGGAAGATCAAGATGTCTACAAGACCACGGCCTACAAAGTGGAGCGATTACGAATTTCTCGATCACGGACAAGTCTGCACGGGTCGGCCTGGATTCTCCCGAAAAGTGCGACGCGTTCGTCGTAACGCGCAGGTTTGGGATGTTCTTCTTCAGGCACTCCAAGGCGACTTCAGAGCACTACTTCCTGCATGATGCCGATTACTCGTCGTGTGGAGCGCAGGGCCAGATACGCTTTGCGAATGGTGATGCGGGCAATTGGACCATCAGGCGCTACGGAACGGCCTTGTTGGAGTTAACTGCCGGGAAACTGAAGGGCCGCACGATCTACCTGTACTGTCAGCAGTGCGAGACGTGGGGCAATTAGCTACTTTCGCCTTTCCAGTGATGTTCCAGGAAGCCAGTCGTAGGTGATGCTCAGGCGGTGGACTCGCTGAAGTAGGGGCCGGCGATGGCGGGTTCGAGGGCTTCGGCGCCGGCTTCGGGGGTCTGGGTCATGCGTTCGAAGATATCTTCGGGGAGGAGCGGGATCGCGGTGAAGGCGATGCCGGTGGCGTGCTCGATGGCGTTGAGGATGGCGGGGGCGGGGCCGTCCATGGGGAGCTCGCCGATACCCTTGGCGCCGAACGCGCCGTGGATCGAGGGGACCTCTTCGAAGTGGACGTGAATGGGTGGGAGGTCGGCGCTGGTGGGCATGATGTAGTTGGTCATCTGGTTGTTGGCCATGCGGCCGTTCTGCCAGACACATTTTTCGTAGAGGGCGTAGCCGATGCCCTGAGCGACGCCGCCCTGGATTTGGCCGGCGGCGAGGATGGGGTGGAGGACTCTGCCGACCTCTTGAAGAGCGTGAAAGTCGGTGACCGTGGCGGCGTAGGTGGCGGTATCGACGGCGATCTCGGCGACGTAGACGGCCCAGGCGTAGGTGGGGTAGGCGTCGCCTTTGTACTGGTCGTCGTCCCAGAAGATGTCGCCGGGAGCTTCGTAGCGGGCGCTGGTTTTGAGGGAGCCGTGAGCGTCGAGGTAGGCGAGGGCGGCTTGCTGGAATTGTTCGGGGGTGTAGGGGGCGGGAGAAGCAGGTCCTCCGCCTTCGGCGAAGGATGACAAGGTGGTGGCGGAGGATGACAGACTTCCGGCGGGGAGGAAGGGCGCGAGGCAGGTGAGAAGGTTGGTGGAGGCTGTTTCTACGAGCTTGCCGACGATCATGGCGGTGCGGCTGGCGACGGTGGGGCCGGAGTTGGGGACGCGTGCGGTGTCGGGCTGGGCGATGAGGACGTCGGTGTAGGGGATGCGGAGGGTCTCGGCGGCGACCTGGGTGAGGATGGTGTTGGTGCCCTGGCCGAACTCGGTGGAGCTGACGAGGAGGCGGGGTCGGCCGGCGTTCTCACGTTCAGTGGCCAGCTCGATCTCGACGAGCGAATTGAGGCGGCGCTCGCCTGAGCCGGTAAAGCCGGCGCCATGCATGAAGCTGGCGAAGCCGATGCCGCGCTTGATGGTGCTGGTTGGATTGGTGCGGTCGAACTCGGCGCGCCTGCGGTGGTAGTCGGATTCGGTGAGGGCGCGGGTGAGCAGGGCGTGCATGTCGACGGGGTCGGCGAGGTGCTGGCCCGTGGCGGTGTGGCCGCCGGCTTCGAGGAAGTTGCGGCGGCGCAGCTCTTCTGGGCTGAGGCCGACGACGCCGGCGATCCTGTCCATGTGGCGTTCGAGAGCGAAGATACTCTGCGGTGCGCCGAAGCCGCGGAAGGCACCGTGGGGCGGGATGTTGGTGGCCATGGCCCTGGCGGCGACGCGCAGGGCTGGCCAGTGGTAAGGGCCGGGAGCGTGGATGGTGCCACGCGAGAGGACGACGGGGGAGAGGGTGGCGTAGGCGCCGCCGTCGATGGCGAAGTCGATCTCGCCGCCGAGGAGCTTGCCTTCTTTCGAAATGGCGGTGCGATGTTTCGTGCGCGATGGGTGGCGCTTTGTCGTCCCTGCCATATCTTCGGCGCGGTCGTAGCAGATCTTGACCGGGTGGCCGGACTTCATGGCGAGCAGCGCGGCGTGGGAGCCGATGACGCTAGGGAAATCTTCCTTGCCGCCGAAGGCTCCGCCGGTCTCGGTCTGGATGACGCGGCACTTTTCTGCGGGCAGGTCGAAGACGAGGGTGAGGGCGTGGACGAGGTAGAAGGGGCACTGCAGGGAGCCCTGAACGGTGAGGCCGTCGGTCAGGGAGTACTCGGCGATGACACCGTTGTTTTCGATGTAGAGCTGCTCCTGGGCGCCGGTGCGGTACTCGCCTTCGACGATGAAGTCAGCTTCGGCGAAGATGCTTTCGAGCTCTTCGGGCGAGCCTTTCTGCATGAGGAAGGTTTTGAAGATGTTGGCGGTGCCGCCGTGTCCGTGGCCATGCCAGATGACCTTGGACTGGTCGCCTGCGGCGCCGGCTTCGGAGTCTTCGATAGTGAAGACGCCGGGCTGCTCGTCGTAGGTGATGTGGACGGCGGCTACGGCTGCGGGGAGGACGGCGCGGTCGGGATGCGCGAGCAGGAGGATGGGTTCGGCGTAGTGGTTGACGTGGCCGTCGGCTAGGCAGGGGTGGTCTTTCGTGAGGTGGACGATGGTGTTTTCGCCGGGGATGTCGGCGGCTGTCACCACGACGAACTCTTCCCATGGAATGCCCGGGGGGAAGGTGATGCTGGTGATGCGGCCGCGGGCGATAGTGGAGCGGACGGTGGCGCCGAACCACATGCCGGGCAGGGTGATGTCGTCGACATACTGGGCGCGACCGAGAACCTTGGCGCGGCCCTCCTTGCGGAGGGGGGACCGACCGACGGTCTGGAGGGGATCGGGCATAGGCTAGGTTGAGCCTTATGCTATCGCTTTATGTCTTGTTCGCTGACTGAGAGCCGAAATAATATCCGGTGGCCGCGCCGACGAGGGCGACGACGGGGCCGAAGATGAGGCTGAAGAAGTGCTCGAGATCCTTGCTGCGGTCGGGATGGAGCCAGAAGAGGGTGAAGGAGGCGGCGATGAGCGCGGCCATGAGGCTGATGAGGATCATGGCGATGATGCCGCGGTAGTTCTCGCGGATCTTCTCGGGATTGTAGGGTATGGCGGCAGGTTCGGGGACGGGCGGTGATGCGGGCGGTCCGAAGTCTTCCTGGGTGATTGCGAGCTCCGGGGCGAGGACGGGGCTTTCGCCGGCGCTCACCGGATGACGAGTTGCCGCATGCTGTTGTCTTTATCCTTGATAAGAATGAGCGATCCTTCATCGACGGCATCGTGGATGAATTTGTCTGTGGAGATGGCCCGGCGGACAATCTCCGCCATGGACGTGCCGGCCTTCTGCGCCATCTTGCGGACGGCGTCGACGCTCTCCTGGGGCAGATTAATGGATGTTTTGACAATGGTCACGTGCACTCTCCCTGCGGTCTGCTTTTCTCAGCATACCGCGAATATCCACCTTTTAGATGGCGGAAGTACGGTGGCGATGCGGGGCAGCCCCGATGTTTGAGGGCTGCCCGGCGAGCTACTTCTTTGCTGTCTTCTTGAGCGCGACCTTCTTTGCGGACTTAGCTGCGGACTTTACGGCGGTTTTGGCTGTGGAGGTGGTACCGCTGAGCAGGGCGACGATCTTGCTGCCGATGGGGGAGCCGAGGCCGGTGCAGGCATCCCAGCCCGGGCCTGCGGTGTAGGCGCCGTTGTTGCCGGAGGTAATGTCGTGGAATGCGGACTTGCCTTTGGTGGCGTAGATGGTGGGCTGGATGAAGCCGGCGGATTTCTTGTTGGCGGCGTTGGCGAGGGCGATGAGGCCGGCCCAGAGCGGGGCGACGGCGCTGGTGCCGCCGATGACGATGGTCTCGCCGTCGACGCGGATGGTGTAGCCGGTGGCGGGGTCGGCATCGCCTGAGACATCGGGGACGCCGCGGCCGACGAAGGTGCCGGCCTTGGGGACGTTGGCGTTGGCCTGCCAGGTGGGAAGGGCGAAGACGGTGCTGACGCCGCCGCCGGTGGCGCCTTCGTTGGCGGCGGTCTCGTTCCAGACGACCTCGGAGGTGATGGTTGAGCCGGAGCCGACGAGCTTAGTGCCGCCGCAGGCGAGGACGTGGGGGCTCGAGGCGGGGAAGTCAACGTTATTGCCGGTGCCGCCGTCGGCTGAGCCGTTATCGCCCGAGGCTACGGTAATGGTGATACCGAGGGCGGCGGCGGATTGGCAGGCGGCGTCAAGCGCGGTGAGTGACTGGGAGGTCCAGCTAGACTCCGGGCCGCCCCAGCTGATGGAAATTACGCTGGGTTTGTTCTTGGTGTCGTGCACGGCACTGGCAATGGCGTCGATGAAGCCCTGGTCGGTGTTGGGGGCGAAGTAGACGACGATTTTCGCGCCGCGAGCAACGGCGGCGGCTACCTCGATATCGAGCATCACCTCGCCGTCGGCACCGTTGACGCCGTCGGACTTGTTCTTGCCGCCGTCTACCAGGACGGCAGTGACGCTGGGTGCGGCCAGGTTCAGGGTCTTGAAGTAGGCTTTGAGGTCGGCGGTCTTGTAGCCGCCGCCGAGTTCGATGATGCCGATGGTCTGGCCGGTGGCGCCGGTGGTGGGGAACTGGTAGAGCGCGGCGACCTGGACGGGCGTGTAGGAGGTGTTGGTGGCGGCGGCGTTGGGGCGGATGCCGGTGTCGGGATTCTTCTGGTGGCGAAAGTGGGGCAATGCCTGGGGGCGGTTGTCGAGACCGAGGACGGCGACGACGATGCCGGAGAGCTCGGCGGGGATGTCGATCGAACCTTCGCGGACGCGGTACTTGCCGGTCGCCGTGGTGACCTGCTTGAGCATGACGCCGAAGGCCTTCTCCATGGCCTGGGTGGGCCCGGAGATGAGCACGGTGCGGCGCTCAGGCTTGGGGGTGTCCTTCTCAACGGTGAGGCCGTACTCGAGGGCGAAGGCCTTAATGAGCTTCAGGTCGGCCTTGTCGGCGGCGTGGTTCTTACTGTATTCGCCGCGGGTGAGGCGCACCTTGCCGAGGGTCCTGGTGTTGAGCGGCGACTTGCGCCGGACGACGACGGAGACGGTGACCTTGCCGGTGGCCGGGGTGACCTGGCTCTCAGGCGAGTAGGTGAAGGGAGTCTTCTCGCTCCCGGGAAGTACGTGGCGATCCTGCGTGGTGAAGCGGATTGCGGGTTTCTTGGGAGCCATGACGTTCCTCGTAATTGGAATGGTGAATGCGCTTGACACGTAGTAGAGGAGCTAGGTCTATGCACGGGTGTGGTCTCTTCCGCGCAGATGATAGTAGCCCGAGATGACCCTGGAGAAAAGAGAATATCAAGCGTGGCGACGTGTGCCTGTGAAGAAAGATTGTGTCCATCTTGCCTGGGTTAGACTGACACCACTTTGGTGGGTTAGTTCTCAGGACAGGACGAGCATGACGGCGGAAAAGTTTGCGACGATCGACGCGCATCATCACCTGTGGCGCTATGTGCCCGGCGAGTTTGGCTGGATTGACGAATCGATGGCGGCGCTCCAGAAAAACTTTCTGCCGGCGGAACTGATCGGTGAGATGGTGGCCGCGGATGTGGATGGCGCGGTCGCGGTGCAGGCGCGGCAGACGCTGGCTGAGACGCGCTGGCTGCTCGACCAGGCGGAGGATTGCGCGGCGATCCGCGGCGTGGTGGGCTGGGCGCCGATTGCCGGTGAGGAGTTTCCCGGTGTGATGGAGGAGTTTGAGGATCGGCCGAAGCTGAAGGGCTTACGGCACGTGATCCACGATGAGCGGGACGAGTACTACATCCTGCGGGAAGACTTCAACGCCGGCATTCGCGCCATGCAGGGCAGCGGGCTGGTGTACGACATCCTGATCTTCGCGCGGCATCTGCCGCAGGCGATCGAGTTTGTCGACGCGCATCCGGAGCAGGTCTTCGTGCTGGACCACATAGCGAAGCCACTGATTCGCGAGGGGATTGTGACACCATGGGCGGAGCAGATGCGGGAGCTGGGACGGCGGGACAACGTGTGGTGCAAGCTCTCCGGCATGGTGACCGAGGCGGACTGGGCGACGTGGGATGACGAGTCGCTCAAGCCGTACTTCGACGTCGCGGTAAAGGCGTTTGGGCCCGAGCGGCTGATGGTCGGATCGGACTGGCCGGTGTGCCTGCTGGCGTCGGGTTATGGGCGCTGGTTCGAGGTGCTGCGGCGGTACTTCGCGGGGTTTGGCGAGGCAGAGAGGGCGGCGGTATTTGGGGGCAACGCTGTGGAAGTGTACGGCCTGTAAGCGGCGGTTAGGAATAGGGTGTAGCGAAGCGAGGTCCTGCGTCTACTACACCCTGACGTTGTTATTAGAAGTGCCGCAGCGGCTCAGCGGTCTCGCGTGTGGGGATGGTGGCGGCGTGGATTGGGGAGAGTGGTTCGGGCTTCTCGACGGAGCGCTCCAGGGAGCGGCTGACGATGTCGCGGGAGCCGAGGCCGACGGCTAGCGCGAGGGTCAGGACGATGCCCCCGAAGAGAATGCCGAAAGCGAGCTCGACGACGGTGCCGCCGATCTGGAGATGGTCGAGCACCATGGCGGCGGTGAGGACGAGGACGAGCCACTTGACGCCGAGCGAGAGGAAGCGCGCGTACTGGAGCTGCGCATTGACAGCGCCGATCAGGATGGAGCGGGCCAGGAAGCGGGCGATGATGTTGCCGAAGAGCAGAAGCAGCAACGCGCCAATGGCGTGGGTGAAGTAGGGCAGGAAGGAGAAGTTGAGGGTGGAGCCGGTCGCGTAGGAGGCGTCGAAGGCGGAGATACCGATGACCAGGCCGAGCACGACGCAGGCCCAGAAGGTGACACGGCCGACGAGTGCGGTGGGGCTGTGGGCGGGCGACCAGTCGGCAACGCCGGTGCTCTGGCTGCGGGCGAAGCGGTCATCGAACTTGAGTGCGGTCAGGATGCGACGAAAGAGCCAGCTGAGCAGGATGCCGATGCCGGTGAGGACGGCGAGCGCGATGATGAGCGCGAGCAGGCCGGGCAGGATGCTGACAAGCAGCGAGACGACACGATAGACGGACTGCTGGAGCGCGTCGGTGATGTGGCTCCAGACCGAAGTGTTGTCGACGTAGCTGGGCTGGGTGTAGTTGGGCTCGGCCTGTTGAAGCGGCTGCTTGAGGAAGAGGGCGAGTGAGTGACCCATGATGTGAGGCTCCTTCTGGAAAGACAGCGAAATTCGTCTAAAAACTCTCTGTTCGAAGATTTAGCTCTTTGTTTAAAGATTTATGGATTGAAGCGATCCGGCCATCGCCAGCGCGAGACGAGGTACGGTTTATCGGTCTCGAAGGCCATGGCCTGCTGCTCGATGTGCTCCTCCGGAGGGGTGCCGGTATTGGCCAGCAGGATGTGCGAGGCAACCCAGGCGAGATAGAGCGGGGTAAGCGCGCCGAGCAGGTGGCCGCGGTTGATGGTGCGCAGGCGCCAGGCCAGGATGAAGTCGTAGACGATGCGCGCCCAGAGGGCATCGGGCATGCGAAAGGTGGCGGGCGGCAGCTGCGAGAGGCGCTTGAGGCCGAGCAGCGAGTTGGGTGGCAGGACAAGCGACCAGATCTCGTGGAGGTTGGTGTAGGCGAGCCGGAAGGAGTCGAGCATCGGCTGCACATCGGGCATGGTTTGACCTGACTGGATGGTGGCGAGATGGTGCGCGCCCTGCGTGCCGCGGGCACGCTGCCAGTAGCTGGCGCGCAGCTCGACGTCCGAGAAGAGGGAGCCGGTGATGTGGGCGAGCAGGGTGTTGAGGTCGGCGGAGTCGGGCTGGGGAAGAAGGCGCGGGCCGACTTCGACCTCGGTGATGGTGTAGTTCGCGGAGGCAGCTTCGCCGACCGGCCAGAGCAGGGCATCGTTCTGGTTGATGGCGGTGAACTTCTGCGCGGCGGCGGCGAGACGCTCGGCCATGCGGAGGGAGAGGCCGAGATCGAGTGCGAGCGGAAAGCGCGGACGGACGCCATAGATGGCGCGGCTGACGGGGTAGAGGATGGCGGAGTTGACGAGCGCGTCGCGCGGGCCGAGGTCGTAGCAGGCGACGACGAGATCGGCGTGGATGGCGGCCAGGGCGAGCTCGCGCAGGGCGCCGGGCTGCAGCGACTGGGCTTCAGCGCCGAGCAGCAGGCAGGTAGCGGCACCGTGCTCCTTGGCCACCTTGTAGGTGTTCAGGTAGTCGGCAGCCGAGAGGACCCAGGCGTTGGGCGAGGGCACAGCCGGCATGTAGGGGAGCAGCTGGATGCCTTCAGACGACGCGGGGACGTCGTGCGACGCGTCGGGCGAGGCGACCAGGACGTGCTCGCCGGGAAAGGCGATGGCAAGGTTGGCAAGCATCGTCTGCAGGGCATCGTGCGGGAGCGAGCCGAGGCTGACTAGCAGGCCGGGGGTGGTGCCGGCCCCGCTGCTGGCGCCGGTAGACGGGAACGTTGCTGCGGAGGTGGTCTCGAGATTCGCCATCGGCTTTTTGATCCTGGGTGGAGCAGCACTGCTGATTCGGATATTACGTCGTCAGCGCGAGGATGCCGGCCAGCGGAATCCGGACCCAGGCGGGACGGTTATTCAGTTCGTACAGCAGTTCGTAGAGCGACTTCTCGAGCAGGTAGGCGTCGAGGAGGAGCTGCGCCTGCTCCGGCTGTGGAATGAGCCCAGGATGAGCGCTTACTGCAAGCTTATAGGCCCGGAGGAACTCTGTGGCCACGGCATTCTGCCAGAGGCGCGCCCAGGGCTCGGTCGTGCGTGCGGCTTCGGGGCGGCGTTGCGAGAATTGGTCGAGCCCGGCGTAGGCCGCGTAGCTGAAGGAGCGCAGCATGCCGGCGACGTCTTTAAGCGGCGACTGCTTGGCGCGGCGCTCGGCGAGGGTGCGGGCGGGCTCGCCCTCGAAGTCGAGGATGACGTAGTCGGCCTTGGTGCGGAGGATCTGGCCGAGGTGGTAGTCGCCGTGGATGCGGATGCGCTGGCCGGCGACGGCGGGGGCGGTGGAGGAGATGGCATGCGCGCGGGCGAAGATGTCAATGCGCCGGGTAAGCAGCAGGGCGGCGCTGTCGGCGGTGAGGTCGGTGAGCAGCGACATGCCGCGCCTGAGGGCGTCGAGGGTCTGGTTGATCTGCGCGTCGATGCGCCAAGCGTCGCTCGAGAGCGCTTCGGGGGTGAAGGGTTCGGCGGCGAAGGCGGGATCATTGGTCGGCGTGGCGAGTGCGAGGTGCATCTCCGCGGTGCGGCGGCCGAGCAGGGCGGCGGCGTCGAGATAGAGACCGGCGTGCTCCAGGGCGAGCTCGGGCGTCTTGTTGTCCGCGAGGAAGCTGGGTGCGGTGCCGAGGTCGTCCGGCTGGGGGCAGTTGGCGCAGCTGTCGTAGTAGCGGCCTAGCTCGTCGAGCGTCCACTGCCAGCCGTCGCCTTCGTTCTGGACCAGGCCCTGGAGCATGGCGAGTGTGGTGGATTCGCCGTTGGCGGAGTGGAGGGTGATGTCGCCGAGGAAGGGCGCAATGCGAGGGAAGTGGGCGACGTCGGTGAGGAAGCGGCCGATCTCGGTGTCGGGATTTTCGCCTGGCTGGAGGCGCCGGAAGAGCTTCATGATGAGCTTGCCGCCGTAAAGGATGGAGGTGTTGGACTGCTCGGCCGAGCCGGTACGAGCGGCGAGCAGGCCGGTGCCGCGCAGGCTGTCGAAGGCGGAACTCTTTTCGCCATGGAGGGTATCGGGCGCGGCGTGCAGGGTGTTCGAGGTGCCGGCGTCGATGTGGGGGTAGAGCTCGTGCGGGCGAAGATGCAGGGCGGGGGCCTCGGTATCCGGATGGAGCAGGACCTCTTCGGCCTCGCCCGAGAGGAGGGCCTCGGTGGCGGTCTCGCCGGTCTCTGCAGCTTTCAGGCTTGCAGCGATCTCGAGGGCTGCCGTGTTGACCGTATTGAGTGGCACGGAGGCGCTGTGCTCGATGAGCGAGAGCAGTGCCTGCCGCAGGTCTTCGCGGGTGACGGCATCGTGGAGGACGGCGGGCCCGGTGGGCGTCGTGAGCGTGGCGAGGACGGAGGCCGGTGCGTTGGCGAGGATGGTCTCCGCGTCCGCTCCCGTGGTGAAGGCGAGCGGCAGCTGGTAGGTCTGCTCGGTGCCGTCCGTGTAGGTGAGGGCGAGCAGGAAGAGCGCCGGGCCGATGGTGCTGGCGGAGGGCAGCGCGGCGGTGGGAAGGATGGTCACAGCGACCAGACCCGTGTCGTGGGGGGTGCTACTGTGCGTGCTGCTGCTTGGGAGTTCAGCCCATTCCTCGACGCGGACGCTGGCGATAGTGCGGGCCTTGGCGCCGAACCAGCGCTGTTTGGGCAGGTACTGCGGCAGCGACTCCTGCAGGAGGGCGAGGCCGTGGCCGGAGAGCAGGCCGGACCAGCCCTTGGTGAGCAGGTCGAGTGCGGGCGCTTCGTCTTCGGTGCCGGAGGCCATGAGCGGCACGGGAGCTTCGACCTGCTGCGGGGCGGGCTGCAGCTCCAGCCAGAGAAAGGAGTAAGGCGCGATGGTGAGCGGATAGGGCGCCGTCGTGATGGGTGGGAAGGAGACGTAGCCGAGCATCTCGATGGGCTGCATGCCGGCGAACTTGCTGAGATCGAGCGAGACCGGCTGGGCGAAGCGGGAGAGGTTCGCGACGCAGAGGACCGTTTCGACGTTCGAGGAGATGTCGGGCACCGTCGCGGCGGTCTCCTGGGCGGAGACGGCATCGGGATCGTAGCGGCGGACGTAGGCGAGGATCTTGCGGTTCTCGGGGCTGAGGAATTCAAGCGTGCCGCGGCCGAAGACCTGGAAGAGCTTGCGCAGGGCGATCATGTTGCGCGTCCAGTGGAGGAGCGATGAGGGGTCGGACTCCTGGGCTTCGACGTTGATGGCCTGGTAGCCCCAGATGGGGTCCATGATGACGGGGAAGTAAAGCTTGGCGGGCACGGCCTTTGAGAAGCCGGCGTTGCGATCGGAGTTCCACTGCATGGGCGTGCGGACGCCGTTGCG
>CAXTLS010000043.1:0-38871 GCA_964245235.1 uncultured Acidobacteriaceae bacterium
CCAGCGCCTCCCGCAAGGTACTCAGCACCCGCTCCGGCCCCGCGCACAGCACCACCACCTCACCGCCATTCTTCTCTTTCAGCTGCAGTGCCTCTTCCAGAGCATACGCGTCCGGCTCGTTGATCGTGTACGTCAAATCGTCTTCCTCGATCCACCTGCCATCCGCCGCAATGTGGATTTGCGCATCCCGCTCCGGCACCTGCTTGATCGCCACCAATATCTTCATTTCGAACTCAACTCCATGCCGCACGAAAATGAACACCCATTCAGTCCGCTAGCTTAGCGCACCACACAGACGTTTGGCGAGCCACGTCCTCACAGAAGATCCGACACCGTCTCAAAGCGGTAGCCTTGGTCCTTGAGAACCGGCACGATGCGCGCAACCGCCTCGAGCGTATCCGAAATATCAGGATCACGCTGAACATCGCGGCCATCATGCAGACACGCAATGCCGCCCGGGGATGCCCGCCGCAGCACCAGCTCCGCAACCCGCGCCGCCGGCCACTCCCAGTCCCGACCGATCACCGTCCACATCACGCCCAGCAGCTCCAGCCGGCGCTGCGCCTCCTCAACCCCAAACCACCGCAGCCCATACGGAGCCCGCAGGTAACGCGGTCGAACCCCGGTCGTCGCTTGAATCACCCGCTGCGTGGCCGCGAACTCCCGATAGATGTCCTCGCGCGAGAGCAGGTTCGGCTGCCAGCCAAGTCGCGGGCAGAGCCGCGCGTGTGAGAACGTATGGTTGCCAATCTCGTGGCCGCCCGCCTGCACTGCCCGCGCAATCTCCGGGTGCCTCTCCACGTTCGCGCCGCACTGGAAGAAGGTCGCCCGCACCTGCAGATGATCGAGCAGCTCCAGCAGCCGAAGCGTCCCCGGCGAAGGTCCGTCATCAAACGTCAGCGCCATCGCCCGCCGCGAGCGATCCCCATGAAACAGCGACCGCCCGAAGAGCTGCGCAGCCGGAGCCCGCACTCCATATGCCAGCACCCCCACCGTAGCCGCAAGCGCCAGCGCAGACGCACCTGCAACCACCCCGGCAGCCGCCCAGCCATCCTTGGCCGCCGCCCGGCCGTTGTCACCACGGCCCGGCATCACAAAGCCGCTTCCGCAGAGCCGGCCAACGCAGGTGCCGGCAGCGCCCGAGCCGTCAGCTGCGCAATATCCAGCAGCTGCGGCGGGGTCTCGCTCACCGCCGAAAGCGCATCGCGGAACATCGTGTTGCAGAACGGACAAGCCGTCCCCACCGTCTGCGCCCCGGTATCGGCGAGCTCCTTCGCCCGCGCATGACTCACGCGGCTGCCCGTCTCCTCTCCGAGGAACGCCAGCCCGCCTCCAGCGCCGCAGCAGAAGCTCCGCTCACGCGATCGCGGCGCCTCCACCAGCTCGCCCGCCAGCGCCACAATCGCCCGCGGCTCCTCGAAAACTTCCTGGTACCGGCCCAGATAACACGGATCGTGGTACACGATGCTCCCGCCGTCATCCTGCTTCGGGAGCCGGTCTTTGTACCGCGCCATAAACTCCGAGTGGTGTTCGATCTCGGGCGCCACACCGTACTCCCGCCAATCGGTCGCAATCGTGCGGACGCAATGCGGACAGATGGCCACAATTTTCTGTACCTTGGCCGTCGCGAAGGCTTTCAGCCCCGCCTCTGCCAGCGTCTGGAAGACCAGGTCATTGCCCAGCCGCCGCGCCGGATCACCCGTACACTTTTCCTTCTTCATCACGCCGAAGCCGGTCCCAAGATACGTCATCACCTTTGCGAAATCCGCAATGATCTCGCGCCCCTTTGGATCATAGCCGCCCATGCAGCCCAGCCAAAGGCAGTACTCCTGGGTCCCATCGAAGATCGGGAAGCCCTGCTTTACGATAAATTTGTCCCGCTCGCCCGCACTCAGCCCCAGCGCGTTCCCGTTCTTCTCAAGCGCCAGGAACAGCTTCGTCCCGTACGTGTCCTCCCACGCGCCCGTGTTGGTCGCCCCGCGCCTCAGACCAACAATAATTGGCAGATGCTGGATGCCGACCGGGCACTGAAACTCACACGCGCCACATGTCGTGCACTCGAACGCCGCCTCCATCGAGAAGAAGTTCGCCGGAGGGTTATCCGGGCTCGCATTCGCCGGCACCTCGCGCGCCTCGTTAAGCAGCGGCGTCTCCGAGCCCGGGCCGAACTCGTTGAGGTAGCTCCGCATCCCGAGAATAATCTCCTTCGGATTCAGCACCTTGCCTGTACTCGACGCCGGGCAGTGTTCCGTACAGCGCCCGCACTCCACACAGCTATACGCCTGCAGGCTGATCAGCTGTGTCACGTCCTTGCCCGCCACCAAGCCGAAATCTTCATCCCCGCCGAGCGGCGGAATCTTCGAAAATTCATCCCGCTTCAGAAAAACCGTTAACGGGCTCAGCACCAGGTGCAGATGCTTCGTATGCGGAATCAACGGCAGAAAGACCAGCAGCGCCAGCGTGTGCGTCCACCACAGCGCCTTCACCGTCAGGCTGCCATCCACCGCAAAAAAGCTCCCCAGGTACGTCACCATCAGCAGGAAGATCAGGAACGAGATAAAGCCGGACTCATACGACACCTTCTTCCCCAGCCACACCGGCCGCACAAAGAAGCGCCGCACAAACAACCCGGCAATTGACACCGCCACCAGCGCCGCCCACACCGCCGCAAACAGAAAGTAGAAGCCGCCAACATAGCTCGCAGGCCGCAGAAAGCCCATCCGCAACCCGACCGCAAAATGATTCAGGCTCACCAGCGCGAACGCCAGAAATCCCCAGAAGACGAACGCATGCGCGATCCCTGGAGCCGGCCGCTGCTCAATTACCTTCGCCTGGCAGAGCACCTCCCAGAAGAAGTCCCACACCCGCCGGCCCAGCGGATGCAGCGAAAAGTCCGCATCCTTCTTCGAGTGATACACCGTCCGCAGGATCGGCCCGAAGCGCCAGAAAAACAGCCCCGCCGAGATGGCCACAGCCATCAGCAAGACGCCTATCTCAATGGGAGAAAACCGAAGCGGCTCGGCAACCGTCGCCAAGCCAAACAACAGCAGCGCAGGAACGCCGTGTACTACCAACGCAAAAACCATCCGAACCCATCCGCCGGTAACGCCTGACCACGCATCACCCGCACAGCAAGACTCACTGCCGCAGAGAGGCCCCGGCGATCCCCCAGCTTAGTAGCTGATGAACTCGGTGCTTCCACGGCGCAGACGTACGCCCACTGCGCCGAAGACGAGCGCCAGCACGACCAGTACGACATTCCAGTAGAACAACGGATGCACCATTCCGGGCGAATACGTCAGATCCTGACCCGACCAGAACCCCACCAGCGTTGCCACAATGATGCACATGAAGGCGAGCGTCAGGAACAACTGGCCACGACGTCGCCGCCGGTCCAGCATCTCCACCTGGTCCGGCGTCAGGTTCCGCTCTTCGATGGGCAACAATGTATTCGCCATGGTATCTACTCGTCTCCTGCGTGCTCTGGTTCGATGCCGTTGCGGCTACAAGCCCGCAGCGTAGCTCCATTAAATCACAGCCTCTTCGCACCCGAACCGCAGGCGACCAACAACGTCCGTCTGCAACGCGAGAAGCATAGCTGAATGACTATTCATTCGTAAAGGCCTGCCCCGGAACCAGGCCAACCTAGATAAACGCCACGCTCTGAATGCCTGTTACATCAAAACGCTTCCGGCACCGGATATTCTTGCACCCCATCGGATCGTCGCGCCGCACCATGTAACTCTGCGCCTTTGCAAATCGCGCCTTGTCCCGATCATCCGCGCCTCGCGGCAGCTGCGCCTTCTTGCGCCGCACAATCCACTGGATCTCGTACTCCCCCGGCTGCCCGCAGTGCGGACAGGTCATCGTGTGCGTGCGCGCCTCGGGCCGTTCATCAAAGAAATCACGCTCTTCCATTGCTCAGCTCCATTCCCTTCGCCGTCCAACGGCAACCTTCATGCTTTCAGTCTTTCGCTTCTTTTGCAAAGAAAGCGAGCGTCCGTGCATCGGCGTCCTCGCGCGCTTGCTCAGCAAAGCCATGCTCCTCCTCTGCATAGATGTGACTCTCGCAGATGAGGCCTTTCAAGTCGCAGAGTCTGCCCAACTGCTCTGCGCTTCCGACCGGAATGTTGCGGTCTCTCGCTCCGTGAAGAACCAGCAATGGTGGCATCCCCTTGAAGGTGTAAAAGAACTCGTCTGGCAGGCTGCCGTACCACTCCGCGATCGCTGCCACCGCAGCCCCTTGCGAGCCCGCCGCCAGCGCCAACGACGCGCCTAGCGAGTAACCGACGAGGAAGATTCGTTGGTCAGCGCGACGCGCCGCAGTCTTCTGCTGGATTAAACCGTCAACCGCACTTACCCATGCCCTGTAGTTCTCCGCCGTCGGCTGATGCGTCTTCGTCGCGTCGAAATAATGCAGCAGCAGGACGGTATAGCCATGAGCCGCAAAAAACTGCGCCTGCTGTCGATACAACGCAGTCCCGGGGCCGCTCACAGAGTGCAGCAGGATGAGCGTCGGCCTACCCAGGTCGCTGCCGAACTCCTCATAAGCGACATCCGACGAACCAAGCCTAAATTTGGCGAGATGCCCTTCATCCTTACCCCAGGCGCAAGCGCAGCAGGTGCACGTCGCGAGACACAGCAGTAGAATCCTCGATGCAGACGAAATGGTAAACACAGCTCGCCACCTCGAGCTTCGACAGCGAACCAGCCCACCTTGACTGCACACGCCACTCATTGCGACCTCGCACCATCGATTCCGAGATCAATAACGTTGTCCAGAATACCCTCTCAGCCGCAACTATTGCATAATCACGAAGGATCAGCGAGCGCACGAGCTGCGTGATCTGAAGCCCAGGTAATCAGACCATGAGCAAGCCAAAGAAATCGACGTTTTCGATCGTCAAAGCTGTGAAGGCTAACGCCCGCGAGCGCCTCGGCTCTCCCCCGCCCGAGCGCGTCCTGCCCGACCCCAAGCAGAAGCAGGCTGCCAACCCGAAGCACAAGGAGACCCTGGCCGACCTGCTCAACACCACCGGAGATGAACGATGAAGATCCTCCTCGCCACACTCGGACTTTCAGCAACCTTGCTCTCAGCCGCCACGCAGACCGCCGCTGCCCAGACAATCCAGGTCAACAAGGAAAACCGCACCATCGCCATCACCGCCACTGACAAGGTCACCGCACCGGCCGACGTCGCCACCATCCACATCGGCTTCATCGCCTACGGCCCCGACAGCGACAGCGCCTACGCCGCCGGCTCCCGCCTCTCGACCGCCATCCACCAGGCCGTCACCTCCGCCGGCGTCCCCGAAGACGCCATCGAAAGCGAGAACCAGGCCGTCGGCCCGGTGCAGGAATACCTGATCGACAAGCTCACCCCCGCCGAGAAGCAACAGCGCAAGTTCCAGGTCATCCAGAGCTGGATTGTCCGCAGCAACGTAGGCGACGCCGCTAAAATCCTCGACCTCGCCGTCAAGGCTGGCGCCAACCAGAGCGGCCAGATCGATTGGACCCTCAAAGACCGCAACGCGCCCGAGGCCGAAGCCGCCGCCAAAGCCCTTCAGCGTGCCCGCACCGTGGCCGATCAGATGGCCCGCGGCCTGAACGTCAAACTCGGTGCCCTCATCTACGCCACCAACCAGACCGAAGCCGAGCCCATCCGCCCCATCAACGGCCGTATGGCGGCTCCAGCCCCCATGTCCCTGGCCTCGAAGGTCGCCCCGCTCGTCATCAACACCCGCCGCATCGAGACCTCCGCCACCGTCTACGCCGTCTTCGCCATCGAATAGCCAGAAAAGAGCCGCATGCCCCCCCTCCCCTATCGCGATCTCAAGCCCACACCCGAGGCCGAAGCCACTTTCCGCCGCTGGCTCAACCACCTCCACGAGGAGTTCAGTCGGCATCCCTCGCCCGACCGCCGCGCCGAGATCGTCCGCGACGAGCTCTTCCAGATCTACCTCGGCCGGCCCCACGGCGGCAAGGTCAGCACCGCCCTCGTCAGCGAACTTGCCTCGAGCGCGCTCTTTGAATCCTTCGACCCGCGCAACGTCACCCTCGAGCCCGAGTACTACGGCGACGTCGACCCCGAGCAGTACGCCGCACGCAAGGCCCTCATCTACTTCTGGCAGATGTTCGACCGCTCGCCGCTCGGCCTCAACCACTGGCTCGGCTTCCGCTTCCGCTGCATGCTCGGCAAACACATCTTCCGCCACCTCGGCAAGAACGTGAAGATCTTCCACAACGTCGAGTTCACCTTTGGCTACAATCTCAGCATCGAGGACAACTGCACCATCCATCGCAACGTGCTGCTCGACGACCGCGGCGAGATCATCCTCCACGAAGGCACCAGCATCTCGGACTACGCCAACATCTACAGCCACACCCACAACGTCCACCACCAGGCCGACGTCACCAACCACGTCACCGAGCTCGGCCCCCGCGCCCGCGTCACCTATCACGCCACCGTCATGGCCGGAGCCAGCATCGGCGAGGACGCCATGCTTGGCGCCATGGCCCTCGCCACCCGCCCCGTTCCCCCGTCAAGCATCTCCGTCGGCATCCCCGCCCGCGTCAAGCGCGAAAAGAGCCCCACCCCGTAGCCGGACCTTCTCCTCTAAGACAGCTCTTCACCAGATCATCCGCATCAGACCCCGAAGCCCGCCGCCCAACACCGCAGCGACGCCCGAAGGGAGCAATCAATGCCTACCGTTCGCACTGACGTTCTGGAGATCGCCTACGAGCAGGGAGGCCCCGCAGACGGCCCGCCCGTTCTCCTCCTCCATGGCTGGCCGGACGCGCCCCGCAGCTTCAACGCCGTTGCTCCGCTGCTCCACGCCGCCGGCTACCGCACCATCGCGCCCTACCTCCGCGGCTTCGGCCCCACCCGCTTCCTCTCCCGCGCCACCCCGCGCGTCGGCACCGCCGTTGCCCTCGCCAAGGATGCCCTCGACCTCGCCGACCGCCTCCATCTCGGCCGCTTCGCCGTCGTCGGCCACGATTGGGGAGCCCGCACCGCCTACACTCTCGCCGCTGTCGCCCCCGAGCGCGTCACTGCCATCGCCGCGCTCTCCGTCGCCTTCGCGCCCCGCGGCGAATCCCAGGTCCCCGCCTTCGAGCAGGCCCGCCACTACTGGTACCAGTGGTTCATGTGCACCGACGGCGGCGTCGAGGAAGTCACCGCCGACCCTGTCGCCTTCGCCCGCATCCAGTGGGAGACCTGGAGCCCGCACGGCTGGTTCGACATAGCCGAGTTCGCCCGCACCGCCGAAAGCTTCGCCAACCCCGACTGGGTCGCCATTAGCCTTAACTCCTACCGCTCACGCTGGCGCAAGGGCGAGAAGAAAGACCTCCGCCACCTCGCGCTCCAGCGCCGCCTCGAGGCCACCACGCTCCTCGGAACCCCCACCCTCATGATCCAAGGCGGCGCCGACACCTGCCTCCTGCCCAACAAGTCCGAGGGACGCGAGCGCTACTTCACCGGCGGCTACAAGCGTCTCGTCCTCGCCGGCATCGGCCACTTCCCCCAGCGCGAGGCCCCCGACGCCGTAGCCGAAGCCATCCTGAACCTCCTCGAGCCATGGCGCTAAAACCAGCAACGCACCGCGCTCTATACTGGAGCATCAGGCGCACGGGACTTGAGCATTAGGCGCCCAGACCGCGCGCTTCATTCCCGGCCGGCCTCGCATCCAATAGCCGTAGTCAGAAAAGGTAGCAATGTCGGCCACCGCTTTTCCGATCCTGGGCATCCACCAACTCGCCGCGTTCCCCCCCTACACCGAGCCTGCCACGCGGCTCACTGACAGCTACGGCCGCGCCATCACCGACCTGCGCGTCTCCGTCACCGATCGCTGCAACTACAAGTGCGTCTACTGCCGCACCGGCAACGAGGGCGTCCTCTTCGCCGAGCTCCGCATCGACGATTACCTCCGCATGATCCGCAGCTTCGTCTTGCTTGGCATCGAGAAGATCCGGCTCACCGGCGGCGAACCCCTGCTCCGCGCCGGCCTCGTCGACATGGTCAGCGAGATCGCCGCCATGCGCACCGCCTTCCATCCCGACGGCAGCCCTGCGGAAGAAGGCGCCGGCGCTCCCCTCGACATCGCCCTCACCACCAACGGTCACCTGCTTGAAGGCCTAGCCGCGCCGCTCAAAGCCGCCGGCCTTAGCCGTGTCACCGTCAGCATGGACGCCGTCGACTCAGCCACCTTCGCTGCCATTACCCGCGTCCCGCGCAGCTTTGACAAGGTGCTCGCCGGCGTCCGCGCCGCCCAGTCAGCCGGCCTCGGTCCCGTTAAGGTCAACTGCGTCCTCCTCCGCGGCTTCAACGACAACCAGATCGAGCAGTTCGCCAACTTCTCCCGCCGCGAGGGCGTCATCGTCCGCTTCATCGAGTGGATGCCCCTCGAAGAGCCATCTTCCGCACCCGACGCCCGTAACTGGAAGCCCGAGACCGTCATCACCCTCGACGAGATCATCACCCGCCTCAACGCCTGGCAGCCTGCACCAGGCATCGCCGCAGGCCTGGTCGACCTCCCCGCCAATGCCGCCAGCGAGACCGCCCGCCGTTTCACCTTTGCCGATGGCCGCGGCGAGATCGGCATCATCGCCCCCGTCTCCCGGCCCTTTTGCGGCCATTGCAGCCGCATTCGGCTTACCTCCGATGGCAAGATCCGCACCTGCCTCTTCTCGCAGACCGACCACGACCTCGCGGGGAAAATGCTCCGCGGCGCATCCGATGCCGACATGGAGACGTATATACGAGCAGTGGTCATGCGCAAGGAAGCCCGCCACCACATCGGCGAAGCTGATTTTCTGAAGCCGTCTCGCAACATGGTCCACATCGGAGGCTGACTGAACGAATCATAAACACCGATCAAAGCCGATGACATCGATCAAAGCGAATCGAAAACACCGCCGCAACGCCCACATCGCCAGCCAATGATCGAACGATCCGCCCTCTCCATACAATCAGCACTGACCGATGTTACGCTTTTGCTCTGCAGGCTTCGGACTAGGTAACGTTACCTAGCGAACGTTCCATAAGACTTCAAGCAACGCGTTTTACATTGATATCCCACGTTACTGTCGTTATCCTCGCAGTACGAAAGTCTATTCATCGACGGTATACGTTGAGCTTAATCGGACGGCCATGGGGCGATCTGCGTGAGAGAGAAACGGCAGTTTGAAGTAATCGAGAGCCGCCAGATGGATCATCTCCGCGTCTTCCATGACGTGGCGCGCGCCCTCACCTCCACCCTCGAGCTCGAACAGATTCTCGGCACCATCATGCACAAGATGGCCCAGTTCTTCGGGCCCGAGCGCTGGTCGCTCCTCATGGTGGATGAGCGCGCGCAGGAGCTCTACTACGCCATCGCCATCGGCGAAAATGCCGAGTCGCTCAAAGGTCTCCGCGTCCCACTCGGCGAGGGCGTCGCCGGCTGGGTCGCCTCCACCGGCAACCCGCTGGTCGTCCCGGACGTCTCGCTCGACCCCCATTGGTCCGCCTTCGCCAAAAGTCATCCCGACCTGCACATCCAGTCCATTGCCTGCCTGCCCATTCGTTCCGACAATCGCACACTCGGCGTCATCCAGCTGCTCAATAGCAAGCTCGACCTGCTCTCCGAGTACTCCATCTCCTTCCTGCGCATCCTCTGCGACTACGCCGCCATCGCCATCCGCAACGCGCGCTCGATGAACCTCATCCAGGAACTCAGCATCACCGACGACTGCACCGGCCTCTTCAACGCCCGCCACCTCTACTACCTTCTAGACCAGCAGGTCGCCGAGTTCCAGCCCTCCCGCAGGATCCAGTTCAGCCTGCTCTTTCTCGACCTCGACCACTTCAAATTGGTCAACGACACGCACGGCCATCAGCGCGGCACCCGGCTCCTCGCCGAGGTTGGCAACCTGCTGAAGCGCTGTCTCGGCCCGGCAAACTCCGCCTTCCGCTATGGCGGCGACGAGTTCGTAGCCCTCATGCCCAACCTCGGCAAAGAGGCCGCCATGACTACCACCATCGGTCTTTGCGAGCAGATGCGCAAAGCTCGCTTCCTCGAAGGTGATGGCCTCTCGCTCGGCATCCAGGCCAGCTTCGGCCTCGCCACCTTCCCCGAAGATGGCGACAATGTCCACGACATCCTCCACGCCGCCGACACCATGATGTACGAAGCAAAAAACACTACGCGCAACAACGTCGCCGTCGCCGGCCGCGGCCTCGTCATGGACCGCCCCATCTTCACCCAGCCCGCTCTCGAACCCCGCGGCGAGATCCGCCTCACCGGCCGCCGTCACGCCACCGGCGCCTGACCCGGTCCTACTGTGCGCGCCGCTCGAGCGACGTCGGCCGCTTCGGCTCCGGCTTGATCACATCCCGGTTCTCAGGCGACATCGGATGAATCCCGAAGTCCCACACTCCCAGGTTGATCTCCTTCGGCGAGATCACCTCCACCAGCGCATACTCGCCAAAACTCAACGAACTGCGCGGCGTCACCTTCATCCAGTGCCCGCCCGGCAGCGGCTCCGTCGTCGTTTCGATCACATCCTCCTGCCGCCGCACCTGGCCCATCTGGCTCACGTTGAAGCTGGTCACAATCCGCGCACCCTGGCGAACATCCACCCGCACCACCACGTACTCACTCTCGCCTGATCCGCCCGTGCCACTCCCCCGATTCACCGGCGCGGCCGACGCGCCATGCGTATCCACGGTCAGCGGCGTCCCTCCGCTCCTGATCCCCGACTCGTCCCCCAGCCGCACGTACAGCACCGGCTGGTTCACATGCAGCTGGACCGCCGCCTTCTCCCCCTGCAGCTGCACAATCTGGTGCGAGCTCGCCTGCGGATTCATCATCGCGCGCAGCACGCTATGCGACGTCGTCTTATTTAGATCGCCTGCCGATTGCGTCAGCGGCACCAGCTCCGGCGTCCCCCGAAACGTATCGAGCGCCAGCACGCTGTCCTGCTCCGGCAGCCGCAGGTCCGGCTCCACCTCCGGCGTTAGCGACCGCCGCTCCTCTTCGTCCTTCCGCAGCTCCGGATCAATCGCCGGCGCCGGCGCCTGCCCGCCACCCTCGTCAACACCGCCTTCCGCCGCCGCAGCATGCCGCTTCTCCCACTGGTGCGTCGCGTCAAAGTCCACCAGCGCCACCGGAATCTCCTCCTCGGCGCCACCCCGCTCGGCGCTCACGATCAGCACCCGGTCGCCCTTCACCCGGTAGCTCATCACGATCTGGTAACTCCCGTCCTTCAGGATCAGCCGCGTCCGACGCGGCTGCGCCCCACTCGCCGGCGGCGGCAGCGCCACACCCGACGGCTGCTGCGCCCACCCCGCCGCACACGGCAGCACCAGCACCCCGGCCAGCCCAGCCACCCGCAGCCAACCCGCCACCGTAGACCTTTTCCCCTTGCGCCCCGTCTCAACCATAACGTCCTCATTTTACGATGCAGGCCGCCCCGATGCCGGTCGCCAAACCGGACGCCGGTCGCCAAAGCGACACTGCGGCTTGGTCCCGCATCGGGAGTGTGCTACACACTAAGTAGTGGCCCGGCAATCGGCAGCCGTCTCCACGCATCCAGTGAATCGTGCGAAACCTCCTCCAGCCCGGCGCCTTCTCCCCGCAGCAGCCGCCGCGCCTGCGCTGGCTCGCCCTGCTCTCGATCCTGCTCATCGCCGTCATGAGCACCGTCCAGGCCTGCCACACGCACGCCCTTCCCACGCCCGCAGGCTCTCACTCGAGCGTCCCCGCTCCTGAGACCGGCCCCGATCACTGCCCGCTCTGCGTCGCCCTGCATGCGGCCATGCCTGCCACCCTGCAGGATGTACCCGAGCCCGTGCTCCTCCTGCGCACGCTTGACTCTTCCGCAACCGATGCCGAGCGTCTCTTCCGCTGGCGCTTCCAACTCGCCAGCAGACCTCCGCCCGTGGCGCTCGCCCGCGCGTAGTCCCTGCAGGTTCCCGGAAGCCGTACCAAAGCACGACTCGCCTTCCCGAATCGCCCAGTTCAGCCTGTACATGCCGTGTACCCCACGCGCCCTGCTCTTCCGCACCCGGCTCATAGCGAGCCCGACAGGAGTTCAGCCTATGCCCCGCCATCTCCGAAACACCCTCTTCTCTCTCTTCCTCGTTCTAGTCACCGCCGCGGCCGCGATCGCCCAAGGCACCGCCGGTAGCGTCTCCGGCAGCGTCACCGACCCCACCGGCGCCATCGTCCCCGGCGCCACCGTCCAGATCATCAACTCCGTCAGCGGCTACACCCGCACCGCAAAGACCGACTCCAACGGTCAATATCGCTTCTTCAACGTACCCTTCAACCCCTATCGCATTACCGTAACCGACACCGGTTTCCAGTCCGCCACCCTCGGCATCGACGTCAACTCCACCGTCCCCGTCGCCTCGCTCGTCAAACTCGACGTCGCCGGCGCCGCTACCAGCATCACGGTCGTCGATAATGGTGCCGACCTGGTCGAAAACGACTCCACCTTCCACACCGACATCGACCGCTCCACCATCGACAGGCTCCCCCTCGAAAGCGCCTCGTCCTCCCTCAGCTCTCTCGTAACCCTCTCCTCTCCCGGCGTCGCCGCCGACTCAAACGGCCTCTTCCACGGCCTCGGCGACCACGCTGAAAACTCTTTCTCCGTCGACGGCCAGCCCATCACCGACCAGCAGAGCAAGGTCTTCTCCAATCAGCTCCCGTCCGAGGCCGTCCAGTCGCTCGAAGTCATCGACGGCGCTCCACCGGCCGAGTACGGCGACAAGACCAGCCTTGTCATCGTCGTCACGACTCGCTCCGGCCAGGGCGTCACCAAGCCCACCGGCAGCCTCAACTTCGCTTACGGCACCTTCGGCTCCGTCAACGCCGGCGGCCAGCTCGCCTATGGCGGCAATCACTGGGGCAACTTCGTCTCCGCCAGCGGGCTGAACACCGGCCGCTTTCTCGACCCCAACGAATTTCAGGTCTTCCACGATAAGGGCAACGAGCTCAACTTCTTCGATCGTGTCGACTTCCAGTTCAACGCCGCCAACTCCGTCCACACCAACTTCCAATACACCCGCTCCTGGTTTCAGACGCCTAACTCGTTCGACAACCTCAACGTCGGCGTCACCGATCCGCTCCAGGGCAACCCCGTCGGCCAGACCGACCAGCGCTCCAAGATCGAAACCTTCGACATCGCTCCCACCTACACCCACGTCATTAACACCAACACCGTCTTCAACTTCGGCCCCTATGTCCGCCGCGATGGATTCAACTACTACCCCAGCAAAAACGCCTTTGCCGATCTGGGCCCCATACAGCAGGAGACCGTCAGCCAGCAGCGCTCGTTGCTGAACGCCGGCGTCCACACGGACCTCTCCTACGTCAAGGGCATTCACAACATCAAGATCGGCGGCAACTATGGGCAGACCTTCCTGCGAGAAAATGACCAGATCGGTCTCGTCTCCCCTACCATTAACGCTCCCTGTCTGGACGTAAACGGCAATCCGCTCCCCGGCAATACCGATCCCTCTACCTGCGCCCTCGACGGGGCCAGTCCCAACCCCGCCTACAACCCCATCCTGCTCCCCTACGACCTCACCCGCGGCGGCGGCACCTACGCCTACCACGGTCAGACCGACGTCAAGCAGCTTGCCCTTTACGCGCAGGATCAGATCACCGCCGGATCATGGTTGATAAACTTCGGCATCCGCGGCGACTTTTACAACGGCCTCGCCATCCAGCGTCAGGCTGAGCCCCGCGCAGGCATCTCCTACAACATCAAGAAGACCAACACCGTCCTCCGAGCCTCCTATGCCCGCGCGCAGGAGACGCCCTTCAACGAGAACCTCGTCCTCTCCACCAACGGCTGCTACGATCCGGTCATCCAGGGTATCTTCGAGACCCTCGGCTCCTGCACCCCCGCACCCTTCAACCCTGGCTTCCGTAACGAGTTCCATGCCGGCTTGCAGCAGGCCATCACCCGCCACTTCGTCCTCTCCGGCGATTACATCTGGAAGTACACCCACAACGCTTACGACTTCTCCGTCCTCGGCAGCACCCCCATCACCTTCCCCATCGAGTGGCACAACTCGAAGATCCCCGGCTTCGCCCTCCGCGCCAGCGTTCCCGAAACCCACGGCCTCACTGCCTTCGTCGTAATGTCCTCCGTCGCCGCCCGCTTCTTCAACCCCCAGGTCGGCGGCGTCGGCGCCACTCCCGGCATCGTGGGTTCCACCCTTCCTTTCCGCATCGATCACGACGAAAAGTACAACCAGACCACCCATCTCCAGTACGACATGCCCTTCCGCAAGACCCTGTGGCTTGGCTTCAACTGGCGCTTCGACAGCGGTCTTACGGCCGGGTCGGTTCCTTGCTATAACCCCGGCGGCGCCAACAGTCTCTGCACCGGCACCTCCATCATCCTCGCCAATGGTCAGCCCGGCATCGATCTAAGCGGACTCACCCCGGATCAGCAGTTCCAGGCCGGCCTCACCTGCGACGGCGTCAAGGCTACGCCCACCGCAGGCTTCACCTCCTGCGACGCCACCGGCCTCACCTCGAAGCTCGTCAACATCCCTGCACCCAACACCGAGGATGACGACAAAAACCCGCCGCGCATCGCCCCCCGCAGCCTCTTTGATATCGCCTTGGGCGACGATAACCTCTTCCACGCCGACAAGCACAAGATCGGCCTCCGCATCACCGCCGTCAATGTAGCCAACAAGTACGCCCTCTACAATTTCCTCTCCACCTTCTCCGGCACCCACTACGTAACCCCCCGCACCGTCACCGGCGAACTGACCTACAACTTCTAACGTCCACCAGCCCTTGTCCTCCATCGCCGAAAACGGAGGACCTGCTTTCCTTCCAAGCCACAAAATCCTCCGGTTCCCCATCCTTTCGCAGCCTCATCGCGAAAGGGTGGGATGATCAACGTCCACCCAAAACCTGTCAAGCCCCCAACCCCCACCAAAACTTCCCAAACCGAGCAAAACAAAACACTTACAGGAAAAAGAGAGTTGGCATTTCAGTTCTCCAGGGTTGCTATACTTAAACCATCAGGAGACGGTCCGGTCACTCCTGCCCAAGCATCCGTAAGCCCAATAGATTGGAGATTCTACTTAGAACCTCAATCGAATGAGGATTTTAGAAGCCAATCGCCTGTTGCACCATCATTCCAGAGAATTTAGCCGTTATATGAGGGGGGGTAGCACACCGCCAGGAAATCCAGCGGCACACGCAGGATACCCTGAGAGCATGCCCTCCGCCGCTCACGCAGCCCAGCTGCGCACCCGCATCCTCATCGCTTTCGCCTGCGTCTACTTTTTCTGGGGATCGACCTACGTCGCCATTCGCTTCGGCCTTGAAGTTCTCCCGCCCTTCGTCCTCGCCAGCTCTCGCTTCCTCATCGCCGGCCCGCTCATGCTTGCCCTCTGCGCCACCCGCGGCGTCTCGCTGCGCCTCTCCCGCCGCGAGCTCCTGCTACTCGCCGCAATCGGCATCCTCATGCTCGGCCTGGGAAATATGGGACTTGTCTACTGCGAGCAATATCTCTCGAGCGGCCTCGCCGCTCTCATCATCGCCATCGTCCCGCTCTACGTAGCCATCTTCGAAGCCATATTGCCAAACGGCGAACGCCTCCGCACCAAAGGCTGGATCGGTGTCGCGATCGGCCTCGCCGGCCTCCTCGTCCTGCTCTCGCCCGGCATCACGGAAAGCCGCCACGGCGACACGCGCCAGCTCTTCGGCGGCGCCGTTGCCCTCGGCTGCGCCTTCGCCTGGACCGCAGGTTCCGTTCTCTCCCGCCGCGCCCGGCTCGCCGTCAGCCCCTTTGCCGCCGCCGCCTGGGAGATGCTCTTTGCCGGCATCTTCAACACCGCCGTCATGCTCCTCAGCGGCGACTATCACGGCGCTCACTGGAACGCCCGCGCCTGGAGCTCTGTCCTCTACCTCGTCACCTTTGGCTCACTCGTCGGCTACACCGCGTACATCTACCTGCTCGACCACGTCCCCGTCGCCAAGGTCGCCACTTACGCCTACATCAACCCGATCGTCGCCGTCATCCTCGGTGCCATCTTCCTCCACGAACGCATGGTCGCCATCGAATACCTCGGCATGGCCGCCATCCTTATCGCCGTCTACCTCGTCACCAGCTCCAAGCTCCGGTCCGGCGCCCCAGCCGCCAACCTCGAACGCACCCAGACCGAAGAGCTGGCCTGACAGTCATCCAGAGATTAAGCTGTAAGTCCGCCCTAGCGCGGCCCCTGCGCCGCATAACCGATCGTCACCGGATACAGCGGCGCCGGCTTGGCCTTGCCGAACTGTACCGTACTCTTCGTGATGCGGTTCAGAATGGGCGTGCTGTTCGAGGCGAAGTACCAGACCAGCAGGTGATTATTCCAGCTCGTCCCGAAGCCCATTGTAAAGATGCGCAGCGCCCGCGCCGACTGGGCATCAGCTACCCCGGCCTGCGGCTGACCCTGCGCCGCCGCTACATGCACCATCTGCGCCCCAACGTTGTACGCCGCCGGCGTCATCATCGGATGCATGCCCTGCAGCCTGTAGACGATCCCCGCCATGCCGGCCTGCAGATCCTTCGCCTTGGCCTGCTGCTCCGGCGTCAGGCATTCGACAATCAGCTCTGCCAGCAGGATTGTCGCCGCCGGCGCAACCCGGATCGTCACCTGCATGCTGCGGTCGACATCAGGCGTCGCCGCCGTCGCGTCCGGCCGCAAATCGGAGCCTGGAAGCTCCAACAGCAGCTTCGGCTTCAGGCAGCGCGTGATCGCCGCAATCTGCGGGTCAGCATCCGCCTCGGCGCCAAAGAGGATCAAATGCCCGTCCTCCATCGCGTCCGCCGGCTCATGCACCACGAGGTCGCTCGGGTACGCAAAGCGCAGCCCCAGTGCATCGCTGCTCCACACCATCGACGCCGGTGTCTGCCCCATAGCTCGAACCGCTCCGCCCGCCGCGAGCAGCGCAACCATCCAGAATGCTCCCAAGAAACGTCTTACTTTCGCTTCCATCGAACACCGTCCTTGCCGTCCTCGAGCATAATACCCTTAGTCAGCAACTCATTCCGGATTGCATCGGCCCGCGCAAAGTTTCGCGTCTTCTTGGCCTGCGTCCGCTCCGCCACCAACGCATCGATCTCCGCATCGCCGAACGCGAGCGTCGCCACCAGCTCGGCATTTGCCTCAGCCAACCGGCCTTCCGCCTCTGCCCACTTCAACGCGCCGCGGGTAATCTCGGCGTCCCGATCCTCGAGCACCGCAAACACGCCGTCAAACAGCGCCAGCACCTTCAGGATCTCCGCCGCGTTTCCGGCGCGCAGCGTTCCCGCATCCGCAGCCGAATTTGCCGCCCGCACCAGGTCGAAGATTGCTGCCCGCGCCTCCGCCGTATTTAGATCGTTCGCCAGCGAAGCCGTGTAATCCGTCGCCGCCTTCGCTGTAGCCGCGGCAATCTCCGGCTCGAGTCCCTCGGGAAAGCCGCCCTTCGTCATCCGCTGGTAGAACGTGCGCAGCCGGTCGACTGCGTTCGTCGACTCCGTCAGGCCATCGAACGTGAAGTTCATCTGGTGCCGATACGGGACCGAGATCAGCAGGAACCGGATCGCCGACGCCCGATAACCCTTCAGCAGCAAGTCGCGCAGCGTGTAGAAGTTTCCCTCGGACTTCGACATCTTCTTCCCCTCGACCAGCAGGAAACGCACATGCATCCAGTGCCGCGCGAAGGTCTTGCCTGTCGCCGACTCCGACTGGGCAATCTCGTTCTCATGGTGCGGAAACATCAGGTCCTCACCGCCCGCGTGCAGGTCGAATGTGTCCCCAAGGAACTTCATCGCCATCGCCGAACACTCAATATGCCAGCCTGGACGCCCGGTGCCAATCGCCGTCTCCCAGCTCGGTTCCGGCTTTCCGTTCGAGGCGTCTTTGACCGCCTTCCACAGCGCAAAATCCCGCGCCGCATCCTTCTCATACTCGTCCACATCGACGCGCGCGCCGTCCTCGATATTGTCGAGATCCTTCTTCGACAGCTTGCCATACTCAGGAAACCGGGCGAGCCGAAAGTACCAGCTACCATCCTCCGCCTGGTACGCGATATCCTTCGCCGCCAGTCGCTCGATCAGCGTCACCATCTCTGGAATACACTCGGTCGCATGCGCAATGTGCTCCGGCCGCTCCACGCCGAGCGCATCCATGTCCTCAAAGAACGCCCGCTCGAACTTCGCTGTATACGCCGCAATCGGTTGACCCGCGTTGCCCGCATTCCGGATGATCTTGTCATCCACATCGGTCACGTTCATCACATGGTCGATCGCCATGCCCTGCTGTCGCAGAAATCGCCGCAGCACGTCGACATGCAGGAAGGTGCGGAAGTTCCCGATGTGCCCGTAATCGTACACCGTCGGGCCGCAGGCATACATACGCAGCGCCGGAGCACCCTCAGGCGCAAGCGCCTCAACCGTGCCGCTTAAGGTATTGAAGAGTTCCATCTCCGCCACTGCGCTCTGTCCCGCCGCAGCCGGCGCAGAGGCGCGGTGCAGTCCATTCCTTGTTTGAAATCGCATCTCGATTCTAGCCGATGCCCGCACACCCCGACCGCTTGGCGACCGCTGTTGATCTCTCGAAACCACAGAACCAGCAGATGCTCGCAGAGACATCTCTTCGTTTGCAAAATCGACATCCTAGGAGATCGGACCAGCAGCACACGACTCGCTCCTGGGCAAATACTTGGGCGTCAGGAAACTAAACCAACCCGCCGCGACCTCTCGACACCCTGACGTCCGGCGCTCGTGGGCAGCATCGCCCTCGGAGGACAAATGTTCGAACAGCAGCAGCCAAGTACAACCGCAACCAACCAGACGTGGCCCGGCAAGACCTTCGGCAACGGCCTCCTCATCGGTAAGGTCGCCGTCATCACCGGAGCCGCCCGCGGCATCGGTCGCTCCATCGCCGTCGACATGGCCGCCAACGGAGCCGACATCATCGGCATCGATATTTGCGCCAGGATCACGCCCGAGCAGTCCTACGCCGTCACCACCCGCGCCGACCTGGACGAGACCGGCGCACTCGTCACGCAGCACGGTCGCAACTTCCTCGGCGTGGTCGGTGACATCCGTGACATCGCCTTCCTCCGCTCCACCGCTGACCAGGCCGAGCAGCAGTTCGGGCACATCGACATCGTCGTCGCGAACGCCGCCACCCAGCGCTTCAAGCCGCTGCTCGAGATGGCCGACTGGGAGTGGGACGACATTATCGATAACAACCTCAACGGCACCGCCAACACCATCCGGGCCTTTGCTCCCAAGCTTGTGCAGGCAGGCGGCGGCCGCATCATCGTGCTCTCCTCCATGCAGGGCAAGCACGGGTCGAAGAACATGTCGTCCTACTCCGCTTCAAAGTGGGGCATCATCGGCCTCATGAAGTCGGCTGCCCTCGAGATGGGCAAGTACAAGATCACCGTCAACGCTCTCATCCCGGGTTTGGTCGACACGCCGCTCACCCGGAATGACGAGCGATGGAGCGCCGTCTTCGGCGAGCTCCTCGCCACTGACGACCCGCCCAAGCACCCGACCGAGCAGGAGACCGTCGACCTGCGTGCCCCGCACGTACCCCTCAAGGTTCCATGGGTAAAGCCCGAAGACCTCGCCCCTGCAGCCGTCTTCCTCGCCTCCGATCTTGCCTCGATGGTCACCGGAGCCTGTTATGACGTCACCGGCGACGACGACGCCAACAGCATGGCCTAATTCGACCCGCACATAGCAAAACAGCCTGTATACGTTCCGAATCGCATACAGGCCCTTTGCTGAATAGGCAAATTTATACGTTGGCGGGCTTTGACTTCCCGACCTCAGCTTCCCGGTCACCCACCATGTGCAAGCGCATGAAGTTCGTAGCCCCTGACCGGGTCCGCGTGCCGGCTACAATGCCAAGTACCTGGCTCTGCCGCACATAGCCGAGGCGCTCGAGGATCTCTTCGGCCATGCTGACCAGCATGTCGGTATCCTGAAAGCGGTCGCAAAGAATCGGATACGTTCCCCACAGCAGCATCGCCCGATTAATGACCTTTTCGAATGGAGAAAGCGCATAGATCGGCGGCGAGGGCCGGTACTTCGAGAGCAGCCGCGCCGTGCCACCGGTCTCGGTAAAGATGGCGATCGCAGCTACATCAAGGTCGTCCGCAGCGTGCGCCATGCACTCGCAGATCGTCTCGGCAACCGAAAGACTCGCACTGCGCGGACGTGGTGAGCCAGGCTGCGGATCGGTGCGCATCTGGTGCTCGGTCTCGACGACGATCTTCGCCATCATAGCGACCGCCAGAACCGGATACTTGCCCGCCGCGCTCTCCGCAGAGAGCATCACGGAGTCCGAGCCATCGTAGATCGCGTTGGCCACGTCCGATACCTCGGCCCGCGTGGGGCGCGGATTATCAATCATCGACTCCAGCATCTGGGTAGCCGTGATCACAGGCTTGCGGTACTCGGCAGCGCGGCGGATGATGTGCTTCTGGATCGCCGGAACCTTCTCCGGCGGGACCTCGACCCCGAGATCGCCCCGCGCCACCATGATTCCATCGGCCACCTCGAGGATCGAGTCCAGGTGCTCGATGGCCTGCGGCTTCTCCAGCTTGGCGATCACCCAGGCGTCGGAGTTCAGGGCCGCCAGGCGGCTCTTCACATGCCGGACATCATCCGCGGTGCGCACAAAAGAGACCGCGATGGTGTCGACATTCTGGCCGATGGCGAAGATCAGGTCGATCTCGTCTTTCTCGGTAAGGGAGGGAACGTTTACCGCTATGCCAGGAAGATTGATGCCCTTCTTCTCGCCGAGCAGGCCGCCATTGATGATGCTACAGATGACATCACCTGAGGCCGTACACTCAAGGACGCTGAGCTCGATGAGACCGTCGGAGAGCAGAATGCGTGAACCCGGGACCAGGTTCTCAGCGAGCGTGGTGAAGCTGGTGCCGACAAACTCCGCGGTGCCGTTATCGACCTCGCGCGGGACGATCGTGATACGATTGCCGGCGGTCAGCAGGACGGGCTTGCCATCGACCAGCTTGCTGGTGCGGATCTTCGGGCCCTGCAGGTCGGCGAGAATGCAGATCGGTTTGCCCTCTTCCCGCGCGACCTTACGCACCATGGCGATCAGTTCGGCCTTCTGCTCATGGCTGCCATGTGAGAAGTTGAGTCGTGCCACATCGAGGCCCGCGCGAACCAGCTCCCGGAAGACGGGTTCAGTTGAGCAGGCCGGACCCAGCGTGGCGACAATCTTGGCGCGGCGAGCCGGCGCAATTGCGGGTAGCGCGGCTCGCGAGGCGAGAGCATGTGGCGTCGTGTCGTAAGGCGTCATGAAGATCTTCCAGGTTCTTTCTAAGTCTGCGTGGGATAAGCCTGTCAGGAGCATGCAGCGTTCGCAGGCCTGACCAGTGAATTCAGGTGCGAAGGCTATTCTAGCCGCCCGGAGCGGTACCCGTGTGAACGACCCCGGCCCGGGGCTTCGGCTCCTGGTTGAAGCGAGAGAGAAACTGCACATTGAACTCCGCACCGCAGAGCACGCTGAGGCAGATGATATAGAGCCAGAACAGCAGCGCGATACCGGCGCCAAGCGAGCCGTAGACCTTGCTGTAATTGGCAAAGCGCGTCACGTACCAGCCGAAAACAAGCGTCGTCAGGAACCACAGCACCGTGGCGATGATCGCGCCGGGGATCACGCTCGGCCAGGACTGCCGCTTGGGCGTCCCCATGTGGTAAAGCAGCGCGATAATGCCGATACTGCCGGCCAGCGCGACGGTCCACCGGATGAGGAAAGCGAGCAGCACCACCACAGTGCGCATGGAGTCCATCACATGCGCGCCAAGCCACTCGGTCATAAGATGGCCGAAGACGACCAGCAGGCTGGCCACAAGCAGCGGCAGCAGCGAGAGCGGGACCAGAATGAGGGCGCGGAGACGGCGCTGCCAGAATGTCCAGCAGTCCTCTGGCAGTCCGTGAGCACGGCGAATCCCTTCCATCAACGTGGCGATCACGCCCGACGCGCCGCTCAGCGACACCACGACAGCGATGATGATCGCGCGCGCCGAGTGCGGACTGTCGGGTGAAGTGACAAAGTAGCTCTGCAGGATAGGACTAACGTCAGCCGGCAGGATGCGGTCGAAGAAGAGCGACATCTGCGACCGCAGCGGCGTACTGTACGGCACCAGCGAAACCGCGGCCGCGGCCACAATCAGCGCAGGAAAGAGCGCCACCATTGCAGAGTAGGCGGTTGACTGGGCAATGTTCACGCAGTCGTGATCAATCGCGCGCGCGATTGAGCGGATAAGAATACGGCCGAGCCGGTGCGGAAGAATCTGCTGCAGTGTAATGGGAGGCGGCGAGATGCTAGTCATCGTCACCTCTGTCAAGACAAAGAGCCGCCGACCGACTTACGACTTCCACTGGTTGAGAAAAGCGGTCACCGAGTGAGCGTCCGAGCGGCTCATCGCCTCCGACTCGCGGTTCTGGGGGGAATAAAGCACCTTCCCGTTCGCATCTAGCACGGCGATGGCGGGCACGCCCTTCTTGAGCGGAATCCCGTATTTCGTGCCGACCTCTAGGTGATTATCGATTTGGCTGTTGACGAAGACGTTCACTACAACATAGTTCTTCTCAAGCAGGTCCTTATTCGGCGCTTGGTCGAAATAGAAGTGAAGGACCTGGCAGTCGCCGCACCAGTCGCCACCGAAGTCAATCAGCACATGCTTCTGCTCGCGCTTCGCCTCTTTCAGGGCCGCGGCGATGTCCCTTCCCGGATCAGCGGTCTCGGAGTAGATGTGTTTCTTCGTAAACGGAACGGCAGCGGGCCGGGGCGGAGCATTTGACGTGCTGACCGCAGGAGCTTCAGGCGTTGAGGGCGCGGTATTGCTACAGCCCTGGAGGATGCCCAGCATAAGAGCAGCCGCTATAGCCAGAGACGCATGATAATGTCTGGCGACGCACAGTGTGCCGAGGTTAGCCATGGGCCGATTCTACCGCAATGATTCCCGCCCCCTCTCCGCCACAGACGTAGGCCAGAACGGGGCGTGCCGTTGCCGCTACTTGCCCGCGTAGTAGCCGTCGCGAGTCTGGATCGTCAGCTTCTTCTTATCCGAGCCGCTCAGGGCAAGGTCGAGCTGGTGATATCCGTCACCGGCCGTCTGCTGGTCGGGCGTATAGCCAAGCCGATACTGCCCGCGCAGTTCCTTCCCGATCTCCGTATAAATGTCGGCCACGGTCTGCTTCTTGGTCACCTCGAACATCCGCCCACCCGTCTCCTGGGCCATGCGGGTCAGGATCTTCTTGCCGTCATTACGGTTCTCCGGCATGCGATTAGGATTGTTACCGCCGCGGCCGCCGCCGGGACCACCACCCGGGTAGCCGCCAGGAAAGCCAATACCGCCGCGAGGATAACCGCCGCCGCCCCGGTTGCCGCCATTATTCATGTCCTGGTGCGGGTCTTCACCCTTGAAGTAGATGGCGTAGATGATTGTGTCAGCCCGCTGGTCGGCTTCGATGGCCTTCACCAGCGTCTCCTTACTGCCGCGATCGTTGCCGTCCGTCAACAGGATCAGCGCCTTGCGGCCCTTCTGCTTGGCCATCAGCTCATCGCCAGCCAAAAAGGCCGCGTCGTAGAGTGCCGTGCCGCCGCGACCGTGGCGGCTGCCGGAGCTCGCATCCGGATCATCAGGATCGTTCGAAGTCGATCGGTCAGCCTGACTTGGGGTGTCGAGATCCTTTAGGGCCGCCTGCAGCTTGGGGCGCGAGTTGGTGAGGTCCTGCAGAAGCTCGATTGACCGGGCGAACTGAACGACAAACGCCTGATCCTTGGGATTGACGAGCATCTGGTCCAGAAACGACGTGCTGGCGGTACGCTCCTCGTCGATCACGGCGCGCTGGCTCTGGCTCGTATCCACCAGCAGCCCCAGCGTCAGCGGCAGGTTGTTGTCGAGGTCGAAGTAGCGGATTACCTGCGGATGGCCATCCACCTGGAGGCTGAAGTCGCCTTTGGTAAGGTTCTGGACGAGCGCTCCGTTCTTGTCGCGCACCACGACCGGCAGGTTGACGAGGCGCGCGTTGACCGAGAGCGTCGGTGCGGTCGACGCCGGTTCCTGGGCCGCCGTTGAGGCGGGCGTTGCGGCAGCCGTAGGCGCCTTGTCGGGAGTAGGCTGGTTCAGAGTTGGATGCTGCGCGCAGAGAACGCCGGGCACGGCAAGCAGGGCGCCGGCCAGGCTAAGCCGCGAGGTGAGGCGAGGACGCATGCCCGTTAGACGCCAACTCCGCCGGTAGGTCTCATGCTCGCTTCTTAGTTCTTCCGCACGATGAGATTGTTCTTCCACAGGGCCATTACGACGTCCATCTGGCTGGCATGCGGGATCGCCTCTCCGTCGGTAACCTCGGCCCAGAGGCTATTAACGGTCGTATGCGTCCCGGCCTCGAGCAGGGACACGGCCCGCGTCGCATAGGTGATACCGCGATGCGGAGCAGCATACTGGCCAGCCGGAATCCCCCTTACCAGTCCCGCCTCGCACAGGCTTAGGAATGCCTGCCGCGGGGCACCCTTACGCTGGGCTGTCGGACTCGTCGGGTACAGGCGCTGCACCACCTCGTTCCATCGATCCCCGGGATGACTTGGATACTCGGCCTCCGCGCGCGCGGCGAGGATGGCAGCTTCGCCGTATCTATTGGCCAAGCTTGCTCCCATTCTTCGCGGGCCGGACGGGAGCGGACTTCTTGGCCGTTCGGCCTCCTTTTTGAATGATCACGGTGACGTCTGTTTTGTCAGACTTTGGCCGCTTGGCATCGGCCTTGATCGCCTCCGCTGCCTCAGCCGCCAGCTCTACAAGGTTAGCCGGCGGCTTCGAGGCGGGAGGCTCAGGGATTTCCCAGAGCTTCAGTCCCCCATCGATCGCATTGCTGTTCGCCCCTAGGATCACGCCATACGGCAGGTCCTTCATCAGCTTCGCATTCCCGCCGCCAAGCAGGACGTAGTCGCTTATGAACGCCGCCTGCAGCCGCGCAATCACATCGAGCACGGACTTGCGCCAGCGCTTTTTGCCGCGGACTTCCAGCCCCGCCAGGCCAATGTACTCCTCGTAGGTGCGGCCGGCCTTGTAAGGCAAATGCGCGAGTTCGAGCGGAATCACCGTGCCGTCGAAGATCAGCGCGGAGCCGAGACCGGTACCGGTGCCAAGAAAGAGCATCCGGCCCCCTTTATAGCCACCAAGTGCCTGCATCGCGGCATCGTTGATGAAACGATACGGCTTGCCGAAAGCCTCCTTATAGTTGAAGTCAGTCCAGCCACGTCCAAGGTTGTGCGGCTCCTGCCGTGGGCCGTCGTGATTAACCGGGCCGGGATAGCCGATCGAGATGCAGTCATACTCCCACCCAACCGTGGCGGCAAGCACGTCGTCGACCATCTGTTGCGCGGTAAGGTCTGAACCGGAGGGGATCTTAATAGGCACGCGCGTACCGGAGGATGCGACTTTGATGTTCGTGCCGCCGATGTCAATCACAAGAACTTTCATTATCAGCAGAATACAGGTTCAACGCAGCTGCCGCTGACCCACGGCGGAACGTCTGCTGCTCACCGTTCAGGAGCGTGCGAAAGCTGCATGTGCGGCGGCCACCCCCCTGCTCTTAGCAGGTATTCCGTGCTTCTACTCGTAAATTTGGTAAAAAGATTCTGTTTTCCCCAGGAACTCGCTGTAAATTGAAACTCAGGTAACCGCACCGCCGTCTCTCCATAAGACTCCCCCAAAGCACAGTCTCTGCCGCCCATGACGCCGGCAGGAGAAATCATCTTCCCCGCGCTTGCAGCTGGCTCGCCCTGCTGCCGCTGCGGCCATGTATTTCCCTATAACCGCGTTATTTGAGGAGAACCGCAATGATCAGCGATCTACAGGGTTTATCCCGCAGAAATTTCATGCGTACGCTCGGAGCAGCCTCCTTTGCGGCCGCCTCCTTCCCCGCCCTCGCGGCGACCCAGCAGCCGGCCCCCGCCACACCCGCCCCAGGCCGCACGCGCGGCATGTCCGACATGGGCGAAATGCGTCAGCTTCCGCCCGACACCGTTATCATCAGCTCGAACGAAAACCCTCTCGGACCAGCCCAGTCCGCACTGACGGCAATCTGTAGCACAGCCCCCATGGGCGGCCGTTATCACGGCGAAGAGACGATGAAGACTGTCATGGCGTTCAACGAAATTTACGGCCTTAAGAAAGGCTATTCGGCACTCTTCCCCGGCTCGGGCGGACCACTCGACCTGGCGCTGATGTCGAACATCGGTCCCGATAAACCGCTCGTCTACGCCGATCCAAGCTATGAGCAGGGACCACGTGCGGCCGACACCATGAAGGCGCCAAAGTTCCCCGTCAAGCTCACCGCTACCTATGCGCACGACGTGAAAGCCATGCTCGCCGCCAGCCCGAACCCTGGTGCGTACTACATCGTCAACCCTAACAATCCGACCGGCACCATGACGCCCCGCGAAGACATCCTCTGGCTGCTGAAAAACAAGCCGGCCGGCTCAGTCGTGATCGTCGACGAGGCGTATCACCACTTCTCGAACGACGAATCCGTGCTCGACCAGGTAGCGGCAGACCAGGACATCATCGTGCTCCGAACCTTCTCGAAGATCTACGGGATGGCCGGTCTGCGGGCAGGCTTCGCGGCCGCAAGGCCCGATCTCCTGATGAAGTTCACCACCGTTGCGCCTCCCGCGCGTAGCCTGGCGAGCATCTCGATCACCTCCGCTGCCGGTGCACGAGCCAGCCTGCAGGATAAGGACCTGGTACCACTACGCAAGAAGATTAACGCAGACATCCGCTCGGAGACACTCGAGTTCCTGACCAAAAAGGGATACAAGATCATCCCGGGCTCACAGGGCAACATGTTCATGGTCGATGTAAGTCGGCCGGGCCGCGACTTTCAGGCCGCCATGCTGAAGGACGGCGTGGCGATCGGACGTACGTGGGCAGCGATGCCAACTTACGTGCGCGTCACCGTAGGCACCAAGGCCGAGATGGAGAAGTTCCAGACCGCCTTCGTCAAGTGCATGGAGATGCCCGCAGGCACCGTCAACGGCGCTGCATCACTTCATCTGCCGGAACTCCACCGCATACCAACCGAACTTTATCGCGGTTAGACTGTCCCACAGCAGACCACTCTCCTGGCGAACGAGAAAGCCCCGGCTGCAACTTCCGGGGCTTTCTCTTGCCCTGATCGCTAACCCACATCCACGTGACCCCGTCTTGTCCGCACGATAAACTACCCTTCATTATGGAATTGACCGGATGTGGCACCGCGCTGGTGACTCCCTTTCGCAGAGACGGCAGCGTCGATGAGCCAGCGCTGCACGCGCTGGTCAACTGGCAGATCGAGCAGGGCGTCGAGTTCCTGGTCCCCTGCGGAACGACCGGCGAGGCGTCAACGCTTACCGAGGCAGAGTGGCTTCGGACCATAGAGTGTGTGGTCGGCTCGGTCGCCGGACGGATCCCGGTAATCGCCGGCTGCACCCACAATGCAACGCACGAGGCCGTGGCGCGCGTGCAGAAGCTGGCAGGCATCTTTGGTCTCTCCGGCGTCCTCACCGCCAATCCGTACTACAATCGGCCCGGCCAGGAAGGTCAATATCGGCACTTCAAGGCGATTGCCGAGGCCGTACCGCTCCCGATCATCCTCTACAACATCCCCGCTCGAACCGGCGCAAACCTCGAACCGGCCACGGTAATGCGACTTGCTGAGATCCCGAACATCATCGGCATCAAGGAGTCGAGCGGCAACCTGGCCCAGATCACCGAGCTACTGACGACTGCGCCCCGCACCTTCAAAGTCTTCTGCGGCGACGACGGACTGGCCCTGCCCGTGCTCGCGCTTGGCGGTGCCGGCCTCATCTCGGTCGCGGCCAACGTGATTCCGCACGAGATGACCGCGATGGTGCGCGCCGCACTCGAAGGTGACTATCCCGCTGCCCGCCGCATTAACCGCCAGTTCTTCCGGCTCATGCAGGCGCACTTCTGGGAGGCGAGCCCGGCCCCGGTAAAGGCAGTGTTGAAGATGATCGGCAAGGGAGAAGACGTGCTCCGGCTGCCCATGGTGCTGGTCTCGGCCGAGACACGTCGCCGGCTCGAGCGGCTGGTGGGAGAGCTCGGCCTGCTCGTCGACCGCTCGGGCGCAGGCGAAGATCTGCGGATGTTCTAGCCCCAAAAGATTTCTAGCCTCAAATAAGTTCAAGAATGGAGCGTGTAGTTTTGAGCATCGAGTTGGAGGCGTTGATTGAGCATTGGTTAAGCCAAGGTGCAGCGGCGATCGGCAATGCCGACGCAACAACAGCGTTCCTTGCGCTGCGGGCGGGGCTCGAGGCAGGCACACTCCGTGCCGCGGAGCCGCATGCCACAACGCCGTTCGGCTGGCGGGTCAACGCTTGGGTAAAGCGCGGCATCCTCCTCGGCTTCCGGCTCGGCGCGATGGTGGAGATGGGTGCGCCGGGCGGCCTGTCGTTCGTCGACAAGGCCACCTTCCCGGCACGGCACTTTACGGCAGCCGACGGCGTCCGAATAGTGGCCGGCGGATCAGCCGTACGCAGGGGGGCGTTTGTCGCCCGCGGCGTTATCTGTGCGCCGCCAATGTACATCAACACCGGCGCCTATGTGGATGAAGGAACGATGGTCGATTCTCATGCGCTGGTAGGAAGCTGCGCGCAGATCGGCAGGCGCGTCCACCTCAGCGCGGCGGCCCAGATCGGCGGCGTGCTGGAACCAGTCAACGCGTCGCCGGTCATCATCGAGGACGACTGCCTGATCGGCGGCAACACCGGCGTCTACGAAGGAACGATCGTTCGCCAGCGCGCCGTGCTGGCCGCTGGCACCGTGCTCACGCGCGGCACGCCGGTCTACGACCTGGTAACCGGCGAAGTGCATCGCGCTAGCGGCGACATGCCGCTGGTGATCCCCGAGGGCGCGGTCGTCGTACCCGGCTCACGAGCGATCCGCACTGGCAAGGGCGCCGAGTGGGGCCTGAGTGTAGCTACGCCGGTAATCGTGAAATACCGCGATGAAAAAACCGAGCTGTCCCTGGCGCTCGAAGATCTGCTGCGTTGAATCTTGTACTCATCTTGCCTGCTTTCATGGGTTTTCGGCCCCATGCTGCTAGACTTGGAAGTTGAATGGCACAAGATAAATTACGAATAGTACCGCTGGGAGGCCTTGGCGAGTTCGGTATGAACTGCATGGCGCTCCGCTGGCAAGACGACATTATTGTTATCGACGCTGGTCTGATGTTCCCCGAAGAAGAGCTGCTGGGCGTCGATATTGTCGTTCCGGATATAAGCTATCTCACTGAAAACCGCTCCAAGGTCAAGGCAATCCTGCTGACCCACGGGCATGAAGATCATATCGGTGGCCTGCCGTGGATCCTCTCCGAGCTGAACGTCCCGGTCTATGGAACCGAGTTCACGCTCGCCTATGTCGAGGGCAAACTCGAAGAGCATCGCCTGCTGGATGACGCCGAACTGATCGAGATGCTTCCTGGCCGCCGCTTCACGCTCGGACCCTTCTCAATCATGCCCATTCGCGTCACCCACTCGCTGGTCGATTGCGTCGCTCTGGCGATTCACACCCCGGTCGGCGTAGTCCTCCATACCGGCGACTTCAAAGTCGACCTCTCTCCTCCGGACGGCAAGCCGTTCGACCTGCATGCCTTTGCCGAACTGGGAAAGCAAGGCGTTCTCGCCCTGCTCCAGGATTCGACCAACGTCGACCGCAGCGGCTACACGCCAAGCGAGCGCGCAGTGCGGCCGCGTCTCGACGAGATTTTCGGGCAGACTAAGAAAAAGCTCTTCTTCAGCTGCTTCTCGTCCTCTATCCATCGCATTCGCCTCGCCATCGAACTGGCCGCGGCGCACGGCCGCAAGGTCGCCATCATCGGCCGATCGCTCGACAACTCCACCGAAATAGCCCAGGACCTCGGCTACCTCGACCTCCCTCAAGGCCTCATCATCAACCCCGGCCAGATCCGCGACATGCCGCCCCACAAGGTCTGCATCATGATCACCGGCACGCAGGGCGAGCCGATGAGCGCACTCAGCCGTGCCGCAGTCAACAATCACAAGTTCGCTCACATCGACGCCGGCGACACCGTCCTGCTCAGCTCGCGCGTCATTCCCGGCAACGAGAAGGGCATCTACCGGATGATCGACCACCTCGAGCGCCGTGATGCCAGGGTAATCCACGACGATGGAAGCTCGGGTCTCATCCACGTTAGCGGCCACGGCAGCCAGGAAGAGTTGCGGCTGATGATCAATCTCGTCCGCCCAAAGTTCTTCATTCCGGTCCACGGCGACTACCGTCACCTCAAGCGTCATGCCGAGCTTGCGGCGGGCATGGGCATCGTCGAAAAGGCAATCTTGCTTGAAGACGGCGACGTGCTCGAGCTCGATAAGACCTCCGCTGTCAAGACTGGCAAGGTTACCGTCGGCCGCGTCTGCATCGACTCCGGCGGCGCCTCGACCGACGTCGTCGAAGACCTCGTCATCCGCGATCGCAAGCACCTCAGTGAAGACGGCATCGTGCTGCCGATCATCGCCATCAACAAGGCCACCGGCAAAGTTGAAAATCCGCCCGAGATCGTGATGCGCGGTATGGCCGTCGGCGACGAAGGCATGATCGCCGAAGCCCGGCAGGTTGTCATGCGAACACTCGACTCCTCGAGCCCCGAAGAGAAGAAGGACTACGGGGTCATTAAGGAGAAGATCCGCAACGACCTCAAACGCTTCATCCAGAAGAGCACCAGCCGCCGACCGCTGATCATGCCGGTGATCATGGAGATCTGATCCGGCTGCATCTGCACCGCTGACACCAGAGCGCCCCTGGAAACTAGGGCGCTTTTTCATGCCGTCAGGCGTACTCTTCCACCTCGCCATACGTCGCTGGAGGAGCCATCACATAGGCGAGGTTTTCTGCGAACTGCGAGACCCGGACCATCATCTCCGCTGCCTGGCTCGCGACCGGCGTCGAGACGATGCTGAGCGCATGGCCGACAGCAAGCAGCCGCTGCATGGCCGCAAAGTCCCGCTTGCCAAACTCGCGGTGCAGAGCGATCGCGAGCAGAAACTCGGCCAGCGACTCGCGCTCCGCGGGCGTTAGTTCATCCATCTCCTGCTGCCAGTGCGCCTTGCGGTCATCCGGATCGAAGCAGTTGAAGACTGCGTCGAAAGCCCCCGCACGCACAGGCACCTTCGGAATCGCCACAGGTGGCCGCCGGTCAGGTGCAAGCGCCGCGGCGCAGAGCAGCCCCATTACATAAACAGTGTGGTACGCCGTAGCGTGGAAGTACTTGCGCCGAAGTCCGGGATCGAGTTCCCGGATGCGGTCAAGGCGAGTCGCCGGCGCGGGCAGAAAGCCTGCCTCCCTCTCTACGCGGCAGAGCACGCGAAAGGCGAACGCGGCAGCCGGACTCCACGCTTCGCCGGTGAGCGGCCACGCCAGCAGAATCTCCCCGGCGAGATCGTAGTCCTGCTCATCGAGGGCGCGGGCGAGCATCCCCTCCGCCTCGGCGAGCAGTTCGTCCCGTCCGCGCGGAAGAGGCCGAGGGTACAGGTTGAAATCGCGAATGTACATCAGCGCGTGCGTAAAGCAGTACACGTCCTCGCGCCGCCCATGCAGCAGGTCGATCGGGCGGCGAAGCGCGCAGTAATTCAGCTGGGCGTTAGCGCGCAACCGCGGCAGGCCTTCCGGATAGAGCCAGCTTTGCTTCAGCCATTCCTGCTCGAGCATCCGATGCGGCTCCCGCTCCCGCCCCTCGCTCGCCTGGGCAGCCGCGCTCAGATCCAGCATCGCGTCGAAATCTGCGTCGTAAAACCCGAGCCGCTTCAGGCAGATGTGCGCCGTCGCATACTCGAACGCTACCGCTGGCTCAAGGCAGATGCCGCGCAACATACGCTGGCTTCGCGCGTGCGGCACAAGCAGGCTCGCCACCCGCAGAATCCTTGGTCCGATCGCCGCGTAGCTCGATACGTTCGAGGCCGCAAGCAGAAGCACCGCCGTCTCGGCAATCACCTTTTCCGGCCGGACCGTCGCCGGCTGGGTCGGATCAGCATCGGTGTAGCCGGCATCGGCAAGCTGGCGAATCGTCTGCTCAGCAAAATCCAGCGCCTGGCAAAGCCGCTGCAGGATATCGTCTTCGTCCCACCGGCGTTCGCAGCGGCAGACTTCGGAGTGGGAGTGTGCAGAAGATGCAGCAGAAATTGTGTGCGTTCTCATGGCGCCTCGGTCAGATTCGGTTGTGTGCCGACTACGGTTACAATTCGTCGACGGTCCTGCGAAGCGCACCCAGATCTTCAATCGGGTTGGCGAAGACCGGACCCAACGTACCCGGGCCAAGCCGATAACAATGGAAGAAGGCACGCATGGTGCCACAAAAGAAATCGCCGGGCTCATCCATCAGCGAGACGGAAGGACCAAGCTCCGCAATCACCTTACCTGCAGCCGCGAAGTCGACTGCCTTGCTGTCCAGAAAGCTCTGGACGATCTGCCTGTGAGTCTCAACATTTGTACGCACGTTAATACTCCTCGTAGTGAGAATAGAGAGCACGGCGGACCGGAGCAGCTCAGCAGGAGACCGGTCATTTGTCGTCTTCAAGCCGATAGTGGGCGCAGGGTGGATTTCGTTTCGGGAATGTCACGAACTTTTTACAATGGAAATGGCCGGATAGAATGCACGCATACGACAGATAGCCGACGCATCGCAGATCGCGGACGCCAAGTCTCCGCACAGCGGCAGGCTACAAAACATTGAGAGTAGTGAATTCAGGAGTACTCATGACCGATTTCGTAACGCTTGACGAAGTACGGGCCGCGCACGAGCGGATCGCCGGCATCGCCGTAAGAACGCCGCTCTACCGCGTTTCCCGGGCGCGGCTGCGCATGGCGAAGTTTCCCGAGCCGCACTTCGACCTCTACATCAAGGCCGAGAGCGAGCAGCCGATCGGCAGCTTCAAGCTGCGAGGAGCCTACAACATGGTGGCTCAGCTCAGCCCCGACGCGCTCCGGCGCGGCGTCATCACCTACTCCAGCGGCAATCATGCGCAGGGCGTCGCCTATGCGGCCCGGGCGCTCGGTGCGAAGGCGGTCATCGTCATGCCAGAGAACGCCTCCGAAGTGAAGAAGGCGGCGACAGCAGCGCTTGGCGCGGAGATCGTCCTCGTTGGACCAGCCTCATCCGAGCGCCGGAAGAAGGCCGAGGAGCTGGCAGCGGAGTTCGGCTACACCATCATCCCGCCGTACGACCACCCGCACATCGTCGCCGGACAGGCCACCTGCGGGCTCGAGATCATCGAGCAGCTGCCAAGCGCGGACCTTGTCCTGTCCCCTGTAAGTGGCGGCGGCCTGCTCAGCGGCATCGCGGCAGCCGTCAAGCTCACCTCGCCCGCCACCCAGGTCTGGGCGGCCGAGCCGGAGCTCGCCGCCGACGCCAAGGAGAGCTTCGACACCAAGACGCTGGTCGAGTGGCCAGCCGCAAAGACCACCCGGACGATCGGGGATGGATTGCGCACGCAGAGCCTCGGCGCACTGAACTTCAAACACATTCTGCAGTTCGTCGACGGCATCGTCACCGTCACCGAGGAAGAGATCCTCGCCGCCATGCGAGCCATGCTGGCGGTCACGAAGCTGGTCCCGGAACCGAGTGGCGCGGTCACCCTTGCCGCCGCGCTCTTCCACGCGGATGCACTCCCGAAGGCCCACAAGGTAGTCGTCGTTCTAAGCGGCGGCAACATAGAGCCCGCGTTGCGGCAACAGCTCGAAGAAGAGATGACCCTCGCCGTGTAAGCCAGCGTTCGCCCGTCGAATAAGGCGGACGCCGATGAACAAGCCCCCGCGTCTAAGGATAGTGATGCCAACCAAGATGAAGCTACGTCGCGCCCTGGCTGCAACGCTGCTCGTAGCGGCACTTCCTGCCCTCGCCCAGAAAAGTAAACAGGATAAGGCCGCAGGCTACGATCGCGCTGCGCGAGCGACCGTGCTGCACGAAGCCAATGTCTATATCTCCCCTGACGCCGACGCGCAGAAAATCTCGCTGGTCACCCCCGGCCACGAGGTCGTCGTGATCGAGCGCAATGGTCCCTGGGTGCGCGTCTTCGCCAATACCGACGTCGAGGAAAAGACGGACGAAGCCGACAAGGCAGACTTCGGCGATGATGACAACGTGACCCCGGCCTCGGGCTGGATCCGCGACAAAGGCGTGGTCGGGCCAATCACGAAGTCGGGCGATGCCATCCTCTACGGCGCCGCCGCCACGCTCGAAGAGGAAGCCTCCGAGCCACGCGCGCCCAAAGGTGCGGCCGGCCAGGCGCATCTGCTCTACCGACGCGTGTCCGAGTATTTCCCCGACTCGCCACTCGCCCCGGAAGCCGCTTGGCGCTCGGCCGACGTCCGCTGGCAGCTCGAAAAGCGCGACGTCAGCACCCTGCCTTCGGCTAAGGAGCAGGAGGCCTATCTCCGCCCGGCACTCTACGATGGCGAGATGAAGAAGGTCATCAAGAATTATCCGGGATCGAAATACGCCGCAATGGCCGCTTTCAAACTCCTCGACAACAAGCTGTGCGGCGACTGGCAGGGCCTCCCAAAATGCCCAGAGATGGAGGCCGGCCTCTATGAAAAGTATGCGCAGCAGTTCCCCGGCGGCCCCATGAGCGCGGAAGCGCTCTACAGCGCCGTCTACCGCGAGGGCGTGCTGGTCACCATGTATACGGTCGAAGAGAACAAGAAGCGAGCCGACAGTGCTGCCGCCAAGGCGCAGGAGCTGGCCGAAGAGCTTCGGGCAAAGTATCCCGCCTCCGATTACACCCCCCGAGGAACAAGCCTGGCCTTCCGCGTTGCCCAGGGCATCTCGATCTACGGCACGGACCGCGACTGAGCCTGACTGACTCCACGTTCATCCCAAGCTCGTTGCATTTCGGCACCGGCCGATAGCAATCTGCGACCCCGTTTCAAAAGATCGACGTCTCATCCCGGTAGGATAGAAGCATGCCAATTCTTCAAGTCATCGTGCTCGCCATTGTTCAGGGCCTGGCCGAGCTGCTGCCAATCTCCAGCTCCGCCCATGTGGTCGTAGCGGAGAAGCTCATGGGCCTCGACTCCTCGTCGCCCCAGATGACGCTGCTGCTGGTCATGCTCCACACCGGCACCATGTTCGCCGTCATTGCTTACTTCTGGAAGCAGTGGAAGTTCACCTACTTCAAGGATTCCCTCTCCTTCAAGCGCTTCGGCGTACGCGTCATCTGGGCCACCGCACTCACCATCGCCGTTGGCTACCCGATCAGTGAGATCATCAAGAAGACGGTCTTTCGCAACGTGCCGAAGGCCGAGATCGAGGACCTCTTCAGCCACCTGGAATGGATCGCCCCTGCGCTGCTCGTCGCCGGCATCCTAATCATCATCGCCGGCCTCATGGAGCGGCGGCGCATGGGCGACTTGCAGCCCGTCGCCGGGGACGGCGTCACCATGCGCCAGGCCGGATGGATCGGCTTTGTGCAGGGACTCTGCCTGCCCTTCCGCGGCTTCTCCCGATCTGGCGCCACCATCTCGACCGGCATGCTGACCGGCGCCAGCAAGGAGCGGGCCGAGCGCTTCAGCTTCGCACTCGCCGTCATCCTCACACCGCCCGTTGTCGCCCGCGAGGCCCTCCGACTCGTCAAGGCAGTCCACGGTTCGCCAACCGCTACAGCCGAGCTTCACGCAGCCTTCCTCACCAGCATGCTTGGCATGGTCTTCGCTTTCCTGGCAGGCCTGGTCGCGCTTAAGTGGCTCAGCAGCTGGCTCGAATCTGGCCGCTGGTACCTTTTCGGAATTTATTGCGTCGCGGCCGCTGGCTTCGTCTTCTATCTGCATACCGCCGGCTATTAGGTGCGCGTATACAGCCACGCCCAGTAGATGAGTGGCAGCTGCAGCGGCAATCGCAGCCACTGCGCCCAGCTCTCCCCGAAGATGCCCGGGGCCGGCAGGTGCGCCGTCGCCATATAGAGATTAGCGGGCATCACCGCGATCAGCAGCGCCACCAGCCCCCACGCCGCGGCGTGACGCACAGTGGGAAGAAACAGTCCCAGTCCCCCCGTGATCTCCGCCGCCCCACTGATATAGAGTAGCGCAAGATGCCACGGCAGGTACGGCGGCATAATCCTTAGATAGACTTGGGGGAAAAGGAAGTGGAGAGTACCCGCAAGGATGAAGATCACCGCAAGAATAGTTCGACCGATCATGCGTGCCCCGTACTTCCCTCGACTGAACAAATAGCGATGGCCCGGCAATGCCGGGCCATCGTCGCTCAAGAAACGCGATTACTTACTGGCCAGCGCATCGCGATGATCGCGAACATAGTCATGCGAGGTCAGCACATGAGCCTGCTGCTCGCTCAATAGCTGGTGCAACGGAAGCGGCAACTCCTGCTGCAGTGCATCCGCATACGCCTTCTTGGCAACATCCTCGCCCTGCTCCGCAGTCTCGAGAAGCGTGTGATCGCCCCCGCCAAGTTTCGCCTTCAGGTCGCCCCAGACACGATGAACAGCGCCGCTCGCGGTGCCCGTCTCCTTGATATCAGCGATCCCATGCCGATGCAACTCGTTTTCAAGCTCACCGCGAAAGCTGGCCCGCTTAAGCGACTCCGCCAGGAAGTAGCGCTTGAGGGTATCGTCCTTCAGATGATCGCCAATATCGGCAAAGCCCTTCTGGCTGTCATGAAGGACATTGATGAGATTTAGTACGACTTTTTCCATCTCGGAGTTCTTGCTCTCGTCGGTTGCCATAAGCGATCCTCTATTCTGCTTGCAAAATTTGTGTGGCAGCGAAGGTCTGTCGGCTGACCGCGATTCTCCTCCGCCGACGGCAAGTGAGAGAAATCGCGAAAACCTCACGCCCCAGACTGCCACATCCCTGTAAATTGCCCGGCCTTAAAGCCGGACGACTTGGTCCCTCAGGATAGATGCCGGCATCATGGCCGGGTTTGTACGGGAGTTTGCATCCTGATTCCACCCGAACCATCCTTCGCCGTCGCACCGCATGCTGGCTGATAATCAGAGATGCTCTGGTGTGTCGGCCTTCGAGTACCGTTCCGGTGCGGAGAACGTTCCGTGTCGAAGTCGATCTGGATCTCCGCGTACCCCCATGAAGCCACTCAGACTTGTTGCCACGCCGACGCATAATCGCCGCCTCAATGAGATCCTAGGGCTGGCCGCGCTGGTCTCGGCCGGGCTTCTTCTCTTCGCGCTCGCCACCTACACGCCAACAGATCCCTCGCTGAACACCGTGGGCGGCTATGCCAGCGGTGTGGCCGGAGCCGCCAGCCGGCCCGCTCATAACTGGACTGGCATCATCGGCGCTTACTTCGCCGATGCGCTCCTGCAGCTGATCGGCGTCGCCGCATTCTTCCTGCCGATCGTCATCGGCCGGATCGGCTTCTGCTGGCTGCGCTCGCGGGAGGCCGGCTCGCCCGTAGCGCGCAGCATCGGTCTCGGCATGTGGATCGTCTTCGCGCCGGCAGCCATTGGCCTCCTGCCAAAACATCTTCTGTGGCGACAGGCGCTCCCCGTCGAGGGCGCCACCGGCCGCCTGCTCGCCGATGGCATGGTGCACTTCCTCAACCTGCCCGGCGCCTGCATCGTGTTAGCGCTCATGGTCGCCATCTCGCTCTACCTGGCCACGACTTTCACCTTCAACGCGGCCCGCGAGTGGGCGACCGTGCGCTTCTCCTTCCTCCAGAACCTGCAGGACCGCTGGGTCGGTTGGCAGGCGCGGCGCAATCGCCACCAGGCGGTCGAGCGGAGCGATATCTTCGAAAGTAAGCGCGAGCAGATGGAAGCCAGGGCACGGCGCGAGCGCGAGCGGCAGGCCATCACCGCTCGGCTGGCCGGTGATCTCAACGCGCGCGAGCCTGCCATAGTCCCACCGAACGAAACCCTGCTCGGCGGCCTCTTTGGCTGGTGGAACAGGCGAAAAAGCAATGCAATGCTGGCCGAGACCAGCGAGGAGTCGGTGACCCCGGACGCACGGAACGCCAGCATGTGGCAGGCGATGCCGCGCACCCTGGTCGATGCACCGCCCGTAACGCCATTCAGCAAGGCCAGCGCAGCCGCGGCCCCCTTTGCCGAAGAGCTCGCGCGCGCTGCCGCCCCGGCCAGCGAGTGGGACAGGATACCCGGCACTACCCCGACCTTCGCGATCTTTGAAGAGCAGGACCAGGCAGAGCACGAAGAAGCCGAGCCACTCCCCCCACCGCGCACACCCGTACCCGAACTCAAATCACAGCCCGTCGCGCCCGCAGCGCCTTTTGCAGCACCGCTTCCCGCAGCCCGGACGCTCCCGCAGGACATCTCCTTCGGCCGGCGAGCCGACGCCGACGTCCATCCCGTCACCATCGTGCCCAAAAGCGTTCGCGGATACAAACTCCCGCCCTCGTCCCTCCTCTACCGCAGCGAGGAACAGGCCGTCGTCCGCGAGGATGCCTTGCGCGACGAGGCTCGCATCCTGGTCGAAAAATGTGCCGAGTTCGGCGTCGACGGACAGGTCACGCAGATCAACCCCGGCCCCGTCGTCACCACCTTTGAGTTCAAGCCCGACGCAGGCGTCAAGGTCGCCCGCATCACCGGCCTCGCCGACGATCTCTGCCTTGCCATGGCCGCCGAAAGTATCCTCATCGAGCGCATGGCCGGCAAAAGCACCGTCGGCATCCAGGTCCCCAACGGCGAGCGCGAAACCATCTGGCTGCGCGACGTCGTCGAGTGCGAGTCCTTCGCTCAAAGCAAAAGCAAGCTGGCCATTGCGTTGGGCAAGGACATCAACGGCCGCATCGTCACCGCCGATCTCGCCAGCATGCCGCACGTCCTCA
>CAXTLS010000044.1:0-19762 GCA_964245235.1 uncultured Acidobacteriaceae bacterium
CGCGCCGGCTATATTCGTCAACTCGGCGCCGGCATCTACAGCTACCTTTTCCTCGGCAATCGCTCCGTTAACAAGATAGTGGCAATTGTGCGTCAGGAGATGGACCGGATTGGCCAGGAGTTTCTGCTTCCTGCCCTGAACCCGCGAGAGGTCTGGGAGGCCAGCGGGCGATGGACCGCAATGGGCGAAAACATGTTCCGGTTAAAGGATCGGAAGGGCGCGGAGCTCTGCCTTGCGATGACCCACGAAGAGGTTGTTACCGACATCGCCCGCAAAGAACTTCGCAGCTACAAGCAGCTACCCCAGATCTGGTACCAGATCCAGACCAAGTTCCGCGACGAGCCACGCCCAAAGGCAGGACTTCTGCGTGTTCGCCAGTTCCTGATGAAGGACGCTTACTCTTTCGACATTGACGAAGCAGGTCTTGACGTATCTTACGACAAACATGATGCGGCGTATCGAAGGATCTTCAAGCGCGCCGGCCTGCAATTCATCGCAGTTGACGCAGACTCGGGCGCGATGGGGGGATCGCAGTCGCAGGAGTTCATGGTCTATACCGAGGCTGGCGAAGATCTGGTCGCTTCCTGCCCGACCTGCGATTATGCCGCAAATCTTGAGAAGGCTGTCTCGCGACCCTCGCAGGTCGATGACCTTGATCCTACCGGTGATGGAACACCGGAGCTGGTGCATACGCCGGGCTTTCGCACGATTGACGAAGTTGGCGCATTTCTGCAGGTAGCACCACAGCACCAGATCAAAACCATGGCCTTCACCGCCGTTATGCCGCTGGACAGTAAGATTGGCGCAGAACGGCCTGTTGTCGTATTTCTGCGCGGCGATCATACCGTGAACGAGGCCAAGATTCTTGCTCTTGCGGGCGCGGCCGAGCTCCGCCCGATGACCCACGAGGAGATCGCTGTCACCTTCAACGCACCGGCGGGCTATCTTGGCCCGATCGGCGTTCTGGCGGCGCCACATCCGAAGAAGCCCGGCACGCTGGTGATTCTCGACGCCGCGCTTGCCACCCGCACTAACCTGATCGCGGGAGCGAACCAGACGGAGTATCACCTCCGCAACGTCACGCCAAGGCGCGACTTCAAGCCCACCCTTACTGCCGACGTCCGCAATGTGTTGGAGGGAGAGAGCTGCCCGATCGACGGCAGCCCCCTGCGGCTTGGTAAGGCCGTCGAGATCGGCCACATCTTCAAACTTGGCCGGAAGTACACCACCAGCATGAGCGCATCCGTGCTCAACCGCGATGGCAAGGAGACTACGCCGACCATGGGGTGTTACGGCATCGGCATCGAGCGTATCCTGACGGCCGCGATTGAAACGTCAGCGGCATCGAACGCCGGCGCCAGCTTTACCCTGCCTGTCACCATTGCCCCCTTTGAGGTGGTGGTGACCATTACGAACGTTGGTGACTCCGCGCTGCTCGCAGCCGGAGAGCAGATAGCTGCTGAGCTCGAAGCAGCGGGTTTCGACGTTTTGCTGGACGATCGCGACGAGCGTGCCGGAGTGAAGTTCAAGGATGCGGACCTTGTCGGCATACCTTATCGCATCAACATCGGCAGGGGCGTCTCGGAGGGCAAGGCCGAGTTCGTCGATCGTCTGGGCTCCGTCAACAAAGACATTGCTCTTAACCAGGTAGTCACCGAGCTGCGGGCAGCCTTTTCCAGCGGAGCGCCTGGCGAACATCACTAAAGCGTTCTGCAGTCCATCGAACAGAAAGAATCCCTTGGCCGTCAAACTTAAGCTCGCCAATATTGCCCGTCCTTCGCACACGATCAGCTTCGGCTGGCGTTTGGCGCGCATCCTGATCGTCCTCTTTCTCGCGGTGATGCTGATTGGCGCTTGTGTCTTCGGCTACTTCTACCATCATTACGAGAATGTCGTGAACGACCGGCTTGCGGCCGGCCCAATGTTTGCGAGTGTCGCGCAGATCTACGCGGCGCCGCGCGAGGTTCGCACTGGCCAGAAGATGACGGCGGAGCTGATCGCCGAGGACCTGCGCCGGGCAGGGTACAACAGCAATCAGCAGCTCGGGTCTTACGAGATAAATGGCGACAACATCCTCATTAAGCCCGGTCCGCAGAGCTATCACTCGACCGATGGCGCGACCATAAACACTACAGACGGCCTGGTCCAAAGCATCCTGGCGGAGAACGGCGCCGCGCTGCGTGCCTACGAGCTTGAACCGCAGCTCATCACCGCACTTTCAGAAGACAAGAACCGCACCAAGCGACGACTCGTCACGTATCGCGACATTCCGCCTCGCCTTGTCCAGGCCGTCACAGCAATCGAGGACCGCAGCTTCTTCGACCACGGTGGTGTGGACTACCGGCGTATAGCGGGCGCGGCGTTGCACGATCTGCGCGGTAACTCGCATGTCATCGAGGGTGGTTCGACGTTGACGATGCAGCTTGCACGCGGATTCTTTTTGACGCCGGAACGACATATCAAGCGCAAGCTGATCGAGATCCTCATCACGTACCAGCTTGAAGCTCGCTTCACCAAGCAGCAGATCTTCGAGATGTACGCGAACGAGATCAACCTCGGCCAGCGCGGCAGCTTTGCGATCAACGGCTTCGGCGAGGCATCGCAGGCCTTCTTTGGTAAGGACATGGGCCAGCTTGATCTCTCGGAATGCGCCCTGCTCGCGGCCATTATCCAGAGCCCGAACCGGCTTAATCCCTATCGTCACCCCGACCGCGCCACGGAGCGCCGCAACCTTGTACTCGACGCGATGGTGAAGACAAGCGCCATTACGGAAGCGCAGGCCGAGCGCGCGAAGGCCGAGCCCCTTCGTCTCGCACCGCCCAACGTTGACGCGAGCGAGGCTCCCTACTTTGTCGACCTGGTACATGAGCAACTCGTTCAGCGTATCGGAGACCAGGACACGAGCCATGCGAGCCTGCGCATCTACACGTCGTTGGACCCGGAGTTGCAGCGTGCGGCTTCGGCGGCTGTCGAGATTGGCATGCGGAATGTCGATGAACTCATCCGTAAGTTACACAAAAGCTCAAAGGGTGGTGAGCCAATCCCGATCATGTACCCGCAGGCCTCCCTCGTTGCCCTCAATCCACATACCGGCCAGGTTCTTGCCTTGGTCGGCGGTCGCAACTACGGCACGAGTCAATTAAACCATGCTGTAGCCAAACGTCCCACCGGGTCCATCTTCAAGCCCTTCGTCTACGCCACCGCCTACAACACCTCATTGAACAACCAGTCGCTGGGCGAGGGTGGCATCTTCACCGCATTGACCAAACTCAACGATGATCCTCAGGACTTCGGAACTGGCGGCCAGTCTTACACCCCCGGCAACTTTGTAAACGGTGAGTACCCTGGCATGGTCACCGCCGCAACCGCGATCGAACACTCGCTGAACATCGCCACCATCGCTCTAGCGCAACTGGTCGGGTACGAGAATGTCGCTGCCCTCGCCCGCTCTGCCGGCATCGTCGCCGCCCGCGCCACGCCGTCGGTTGCCATTGGGACCTACAGCGCTGCACCCCTTGACATGGCCGGAGCCTATACCGTCTTCGCCAACGGTGGTGTCCACATTAACCCGTGGCTGCTCGCCAGTGTCCGCAACACAAGTGGCGACATCGTCTCCGACTTCGCTCCGGAAGCCCACCAGGTCATGGACCCCCGAGCCGCCTATCTCACCCAGTCCCTGCTCGAAGGGGTCATGGCGCGCGGCACAGGATCGGTCGTGCGCCGCCTCGGCTTCACAGCACCTGCAGCCGGTAAGACCGGAACCTCGCACGACGTTTGGTTTGCCGGCTACTCATCCAACCTGCTCTGCATCGTCTGGGTCGGCAATGATGACTACACTGACATCTCCCACGGTCTTGCGAAACCGGTGCAGGGTGCTGACACCGCCGCACCTATCTGGGCGGAGTTCATGAAGCGCGCCATCAAGCTCCCGCAGTATTCGGACATGACTTCTTTCACGGCACCGAGTGGCGTCTCCACCGTGCGGCTTGATAAGAACACCAACCTCCCTGCAGATGCTTCCTGTCCGAATGATTACACCGCTGCCTTCCTCAATGGCACTGCTCCCCAGGGCACCTGCAGCCGCATGAGCGAGAGCCCGCAGAGCCTAATCCAGAAGATATTCGGCAGCACCTCCTCCGATCAACCTGCAGTGCCTGTCTATCCCGCCGCAACTCCTCAGTAATGATGGCTAAAGCGCGTTGGTCGGCGGCGCTAACAGCCGACTTTGCGCCGCTGAGTGACCAGCGTCCTTCCGACCGGCGCGGCTGTTTGATTCTCCCCGGCCGCCACCCACGGCTGGCACTCTGGGCACCAGTATGTCGAACGGGCCTGCTCGCCCTGCTTTCGCATCATGATCTTTGCTCCGCAGCGTCGGCACTCCTGTCCCTGGCGGCCGTAGACCCAAAGACGCTCCTCCCGATTGTTAGCGCGCGTCGTCCGGCGGTTGCCCGAGTACGTGATGATGCCGTCACCCGAGCCATCAAGCACGTTGGCCTTCATGTAGCGTTGCGAAATATCGGCCATCACGTCCAGTTCCTTCGGCGTAAGCGTCTTCATTGCGCGAAAGGGGTTGACGCCCGCGGTAAAAGGCACCTCGCTCTTATACACATTGCCGAGTCCGGCCAGAACGCGCTGGTTCAGCAACACCACGCCGATCTCCGCATCAGGGTTGGCCAGTCCATACTGCCGCAGACGCTCTACTCCGCTCGCGACAGTAAAGCCGCTCGAGAGGATGTCCGGCCCGAGCTTCGGAATCTGGCTGTCTCGCTCCAGGGTGCGCGCTGTATAGAACTCGGCTACCGGCACATTGAAGGCGACCGCCTGCCAGTCCGCTGTCTGAATCACAGCGCGCATGCGGTCCCGTTTCATCCACCATTTCTCGCCGGTCCGATACAGATGCCAGGTTCCGCTCATGAGCATATGCGTGACAAGAATCAGATCGCCTGAGAAGTAGATCAGCAGCCACTTGCCATGCGAGGTGACCTTGTCGATCGTTCGTCCAACCAGCGGCGTGTCATCGTTGATGCTGGCGAGCTTGGCCAGTCCGGTGTCAAAGCCGGTCACTACCCCGCCTCCAATCGCCTTCTGCATAGCGCGGGCCGATCGATAGATGGTATCGCCCTCAGGCATTTGCGACCGTCTCCCTTGGCTGCCCGGGCAATGGCGGCAGATTACGACGTACGTTGAAGCCGAGCGGCGCGGCATGAAAGCCCGCATCCAGCAGAAAACGGGCAAACGGATGTTCAGCGACCGCCACGCCATTGATGCTGGTGATCAACATCCCAACGCGCGAGGTGGGATCACCGCCCTGCTCCTGGATCCGACGTACAAGGAACTCCGCCAAACTGCGCGCTACCTGCGAGCGCTGTGGGTCTTCCTCCGGGAGGAAGATCTGCAGATTCGGGTTGCCGCGCCGGACGTAGCCCGCAAGGGCACCGTCCGCGAGAATCACGCGTGCTCCCACGCTCCGCGTCAGTGATGAGCCTGCGTCCGGTGCCGAAGGCCAGCGCAGTAGCGCGCCGTAAGGATTGGCCGGGTCGGTAGCCGCAAGCTGGATCATCTCCGCCCGATCATCCTGATTCGTCATCCGTAGGCTCCGCAGAAGATCAACCGCTGCGGGCAGAGCAAACTGCGTCGCGCCGAGGTCTGCCGCGAAGTAGCCGCGCCGAATCTTTCCACTCTCCTCGAGCGCCTTCATCACGTCGTAGATGGCCGAGAAGCCGCCGGGCAGATTCTCCGCATGCGCCGTCTCGCGGAAGACCACGCCGTACCGCGTAAGTAGCTGCTGTGCGATCGCATGCGACCAAGCCGTCGCGGAGCGATCCGTATCAAACGCGATGCCCTGCAGCGACCACCGGCCCTGTGCGGTGGGTGGCGTCGTCCGCCGGCTGCGAAACCCGGTCTGTTGATGAATGCGGCGGTTCGGCTTGCCTTGACGGCCGCTCGCCGCTGGCCGGTCACAGTAGGCGCGCAACGCTGCCAGGCCGTCGTTGCGCAGCAGGCCTCTCCAGACCAGCGACCATAGCGCATCCAGCATCTCGCCAGGGTATCCACCGCCCAATCCTTCGTGAAGATCGCCGAAGAACGATGCGCCGTTGCGCCGCAGGTATTCGACGATCTCCGCCTCTCGGGTTACGACGGCCTCGGCCGCTGGAATGATGACGCCGTCTGCATCACGCACGGGCCGCTCGGGAACAGGTACCGGCGCGACCGGCCAAAGCTCCGAGACTCGCTCGGCGAGGTACAGCCCGATGCGCCCATCTCGTTCGCCGATCGGATCGAAGCCGCACCAGATTACCTCGCCTGCCGCAATGAGTGTGTCCAGATCGGCCGGCTTGTAGTTGAGGATGCGCGAAGGCAGGATCTCCGTTTCGAGGATCGATGCGGGGAGCGGCGCGCCCTGCAGATTCTCGATCACGTCCAAAAGCGCATCGAGTCCGCGTCGCGGCTGGACGACTCCTTGCCAGCGCGTGAAGAGCCGAGCGAGCGTCTTCTGCTCAACCGGTTCGACCTCTTTGCGCAGCCTGGCGAGCGACTTCCGACGGATCGATCGCAGGACCTCGTTATCGCACCACTCGCGTTGAATGCCGCCCGGGCGGAAGCCACCTTCGACAATCCGACCCGTCTGCACAAGCCGGTTCAACGTCGCCTCGACGCTTTCAAGTGGCAAGGCGAACCGTTGCGCCACATCCGCCGTAGTGAAGGGCCCGTTCGTCCGTGCGTAGCGTCGCAGCAGGTCGAGCAGCGCATCGGGTACGGCATTCAGAAACGCCGTCGGCAGTCCGGGGGAAAGCGGCGCGCCGAGCGCATCGCGGTACCGCGCCGCATCCTCTACCGCGATGAAGCGCTTTTCGCCGGCGACCGGGACTTCAAGCACACGCCGCGCCCGCATCAGCCGCGTCACCTCTTCGGCGACCGCGTCCGACACACTCCGGGCGCGCAGCTCTGCGCGGTTAAGGTCGCCAAGCCGCAAGAGCAGATCGTGCACGCCATCCATGGTCCGCGCCCGGTAGGTCTCGGCCGTGCACTGTAGCTGCTCCTCGGTCTCCTCAATCGCGTTCAGGTCAAGAAGCTCGCGCAGGTCAGCATCGCCCATCAGCTCACGTAGCTGGTCCTGGTCAATGGACAACGCCTGCGCCCGTCGTTCGGCTAGCGGCGCATCGCCATCGTAGATGTAGTTCGCCACATAGCTGAAGAGGAGCGCGGAGGCGAACGGCGAAGGCGTCCGCGAGTCGACTGTATGGACCCGAAGGCTGCGGTTGCCGATATTCCGCAGCGTCTCCATCAGCGCCGGCATGTCAAAGACATCGCGCAGACACTCGCGGTAGGCCTCAAGCAGGATCGGAAATGAGGCATACCGTGACGCGACACTCAGCAGGTCATACGATCGCTTCCGCTGCTGCCACAACGGCGTCCGTCCATCAGCGCGCCGCCTCGGCAGCAAGAGCGCCCGTGCTGCACTCTCGCGGAACTTCGCGGCAAACATTGCCGTCGATCCCAGCTGCCGCAGGACAAGCTCGGCGGCCTCTTCAGGCTCCGGCAGCACCTGCTCGATTGCAGGGGCGTCGTCCGTCTCCGGGAAGCGCAGGACGAAGCCATCCTCGCTCCACATGGTCTCGACCTCTGCTCCGCCGTTCGCCCGAATCCTCGCCGTAACGGCCATCGCCCACGGAGCGTGGATGCGGCTGCCGAATGGCGTCAGCACGCACACTCGCCAGTCGCCGAGCTCGTCGCGCACCCGCTCAATCACGATGTTGCGATCATCAGGAACGACGGTCGTCGCAAGCTCCTGGTCGGCGAGGTAGCGCAGGACGTTTTCTGCGGCGCCGGGTTCGAGATCGTGGCGTTGCATGAGTTGGGTGATAGCGACGCTGCGTGGCATCTCCCGCAACTCGCGAATCAGCGCGCCGATGCGCCGGCCGAACTCGATTGGCCGCCCTGCCTGGTCGCCATGCCAAAACGGCATCTTGCCCGGATCGCCGGGCGCGGGGAAGACCAGCACGCGGTCATGCGTGATCTCCTCGATGCGCCATGTCGACGCACCCAGGATGAACGTGTCGCCCGTCCGCGATTCGAAGACCATCTCCTCATCCAGCTCACCTACACGGATCGGTTTCGCATGCGAGCCCGCTAGGAAGACGCCATACGATCCGCGATCCGGAATCGTGCCGCCGTTCAGGATGGCAATCCGCTTTACCCCGCTCCGAGGAGTCAACCAGTTGCGCGTCCGATCCCACGTTACCCGCGCCCGCAACTCGGCAAACTCGTCCGACGGATATCGCCCGGCCAACATATCGAGCACCCCATCGAACACTCCCTGCGCTAGCGCAGCATACGGGGCCGCGCCGCGGATCAACGCCAGCAGCGCGGCATAGCTGATGCCGGGGCTCTCCTCTTCGTCGGTTTTGTGCTTCGTACGCCGCTCTGCATCCGCCTCGCTCAGCGGAGGATGGGCGATCACGGCCACCATCTGCTGCGCCAGCACATCAAGCGGGTTGCGGAGGAAGCGCGTCGACTCCACGTGTCCTTCGTGCATTGCCCGCGTCACCGCTGCGCAGGCGATCAGGTCGGCGCGGTACTTCGGAAAGATGATCCCCGCCGACGGTGCACCTACCTGGTGTCCGGCCCGACCGATTCGCTGCATTCCGCTCGCGACCGAGGGTGGCGCTTCGATCTGAATCACCAGGTCGACGGCACCCATGTCGATCCCGAGCTCGAGCGAGGAGGTCGCCACGAGCGCACGTATTTTCCCTGCTTTGAGCAGCTCTTCGATCTCGCTACGTTGTGCCGCAGCCAGCGAGCCGTGGTGTGCCCGTGCGATCTGCTCACCGGCAAGCTCGTTTAACGCGCCCGCAAGCCGCTCCGCCACACGACGGGCATTCACGAAGATCAGTGTCGAGGTGCGAGAGCGGATGATCTCCAGCAGCCGTGGATGGATCGACTGCCAGATGGACGTGCGCTTTGGGCCCTGTGAGGCCGGTCCGCTCGGCTGGTCCTGGATCTCGCCCAGCTTCGCCATGTCCTCGACCGGCACTTCGACCTTCAGTTCGAGCACCTTGCGGGCGCCCGCGTTCACGATGGTGACGGGCCTGTATCGCGGTGCGTGAGTCCCTGCGTCGGCCCCGCGTCCGCCCTCATCGCCGGCCACTTCCATCAGCACGCTTGAGACCTCTGCATCGATTTCTGCGGCCTGTGGCAGCGCTGTGCCGGCTTCTTCAACATGAGTCCCGGTCGTATCGGCACCCCCGAGAAACCGTGCTACCTCCTCCAGCGGCCGCTGTGTGGCCGACAGGCCGATGCGCTGCAGGCGGCGTCCCGTAAGCGCCTCCAGCCGCTCGAGTGAGAGCGCCATATGCGCCCCGCGCTTGCTCGGCACGAGTGCGTGAATCTCATCGATGATGACCGTTTCGACGCTGCGCAGCGACTCGCCGGCTTCAGACGTCAGCAGCAGGTAGAGCGACTCTGGCGTCGTAATCAAAATGTCGCCCGGATGCCTTCGAAACCGCGCCCGTTCCCTCGGGGACGTGTCTCCCGTGCGGACGCTGATCTCCGGCCTACGCACCGCAACTCCCTCTCGCTCGGCCATATTGGCAATACCGGCCAGTGGCGATCGCAAGTTGCGTTCCACGTCGGCAGCAAGCGCCTTAAGCGGCGACAGATAGACAACCCGGCAGCCCCTGGCAGCGTCCCGAGGCGTTCGCAGCATCAGCTTGTCTAGGCACCAGAGAAAGGCCGTGAGCGTTTTACCGGTTCCCGTTGGCGCAAGAATCAGGGTCGATTCACCGCGCGCAATCGCCGGCCAACCTTCCACTTGCGGTGCGGTCGGGCCGTCAAATACTGCGCGAAACCACGCGGCCGTCATTGGATGAAAGAGCGAAAGCGCGGCGTCGACAGCAGAAGCTGTGATCGGGAAAGGTGTCTTGAAAGGCGCGGCATTCAGTGCAGCAACGTCGGCAGGAACCCCTTTGGCGGAAACCTTCTTCGGGATGGATGGGGAGCGCGGCATCGGTCTGTTGGCTCGTTCGCTTTGAGCAGGATAACCTTGAGCTGATGATTCGATGCGAAACGATGCTGGCCTGATCGTCCGACGTATCGCGGAAGACTTGCCACGATGCCTCGCAGCCGGTAGCCTCCATGCAGCATGACGAACAACATCAGGCCGGATTTTGCCGCACACCGCAGTAGTCTCGCGATGAGTCAAGTGACCGCGTTGCTTGCAGAGGCCGCGATTGTCGCACGGCATGCCTACGCGCCGTATAGCCGCTTTAAAGTGGGAGCGGCCCTGCTGCTGGACAATGGTGAGGTGGTGACCGGCTGCAATGTCGAAAATGCGTCGTACCGGCTAACGACCTGCGCTGAACAGTCCGCCATCGCTGCCGCTGTAAGCCGGTTTGGTCCGGCGATCAAGCTCCAGGCCGTCGCAGTAGCCAACCTGAATGGCGTGGCGAGCCAACCCTGCGGAGCCTGTCGTCAGACGATCCTCGAATTCAGCACTCCAGGAACCTGGATCTTCTACCCGGCAACCGATGGAAGCGTTGCGGACGTCTCGATCGAGGAGATGCTGCCGGCCGGGTTCGTCCTCGCACACTGATACTTCTATGACAGACCAGGCGGTAACTCCACCGATCCATCCCATCGACCTTCTTCGCCACAAGCGGGACGGCCTAGCGCTATCTGACGCGGAGATTCAATATTTTGTTGGAGCTGTTGTCAATCGCAGCGCCTCAGACGCGCAGATCGGCGCCTTCCTGATGGCTGTCTTGCTGCGCGGCATGGATCGGCGGGAGCTGGCCACGCTAACGGCGGCAATGCGCTTTTCCGGGGAGGTCTTTGATTCGGCACCGCTCGACGCGTTTGCCGTCGACAAGCACTCAACCGGGGGCGTCGGCGACAAGACGTCGCTGCTGATCGCGCCGATCGCGGCGGCCGCGGGCTTTCGTACCCCCCAGCGCCTGATCGTGCCCATGATCAGCGGCCGATCGCTTGGTCACACTGGCGGAACGCTCGACAAGCTCGAGACGATCCCGGGCTTCCGCACCCAGCTTTCGCTCCAGGAGTTTGCCGAGGTACTTTCGGATTGCGGTGCGAGCATCGTTGGCCAGACGCCGAGCCTGGTGCCTGCCGATCGCATTCTTTATGCGTTGCGTGACCACACCGGGACCGTCGAATCGCCTGACCTTATTTGCGCCAGCATCATGAGCAAGAAGCTTGCGGCGGGGCTGAATGGCCTGGTGCTCGACGTAAAGACGGGCAGCGGCGCGTTTATGAGCCGCTATGAAGATTCCGAACACCTTGCCCGCCTGATGGTCGCCACGGGGGAGGCCGGTGGCACACGGACGGTAGCGCTGCTGACCTCCATGGACGAGCCGCTTGGGCGCTTCTCCGGCAACTGGGTCGAGGTGTGGGAGTGCGTCGACATCCTCAAAGGAATGCGGCATGCGATGAGCACCGACCTGATCGAACTCTCGAACATCCTTGCTGGCTGGATGCTGTACTTGGGCGGTCGCATCGAAAGTCCGGAAGCTGGCGCCCTGCTTGCCGACGAGACACTCCGCAGTGGCGCAGCTTATGAAGCCTGGCTCGCGATGGTGAAGCTGCAGGGCGGGGATATAAACGTCTTTGATGATCCGTCGAGGCATCATGACCCGGGAGCAACTTGTGTCCTTTCTGCCGGGCAGAGTGGCTATCTGGCGGGTATGGATTGCACGGAGGTGGGTTGGGCGGTGCAGCGGCTGGGTGCAGGCCGCACGAGCCCGGGTGATCCTGTCGCCGCGCAGGCCGGGATTGAGATGCACGCCAAGCTTGGGACATGGATTGAGGCCGGCCAGCCACTCTGCACGCTATTCAGCGATGATGTTAATCTTCTGGCCGAGCCCCTGGAGATGTTGCGTCGAACCCTCTTGATCGCTGACCACGCTCCCACGCTGCAGCCGCTGATCCGGAGCATCATCACCGCTGACGCCACTCGCTAAGTCCTGGCCTGATAGGTCAAACGTAGTAAGTGTAACCGCGGGCACTACCATTGCCAGCACCCGTGAGGGCTCTGCCTGCTGAGTACCTCCGGCCTGTGACGCATTCGTTACACTAGCGACACCGTTTTAGCCAGCAACTTTCAGGAGCGCCTCTTGGCACGATTCACCGGTCTGCTCGGGCTTATCACCTTTCTCAGCCTCTCGTACGCCTTCTCAACCAATCGCCGGGCTATCCGCTGGCGTACGGTCCTTTGGGGTCTAGGCCTGCAGATTATTTTTGCTTTCATGGTGATCAAGTGGAACGCCGGCCAGGTGATCCTGCATCGGATCTCGGTCGTGATCACGTCACTGCTTGCGCATTCGGTGGATGGCTCCTCGCTGGTCTTTGGCCGTCTCGGTACCCCTGGCGACTCGCTCGCCGTCCTGGCCTTCGCAGTCCTGCCGACAATTATCTTTATCTCGGCTTTCTTTGCCATCCTGTACCACATCGGGCTCATGCAGCAGGTCATCCGGGTGGTCGCTTGGATCATGCAGCGCACGATGGGGACGAGTGGTGCGGAGAGCACGAACGTTGCCGCAAGCATCTTCATGGGGCAGACCGAAGCGCCACTCACCATTCGACCCTTCCTTGCCGGAGCGACACGAAGTGAGCTGATGGTGATTATGACGTCCGGTATGGCGCATGTCTCGGGCGGCATTATGGCGGCGTACATCAGCTTCGGCATCAATGCGCAGGACCTGCTGTCGGCGGTCATCATGACCGCACCCGGCACTATCCTGGTCGCCAAGATGCTTGTACCGGAGACGGAGGCTCCGGCGACCGCAGGCACGGTTCACATGCCGCCGAACGAAGAGCATAAGAATGAAAACTTTATCGCTGCCGTGGCCCGTGGAACGATCGACGGTGGCCAACTGGCGTTCAACGTCGCCATCATGCTGATCAGCTTTGTTGCCCTTGTTGGCCTCTTCAACGCGATCATGCTGGGGATCTCGAATTTTGCATGGGCGCATGGTCACATCCCTTTCCCGCACTCACTGAATGCGATTCTGGGCGTGGTGGGTGCGCCAGTGGCGTGGCTGATCGGCATCCCCTGGCACGATGCTCGGACCATTGGCAACCTGCTGGGCACACGCACGATGATCAACGAGTTCGTTGCCTTCACGCAGCTCGGCGCGATGAAAGCTACGCTGGCGCCGACGACGTTTTCGATCGCTACCTTCGCCCTCTGCGGCTTTGCCAATGTGGGGAGCATTGGCATGCAGATCGGCGGCATCGGAGCGCTTGTTCCGAATCGCCGCAATGATCTTGCCGAGCTCGGCCTGCGGGCCATGCTGGCCGGGACGATGGCGAACCTGATGTCCGCCAGCATCGTCTCGATGCTGATCAAGTAACGTAAATGCTATGACTGGTATCTTCGATCGCGCGACTGCCGCCGTTTCTTTCATCCGAAGTCGAAGCCCGCTTACGCCGAGGCTGGGCATTGTTCTCGGCTCCGGGCTGGGCGCCTTTGCGGATACCGTGGAGGAGGCAGTCGCCATCCCATATGGCGAAATTCCTCACTTTCCTCGATCAACCGTTGAAGGGCACTCAGGCCGGCTGGTCATCGGCACGATTGCAGGGACACCAGTGGCAGTGATGCAAGGGCGCGTGCACGCCTACGAGGGTTACGCGATGGATGAAGTTACCTTTCCCATGCGTGTGCTTGGCCTGCTCGGCGTGCGGTCGGCGATTGTGACGAATGCGGCGGGTGGCATTCGTGCCTCACTGAAGCAGGGCGAGCTGGTTCTTATCGCGGATCACATCAACTTCACCGGAAGCAACGCGGCGCTTGGCCGGAATGAATCTCGCTTTGGCTTGTCGGAGAGCTATGGCCAGCGCTTTTTTGATATGACCACGGCATATGCACCGCACCTTCGCGCGATGGCTTTACGCGAGGCTGCCAGCCAGGGTCTGACGCTCACGGAGGGTGTTTATCTTGCAGTCCTCGGCCCGAGCTTTGAGACACCTGCCGAGATCCGCGCCTTTCGGACCCTTGGCGCGGACCTGGTTGGCATGTCGACCGTTCACGAGGTGATTGTCGCGCGCCACATGGGGATTGAAGTGCTTGGGCTGTCGCTGGTGACGAATATGGCAGCTGGTCTGCTCAACCAGGCGATTGATCATGAAGAGGTGATGGAGGTCGGGCAGCGAGTCGAGCAGCAGCTGACCCGACTGCTCAATGCGCTGGTGCCGCAGATCGTGGCCGGGCTATAGCTCAGCCGAGCTAGAGTGCCTGAAGGAGGCCCGGCTCGGTGCAGAGTGACTACAATTTCTTGCTAAGTGCAGCGGCATTACTACTAAGTGCAGCGGCATTGCTACTAAGTGCAGCGGCATTACTACTAAGTGCAGCGGCTTTGTTATTAAGGGCAGCTACTGCGGATCGCGCTTCGACGGCGGCAGCCTTGCGATGCAGCACATCGCTTGAAAAGGCGATTGGCTGGGCGGCAAAGTGCACATCGGCGTGGACACCGCGCAAGCCCAGAAAGGTGAAGATGTGGGTGAACATGGAAAGGTCGCCCCAGCTCACGTTCTGCTCGACCGAGACATCGGGGCCGTTGTCCGGACCGATCGAGTAGGTGATGTAGCCCGCGGAGATGGGGTCCCCTTCGGTCATGGCCTGGGCCAGCAGGCCGGAGCGAAAGGGGAGCATTGTCCTGCCGTCGGTGGTCGTTCCTTCGGGAAAGAAGACGACCGGCAGACCGGCGGCTGATGCGGCCTTGAGACCCGCACCTGCCTTGAGCGCTGATCCGCCGCGGCCGCGCTCGACGAAGACGGTGCCCGACATGGTGGTCATCCAGCCGATAACCGGGACCTGGACCAGCTCCGCCTTCGAGACGAAGACGCAGGGATGCAAGGACGCGAGCATGACGATGTCGAGGTAGCTCTGGTGGTTGGTGATCAGCGAGCCGCGTTCGGGGAAGCTGCCGTGCACGGTGACGGTGACGCCCAGGCGGCGCATGGCTCGAGCACAGAATCGGTGCAGCCAGTCGGCCCGCCTGACGCGGGTGGACGGACGGCTGATTAGCAGTTCCGTAGCGGCCTCGACAAACATGCAGGCAAGGATCACACTTCGTGTGACTGACCGAATCCATCGTAGTGCGTTCAATCCGGCTCATTTCTCAGGTGGCTAAGTTGCTAACGCTCAGTCTCAGCTTCCTCTTTTGGCTCGCTTCCCTGCCACATTGATGCGCTTGCGCAACTCGGACACGCTTCCACACTCTATCCTGTTGATACGTTGAGCGACCCCAACCATCACGGCTGGCTGTACCGCCGTCTCATGCTTCCCATCCTCGCACTTCTGCGCATGGGCGCAACACCGGAGAAGCTCGCATGGAGCATGGCTGTGGGCTTCATGATCGGCATCAACCCGATGCTGGGGACGACCACGGTCTTGTGCCTGGCGATTGCGTTTGTCATGCGTCTGAATCTTGTTGCTTCACAGCTGGCCAACCATGTTGTCTATCCGATGGAAGTTCTGCTTGTCGTGCCGTTCATCCATCTGGGCAGCCATGTCTTCCACACTGCTCCGCTGCCGCTCTCTCCCGGGTCGCTGCTGCATGCGGCGCGGACAAATCCTGTGGCGCTTACGCGGCAGCTGTGGCTTTGGGAGTGGCACGCGCTGCTGGTCTGGGCCGTCCTGGCTGTGGTGGGAACGCCGCTGCTTGCACTGGCAATTACTCCGGCGCTTCGGCATCTGCTGGAGCGCGTCAATCGGCAGCGATTGATGCCTGGAGCACAGCAGCCGGGTTCGACGCCGGGCTAGCTGCCTGTAGGGGCGGCTTTCGCGGGCCGGTATTCGGGTACAGGATCCGCCGACTTGACCCACGCGGTGTAGATGATGTCCCGCAGCTCAGTTGCTCCTGCCGCGAGCTGCTGATCGACCATGGCTTTGCCCGCAGGCGTACCGGCACCGGTGAAGGCTCCGGTTTTCTCGAGTTCATAGACCCGTTCGACCAGGGTGTTCGAGTGGCGCAGATAGGACATGTAATTGGCAAAGACGTCATTCAGGACGACGGGCGCGGCCGTGAGCAGCGGCGATACGTCAGCGGACTTGACGTTTGCGGCGACGAAGTCACTTTCGAAGAGGGCGTGGATGTGGTGCTCCGTGGTGTAGCCCTTGGGGTTCGGACCGGTCCAGCCGTTGTACTGGATGGTGGTGTGGAGCGGCATGGAGCCGTCGGCGACGTAGTGGCCAAGCCAGCCGGCCAGGAAGGTGATCTCACATTCGACCGGCCTGGTGTCAGACTTTGCGGCGAGGAGCGCCCGGTAGTCGCGCATCGCGCTCTTCAGCCGCTCGTAGAGTTCGATGGTCTCATAGGGCTGCAGGCCTACCTTCTCCGGCGTCAGGGCGATGTCGGGATGGGCTGGCTGGGCGGCGGCTAGGGCGCGGATGAAATCGTAGCGGCGGCGCGGCAGGGTGCCTACGAGGTCGGCGTACTCGAGATCGATGAAGTGTTCCGGGGCCTGGGCGGCGTTCAGCTCGGGCTCGCCGGGAGAGCGCCAGCGGTCGGGCTCGGGGCCGTAGTACTCCAGCGCGTCGATCGCCTGGGGCGACCGTAGGAAGGCCGGCACGTCAGCGGGCAGGGCGCTGCCGGCGAGTCGGTTGATCAGCTTGTGGCCATCGGAGCCCCAGGCGAAGGACGGCTGGGCAGTGACGATCGGCAGAAGGACGATGGCGACGAGGAGGCGGAGCGCGGAGAAGGGGCTGGAACGGGTATTCATGCGGCGAGTATATAGAGGGCGGATTCGTTAGACGACAACAGCGCGCTCGGCCGTCTCGCTGCCGAAGACCTGGCGGTAGCGGGCGATTTCGGCTGCCGGTCCGGTCGACTTACGGGGGTTGTCGGAGAGCTTGACGGCCGCTCGGCCGTTGGCCGTTATCAACTTGCAGACAAGGCTGATCGGGTCGAGGACGGTCTCGTAGCGGGGGTGGCAGTCGCGGAAGTCGTTGGTGAGCAGGGTTCCCCAGCCGGCGCTGAAGCGGATACGACCGGTGAAGTAGGCGTGCAGGTCGAGGATCTGGTCAATGTCGAGGCCGTCGGAGGCAATGAGGAGCTTCTTCCTGGGGTCGCGGCCGCGCTGCTCGAGCCAGGTGATGTACTCGTCCCCGGCGAGGATGGGGTCCTTGCTGTCGATGCGCTGGCCGGTCCAGTCGGCGACCCAGTCAGGGGCATTAGCGAGGAATTGGGTGGTGCCGTAGGTATCGGGCAGCAGGATGAGGAGCGAGCCGCCGTAGCTCTGCTGCCAGAGCTCGAGGACGCGGTATTGTGCCTGGCGAAGCTCGGCGTCGGTGTCGGCGAGGGCGGCCAAGGCCATGGGAAGCTCGTGGGCGTTGGTGCCGATGGCTTCGAGGTCGTGCTTGTAGGCGAGGAAGGTGTTGGAGGTGCCGGAGAAGCTGGCTCCAAGGCTGACGCGCATGGCCTTGACGGCGTACTCCTGCCAGAGGAAGCTGTGGCGACGGCGGGTGCCGAAGTCCGAGACACGGACGCCGGGGACGGAGCGCAGGCGCTCAATCTTGTCCCAGAGCCGGGTCTTGGCGCGGGCGTAGAGGACGTCGAGTTCGAGCTCGCTGAGGTGGGCGAGGGCGCTGCGGGTGCGCATCTCGTTGACGAGCGAGAGGGCATAGACCTCCCACATGGTGACCTCGCGCCAGAGGCCGGAGAAGCGGATGGTCAGCTCGCCGTCATGCTCGCTGACTTCGTAGTCGGAGAGCCGGAAGCCGTACTCGAGCCAGTCGAGGAAGCCGGGCTCAAAGATGCTGCGGGTGCCGTAGAAGGTATTGCCGGCGAGCCAGACGAGCTCGGACCGGCCGAACTTCAGACTGCGGACGTGCTCCATCTGCTCGAGGAGGAGGGCGACGGAGACCTGGCCGGCTAGCCGGACTGCGGTGGTCCGGTTGACGATCTCGGAGGTGACGTGGACTTCGGGAAAGTTCTTCCAGATGAACTGGAGCATGAGGAGCTTGTAGAAGTCGGTGTCGAGCAGGGAGCGCACGATGGGGTCGAGCTTCCAGTTGTGGTTGTCGGCTCGTTCTGCAAAATTAACCTGCACGTTTGAAGATACCCCCGCTCGAAGCCTTCTCCGTTAGCCTACTGTACGGGCCGGAGGGATCTGCGAGGGATGGGCCTGGGCTGAAAATTTTTCTCAAAGTCCAAAGTCTTCAAAGTAGAGGGTTTAGGACTGGACTTCGGGGAGGTCAGTAGCGGGGAGTATGGAATAAGGAGCATAGCAGCGGGTGGCGGGCGCTGATGTTTGTCAAGCAGACGGATTGAGGCGGAAGGGAAAGCGGTCGAGCGCTTTCTGAGCGTTGACTCGGATCGGAGAAGTTTTTTCTCAAAGTCCAAAGTCTTCAAAGCAGAGACTTTAGGTTTGGACTTCAGGAGAAGTACCCTGCTGCGCGAGTGCGCATGGGGGTGCGAGGGATGATGTTTGTCAAGTCGTTTGGGTCGGGTCGCCAGGGAGGAGTAGCTGCCTACGGGAGCTTATCTTCAGCAGAAACTCTTCCCTCAGCGGCCAAAGCCGCAGTGCACTAGCGGATGGACGGCGGGACTGAAGTTCTGCGCCTTTCATAGGCTTGAGCCAGCGGCGTGCGGTGAAGTTTGTCACGATGCATCTCCCGGCGGATGATGACTGCGCGATTAAGTTAGCTAAATGCAAGACAGTTTGTCCCTTATGAGCGGGCAATACGGGATGCGAGAATGGAGGTAAGGGTGGTCGACCGATGATCCGCATGATTGCGCTGGATATGGATGGAACGCTGCTGGGTACGGATGCGCGGGTGAGCGGGCGCAACCTGGCCGCGATCCAGGCGGCGGAGGCGGCGGGCGTGCGGGTGGTGATTGCGACGGGCCGACGTCACTGCTACGCGATGCGGCAGCTGCGGGGGCTAGCGATCGGGGCGGACGATGTGCTGGTGAGCTCGAACGGCACGGTGACGCGGATGCTGGGGCCGGGAGCGCGGCTGCTGGACAAGACGTTCCTTTCGGTTGAGACATCGCTCTGGCTGTGCGCCCACCTGGCGGAGTTTCGCGATGCGCTGGTGATTACGTTTGACCGCGTGGGTGAGGATGGCGAGGACGCGATGGGTTCGCTGGTGGTCGAGAACCTGGAGAACCTGACGTCCAATGTGGACCGGTGGGTGACGGCGAACGCGCCGTACATCGAGTGCGTGGTGCCGATTGAACGGGCTCTGGTGGCGCGGCCGGGCGAGCTTGAGCCGCCTGATCCGCCGATCCAGATGATGCTGTGCGGACCGGTGGCGCGGATGCGGCTAGCCGAGGCGCGGCTGCTGGAGTATCCGGGGGTGTCGGCTGTGGGGGTGACGCTGACCGGGGCGAAGCCGGGCGCGACGGTATCGCTGAGCCGGACGGAGTACCCGGCGCGCGACCTGAGTATCGTCGATATTCTGCCGGCAGGCTGCAGCAAGGGGACGGCGCTGCTGCGGCTCGCGCGGAGCTGGGGGATCGATCCTGAGGAGATGATGGCGATCGGGGATAACTGGAACGACGTTTCGATGCTGGAGATTGCGGGGCGGGCGGTGCTGATGGCGAATGCGCCGGAGGACCTGAAGCTGGTGGCGCTGGAGCGGGGGTGGGTGATCGGCGGGCACCATGATGCCGATGGAGTGGCTGAGGCGATCGAATCCATTTTGCTGCGGGGCGAGTCTTTACAAGAGACGGCTGGAGTGATGGGCGGTGGTAGGCTTTGAGGGAATGATGGTGCTTCGTTCGATACTGACGCTTCGTTCGAT
>CAXTLS010000044.1:19862-34558 GCA_964245235.1 uncultured Acidobacteriaceae bacterium
GCTTCGTTCGATACTGACGCTTCGTTCGATGTCCCGCTGGGTGGGCATGCTGGCTGTTGTAGCCGGTGTGTGTCCCGGGGCGCGGGCGGCGGAGCACATTACGTTGAAGAACGGCTTCGAGTTTGATTGTGTGCGGCGCGAGGCGGATGGCGAGCGGGTGCGGCTGTATATGGCCGATGCGCCGGGTGGGTCGGCCAACTATCTTGAGGTGGCGGCGACAGCTATTTTGCGCGTAGAGGTGCTGGCAGATGAGCTGGTACGGCTGCCGGCGGCGAAGACTGTGAGTGCAGTGAGCCCGGCGGCGCCGACTGCGGCGGAAATGCACGAGATCCTGGCGAAGGCCGGGGAACAGCACCATATCGACGCGGACATGCTGGCGAGCGTGGTGAAGGCGGAGAGCGGCGGGCAGGTGCGGGCGGTGTCGCGCACGGGGGCGAAGGGGCTGATGCAGCTGATGCCGGGGACGGCGGCGCAGCTTGGTGTGGCGGATGCGTTCCGGGCGGACCAGAACATTGCAGGGGGGTCGGCGTATCTCGACCAGCTGCTGACGCGATATCACGACAACGTGGCGCTGGCGCTGGCCGCGTATAACGCTGGGCCGGGGGCGGTGGATCGGTGGCACGGGATTCCGCCGTATCGCGAGACCCAGGCGTATGTGGTGCGGGTGATTCGGGAGTTCAATCGGCGGAAGCTGCTGGAGCTTACGGCGAGCGCGAAGTAGTGGCGGTTTCGCCTGGTCTAGACCTGATTTAAGGAACGAAGCGGGGCCTGATCCGTCCACCCTTCCCGTGGTTAAAGCCACATCCAGTCGAGTAAAGTGAAGGCGCGCCAAAGCTGCGCGCCTTCAAGACACACCTTGCAGTACTCTCTGAAGTCCGTCCCCATCAGACTGGTTCCGAGTTACCCTAAGCGAGCCATGAAGAAACGAAATGCGGTTGTTCTTGTCATCCTGATCGCGCTTGCTGTGGCGGTGTATGTGAACCGCGACCGGATGCACTTTGATTGGGGGATGTTCTGGATACAGCTGCGGACGGTGAGCCTGGGGCGAATTGCGGCTGGGATCGCGCTGATCTATGGGACGTACTGGCTGCGGGCGTGGCGGTGGTCAGTTTTTCTTTCGCCGACCAAGAAGGTGAAGGCGGCGCGGGTGGTGGGGTCGCAGTTTATCGGGTTTACGGCAGTGGCGCTGTTTGGACGGCTGGCGGACCTGACCCGGCCGTACATTATCGCGAAGCGTGTGGAGCTGCCGGTGAGCTCGCAGATCGCGGTGTATACGATTGAGCGGATGTTCGACCTGGGGGCGGCGGCGATCATCTTTTCGAGCGCGATGGCGGTGACGCCGAAGGGGCTGCCGCACCATGATCTCTTCGTGCGGGTGGGTGTGGGAAGCCTGGTGGTGACGGTTGCGATTGCGATCTTCGCGGTGAGCGTGCGGGTTGCCGGGGAGCGGGTGGCGGCGTTGGCGCGGAGCACGATCGGGCGGCTGTCGCAACCGGCGGGCGAGAGCTTCGCGGTGAAGCTGCTGAGCTTTCGCGATGGCCTGAATACGCTGGCGTCGGTCAGGGAGTTTCTGCTGGTGCTGGTGATCTCGCTGACGATGTGGGGGATGATCGGCGGGGCGTACTACCAGACAGCGCATGCGTTTGTGCAGACGCCGGAGCTGGCTACGCTGAGCTTCTCGCGGACGATGCTGCTGATGGCGGCGAGTATCGGCGGGGGGCTGCTGACGCTGCCGGTGATTGGCTGGTTCACGCAGATTGCGGCGACGGCGGCGGCGATGCAGGCGTTCTACGGGGCGCCGATTGAGGCAGCGACGGCGTGCGGTGCGCTGCTGCTGGTGGTGACGACGCTCTCGATCGTGCCGATGGGAATGATTTTTGCGCAGGTGGAGCACGTGAGCCTGAAGCCGGTGGCGGCGGAGGGTGGGGTGCCTGAGCCGGCCCCGCTGGTGGACTGAGCGTGCGCGGGTAGAGGCGGCGCTGTTCGAGGCGGTCCGCTGCTAAAATTGTGGGATTGCAATGAAGTGTCCTTACTGTGGGTTTGCGGAAGATCGCGTTGTGGATTCGCGCGAGAGTAAAGAGGCGGACTCGATTCGCCGGCGGCGGGAGTGCGAGGGCTGCAACAAGCGGTTCACGACGTACGAGCGCATCGACGAGATTCCGTACATGGTGGTGAAGAAGGACGGGCGGCGGGAGAAGTTCGATCGCCACAAGGTGCTGGACGGGCTGATGCATGCGTGCCTGAAGCGGCCGGTGGGATCGCTGACGCTGGAACAGATTGTCGATGAGGCGGAGACGTTTGTGGTGGATTCGTCGGAGCGGGAGCGGTCGACGAGCGAGATCGGCGAGCTGATCATGACGCGGCTGAAGGCGATTGATACGGTGGCGTACATCCGGTTTGCGAGCGTGTATCGGGACTTCAAGGATGTCAGCGAGTTCAAGGCGGAGCTGGAAGAACTGCTTGGCGGCAAGAAGGCCGGGAACGATGGCGGCGACCTGAGGAGTGGGGAGCGGCGGGCACGGAAGTAAGTTCAAAACAGGACTCTGGAGACGACGGGAATGACGACGCACAAGGTGACGCTGATACCAGGCGATGGGATTGGGCCGGAGGTGACGGCGGCGGTAGTACAGATTGTCGAAGCTGCGAGCGCGGCTACGGGGGTGGAGATCGACTGGCACCGGTTCGACGCCGGGGCGGATGCGTTCGCGAAGACGGGCGAGTACATTCCGAAGGCGCTGTATGAGTCGATTGAGCAGAATCGGGTGGCGCTGAAGGGGCCGGTGACGACGCCGATCGGCGGTGGATTTTCATCGATCAACGTGACGCTGCGGAAGAAGTTCGACCTGTTCGCGAACTTCCGGCCGATTAAGAATCTGCCTGGGTTGAAGACGAACTATCCGGGGGTGGACCTGATTATCTTCCGCGAGAACACGGAGGATCTGTACGCGGGCCTGGAGCTGATGATTGTGCCGGGAGTGGCGCAATCGCTGAAGATTATCACGGAGAAGGGATCGACACGCATCGCGGTGGCGGCCTTCGAGTATGCCCGGAAGCATGGCCGGAAGAAGATTCATTCGATCCACAAGGCCAACATCATGAAGGTGACGGATGGACTGTTTCTGGACTGCGCACGGAACGTCGCTGCGGGTTTTCCGGAGGTGGAGTACAAGGAACACATCGTCGATAACACGTGCATGCAGCTGGTGATGAACCCATACCAGTACGACATTCTGCTGACGGAGAATCTCTACGGCGATATTCTGAGTGACCTGTGTTCGGCGTTCGTGGGCGGGCTGGGGCTGGTACCGGGGGCGAACCTGGGGCACGAGTGTGCGATCTTCGAGGCGGTGCATGGGTCGGCTCCGGATATTGCGGGCAAGGACATGGCGAACCCGACGGCGCTGCTGCAGAGCGCGGTGCTGCTGCTGCATCACCTGGACGCGACGGCGACGGCGGAGCGGGTGCAGACGGGGCTTGAAGCGGTGTATGCGGAGGGCAAGACGTTGACCCGGGACGTGGGCGGGACGAGTGGGACGAAGGCGTTTGCAGATGCTGTGATGGCGGCTATGGAGACTTCGGTCTAGGTGGCTGCGGCGCGTGTAGGGCGGGGCTACTCGGCGCTGGCCGCGCTGGTGGTCGGGGTGTGCCTGGTGCAGGGTTGCCGGTCGACTGGCGGGCCAAAGGAGACTGCTGCGCCTGCGGGGCCGAGGGCTGTCGCGCCTGATCCGGCGACGCTGGGTGCGGTGAGCGGGACGGTGCACTTTGCGGGGAAGGCGCCGGTGCCGGTGAAGATTGATACGAGCATGGACCCGGCTTGTGCGATGTCAGGGAGTGCTGACTTCAGCTCGGAGCAGTACGTGGTGAAGGATGGCGGGCTGGCGAATGTGTACGTGTATGTGAAGAGCGGGCCGCCGATGGTGGCGGGTGCGGCGAGCAGCGGGCTGGCGGCGGTGCTTGACCAGAAGGGCTGCCGGTACACGCCGCATGTGATTGCGGTGATGCGCGGGGACAGCGTCGAATTTCGCAACTCGGACGTGACGATGCATAACATCCACACGATGCCGACGACGGTGGGGAACGTGGCGATCGATGTGTCGCAGGGGCCGAAGGGCGCTCCGGTGATGAAGCAGTTCAACGCAGCGGAGACGATGATGCCGGTGCGCTGCAACAATCATCCGTGGATGAATGCGTTTATCAACATTTCGGATACACCGTTTTTCGCGGTGACGGATGATGCCGGGCGCTTCGCGATGAAGGGTATGCCTGCGGGGCAGTACGTGCTGGGCGCGGTGCATGAGAAGCTGGGCGAGCAGACGCTGACCGTGACGGTACCGGCGCAGGGTGCGGCCAAGGGAGACTTTACCTTCGCAATGAAGTAGCATGCGGCATCGTCTCTTTCAGGATTGGTGTCGATGCTCGTTCACTGGCTGCCGTTGTGGTTTCTGATCTTCTCGTTGTTTCTGCCGCGTATTGCGCTGGTGGTCGCGTGGTTCGATCACGACCTGGTTCACTTTCATCTGGGCACGGGATGGATTCCGCCATTACTGGCGCTACTGGTGCCGCGGCTGCTGATCCTGTTTTTGATCTATCAGGACCAGGGGTTCAGTATCTGGTTTCTCATTCATGCGATCGCGCTGTTGTTGGCGTGGGGCGGGGGTGGGCATCAGATCAGCCGGCGGCAGCGGCGGCGTGATGATTACTAGACCGTAGGTGTTTGTGGCGCTAACGAGCAAATGCAGGTCCTTCGACTGCGCCTCTCGCGATGGAGCTGCAAGAGGCTTCGCTCAGGATGACAGATTTGTTCGAGACGCCCTGTGTAGCAGTGCGCCTCCATGTTTGTGCGTGCCCTCCGTGTCGAAAGTGCGTTTTGTCGGGCTGCAGCGCGGTATCCTAAGAGGATATGGAACGGCGCAAGGTTGGCATTCTGGGCGCGACCGGTATGGTCGGGCAGCGATTCATTCAGCTGTTGAATCATCATCCGTGGTTTGAGATTACGTGGCTGGCGGCGAGTGATCGCAGCGCGGGCAAGACTTTCGGCGAGGCCTGCCGGTGGAAGCTGGATACGCCGCTGCCGGCGAAGATTGCAGCGATGACGGTGCAGCCCAATGTTCCCGAAGGCGTGGTGGGTGAGCTGCCGCAGACGATCTTTGCGGCGCTTGACGCCGAGATTGCGCGGGAGTTGGAGCCGAAGTTCGCGGCGGCAGGGTGTGCGGTGATCTCGAACTCGAGCGCCTTCCGGATGACTGCGGATGTGCCGCTGGTGGTGCCGGAGGTGAATGTCGATCACCTTGGCCTGATTGAGGCGCAGAGCTGGCGCGGGGAGAGCGGCGGGTATATCGTGACCAATCCAAACTGCTCGGCGATCGGGCTGGTGCTGGCGCTGAAGCCGCTGGAGGAGCGGTTCGGGATCGAGAGCATGTTTGTGAGCACGATGCAGGCGGTGAGCGGTGCCGGGTATCCGGGGGTGGCGTCGCTCGATATCCTGGGAAACGTGGTGCCGTATATCAAGAACGAAGAAGAGAAGATGCAGGAGGAGGTCGGCAAGCTGCTGGGGCGGCTGGACGGCAACCGGATCGAGATGCTGGATGCGAAGGTGAGTGCGCACTGCAATCGTGTCGCGGTCGAGGACGGCCATACCGAATGCGTGAGCATCAAGTTCCGCAGCAAGGCGACGCGGGAAGACATCCTGGCAGCGTGGCGGGAGTTTGCGCCCCTCGATAGCGCGCATCTGCCGACGGCGCCTGACCAGCCGGTGGAGTATGACGCGGGCGTTGACCGGCCGCAGCCGCGGCTGGACCGGATGCGCGGCAACGGCATGGCGGCGACCGTGGGTCGGCTGCGCGAGTGTCCGCTGCTCGACTGGAAGTTTGTGGTGCTGTCGCACAATACGATTCGCGGCGCGGCGGGAGCAGCGGTGCTGAACGCGGAGGTGCTGGCGCTGTTAGGCAAGCTCGATCCTGTGAAGAAGGCTGCAAACACACGGCCTGTGGCGGCCGGGGCATGAGCGTCGCGAGAGATGGGCTGGTGGTGATGAAGTTCGGCGGGACGTCCGTTGAAGATGCCAAGGCCATGCTGCGTACGGCGGCGATTGTCGCGGGGCGGAGACAACGCGGGCTGCAGGCGGTGGTGGTCGTGTCGGCGATGGCAAAGGTGACGGATATGCTGCTCGCGGCGTCGCATGCGGCGGGCCGCGGGGATAAGGCGGGATCGCTGGCGCTGAGCTCCAGGCTGCGCCATCGGCATGTGGATACGGCGGCCGCGCTGCTGGAGGCCGAGCCCTTTGCGGGGATGCACCTGCTGCTGAACCAGGAGTTTGACTCGTTGGACGACCTGCTGCGAGGGATTGCAGCGGTCGGAGAGCTGACGCCGCGCACCAATGACCTGGTGGTGAGCTTCGGGGAGCGGCTGTCGAGCCGGATGGTGGCGGCGGCCTTCGACCAGCGCGGGCTGCACGGGGTGCATGTAGATGCGCGAAGCTGCATCATCACGAACGATCATTATGGGAAGGCTGTTCCGCACGAGGCGGTGATCGAGCAGAAGCTGGCGGAGCTGGTGCTGCCGCTGCTGGACGCGGGGAGCACGCCGGTGATGGGCGGGTTTATCGGCTCGAACACTGCGGGAATCACGACGACGCTGGGCCGGGGCGGGAGCGACTATACGGCGGCGCTGGTGGGCGGCGGGCTGCATGCGGGGGCGATCGAGATCTGGACGGATGTGAACGGGATTATGACGACCGATCCGCGGATCTGCCCGGACGCGCTGCGGGTGAAGACGATCAGCTTCGAGGAGGCGGCGGAGCTGGCCTACTTCGGGGCGAAGGTGCTGCATCCGGCGACGATCCTGCCGGCAGTGCAGAAGAGCATCCCGGTGTGGGTGCTGAATTCGCGCAACGCCGAGAACGAGGGCACGAAGATCACGGCGCTGGCTCCTCCGTGTGCGAGCCCGTTCAAGAGCATTGCGGCGAAGAAGCGGTTGACGATTATCGATGTGGTGGCGAGCCGGATGCTGATGTCGCATGGTTACCTGAAGGCGGTGTTTGATGTGTTCGACAAATACGAGTGTGCGATCGACATGGTGTCAACTAGCGAGGTGAGCATCTCATTGACGGTGGATTCGAACCAGCGGCTGCCGGAGATCTGCGCGGAGCTGAGCAAGATTGCGGACGTGAAGTATGAGGGGCGGAAGGCGCTGATCTGCCTGGTGGGCGAGGATATCCGCGGGCATAACGGGATCGCCGGACGGGTGTTTTCGGCGGTCGGCCATGTGAATGTGCGGATGATCTCGCAGGGGGCGAGCGAGATCAATATGAGCTTCATGATTGAAGAGGACGATGTGGAGGAGGCGATTCGCAGCCTGCACAAGGTTTTCTTTGCTGAGCCGGATGCGACGGTGTTTGATGTAGCGGCGCGCGTGATGACGGCTGCCGAGGTTTAGAGAGGAAACAATGCGGATTCTGGTGTTGGGACATGGCAAGACGGGCAGGCTGGTGGCGGACGTGGCGTCGGAGCGTGGGCACGGGGTGCACGTGCTGGATGCGAAGGAGAATAAGGAAGCGGCGGCGCTGACGACGCCGTTCGTCGCGGGCTTTGACGCGATCATAGACTTTACGACACCCGAGGCGGCGGTGCAGAATATGCGGTCGTGCCTGGCAACGGGCGCGAAGATGGTGATCGGAACAACGGGATGGTACGACAAGCTGACGGACATGCGGGGGCTGGCGGAGCGGCGGGGCGGGAGTCTGCTGTATGGGACGAATTTCTCGATCAGCGTGCAGGTGATGCTGCAGCTGGCGAGCACGATGGGAGCGGCACTGAACGGTGCGGGGTATGAATTTCGTATTGCGGAGACACACCACACGAGCAAGCTCGATGCGCCTTCCGGCACGGCGATCAGCCTGCGTGGGGTGGTGGAAGAGGCGGCCGGGATCAGCGATGTGCCGATCGAGGCGGTTCGCGAGGGGGATGTGGTGGGGTTGCATCTGCTCGAGGCAAAACATGGCTCGGATCGGCTGGTATTGACGCATGAATCGTTCTCGCGGCGGGGTTTTGCTGAGGGGGCGGTGCGGGCGGCGGAGTGGCTGGTGCAGCAAAAAACGGGTAGCTACGATTTTCGCGAGATCTTTACCCGACTTTAGTCTGTCGGTTGTAGAGACTTTGGTGGGTTTGCGCTTGTGTTTGGGGGCTTGAACTTTTAGGCTAAAGCGTATGTCTACGGCTGTTGCTCCAGTGTTTTCTACCACTACCTTCAGTGAGCTCCCGTTCGAGGAGAAGCTGGACCGTTTTGCCGAGGTCGCGGTGCGCGTCGGCCTGAACCTGCAGCAGGGCCAAGAGCTTCTGATCTCGGCATCGATCGAGATGCTGCCTTTGGTACGGCGCGTAACGGAGCATGCCTACAAGGCTGGCGCTCTTTTAGTGACAACATTTTACAGCGATGATGAAGCGATTCTCGCGCGGTATCGGTACGGGCGGGACGCCTCGTTCGACCATGCGGCGCAGTGGATGGCGGACGGGATTGCAGCCGCCTTTGGTGGTGGCGCGGCGCGGCTGGCACTGGCTGGAGCGAACCCGGCGCTACTGGCTGGGCAGGACCCGGCGAAGGTGTCGCGGGCGAACATTGCGGGGTCGAAGGCGAACAAGCCGGCGATGGAGCTGATTACGCGTCACGCGATCAACTGGTCGATCGTGGCGGCAGCGACACCGGCCTGGGCGAAGCTGGTCTTTCCCGACCTGCCGGAAGGTGAGGCGGTCCTGCAGTTGTGGGATGCGATCTTTACGGCTTCGCGCGCGACCTCCGATGATCCAGTCTCGGCGTGGAAGGCGCACAGCCGGCACCTGGCTGATCGCGTCAAGTACCTAAATACGAAGCGGTTCCACGCGCTGCGGTTCCATAATGCGAGCGGGACGACGGACCTGACCGTAGGACTGGCGGACGATCACCTGTGGGCCGGTGGCGGGGGCGAATCGGGAAACGGCGTGTTCTGCAACGCGAATATTCCGACGGAAGAGTGCTTTACGACGCCGCACAAGGACCGGGTGAATGGCTTTGTGAAGGCATCGAAGCCGCTCTCGCATCAGGGGACGCTAATTGAGAATATTACCTGCACGTTTGAGGGCGGGAAGATCGTCAAAGCGACGGCGACCGCTGGGGAAGACGCTCTACACCGTCTGATTGCAACAGATGACGGTGCTCGCATGCTGGGCGAGGTGGCTTTGGTGCCGCACTCTTCGCCGATCGCGCAGAGCGGCATCCTGTTCTGGAACACGCTGTTTGATGAAAACGCGGCGAGCCATATTGCGCTGGGACAGGCCTATGCAACGTGCCTGAAGGAGGGCGAGCATATGGACGGAGCTACCCTGGCGGCAAAGGGCGCGAATGCCAGCCTGATCCACGTGGACTGGATGATTGGGTCGGGTGAGATGGATGTGGATGGGGTGGCTGTGGATGGCTCCTCACAGCCGCTCATGTGTGCCGGCGAGTGGGCGGACGCGTTCTAAGTCGCGGTAGCAGCGCAGCTTAGACGGCTCGTGTCAAGCCTGGCTGCGGGCCGGCGAAGGGCATGACCAGGCGAGAGTTGGGGCTGGGCTGGTTGGCCTTCGGGACATCCTTAGTGGCCGTCGTGCGCAGAAAGAAGTAGGCGACGATGATCAGGACGACTAACGCGGCGACAATCGCGACCATGTAAACCTTTGTGTTCATGCCACGATTTGGATCGTTTGGGTGCTGCTCCTGTGCGCTCATACGGAGTGGGATGCGGAACGCGGCGGGAAGGTTGACGGTCGCCCTGTCGCGGAAAGTACTACAAATCTGTAGTTATAAAAGAGGCCATCGCAGCTACAGATTTGTAGTACTATAACTACAGATCTGTAGTTACTGAAATGAGGTTAGAAAGCGAACCTATGGCGTCCCGAAAGAAGGCATCTGTCAAGTCCGTCTCGTCGTCCAAGCTGTCCTCCATATCGAAGCCCCGTAGACCGAAGGCGGGGGAAAGCCTGGCGGCGAGCACGAAGGAGAGTCACGCGAAGCCGAACATTCCTGGAGCGAAGGGCGGCTTCGTACGCGGAGTGGCGGAACGGCGAAAGCTCTACAAGACGCGAAAGGAGTTGATCACGCTGCGCATCGACTCCGACGTGCTGCAGTTTTTCCGTGAGAAGGGCAAGGGATACCAGGCGACGATGAACGGCTACCTTGCGGCCTATGCGCAGATGGGGGCTGTGCAGAAGGCGCAGGGCTATGACAAGCTGCCCGCGGAGGCTGATCCTGAGAAGCGTGAGATGGAGAGCAGGTTCTACAAGTGCCGAAAGGAACAGATCACGCTGCGGCTGAACGCGGATGTGATTGGGCATTACAAAGCGATGGGCAAAGGCTACCAGTCGAAGATGAACCAAGCTGTTCGCGATGCCATGATGGAGCTGATGCTGGGTGACGAGGCCGCACAGAAGGAACCCGCCGCGGATGACAAGGCGAGCTGAACAGCGGCGTGACTAACGCGTGTCCACCGGTCCGATGCGGACCGTGGACACGCGCGGTCGAGGTCAGCGGATCTTTTGACGGGTGAAGAGGTGATAGATGGCAAGGAGGACGAGGGCGCCGAGAAGCGACATCAGGAAGCCGGCCGATTGATCGGGGCCGTAATGCCCAATGGCGCGGCCGAGATAGGTGCCGAGGAAAGAGCCGATGATGCCGATCAGGACGGTGGCGATGAAGCCGCCGGGGTTGTCGCCTGGGAGGATGAACTTAGCGATGATACCAACGACAAGGCCGATAACGATGACCCAGATGAGATGGAACATGGTAGCCGCTTTTCTGTATGCCGGTGGCAGACGATGAGATGAGATGCTGAGCCCGCGGTGCTCCACGAAGTCTCATGTTGGATGCAGGATGATGGGCGAGACAGGGAGCGGCTACGAATTTGACCGTTTAAAAGGACGAGGGAGCGCTGGTTGGCGCTCCCTATTGATTGCATGCTGCTGGTTGGAGCTTAGTTCTCGACGGCCTTTTCCATAGCGAGGGCTTCGGCTGCGGGGACGCTGAGGACGACCTTGTCGCTATCGACGGAGGTGACGAGCTCGAGCTTGATGTAGTGGTGCTGACCGTGGGCGAGCGGGTCGTTCTTGGTGAGCTTGATGCCGAGGTTGTCGACTGAGCCGACGTGCTGGCCGTCGGAGCCAACAACTTCCATGTGCTCGCTGATCTTCGATGCGTCAATCATAGTGCTCCTGAACCTGGATGAATTTTGTCGTTCATGCGGATGAGATGACGGGCAGATCAGGGTCGTTGTTCGGGCGGTGGCTATGATGTTGATGGTGCTACATTGCTGAGCAAGGGGCCGGTCTGCGGCGTGGTGAGGTGCGAGACGGGCTCGGGTGAGGGCGCGTGGACATTGCCGCGAGAGGGATGGGCCTTGAGCGTGAGGATGATGGCGCCGGCGGTGATGGTGCCCATGATGAGCATGATCATGAGGAAGAGCTTCCAGCGAAAGGGGCCGGTGGGGCGGAGTTGGTGGAGTTCGATGGGCATGGCGCTCCTCGGAAGCGGACAGGAGAGAATTCTACGCCGGGTTGGGGGTGGGTGTCCTGGCCTGGCAATGAGAAACCCACCCTCTCGCAATGGGGCTGCGAAAGGATGGGGCACCGGTCATTGGCGGCGGCTTCGTTCCAAGGCGGGCGGTTAGTTTACTTTGCCGTTGTGCTTGTCGCGGTAAATGCGGCGGGATTGCTGGTTCTGCTGGTGATGGAGGGTGGAGCGATCCTGGCTGGTGAGGTGGCCGTTATCCTGGGCGCGCATGCCCTTTTCCTCACTGTGGATGCCGTGCTCCTGGTTCTCTAGATGGGTGGTCTCGTTGGGGGTGAGCTGGCCGCTGCGGTCGCCCTGGGCGATGCGGCCCTGCTGGTCGGCGCGGCGCTGGTTGACATTGGTGTCGTTGCGGCCGGGGGTCGGGGTCTGCGCGAGGAGGGCGGCGGGGGCGAGAGCGAGGGCGGCGACGAGGGCGAGGTGTTTGAAGTTCATGGTGTGTCTCCTGACGTTTCGCGGAGCCCTTAGACTCTCGCGAGCTTGCTTACGTTAGTAGAGACACGATGGGGTGGGACTTGTTTCGAGCAACTATTTATTTTTCCGGGGGTTGGGGGGTGGTCGGGAGCGGGACGAAGCGCTGCTTTTCAGCATCGAGCAGGTAGTAGTGGGTGCCGCTTCCCTTTTCGTTTCGGCTGCCGTGGACGATCAGGAGGCGGCTGTCGAGTTTGAAGTCGAGCGGCTCGGTTACTTCGAGCGGCCAGCAGCAGACTGTGAACGGCAGCCAGACTACCTTGCCGTCGTTGGCGTTAATGGCCGCGGCTTGGACGCAGGATGCGCCGCAACCCCAGGAGGCGAGGATGTAGTGGCCGGCAAAATCGGGCGGGTGGCCGGCTGCATTGCGGAGCATGGAAGCGTACTGACGGCTTTGGGCGCCGGCGATGACGACCTTGTGGGTTGTCGTCGGGGCTTGCTCGCTTGCGACCGGGTAGTCGTTGAAGGCTGGAAGATGCGACGGGGTTTGCGCGGTACAGGTGTGCGCGAGCGACAGGATGACGGCACAAAGCAGGGTCTTCATGGCTAGTACCAGAGATGCTTTTCCCAGAACTCGCGGGCGGCGTGGGCCGTGTGGTAGCGGCCGAGGATGTAGTTGATGCCGCCCTGACACTCTTCGACGGCGTTGCCGAAGGATTTCTCGCCGTGGGGGTTGAGGTCGTATTGGGCGCTGAGAAGCTGGTAGAGCCCGCGTGCGGTGGACTTGGGGTTGCGTGTGTCCACTTTGCCGCCGGACTCCTGGGCCATGATCCAGAGCAGGTCGTCGAAGTCCGTGAGGGGAAGGCCGGCGATGCCCATGGCTGTTCTGAGGGCAGCCTGGGAGGTTTCGGGGACGAGGCCTGGGTCTTTGGGGACCCAGGGGTGCTTCGGGGCCTTGAGGACGCGGTGGGCTGGTTTGATGGGTTTTCGCAAACTCTCTCCATGGCTACTGCTTGAGCGGCGGTCTCGGCGGTTCCCTGTCGGGTGGTCAGGCGCGACCGCATTAGAGTACCAGCAATCGCGCGAAAGAGAATACGGTTTCGGGGGCTGGAGGGAAGGTGTCGGAGATACTGCAGGTCATGAAGTCAAGGCTGTCTGTTGGAGCGTCTCAGAGGCCAGTAGATATAGCATTTCCTCTTCAGAGACTTAGGCTCATAATCGATCAGAGGCGAATATGCGAACGCTTGGTTCTATAGGTTTAGTCATCGTCGTTTTCCTATCCATTATTGCGCTAATGAATCGGAAGTATAAGGGCGACGAAGGTAGTCAACACCTTACTAGCTCAAAGACCGTTGAAAAAAGCGCGTCTCCGAATGAGACAGCACGCGTGCCCTATGTGGGTTGTAAATCTGACGGCCAAGGCGGCCCGGTGGCAGCATTGCAGCAGGAGAGTAAGGCCTTGCCAATCGATGCCGAGGCAGGTCAACAGCTAGCCTACTATGCGGCGATAAAGGAGTTTGGGGTCCTTGCTCCGCGCAAGGATGGGCACTCGGCTGTCTACATCTTTTTGGCTGGTCTAATCCCATTTTGGATTATCAATCAGTTCAAAGGCGGGCGCGATAGCAAGATTAGCGAGTGTCTGCACCTCCTGCCAATACTCGGTAACTTCATCCCAAGGCTTTAAAGATACAAGGCCAGTCCTTAAAAAGTCGTGAACATTCTTCTCGGCTTGAGCACTGTCTATCCGTACATGTTCAACAGCAACCGTCCCGATGAAGAATCGTTTTCCCACAATAAATTGAACGAGCAGTTTTACAGGTCGCATATGCCCATCGAACTCAGCGAGAAGTGGTGAGGGTAGTTCCCAAGTAGATGCTTCGCTATCAATAGAAATATTCCCTCTACGGCCCATCTCATAGATGAGATCTGACATCTTCCCGAGTCGAGCGCCTTCCATTGAGAAAACTTCCATGTAGTGGTCTGGCTGAAGTGAAAGCTGTGGAGTTCCCAGGTGCTTGCAAAGCACAGACCATTCGACTCTGGTTTGCTGCGCCGTAAAAGTCAGGGTTTGCAAGTGAGCCGGTACAGAGTGCGTTTCTTTTGAGAAGGTCTGTGTGTCAATTCCGGCGCTTCGTGCAAGGTCGATGGCCGCTTTGGTAAAGCCGCTTGGAGATATCATCACTCCTTTGTTTGCTCGGACATCCTTTATGAGAGATGTAAAGGCGCCCATGTCAACTAAATCTATCGGGCGGTTCTTGTCCTTGCATTCAATCGCAATAAATATAGGGTAATCCGAAACCAAGGCTCGGATAGAGACGTCGATTTGGCGTTCCACCTTTGAATCGAATCCTATGACACGTTCGTCATACATGACGCTGGTGCCCTCCGACGCGAACATCGCGTGAATAGCATGAATATCTTTCTCAAACAGCTTCCACTTAGGGTGATAGTCCACCATGTTCTCCCGTATTGACAATGGGCGGACTCTTCCGAGTCCGCCCATTGTTTGTTGCGGTTGTTTAGGTTTGCGCGAAGCGCCTACCGCTATAACGCAGTTATTCGGCGGCTAGTTCTTCTTGTTCGCCTTCCATGCGCATCTGTTCCAGTTCGCGTTCTTCGGCTTCGATGGCGGAGGCTACTTCCTGCTGGACCTGGGCTGCCGCTTCTTCGAGCTCTGGGGAGAGCTGGACGTTGCGGTAGTACTCCATGCCGGT
>CAXTLS010000045.1:0-34011 GCA_964245235.1 uncultured Acidobacteriaceae bacterium
AGTTCGCCCTGCTGCCTGATCCGGCGGACGAAGCAAAGCCGCGGCCGACGGGCTCGAAGACGGCCGCCACGGCGGACGGGGAGCGGCCGCATTCCAGCCCGAAGCGGACCGGCAAGAAGGTCCGCACCAAGGGCAGGAAAATCGCAGGCAAAAAGACCCGGGGCAAGCGGAAGTGAGTGGATGCTCACCCGCTACAATGAAAGAGAGACACAGGAGAAGCATCGATGCCGCACATGGTTTACTGCGTAAAGTACAAGGCTGAGCTGGAAGGTTTGGATGAGCCGCCGTTTGACTCCGACTTCGGCCAGAAGATCTACAAGAGTGTCTCGAAGAAGGCCTGGGGCGAGTGGGTCGAGCGCCAGAAGATGCTGCTGAACGAATACCGGCTGCAGCCTTGGACGCGCGAGGCGCAGGAGTTCCTGGTGGAGCAGATGAACGGCTTCTTCTTCAGCGAGGGTGACGGCGGTGCATTGCCGAAGGAGTTCGTCGCGCCCACGCACTGACCGGGCGCCTGACCGTGTACACTTGAAGCTGCAGCAAAACCCCGCCGTCATCCGCCTGGATCGACGCGCACACAGTCGGGACGTGGCTCAGCCTGGTAGAGCGCACCCTTGGGGTGGGTGAGGTCGCTAGTTCGAATCTAGTCGTCCCGACCATTTATCCTCAACACTTTAGCGCAATCAAAAGGTCTCATCAGGAGCTTGCAATGTCTATAGGGATCCTGTCGCGCGTTACCCCACTATGTGGGCCTATGAGGCATCTGCTTTCCCCTATGAACTACGCTGCAATACTATCTTGAGCGATCCTCTTATCTGCCGTAACAGCCTTTGCATAGATGCCCAAGTCATGACAGGTGAAGCGTGACGCATTAAACTCCTGCGTTGTCTTGGCCAACGCCCCGAACGACTGCAGCAGCGTAGCAGTGTTCTATGGAACATATGCCACCCGATCCGCTTAGTGATTTCGCCCTCTCTGCCGCTGGCAGGATGTGCCGCTTCAACATGGCATCCAGTTAGTAGGGTTTCAAGACGCAAGCTGTAGTGACATAGGCGAGGTCGACGTGATGCCAGAGTCTAAGGCGGTCCTTCGATTTTGGTCAACGAGTGAACGAACACACGTATCGCAGCATCATCAAAGTTCACATCTTCCCATTCCAAGCCAAACAATTCACCCCCGCTGAAGCCGGTGACGGAGACTAGCAGGACGAGTGCATGGAATGGGTCTTTTAGCTCTGACAGCAACGCCGCCAAGTCTACAGGCGTTATGACTATCTCTTCCTGCTTAGAGTAATGTAGACGCCGGACTCCGTGGTCGGTATCAGGTCTGGCCTTGAAACGTCTCACGTGAGGCTGGCAGTAGCCAGGGAGGCCAGGCCATCGTAGTAAAGATTTTCGACTCCCGGAAACGTAGTTGTGGTGCTCGGGGAGGGTTGTTGAAAGGTACCGTCGCCATTACCGAGCAGTAGATCAACGTAGGCTGCGGTAGGAGGAGCATCACGTTATAACAGGAGCTCGAGATGGTCGTCCTTGTTGATCCCTCTATCGCAAATTCATTCGAGGCAAACGCAAGTGAGGCAGAGAGATACTCGATCCTAAGTCTGAAGCATCTGTCTCGCAGAGATGCGGATTGGTCCTAAGTTGCTCACAGATTTGAAGAGCGCATGAAGATCGTGAAATGCGCGCCGTCATCTCGCCTTCGATACCTACGCCCGTTCTTCTCTCGGAAAGCTGAAGAGGTCCACGAGCATCCTCACGCGCTCTTTTTGGCGGCTGGGCGGAAATCGCTTCGTCCTTATGAGCTCGGCGATGCCATGGAGACTCGCCCAAAACAGTTCGGAGAGAACTTCTGGCTTCGAGCTCTGTCCCTGAAACAGCTCCAGGATCTGGGAAAACGCGAGTCGTAATTCGGAAGGAGTCGCCGCATCACCGAACGGGACGCTCAGGCTGAGCGAAAACATCGCCTCATACGATGCGGGTGAAGATGCTGCGAATTCCAGATAGGCGTCCGCGACCGATTTAATTGCACTTCCATACTTGATCCGTTTCCGCGCCTTCTCCATCGCCAAGCCAAGCTCTTGGAATCCTTCGATCGCAACGGCTGCAAGAACTCCTTCGCGACTTCCGAAATGAGCGTAAAGAACGGGCTGGCTATAAAAAACTTCGTCAGCCAGCCGTCGAACCGTTACGCTTGGCCATCCTTCGAGCTCCGCGATCCGTCGCGCGGTACTGACGATGTTTGCCCGGCGAGCTTGCTTGTCCCGCAGTTTTCGTTCTGCGATTCGGTTCGGTACCAGCGTCGTTGCCATATCCAGATACTATAGCAATGCTACAAATGGTGAATCGTGGCTCCGGTGCCTGCATCATATATAGCGTTGCTATATTATCTACCATAGAGAAAAAATCATGCATTCCGTCATTCCCTTTGCTCTTGCCGTTCTCGTTTCTGCCGGGATCATCGTGATCGGCTGTCTCTATCTTGCATCACCGGAACGAATCCTAGGAGGTTTTGGCCTAAAGCCACCTGCACCCGATGCTGACATTCGCGCCTGGCTCCGTCTCAAGGGAACGCGGGACATTGCGAGTGGAGTTGCCGTGCTGACCCTGATGCTGACCACGGACCACCGGACCGTAGGCATAGTCCTGCTTGTTTTCGCCATCATTCCGTTTGGAGACATGTCTACCGTACTGCTATCGGGCGGCCGTAAGGTAACAGCGTTCTCCGTTCATGGCGTGACTTGCGCGGTAATGCTTTTCGCCGGTCTTCTGCTGATCCACGCATTCTGAAGAAGAGCCCTTAACTCAATGATAAGCTCAGTCGTAATTTCATTTCGACCTAACTACAAAGAGTAGGAAACATGCAACAGTATCCATTCAGAACATACCGTCTCGGAACAGAAGAAACTGCTACTGATTACCATCCCGCAGTAAAGAATGTGACAGGCTGACAAACTCATGAGATGAGAAAGCGTCGAGCTAAAACAAGGAGCGCAGGCTTATGCAGGTTCGTGTCATCGCCGGAGCACTATCGTTTTGCATCTTCAGTCTCGGTCTTTTCCTTGGCGCAGGAGTGCGACCACTACTGATGACTGCAATGAAGAGAGAACCGGCTCTCGTTGGCCGATACTCACGGGTATGTTTAGCAAGTACAACGTTCTTGCTCTGGTGCTGTCAGGATTGAGCCTCATCCTGGAGATGATGGCGACACGCCATCGCTGACCAGACTCTTGATCCTGGTATCACTGACGCTGATACTAGCGCTCAAAGTTGCGTTCGACATAGTGATCAAGCGCAGAGAAGGAGCGGCAGGTCCGTGGAATAGGTGAAGAAGGTAAACAGTTAAACCTTCTTCACACGGTGATGGAAAAAGCGACACTCGCGATCACTGTGCTTTCTTTCGGCTTATTTGTTCTGAACCTTCTCCCAGGCGGCAGACTGTGAACTCTAACTTCGGAGACTGAAATACCGGTGTGAAGTTCGGATCGCGGACCAGCCATGCTGGCGCGGGCGTTCTCCCTACGACCCCCGCCGCCGACCGGCTCGACCCCGAACCGCAGCTGAGGTGGGTCAGGTCGTTGGTTCGAATCGAGTCGCCCCGACCCACCTTATTCTAGTCAAGCAAATGCAGTAAGGCCAGGCCGCAGGCCCTTACAGGTCTGTTGCCCAACGCCAACTCTCTGCTGCTGCCTGCGTATCTTCCAACGAAGGGAGGCCCGTACGGCTGCGCTTGCAGGTTGGTTATGGAATGAATGAGCGTGTACTATTAGCCGGTCTCGAAATCGCCGAAAACGGCGCGAATAATAGCATTTAGTACTGGCGTTTTCACCCGGTTCAACACGTTCGGCAGACGGTCAAAACGACAGAACTGCTTCGCTAGTAAGCGCTTACTCACAATCCGTCACGTTGGAGCGTTTAGATGAAGAACTTCATGGTTGCAAGCCTGGTCCTGCTCGCCGTCGCCTCGCCGGCACAGTCGAAGCCGCCGGCGTACAAGGACGCATCGCTGCCCGCGCCAGTACGGGCTCATGACCTGGTATCGAGGATGACGATCGACGAGAAGGCGTCGCAGCTGGAGGACTGGGCGACCGCGATCCCACGGCTGGGCATCCCGGACTACCAGACGTGGAGCGAGGCGCTGCACGGGGTGGCGAACTCGGGCTACGCGACCGTCTTTCCGCAGGCAATCGGCATGGCGGCGACATGGGATCTGGGCATGGTGCAGCAGATGGGCGACGTAATCTCAATTGAAGGCCGGGCGAAGTACAACCAGGCGCAGCGCGAGGGGAACCACCGCATCTTCTATGGACTGACCTTCTGGTCACCAAACATCAACATCTTTCGCGATCCGCGCTGGGGCCGCGGCCAGGAGACCTATGGCGAAGATCCGTTCCTGACCGGTCGCATGGGCGTCGCCTTTATCCACGGCGTGCAGGGCGACGATCCGGAACACCCGAAGGCGGTGGCAACCAGCAAGCACTTCGCCGTCCACAGCGGACCCGAGTCGACGCGCCACACGGCTGATGTGGACGTGAGTCCCCGGGACCTGGAAGAGACCTACCTGCCGGCCTTCCGGTCGACGGTGATCGATGGCCATGTGAAGTCCGTGATGTGCGCCTATAACGCCATTAACGGTACGGCGGCGTGCGCCAACACGATGCTGCTGAAGGATCACCTGCGCGAGGCGTGGGGCTTCAAGGGCTTCGTGGTGTCCGATTGTGCGGCCATCATGGACGTGACGAACGGGCACCATAACGCTCCCGACATCATGCATGCCGCGGCGATCTCGATCCAGGCCGGTACGGATCTTTCGTGCAGCATCTGGGCGTCGGGATTCAACACGCTGGCTGCAGCTGTAAAGCAGGGCGTGGTGTCGGAGGAGCTGCTGACGCGATCGGCGGAGCGGCTCTACACGGCCCGCTTCGAGCTTGGGCTGTTTGACCAGACGGCCTATGACAAGATTCCGTTTTCGGATGACGCATCAGCGACGCACGCGGCGCTCTCGCTGAAGGCGGCCGAGGAGTCGATTGTGCTGCTCAAGAACGGCGGCGCGCTCCCACTTACCGCCAGGGAAAAGCGCATCGCTGTGGTCGGGCCGACGGCCGATCTGCTGACGTCGCTCGAAGGGAACTATAACGGGCAGGCGCTCGATGCAGTCTCGCCCTTGGACGGGATCACGAAACAGTTTCCCGGGGCGACGATCCACTACGCGCAAGGCGCAACGTTGGCTGCGGGCTTCAGCGTGCCGGTGCCGCGGACCGTCTTTCCGGGTGGCTTGAAGACTGAGTTCTTCGCGACGCCTGACTGGACGGGCAAGCCGATCGCGATGGGGACCGAGCCGGGCATCCAGCATGACTGGCGCGACGTGGTGCCGGTGCCGGGGATTGAGACGCATGACTACTCGGTGCGCTGGTCGGGCAGGCTGAAGGTGCCGATGGCGGGCAAGTACACCTTCATCCTCGAAGGCGGGTCGGCCTTCCCGTATTCGCCGGTTGAGAACTACCGGTTTACGCTCGACGGCAAGGTCCTCTCTGAAGGTCTGCTGACCAAGGGCAAGCTTGAGATGGGTGCATTCACGGTCGGCACGGGTGCGTCGCCGTCGGCCCCGCCGGTGATGACGGGATCGACTCCGGCACGCATCGAGGTCAACCTCGGCGACACCCGGCCGCATGAGTTTCAGCTGGAGTACAGCCACACGGGGGATCGTGCCGGCGGCGGCGTGACGCTGCGCTGGGAGGCTCCCGCCGAGGCGCAGATTGCCGAAGCAGTCGCGGCGGCGAAGACGTCGGACGTGGTGGTGGCGTTTGTGGGGCTGTCGCCGCAGCTTGAGGGCGAGGAGATGCCGATTAAGCTCGAAGGCTTCAACGGCGGCGACCGGACCAGCATTGATCTGCCGGGCTCACAGCGCGCGATGCTCGAAGCAGTCGCGGCGACAGGAAAGCCGGTGATCGTCGTCTCGATAAGCGGCAGTGCGCTGGCGCTGACCTGGGCCAAGGACCATGCGGCGGCGGTATTGCAGGCCTGGTACCCGGGCGGCAAGGGTGGAACGGCCATCGCCGAGACGCTGGCTGGCGTGAACAATCCCGCGGGCCGCCTGCCAGTGACCTTTTATGCCAGCACGACCGACCTGCCGGCCTTTACGGATTATTCGCTTAAGAACCGCACCTACCGCTACTACACGGGCAAGCCGCTATGGGGTTTCGGCTACGGGCTGAGCTACGCGTCGTTCACCTACAGTGCGGTGAAAGTGGCGCCAAACGTAGCCGCCGGGCAGCCTGTGACCGCGACGGTCACAGTGAAGAATACGAGCAGCCGCGCCGGCGACGAGGTGGTTGAAGCTTACCTGAAGACGCCGCAGCTGGGCGGGCCTGCCCACTCGCTGGTCGGCTTTGAGCGAGTGCATCTGGGGGCGGGTGAGAGCCGCGACGTGGCTCTGGTTCTGAGCGCGCGCTCGCTGTCGAGTGTCGATGATCAGGGAACGCGATCGGTGCAGGCGGGGACGTACCATCTCAGTATCGGCGGTGCCCAGCCGCAAGAGACGGCCGCCAAAGCGGAGACAGATTTTACGGTAACCGGCACGGCCGCCATGCCGAAGTAATGGCGTGCTGCCGCGTTGTAGGATTTATAAGATGGTTCGGTTTCCATATCGAAGGCTGGGTCTCTCACTCGCCGGAGCGATTCTCTTCCTGCTGCAGGCACGAGGGACCGTCCACGCTCAGGACGATGACTTCCGGCAGGCGATCGAGCTGACGAAAAGCGGCAGGCTCCACGACGCTGAGCAGGCGTGGCGACAGCTTGCGGCAGCCCACCCGCAGAACGCAGCCGTCCACGGCGCACTGGGTATCGTGCTCGCGCAGGAGGGCCAGCTCGAGCCTGCGGCGATGGAGTATCGACGGGCGCTCGCCCTTGATCCGGGTCAGCCGGACGTAGCCATGAATCTCGGTCTGGCGGAGTTCAAGAGCGGTCACTTCGCCGCCGCAATCGATCCTCTGCTCGCGGCGCAGAAGCAAAAGCCGCAGGACGCGCGGAGTGGGCTGCTACTTGGCATGAGCTACTTCGGTATGCGCAGTTACGCGAAAGCTGTGCCGTACCTCGAGGCGGCGGTCGCAGCCGATACCGCCAACATGGAGCTGCACAACGTGCTTGCGCAGAGCTGCCTGTGGAGCGCCAATTACACCTGTGCGATGGCGGAGTACAAGAGCATCCTCACCGCCGATTCCAACTCGGTCCAGGCGCACATGCTGCTCGGGCAGGCGCTCGACAGCATGAATCGATCATCTGAAGCCATCACCGAGCTGGAGACGGCCGCCCGCATCGCACCGAATGAACCCAATGTGCACTTCGAGCTCGGCTACCTCTACTTCACCGGCCATACCTATGACCGCGCCGCAGCAGAGTTTGAAATTGAGCTGAAGAACAGTCCCTCAAACGCTCAGGCCGCAGCCTACCTCGGCGACATAAAGCTGCGCTCAAACGAGAGTGCTGAGGCTGAGGCACTCCTCGCGAAGGCCGTGCAACTGCAAGGCGATCTGCGAATCGCATACTTCGACCTCGGCCGGGTCTACGCCGGTCAAAAGCGCAACCCTGAGGCCCTGGCCGCCTTCCTTCGCGCCGAGCAGCTTGACCCCACCGACGCCGACGCCCACTACCGACTCGCCCGCCTCTACACCGCCATGGGCGAGAGGGACAAGGCACAGCAGGAGTTTGCCCGGACCAAGGAGCTGCACAGGAAGGCCGCTGATTCGCTCATCCAGAAGGTCTCTGGTGCGCCCGGCCCGCCGCAGCCCTAGCCACATCTGGCGTGGTGCATGGCGCGAGTGCTTTACTGGGAGCCGATGACTAAGCGAAGTCTCAGATGCCAGAAGGACGCAGAGCAGGACTAAGGTAAATGTCGCGATATCTACAAATTTCGTTGGCACAAGTTTGTACTGTTGTGGTCCTCTTTACCACGCCAGCACGTCTATTTGCGCAAAATAACAGGATCGTTGTCGAACAGCACTACAGAGGAAAATATGTCGTTGTGTTAAGAGAAGGACTTGCGCTTGGTTTGTGTTCGGAAAGAACACCTGGATGGACAGGGGCTACTAAACCCTTGCTTACCAACCCCATTGTCAATGGTGTTGTTAATTATATGTACCAGCATGGAACATTCCTTAGGCCAGCAACCGATTCTCCGGGATGTGTGCATGTTGTGCCAGAACCCTTCCATAAAGGAGAGGTTTTGAAGGTCACGGGGGATGCAATCGTCAACATGTACGGGAGAAGATTCGAATTTTATCTAACGAACGTTTCTCCACACTCCGTCCAGAGGGGAGTCGGTGCATTTGACCACCAAAGCCTGGAGCAAGGGACTGCTGAAGTGGTTTTTAGGCTTGACAAAAAAGACAACACAAAAGAGCTTATTCAAGCTGCTACGTTCGCAAGTGAATGGTTTGCGGTTTTTTGACATACAGCAAGCAGCGGCTACTTTCGGCAACACAGCTTCAGGTGCGTTTGTTAGAGAGATAAAAGGGGGAATGACAGTTGCAGACGTTGAAGCGGTGTTGGGTCCGCCCCAGATAAGAGTGGACCTCGCAGATAAGCTTCTATACAAGTACAAAGACATGACTGCTGAATTTCATGATGGCAAAGTCACCGACGTTCGCTAGTCACAAGCATCGAAATGATACAACTCATCTTTATGCGAAGCCTCAGATGACCAAGCGAAGTCTTATCAGTTCCCGCCGCGAGTTCCTGTGGATGGCTGCTTCGACCGCGGCCCTTAGCCAGGAAACTCTTGCTCAGGGTGTGATCCCCCGCAACGTGAAGCCGCAACCGCGCGGCAAGCCGTCGGGCATTCCGTTCCTTGCCCACTTTACCGACGTAGCGGCAGCAGCAGGACTCACCCATCCCATCATCTATGGGGGGCTGCACCGCAAGGACTACATCGTTGAAACGGTAGGCTGCGGCATCGCCTTCTTCGACTATGACAACGATGGCTGGCTCGATATCTTCGTACTCTCGGGCACGCGTATGGACGATCCGCCGGCGGGTGCAACGAATCGGCTGTACAAAAATAATCGTGACGGCACGTTTATCGATGTGACGGAGAAGGCCGGGCTGCTGAGGTCCGGCTGGGCAAGCGGCGTCACCATTGGGGACTATAACAACGACGGCTTCGAAGATATCTTCATCACCTACTACGGCCAGAATGTCCTCTACCGCAACAATGGCGATGGCACCTTCCGTGACGTCACGAAGGAGGCAGGGCTGCTGTACACGGGGCCGACCCGCTGGGGCTCAGGCTCTACCTTCCTCGACTACGATCGGGATGGCCACCTCGATCTCTTCGTCGCGACTTACGTTGATCTGAACCTCGGCAAGCTGCCGAAGCCCGGCGAGAATCCGTACTGCAACTTCAAGGGCGTGCCGGTGAACTGCGGGCCGCGCGGCCTGCCGATGGGGCAGAACTATCTCTACCGCAACCAGGGCGACGGGACCTTCCGCGAGGTGACGGCCGCCTCCGGCATCTCGAAGGCGACGCGCACCTATGCGATGACGGCGGTGGCTGCGGACTTCGACAACGACGGCTGGACCGATCTCTATGTCGCCTCCGATTCAACGCCCAGCCTGCTCTTTCGCAACCAGCACGACGGCACCTTCGTCGAGGATGGCGTCGAGCGAGGCGTCGGCCTCAGCAGCGAGGGAACGGAGCAGGCCGGCATGGGGGTGGCTGTCGGCGACTTTAATCTCGATGGCCAACTCGATATCTTCAAGACCCACTTCTCAGATGACACTGCCGTGCTGTATCAGAACGACGCCACCGGCAACTTCACGGATGTCACTATCGAGGCCGGCCTCGCTGTCGAGACCCGCTATATCAGCTGGGGTACTGGATTCGCCGACTTCGACAATGATGGCTGGCCCGATCTCGCCGTCGTCACGGGCTCGGTCTATCCCGAAGTCGAGACGAAATTTCCGGAGTACCCGCTGCGCACACCGCGGATGATCTTCCGCAACCTGGGTCATGGCAAATTTGAAGAGTTGATCGACGAGGCCGGCCCCGGCATCGCCGCGCTCCACTGCAGCCGCGGCTGCGCGTTTGGCGACTTCGATAATGATGGCGATCTCGATATGGTCGTCGTCAACCTCAACGAGCCCCCATCCCTGTTGCGGAACGATGTGCGGGGCGAAGGAAACTGGTTGAAAGTGCTGCTGGTCGGCACCGTGTCGAACCGCAGCGCCATCGGCTCGAAGATCATCGCCCGCTACGGCGGCAAAGTGCAGGCGCAGGCGGTCCTTGCGCAGTCCAGCTTTTACTCGGTCAATGATCGACGCCTCCACTTCGGGCTGGGCGCGAGCACGCAGGCGGACCTTGAGATCCACTGGACCAACGGCCTCGTCGAGCAGGTCAAGGGCGTTGCTGCGAACCGGGTGGTGACGATCCGGGAGAAGAGCGGCGTGGTCAAGATGGAGAGCTTCGGCCACGGAACCAGGTAGGCCCTGACGCAGAAAAGCGCCGCCGGCTGCGAAGGCCTGCGGCGCTTTTCGTCGCGGTAATTAGAACAGCAGCTTGCCTCCGAACTGGAACTTGCGCGCGTCCCAGGTCGAGGTAACCTGACCAAAGTTGCTGGCGGTCTGACTGGTCTGAAGGTTCTGAAACTGGGTGTGATTGAAGGTGTTGAACGACTCGGCTCGCAACTGGAACCGGAGACCTTCGCCGTGGATGGGAAAGGTCTTGTAGAGGGAGAGGTTGGTGTTGAAGCGTCCTGGCCCGACGACTGCATCCTTGCCGGAGTTGCCAAAGCCCTGATCGACACCGGTGGTCGTCCCGCCACTCCACGGTGCGAGCGGAGCGGTGAAGGCGGCGGTGTTGAAGAACTGCGTGAAGCTCTTGGGTCCGCGAGAGGAGCCGGCGACCTGGTTGGCCCGGTTGGTCGTTCCGCCGCCGTATCCGAGCGTGTCCGTTCCGTACGTAACGGAGAGCGGCACGCCCGAGTTGGCGATGGTGATCCCGGCTACCTGCCATCCGCTCAGGAACTCACGCTCCGCAAAGTTGCTCGAGCGCTTGAAGAAGGGGAGATCGTAGATGTAGTTGGTGCTGAAGATGTGCCGGCGGTCAAGCGCACCCGAACCCTTGTCGTAGTGGGTATCGAAGGGATTCGAAAGCGTCGCGAGGTCACCTGCGTTGCTCGAGAGGTCAATCTGATGGGACCAGGTGTAGGAGGCCTGAAGGGTGACGCCGTGTTTATTTTCGATACGTAGGCCAGCCTGCAGCGAGTGATAGCTGGAGTTGGTGGTCTGCTCTTCCTGGGTAATGCCGGAGTAGCCGGGGTACTGGCGGTAGACATTCGCGTCGACCTTACCGGCGGCAACGCTCTGACGGAGCGAGACCGGGGCATTCAGAGGAAGCGTGTTGATGGCGCGGTCGTCATTCTGATTCCAACCTGCCGTCCCCACGTACTGCATGATGGCGACGACTGAAGGAGAGACCTCCTGCTGGACCCCGAAACTGAACATGGCAAGGCCGGGTAGTGGGTAGTGGTAGGCGAGATTCGTGATGCTGGCCGGATGAGGCGCGGTCGAAGCCGTCTGACCGTTCAGGGCACTCTGGTTGGTGTTCGAGAAGTAGACGTTATTGGCGGAGGGCTGGAACGAGAACGGCGGGTTGTTGCCGGCGTCGTAGGAGTCGTTCCCCTGGATGCGCTCATAGAAGAGACCGACGCCACCGCGGACGACCGTCTTGCCATCGCCGTAAGGGTCGAAGGCAAAGCCGACGCGAGGCTGGGTCGACTTCCAGTCGTTCTGCACACCACCTCGTGGAAAGCCGTTGACGCCCGCAAGCTGGATGCCGTTCAGATAGAAGGCCGTCGTGCCGCCAGCGGGCGTGACGAATCCCGGCCCGGCCGGATTGAGTGTGCCATCCGAACGTGGACCCTGGGCATTGGCGGCGCTGAAGTCTGCCGGAACGAAGTTAGCGAACTCGTTGAAGCGCTCGTAGTTATGCGGCAGTCCGTCATACCGGATGCCGAGATTAAGCGTCAGCTTGCGGGTCACCTTCCAGTTATCCTGCGCGTAGCCCGAGTAAGTGTTGTTGACCCAGTGCAGGCCGTTGAGCGCCTGCAGCTGCGTGAACGACGAGGCGTCGCCGAGCACGTAGTTCAGGTAAGAATCATCTGAGAACGAGGTGTTGTTGAAGGTAAACGTGCCCTGCGTGTTGGATTGCAGCTGCTGGTTCTTAATGAAGTGCATCCACGAACCACCGAACTTCATGCTGTGCCGGCCCTTGGTCCAGGAGAGATCATCCCGCGTCTGGTAGTCCATCGCCGCGTTCCGCCACGGGAAGTACGAGGAGCTCCAGTTGGTGCCGTACGGCGCGCCGAGATCGATCTCCGGCATACGATTGCCGGGATTGTTGCCGGTAAAGAAGGTTGAGGCGTTGTAGCCGGTGGGCTGGGCATAGGTGCCGATCGGGGTGATGACGAGCTTGTTGCCGTCGAAGTTGAACGCTGTCTCGTTGAGGAGGTTCGGCGAGAGGGTCTGGGTCAGCTTGACGACGGCGGCCCATGCGGGATTCGAAAGTGTGCTGCCGACGGTGGGATAGCTGTCGTCGCTCCAGAGCGGCGGATACGCGCCCTGCGAATTGGCGTCATGGATGTAATTGCCCATCAGCTGAAGCTTGTCATTGATAGTGTGATCGATCCGGACGAGATCCTCGCGAACGATGGTGGGAGCGCTGACCGACGCCACAAACTGGTTGGTCCCGGCGACGTTCGGGTTGGGAAAGATCCCGGTGTTGATCATCCGGACCACATTCTGATCGATCAGCGCGGCCGGAATGATGTACTGCCCCGCCGTGTTTTTGGTGAAGGGCTGTCCGCCGACGAGGCCGTTCGCCGTGTAGATCGCGAGCTTGGCCGGATCTGTAGTCACGGGGATGATCGGCGTGCCGGTGCCGGCCGCTGGCGTGTAGGCTAAGGGCTGGCCGAGGGTGGGAAAATCCCCGATCGGAATCGTGTTGGTCTTGCTCGGGAGACTTCCCTGAATCGCGCGGCGATCCTCTTCATTCACGAAGAAGAAGGTGCGGTTGCGACTGTTGTTATACAGATGCGGGATGGTGAGCGGGCCGCCGATGTTGCCGCCGAAGATGTTGACGCGCAGCTCCGGTTTCGCCTGGCCGGCGCCCTTCGAAATGTAGTTGTTCGCGTCGACTGCCTCGTTCCGGTTGAACTCCCAGAGACCGCCGTGGAAGTTCCTGGTGCCGGATTTGAGAACCATCAGGACCTGGCCGCCGGAGCCGATGCCGTAGTCGGGGCTGTAGTTGCTGGTGAGAGTCTGAAACTGGGCGATGGAATCCTGCGAGACCAGGATACTGAAGCAGCCGCCGCAGCCGCGATCGTAGATCTCGCCGCCGTCGACCAGGTAGATGTTGTGGCTTGGACGCGTTCCGTTGAAGCTGATGCCGTTGCCGGCAGTCAGCGCCATAACGCCGTTGTAGTCTGGAAGATTGTTCGAGACACCGGGGGCAAGAACGGCAAGCGCGGTAATGTTGCGGCCATTTGTTGCGAGTTCGGAGACCTGGGCGCCGGTGATGAGGCTGTCCACTTGACTGGTCTCGGACTGGACCTGCAGGGCGTTCGCTTCGACCGAGATTGCCTGGCCTTCGCTGCCGACCTGGAGAACGATGCTCTCTTCAAGCGTCTGCGCGACGTTGAGCGTTATGCCGGTGGTCGTGGCGGCCTTGAAACCGGGTGCATTCACGGTCAGGCTATATCTACCAATATGAAGGCCGGAGAAGCTGAAGAGGCCGGAGCCGTTCGTCGTGCCAGTCCGGGTTTCCCCGGTCTCGTCCTGAACCAGCTTGACCGCGGCATTCGGGACCACGGCGCCCGAAGAATCGGTCGCGGTTCCATTGATGGTTGCGTTCTCTTGTGCATACGCTGTGGAGATCGTAAACAGGGACGCAATAAAAGCGATGATTGTTATGAGTGAACGTCGGTGCCGCATTAGTGGTCTCCTGAGAATCAAACCTGCCCGTCCGCCCGCGATCTGCCCGGGCAACGGTGCGTTTATGTGCTGCCAAGAAAGCGTTATCCGGATTATGGCCCCATGGCGGCACTCCGAAGCCAGTACGCTTGCTATCAACCAATCGATCTGAATTGCGATCCTCAAAACGATTTAGTACAGGGATATCGTTCGGTCGAGAATCTTAGCGATCAAGGATACGGGTGTCAAGAATGTTGTGGGGCTGTGTGGAAAAATTACGCGGGCCGCGCGCAGACCATCGAGCGTGACCGAGATCGTGGTAACGATTTCTTAACCGGGAACAGCTAGCGACGTCGCCCGCGGGGCCGGCGCGCGCTACCAAGCCAGGGTCGGCGGCAGGAACTCGGCGAAGAGATCGTCGTAGTACGGCATCAGCTTCTGCAGGTTGGGCTTCGTATGGCTCTTGGAGTAGAGGTCGTACTGGTTGAACTTGAGGATCCACTCCAGCATCGAGCGATCTTTCTCGTTGCAGAGATGATCGTAGGCGCCGTGCCGGTGCCACGGATAGAAGGAGTGGAAGCGCAGCATATAGAGCGACTCATCGCGCAGGTACGGCTGCATCACCTTCGCGATATACCCGTCATGACCAAACGACATGTGCACATGCTCGAGGCCGCAGTTAGGCTCATAGATGCCGTACTTTGTCTGGTAGTTCGCAATACTGCGGTCAGGATTCCTGGCGAAGTACTCAGGGAAGACAATGTCCTGCGACCACGCGCATCCCACCGGGAACGTATCCCCCACCACGCCCCACTGCGGCTCGCCGTAGAGACAGAGACATTTGCCCAAGTCGTGAATGAAGCCGGTAAGGATCATCCAGCGCGGATGACCATCGCGGCGGATCGCTTCCGAGGTCTGCAGGAGGTGCTCGATCTGGGTCAGGTCCGTGTCCGGATCACTGTCATCCACCAGCGTGTTAAGGAACTCGGCCGCCTCCCAGACCGTCTTCTGTCCCTTGTTCAGGCTGAAGTAGGCCTGCTCTTTTTCGAGCACGTAGTCGACCGTCATGTTCTCGTGGTTGAGCCGGTAAAACTCCGCCACGCCGGGAGTAGCCGTCGCGTCGTACCGGCGAAACTCGGCCTCGGTCTTGCCTTCCTTGTAGCGGCCTTCAAGGAAATCGTCCCAGTCGTCAAGGTCGTGCAGGGGATGGCTCGGGATCGGGGTGGCTGCGCTCACTGGCTGCTCCTGAATACGAGCCAGGAAATAAGAATCCTGGCCGGCGTTACCGGTAACTTAGCAGACGCATTGCTACACCCGCAAGAGCAATCGCCTTGACATGCGCGGGCCCGACCGATAACGTTACACAACCCGACGATACCCGGCAAGCACCACAAGTGGCGAAAGGTTGCGATGATGACCCGCATGAGCACCCCCGAGACAGTCAAGGCGATCCTGACCGACATCCAGTTCTGGATCCCGGCAACGGTGCTTGCGGCGGGAATCGCCCTGCTCGTCATCCTGCACTAAACTGCTCGAGCAGGACGAAAGAGGAGTGGCGTGCCGGTTCAGGAGACAGCAGTGCAGAAGGGGCAGGCAGGCGGCCCCCTGCACACCATGGGCGTACTCTGTGGCCTGGCCGCCGGCGTCTGGCTGGGCGCGGCCGAGGCACCGACCAAGCTCGTCAACGCAGGCTTCTCGCCCTTCGCCGTCTCGCTCTGCATGGTGGCCGGCGTCTTTACCGCTCGCTGGACCTTCCCGACGCTGCTCAAGGGAACCAGCTACGTTTTCGCGGACCTGCTGGCGAAACGGCATCTTGTCGTCTGGGCCATTCTCGCCGGCGCGCTCTGGGCCGTGGCCAACACCCTCACCGTCTTCGCGATCCGCGACGTTGGGCTCGCCACTGCCTTCCCCCTTTGGAACACCAACTCGCTCATCGGCCTCCTGTGGGGCAGGCTCCTCTTCCAGGAGCTGCGCGGTGCCGGACCGAAGAACATTGTCAAGGTCGTCGTCGGGGCCACCGCCATCGTCATCGCCGCCATCATGCTCGGCTTCAGCACGATCCATGGCGCCGGCGCGGGCAGTAACATTGGCGCGGCCGCTCCCCATGCCCTGCGCGGCCTCCTCGCCGCCGCCGGCGCCAGCCTCATGTGGGGCACCATGTACATCCCCTATCGCAAGGCCTACCTCAGCGGGATGAACCCACTCTCGTTCGTTACCGCCTTCACCGTCGGCGAGCTCGGCACCATGTTCGCCCTCACCTGGACGCTCGACGGCGGCCTGCACTCCTCCGCCTTCCAGCTGGTCCAGAGCAAGCAGCTGCTCTTCTGGCTCTTCCTCGGCGGTTTCGTCTGGGTGGTCGGCGATCTCTTCCAGCAGTTCGCCGCCAAGTACCTCGGCATCGGGCGCGGCATCCCGCTCTCGAACACCAACCAGCTCTGGGGACTGGCTTGGGGCGCGCTCGTCTTTGGCGAGCTCGCCTCGGCAGACCGCGCTCATCGCACGCTGGTCCTCGCCGGCTCCATCCTCATGATCCTCGGCGCGCTCGCCATCAGCACCGCCGTCGCCTCGTCTCGGGAGCACACCTCGCGCAACCAGGCGCTCGAGCGCGAGTGCACCCGCTACGGGCTCGACTATCGCGAGGTCCTGCTCGCCCAGAGTGGCGATGAGTTCGGTAGCCGAACCGAGCGGCGTCACTGGTGGGATGTCGTCATCGTCCTCGCCGCCACAGGCGTCTTCCTCTGGCTCGGACTGAACGCCGTCGTGCCTCCATTGGCCATTAATCTCCACTGGGTCGCGGCCCTGAGTATTGTCCTACTCATGGCCCTGGCCGGCGGCGGTTGGGCGCTCTGGCGCCAGACCCGCTTCAGCTAAACCGAGCAGCCTTACACTGGAGTGCGGCTACACCACAGGAACAAGAATGCCTGTTCGTCTCAAAGATATTGCCCAGGATCTGGGCGTCTCGAAGGTTACCGTCTCGAAGGTCGCCCGCGGCCAGCCGGACATCGGCCAGCGTACGCGCGCACTTGTGCTCGAACGCATGAAGGAGCTGAACTACCAGCCCAACCTGCTCGCGAGAGGTCTGGCCAGTGGTCGCACCTTCGCCGTCGGGCTGGTTGTGCCGGACCTGGTACATCCCTTCTTCGGCCAGTTTGCGCGGGCACTAAGCGTCGCCCTTCGTGCAAACGGCCGCGCGCTGGTGATCGCCTCGTCCGAAGAAGATCCGAACATCGAGCAGCAGGAGATTCGCACCCTGCTCAGCCGCGGCGTCGATGTGCTGCTCATTGCCTCTTGTCAGCCGCGCCCACATGGTCCCCGAGCCTTCAGCGACGGGCAGACTCCCTTCCTGCTGGTCGATCGCAACTTCCCCGGGCTGGGTGCGAACTTCGTCGGATCGGATGACGTGATGGTGGGCGAGCTGGCTACCCGTCACCTGGTCGAGCTCGGTCGCAGGCGCATTGCGCACATCGGCGGCCGTGGGATGAGTCCTGCAACCGGCCGCCTCGACGGATACCGTGCCGTGCTGGGCGAGGCCGGCATCGCCGTGCCACGCGGCTTCGTCATCACCCGCGAGCGCTTCGAAGAGACAGCCGACGCCATGGGTTACCAGGCCATGCAGGAGCTGCTCAGCCGCAAAAGGCGACCCGACGCCGTCTTCTGCTACAACGACCTCTCCGCCATCGGCGCCATGATGGCGACCCTCGACGCCGGACTGCAAATTCCCGAAGACATCGCCTTCGTCGGCTGCGGCGGCCTGCGCTACGCCGACTACCTGCGGGTCCCATTGACGAGCGTCGATCATTTGACCGAGCGCATGGGCGAGGCCGCGGCCAAGCTCGCGCTCGAGCTGACCGAAGTGCGCGCCCAGCCCGATAAGCGAGCGAAGACGATCCTGATCGAACCCCGGCTCATCATCCGCCAGTCGAGCGTTGCGCAATGAATCCGCGCGACGACTCGAAGAGCCTGCGAGTGACTGTCCGCGGAATTTTCCGCGAAACGCTTCAACAGGTCAGCATTCCGGACGTGATCGCGCGGCGCATCCACTGCGCGGCTGGTGTGCTGCACGTCGACGGACTGGCCTATCCGCTGCAGGCGTTCCGCCGCATCCTGATTGTCGCCATCGGTAAGGCAGCCGCGCCCATGTGCCGGGCCCTCGTCCCGATTCTCACGCCCGCACTCTGCCCAGGCCAGGCCCTCGAAGGCATTGCCGTCGGCCCCCACGCCTCGCCAGGACCAGACCCGCGCATCCGCTCCCTACACGGAGGTCATCCGCTCCCCGATCAGGATTCAGCGATCGCCGCCGATGCCATCCTGCACCTGCTTGCCGATGCCGACTCCGCAACGCTGGTCCTCTTCCTCATCAGCGGAGGCGCCTCGGCCATCGTCGAAAAGCCGTTAGACGAAGCCATCGCGCTCGAAGAGACAGCGCTCTTTAACAGCGCCCTCGTCCGGTCAGGTCTCCCGATCACCCGGATGAACGCCCTGCGCAAGCACTTCTCGCAGGTCAAAGCCGGCCGCCTCGCCGTCGCGGCTAACGGCGCAACCCAGCTCACGCTCCTCGTCTCCGATGTGCCCGGCAGCGCGCTCGACGTTATCGGTTCAGGGCCGTCGCTGCCCGACACCTCGACCATCGCGGAGTGCCGCGCCATCATCGCCGCGTGTGACCCGTCGCTCGACCTTCCCCCACGCGTCCTCGCCTTCTTCGAAAGCCCCGACCTGCCCGAGACGCCCAAGCCCGACCATCCGGCCTTTCGCAGGGCGGACTGGCTCGCCCTCGTCTCAAGCGACGAACTCGCCCGCAGCGCCGAAAGGCTCGCCAGTGCAGCAGGTTTCATCACCATTATCGACAACAACTGCGACGACTGGGACTATCAGGATGCCGCGCGCTACCTGGTAGACCGGCTCGCCGCACTGCAGGCGCAGCATGCAAAAGTCTGCCTCATCTCTGCCGGCGAGGTAACCGTGAGGCTCGGCAAGACGCACGGCACCGGCGGCCGCAATCAGCAGTTTGTGCTCGAGTGTGCGCGCCTCATCGCGGACCAGCAGTTGGCCATCACCGTCCTCAGTGGCGGCTCCGATGGCATCGACGGCAACAGCCCGGTCGCCGGCGCCGTCTGCGACCAGACGACCGCCGCCCGCGCCGCTTCGGCCGGCTTCAGCGTAGCTACCGCGCTCGAGACTTTCAACAGCTTCCCCCTCTTCGCCGCGCTCGGCGACGCCATCCACACCGGCCCGACCGGCAACAATCTCCGCGACCTCCGCCTCTTGATCGCCGACGCTGCGCAGCCTAGTTCAGAATGAGTCGCGTCAGCAGCGGGCTGTACGCCACCAGCGCTACCAGCGCGCCCATCAGGCAGGCCAGGGCCAGGCTGTGAAGGAAGACGAAGCGCAGGATCGTGCCCTCGCTGCCATAGATCCCCGTCGCCGTCGTCGCCACCACGACACTCTGCGGAGCCACCATCTTCCCCATCACCCCGCCGCCCGAGTTGGCCGACGTCATCAGGTATGGCGAGAGGCCAAGCTGCTGCGCCGTCAGTCGCTGCAGGCTCCCGAAGAGCACGTTCGACGCCGTATCGGAGCCGGTCGACGCTGTTCCCAGCCAGCCGATCAGCGCGCCAAAGAACGGGTACAACACGCCCGTCCGCGCGAAGGCCAGCCCCAGCGTGGCGTCCATCCCGCAGAAGCGCGTGAGAAAGCCAAGCCCCATCAACGCAGCGATCGTAATCAGCGTATAGCGCGTGACAGCGAGCGTCTTCAGCAGCGTCGCCACAATCGCGTGCGGTCTCAGGCCCATCGCAAACGCCGCGATCAGCGCTGCGATAAAGATGCCCGTGCCCGTAGCCGACAGCCAGTTGACAATAAAGACCGCCGGCTCGGCAGCAGGCGCGGCGACCACCGGCGGCATGCGAAAGACCACCCTGTCGAGACCAGGAACATGCAGATGTGGCGAGCTCAACAGATCGAGCCAGCGCGTAAAGCGCGGCGTCCCCCACAGCGTCACGCACAGGGTAAGGATCAGCCACGGCAGCCCGGCCCGCCGGACGATATCGGCACGATTTCGCACCGAGCTGCGCGGAAGATCGGTGATGTCCTCCCGTCGCGCATTCAGGACCCGCTTTGGCTTCCAGAGCTTCAGGAAGTAGATCAGCACTGTGATACTCAGCACCGCCGCGCTGATGTCGACCAGCCACGGACCATGCAGGCGCGCCACCAGCAGCTGCGTTAAGCCGAAGGTCGTGCCGGCAACGAGGATGGCCGGCCACACCTCCAGCATCTTCGAAAAGCCCGCGAAGGCCCAGATAAGCCAGAAGGGAACCAGCACGCAGAACGGCGTCAGCAGCGCCGCTACAACGCGCGTCAGCAGCAGCGTGTCAAGCCCGGTCACCCCATGCAGCGCGATCACCGGGATGCCCAGGCTCCCAAAGGCGACCGGCGCCGTATTGGCCAGCAGCGCCAGGCCGGACGCTTCAATCGGCGCGAACCCCAGTCCAATCAGGATCGTCCCGCAGACCGCGACCGGCGTGCCGAATCCTGCACAGCCCTCGAAGAACGCGCCGAAGCAGAAGGCAATCAGCAGCAGCTGCAGGCGGCTATCCTCGGTCACATTCTGCAGGCACTCCTGCAACAGGTTGAAGCGCCGCGCATGGACGGTCAGGTGATAGAGAAACATCACGGGGAAGACGATCCAGAAGATGGGAAATAAGCCATACGCCGCGCCATAGCCTACAGCCAGGGCGGCCAGCAAAGCCGGCATATGAAAGATCCCCATCGCGATGACTACCGCCGTCGCCAGCGTAAGCAGCGCGGCCAGGTGAGCCTTGATGCAAAACACAATCATCGCCGTCAGCAGCACCACCAGCGGCAGCGCCGCCCAGAGCGTCGAGAGCCACCAGTGATGCGTCGGATCGTAAGCCTGCTGCCATCGCGCGCCCGGACCGGGAGCACTTCCGAGCCCACCAGCCAGCGCCTGCAGTGTGCCGTTCCGTACGATCAGCATGGCAGGTCGGGGCTCCGCTTCCGTTCAGGATGCCGCGATTATCTATCCTGCACGAAGCCATGTAAACCGGACTGCGTAGCTGCGATGTAACAGCGGTGCCGGCCAGACACTATGATCAAGAGGCTCAATCTGGAGGGCTCCATGGAACTACGCTTCGCGTTTGGCAAAGAGGGAATCGCCGTCACGCTCCCGGATGGCCCGCGGTATGAAGTCATCGAGAGCCGTTCTGCCCTGCCGCTCGCCGATGCTGCCGCCGCCGCCCTCGACGCCGCGCTCGACCACCCGATCGGCTGTGCCGCGCTCGCCGTCCTCGCCGCCGGCAGAAAGACCGCCGCCATCTCGGTCTGCGACATCACCCGGCCCGCTCCGAACGCGCTCACCCTACCCCCGCTGCTCGCCCGCCTGCACCACGCCGGCATCCCCGTCGAAGGCGTCACCATCCTCATCGCCACCGGCCTCCATCGCCCCGCTACGCAGGAGGAGATCGTCGCCATCCTTGGGCCGGAGATCGCTGCAACGTATCGCGTGGTGAATCACGACGCCCGGGCCCTCTACGAGCATCGCTCTCTCGGGGCGACCCGCCGCGGCACCCCCATCCACATCGACGAGCGCTTCATGGCGGCTGACCTCCACATCACCCTCGGCTTCATCGAGCAGCACCTCATGCTCGGCTTCTCCGGCGGCCGCAAGCTGGTGGCTCCCGGCCTCGCCGCGCAGGAGACTATCAAGGTCATTCACTCCCCCAAGTTCATGCGTGAGCCGATGGCCACCGAAGGCTCGATCGACGAGAACCCCCTGCACGCCGAGCTGCTCGAGATCGCCCGCATCGCCCGCCACGACTTCATGCTTGACGTCACCCTCACCCAGGCACGCGAAATCTCCGGTGTCTTTGCAGGCGACCCGGTAGAGGCCCACGCGGCAGGCGTAGACTTCCTCCGCAGGACCTCGCTCGAAACGCTCTCCGGCCTCGCCGACGTCGTCATCACCAGCGCAGCCGGCCACCCGCTCGACCTCACCTTCTACCAGGCCATCAAGGGGGTAACCGCCGCCGCCCACCTCGCCCAGCCAGGCGGCAGAATCCTCATCATCGGCCAGTGCGCCGAGGGTGTTGGCTCGCCCGAGTTTGCCCACAAGGTAGCCACCTTCGCCGGTGACGCAAGCTTCCTCAGCGAGATTCGCGACACCCCCGTCGTCGTCGATCAGTGGCAGCTCGAGAAGCTCGCCCTTACCGGCCTCAAGCACGAGCTGCTCTTCTACATCCCCGGCGTGCCACAGGAAGCTCTGGGCAGCGGCCTCACCAGGCAAAGTTTCGCCGGTCTCCCTGAGGCTATCTCCGCGGCTCTTAGCGGTCTAACGGCCGGTGCCCGCGTGGCGCTCGTGCCGGAAGGTCCGTATGTCTTCGCCCGTGTCCTCGACCCGCGCGAGAACTTGTTCGCCTGTAGCTTCCCAGGTCCGTGCCTCTGACAGCCGTCAGTTCTTACCGCGGGTGAAACGGATAACTACGCCGCAACACAATCAACCTGGATGGCCCAATGTCGTTAATTGCGAGCTGGGCTGAAGGCAATATTTCGCCAAAACAAATTAATGATTGCATTCCGCAAACGTGATGTATTGTGGCCACTGTTCAAAGCATTACAAACTAGATCGATAAATCGCATTTGCTGCTCTGATACTCCAGTCACGATGATCTTCTCTAAGTAACTCGCTATTCCATCATCGGATAGTACTTCGGTTCCAGTCGTCAGCCGCTCACCCGGCACGGGTCCCCACAATTCTATTCACCACGCTCCGCACCTCTCAGTGCGAGCTACAAGTAGTTACGCGTCCCCGCACGCTCTCAGGAGAACTATGCTTACGTTGCTTCGAAAGAATGCTGTTCCCTATCTCACGACACTCACCTTCTGCGCCATGCTGGTCGGATGCTCCCACTCGACCACTCCCACTCCCACTCCAACTCCAAGTCCGGTAGTCGCGAACAATCCAGTGCCTACCGTAACCACCCTGGCACCCACGACCTCCTTGGTGGGCGCCGCCAGCCAGACCCTCACCATCACCGGAACGAACTTCATCTCCGCGTCGACCGTCACCTATAACGGTACGGCCCACACCGCGACCTATGTCAGTGCGACCCAGCTCACCATTTCGCTTGCGGCCGCCGACCAGGCGTCAGCCGGATCGTTCCCGGTAATTGTTACCAATCCCACGCCAGGTGGCGGTTCATCGACGGCAGTCAATTTAACCGTAAATAATCCTGCACCTACAGTAAATGCAATTTCGCCGGCCAAGGTGCTGGTCGGAGCAGCGGCGCAGACGCTCACCATTACGGGAACTAACTTCTTTGCAGCCACTACCGTTACCTTCGGCGGTGTGGCGGTTACACCAATGCTTGTAAGTGGCACCCAGCTTACAATTCCACTTACCGCGGCCAACCAGGCAACTATCGGCAGCTTCCCGATTGTAGTTACCAATCCCGCACCGGGTGGCGGCAGTGCGTCAGAAATTAACTTTACAGTTGCTGGGAGCGTCGTCAATGGAGTCGTCTACAAAGGCGCCTCGGTCGGCAGCACCGTCACCGGCTACGAAGTAAATGCCGATGGCAGCAACGGCACCGCGCTCGGCACCGCAACTACAGACGCCGCCGGTGCATTCTCGCTGGCACTCAGCGCGCTACCGCCCGGCGCACTTCGCCTCACCGCTACCGGAGGCAACTACAAGAGCGAGTTTGATGGAACGACCGTGACCGGAACCAGCAGCGTCTCGGCGCTCCTCGATAGTGTCACCACGCCCGTCTCCGGCGTTGCGATCACCCCCGTCTCGGAGTTCGTAAACTCCTACACAACGCAGCTACTCAGCTCGAAGACGGTGGCGACAGAAGCCGCAGCCCACGCTGAGGCCGCAGGCCTGATCGGTGGCTATCTCAGCCTGTCGAAGGCGGCCGTTATTGAGCTGCTCGTCCCGGTCTTCGACAAGCCGGACATCACCGCGAACACCGACGCCTTCAAGGTCGGCCTCTTCATCGGAGCCATGGCCACCGAAGGTCACACCGTCTCGCCGAGCTCGCCCGACGACCTCATCGGTGCGCTCTCGGCCGACATCAGCGATGGTCTCTTCGATGGCAAGGCTGCCGGCGTCCCCGTGCCGCTTGCTACCGCCGTTGAGTCGACCATCCGGATCAGGCACTCGGTCGCCATAGGCCGCGCGTCTGCAGCTGCTGCCGCTACACCGGTCGGGCTCTCTGCAACTGCGGGCACAACCGACTACCTCTCCGGTCTCGGCACGTATATCACCACGGGAACTGCAGTCACCGGGGCCGGCATCAAGCCGCCTGACGTCGCAGCTCTCGAGTCCGCGATGTTCGCCGGAGTCGCTGCCTGCACCTGCACGCCGGCCGCAGTAGGCCTTACCGCCTCGAGCTCCGGCGCCACCACCACCTACTCGGTTGGAGGCCACCAGTACCTCATCGTGGCCGCCCGCGGCGAAGGCGTGGTCATCGCCGACATCACCGATCCGACCAACAAGACACCCGCGATCAATGCCTGGCCGTCAATCTCCGCAAGCACCCTCAGCGGGGCTGAAGTCGGTGGTGTCATCGTCATCACCGGCCTTGCCGGTCATCCCCAGGTACTCGCCTATGCTTACGACAGCACAACCATCACCGTGCTGAATCTCAACACGCTCATCTCCGGCAATCCCGCAACCGACAATCCGGTCGATCTGACCACAACCCTTACCCTGGCCGCGACCAGCCCCGTGGGATTCAGTGGTGGCCGAGCCTACATCGCGGGCGGTATTCCAGACAGCGGCCGTGGCGGCGTCTGGCTCGATACCGCAGACGGCTATGGCCTGCTGAGTCTTAGCTCACTGGTCGCCGGCACAACCTCAGTCTCCCTGTCGAATCTCTATCCGGTCAGCGACACGTCAGAGGCAATCGCCGAAAACGTGGGCGGCGACATCGGCAATAATCAACTCATCGGTGGTAACTATGGTGGAGTTCAACTGGTTGACCTAGCCAAGAACAAGTCCTACTACCTGCAGTCTAGCCTGATGTCCCCCACGCTGACCGGCTTCCAATCCGGGTTTTTCATCGACGGTAACTCGGTCGACAGCAACCTTCGCGTTGCCATCCTCACCACCGAGGATGGACGTGTCGCCGGCTTCCTGAACCTGGCCACCGCAACAGAAACGGATGCATCGCCAACCGCGGCAGGCGCTCTTAACGCGCTTGCTCCTACAGCCGGAGGCCTGGTCCAGGTCAATCTCGGCACGACTGGCGGCTACAACGGCCACGGTCCCGTACTCTCCGGTTCAGCGGTCGACAAAAAGAGTCATCTCGCGCTCTTCATGGCGGGTTACTCCAACGACATCGCTGTAGGTCAGGTACAAGATCCAACCACCGTGGCCGCAGGTGCCGCATGGACCGGCATGACTGACTGGACTTACTTCACGCTGAGTAACTCGGCCGAACTGTCCGGCTACATCTATGCGACCGATCCGCACTCTGTCGGGGTCGTCGTCAACCAGACAACCGGGACGCCCTTCGGCTACCTGTTTGACGGATCGACCGATCACGGCATCGTGCAGGTCGACCTGGCGAACTTTCTCGCCATGCCGCGTTCTGGAACCATCGACGATGCAGCGCACCAGCCGGCCGGTGATCCCGGTGCAACCACAACAGCGGCTGGCGGACTCGTGCTCCAGGAGTTTGTCTGGGCCGATCCCACCAAGCCGATCGCGGCAGCGAAGCAGAAGTCAACGCAGCAGGACTTCCCCAACCAGCCAATGGTCACACCGAAAAAGTAGTCCAGCCTAACTCGCCTGGAGCCATCCCCGGATGGTTTCAGGCGACGCAGCACTACGGCAGAATCATCGACTTACAAATTGGAACCCGTCAGAGACGTAAACCGGAGTATTCGCTGTGAGCTATCCAAATAATGCAGCAGGGATGTATCGCCTGACTTACCTCGTCCTCTTCGCCGCAGCAATCGCACCCGCTGCGCGCGCCGAGAAAAAAGCAGATCAGCCGTGCGCCCGGCCCGCGGAAGGTGCCGTAGTCGCCGAGCCGCCAATCGTCGCCAGCAGGAACGGCATCCTCGACGTCGGACTTACCTTCAAGAGCACGCTCGACAGCAACGGCGCACCCCGCTACTGCTACGTCACCAGCACCGGCCTGCAATCGCCAACCATGCTCCTGTCTCCCGGCGACAAGCTCTCCATTCATTTTCGCAACGACATGACCGTACCCTCCGCCGCCCCACTCATGCCCTCGATGGATATGAGCAAGGATATGGGCAAGCCCGTCGGCGGTGTTGACGCTAACTGCAACGGCGCCATGACCGACCGAGCCACAAATCTTCACTTCCACGGTCTCGCGCTGCCCCCCGTCTGTCACCAGGATGAGTCCACCCGCACCCTCGTCGGCCCGGGCGAGACCTTCGACTACAGCATGCAGATCCCCGCGACCGCCGCGCCCGGGCTCGACTGGTACCATCCCCATCCGCACGGCTTCAGCGAGGCCCAGGTGCAGGGCGGCGCCTCCGGTGCCCTCATCATCGCCGGGTTAGACTTGCAGCTCCCGGAGCTCGCCGCGCTTCCCAAACGCACCTTCATCCTGCGGGACCAGCTGCTCCCACCGGACGAGAGCAAGAGCACCGATCCCTTGCTGCCTTCCTGGGACGTCTCCATCAACTACGTGCCCATCAAGTACCCCAACTACACGCCCGCCGAGATCCAGGTCAACCCCGGCGAGCGGCAATTCTGGCGCTTCGTCAATGCCGCCGCAAACACCATCTTCAATCTACAAGTCCTCTACAACGACATCCCCCAATCAGTCGAGATCTACGCCATCGACGGCCTCAAGGTAGCCGGCGCGCCGCTCACCGAGACAGCCGTCTTCCTTCCGCCTGGTGCCCGGGTCGAGTTCGCTCTTACCGCGCCCGTCGCCGGCCAGACCGCCCGCCTCGTCACCGAGAAGTACGACGCCGGCCTCACCGGCGACAGCGCCCCGGCGCGTCCGCTCGCCACCATCGTCCCCCTCAGGAGCAAACCCCATCACGAGCTCGCCGCCACGCATGAAATAACGCCGCCGTCCGCAGAACCCGCCAAGACCGAGAACCTGCTCGACCTCAAGCCCGCTCGCTTCCGTTCGCTCTTCTTCTCGCAGAACGGTAATGGCACCGAAGGCGGAGCCGGCGCAGCCACAAAGTTCTATCTCACCGTCATCGGTCAGCCGGTCAAAGAGTTTGACATGAGTGCGCCACCCAACATCGTCGTCCACCAGGGAACCGTCGAAGACTGGACCATCGCCAACTCGACGCCGGAGGATCACATCTTCCACATCCACCAGGTGCGCTTCCAGCTGATCGCCGTCAACGGTGTTCCCGTCAATGACCCGATCATTCGCGACACCATCCGCGTGCCGCACCAGGTCGGCCGAACCCCGATCTCGAACATCCGTCTGCGCCTGGACTTCCGCGACTCCAACATCGTCGGCGACTTCGTCTTCCACTGCCACATCCTCGGCCACGAAGACAAAGGCATGATGGGCGCCATCCGGGTTCTACCCGCCGAAACTAGCGCCGGCATGCCTCCGGAAAGCCGCAGCAGCATGGCCAGCATGACCGGCCAGGCCGCTCACCCGTAGCTGCCCGCTACGCCAGCCCGTTGCGCGCGATCACCTCGCGATAAAACTGCGCACTCAGCTTCGGCGTCCGCTTCTGCGTTTTAAAATCGACATAGTGGATGCCGAACCGCTTCTCATAGCCATCCGCCCACTCGTAATTATCGAGCAGGCTCCACAGAAAGTAGCCGCGCACCGGCACGCCCTCAGATACAGCGCGCTGCAGCTGCGTCAGGTAGTTGCGCAGGTACATCACGCGATCCGTGTCGAGGATCTTCCCCTCAGCCGTCACCACATCGGCCGAAGAAGCGCCGTTCTCCGTGATGTACATCTCCTTGATGTTCCAAAGCTTCTGCAGCAGCTTCGGCGCCCAGTAGAGCGCCTCTGGCCCGACCGTCAGCCACTCGCTGAACATGTGCGGATACGAGGCCGGCGGCTTCACCATTTCATACCCCTGGGCCGAGCCATCCGCCCGTACATAGGCCGGCTGGTAGATATTGATCCCCACAAAGTCCAGCTTGCTGCCGATTGCCGCCATCTCCTCCGGCGCATAGGTCGGCGCCGCCGCACCCAGCCGCTTCAGATACTGCTCCGTGTATTTGCCCTCCTGGATCGCGGTCAGGTACATCGCATTCTCTTCCCGCATCGCGCGCGAGGCCGCCTCGATATGCTCCGGCGTGTCGATCACCGGCGTGGCCGCATCCACATTGTCGGCCAGCCCTACCCTGGTCCCCGGCCTCGCCTTCGCGCGGATCGCCTGCACCGCCAGCCCATGCCCCAGCACCGCATGATGGTTCACCTGCGCCAGCCCCTTCGCGTCCAGCTTCAACCCGGGAGCGTGCGTTCCGTTGCCGTACCCCAGCTCGGTAAAGGTGCGAATCTCGTTCATCGTCATGAAGTGCTTCACGCGGTCTGACAGCTTCCCCGCCGTGTAGCCCGCATAGTCCGCGAACGCCCTCGCCGTGTCCCGGTTCTGCCATCCGCCCCTGTCCTCGAGCGGCTGCGGCAGGTCCCAGTGGTACAACGTGCAGAATGGCTCGATCCCCGCGGCCAGCAGCACGTCCAGCATGCGGTTGTAGAAATCGAGCCCCTTCGGATTCGGCACACCCGTGCCCGTCGGAAACACCCGCGACCACGCCACGGAGAACCGGTAGCACTTCAGCCCGAGGTCCTTCATCAGCTGGACGTCTTCCTTATAGCGATGGAAGTGGTCGTCGGCTACATCGCCCGTATCGCCGTCGTGCGTTTTGCCCGGCGTATGCGAGAAGGTGTCCCAGATCGACGGCCCGCGTCCCTCCTCCTTCACCGCGCCCTCGACCTGGTAGGAGGCCGTTGCCGAGCCCCACAGAAATCCCGGCGAGAAGTGGCGGGCATCGCTGCTGCCTCGAGCACTCGCCCCGCTCTGTGCCAGCTCCGCAGCCCCCGCTGGAATCGATACAGCGCCTGCAGCGCCACCCAGCAGCTGCGCAAAGGAACGTCTGGAAAAACGAATCGACAAAGTATTCTCCTCGAACCCGACGAGTATAGCCTCTCAAAACGATGCTGATCAGCAGGACCGCCTTCAGTTGAAAGGGCACTTCATTAAAGGGGCTGGACTTCAGTCCGCCATAAGGAACCTCATGAGAATCGCACTTCAGTTCCTGTGGCAATCCATACCCGCCAGAAGCTTCTACCGTACCGAGGTAAACGGCGAAGCCGGCAGGCCCGCCCCGTTATAAAGGTTCGCCTCCGGAAAGTTCTTCCACGCATACCGCACATACATCGGCGCCGCCACGCTCGGGCTGCTTACCACGATTGTCTTTCCATCGATTGCGGCCGTCGCCGCCGCAAAGACCCGATCCGCCCCGGCAACTTCAAAGCCTGCCGGCGTCCCGCCCCGCGCCGTCAGCCCCGCGGCATCGTCGAACAGCACCTGCATCAAGCCCGTCCGCGACCCCGGAACCGCCTCCCGGAAGACCGGCCCCGATGCCGCCAACGTTGTCTCCCCATAGCTGATCACCCGCGCCTGCAGCGCCAGCCGCTCTCCCACCGTCTTCTTATCCGGCGGATGCACATTGTCCGCCTGGCCAATGTCGATCGCCACCGCCATGCCGGTCTGCCGCAGCGCCAGCGTCCGCCGCTGCGCCTCCCGCACCGTCGGCCAGTCCTCCCGCGGTGTCGACGTAAATCCGGCAAGCTGCACGAACAGGAACGGCATCGACTCCTGCCCCCATTGCCGTCGCCAGTCCTCGATCAGCGCCGCAAACAGCCGGTCATACAGCGGCGCCCGATTCGCCGCGCTGTTCGTCTCCCCCTGGTACCAGATCACACCCCGGATCGGCAGCTTGGTAAATGGCGCCACCATAGCGTTGTAGAGAGCAGCCGGCTCGTACGAAATAAGCTCCGGCCGCCAGTCCCGCGTGGGCGTCGCCAGCCCCTTCGCCTTCGCCGCAGCATCGGCCACCTGCTGCCGCATCAGCACCGGCTCCCGGTTCGTCATCGTCGCCCGCGCCGCAAACACCGGCATCAGCCCCGCATTCGCGCTCAGCGCCTCGAGACTCGTCCACGCCTCCGCCGGCGTTCCGCCCCAGCTCGAATCGATCAGCCCGATCGGCAAACCCTCCTTCTGCTCAATCGCCCGGCCAAAGAAGTAAGCCACCGCCGAGAAATCCTTCGCTGTCTCCGGCGTGCACGCCACCCACGCCGCACCCGTAGCCACGTCCTCCAGCGGGTAAGCCGAGCCCTTCTTCGTCACCATCAGCAGCCGCATCTGCGGATGATTGGCCTGCTGGATCGCCCTTGCGCTATCCTTCACCGGCGTCTTCCCGCCGTCGAACCCCTGCAGCGGCATCTCCATATTCGATTGCCCGGACGCAAACCACAGGTCCCCGACAAGAATGTCCGTCAGCTCCACCGTGTTCGTTCCCCGCACCGTCAGCGTGTACGGGCCACCCGCAGCCTGCGCCGGCAGAAAGACGCTCCATCGCCCCAGCTCGTCCGTCGTCGCCGTGCCCGTCCCGCCATGAAATGTAACCGTCACCGTCTCGCCCGGCGCACCGTCGCCCCAGACGTGCAGCGGCACGTCCCGCTGCAGCACCATGTGACTGGTCAGAATCTTTGGCAGCGACACCTCGGCCAGCAGCACCGGGCTCAACAGAACGACAGCAGAGACGATCGCAAGACAGGCTCTCTTCATAGGCCATCCAATATAAGGGATCACCGGAAGCCCTGATCATCGCCGTGGGTGAGGAACGTCAGCTTCCGTATAATGCGCTCACGTATGCATTCGCCCGCCATGGTCGTCCTGCTCGCGCTGCAATGCTTCGTCGTGCTCTTCGTCGCGCTCCATAATTGGATTCCGCTCGGAAGACTCAACAACGTACAAGGCGTCCGGGTCGCGTTTCCCACCGGCAAACTTCTCCTCACCACGTTGAGCAACTTCATCCCGATGGCGATCGGACTCGCGGTTACCGCTTCCTACTTTGTCCGGGCACGCCCGGGCTGGGTCTTCTGGTATCTGTGGATCACGTACGGCCTGGCGTGCGTCGGCTCCTTCACTGCCTGGTGGATGCCGTACCTCTTCCGCCCCGATCCAGAGCTGGCCGCTCGCTACCAGACCATGTACGCCGGCACACACTCCTTCCTGCCGGAGCGCAACGGCATTCGTCCCGATACGATGCACGTGCTCTTTGACCTCGTAACCCTTGCCATCCTCGCCGACTTGGCCCTGCTCACGGCCTAGCCGCCGACCCACACGCCACGGGAGGTCGTCACTCCGGCACCGCCCGCGCGCCGTCGACACCGCACCTCTGGCCGTTTCAATCGATTTTCCTCTATGCTGTCGATCATGCCTTACTTTTTCCGGCCCCGTGGCCTGCCGGCGGCAGCAGCCGTCTTCGCGCTTCTGCTCCTCTCCCCGCACACGCACTTCGCGCAGAAGCCGGCAAAGCTCGCCAAGGATCCCACCGGCACCCCCGAGGTCGTCAAAACCAGCACCGGCACCGTCGAAACCGGCACCCTCGATAACGCCGCCTACCGGATCGACATCCCCGCCAACTGGAACCACTCGCTTGTCGTCTTCTACCACGGCTACAGCGAGACCCCGTTCCTCTATCACCCCACCCACGGCCTCACCGACCAGAACCGCCCCATGTTCGATCGCGGCTATGCCGTCATCGAGAGCGGCTACTCCACCACCGGCTGGGCGCTCGACGCCGCGTATGCTGAGACCGAAGCCCTCCGCAAATACTTCGTCCGCATGTACGGCCAGCCGAAGGAGACCATCGTCGTCGGTGGCTCCATGGGCGGCCTGCTCACCGATCTCACCCTGGAACGCAATCCCAAACCCTACGTCGCCGGCCTCGATCTCTGCGGCTCCGTTGGCCCGACCTACGAAGCCTTCACCCGCCGCTTCGCCGCCCGCACCGCCTTCGACTCCTACTTTCCCGGCCTGCTGCCGCCGCTCGTCCTGCCGCCGGGCGCCCCCTATCCCCAGCCCGCACCCGAGACCGACGTCACCCGCCGCAAGATCGCCGCGGCCCTCGGCGATCGTCCCGCCGCCGCCCTCGCCATGCGCAATCTCATGGACCTCCATAGCGACACCGACGTCGTCCACATGATCAGCTACATCAGCTACGTCGTCGCCGACATGCAGCACAAGGCCGGCGGCAACCCCTTCGACAATCGCAATTACCTCTACACCGGCACCAACCCCAACACCAGCAGCGAAGATAACAAGCTCAACGATGCCGTCCGCCGCTATGCCGCCGACCCCCAGGCCCGCCGCTACCTCATCGACCACTACACCCCGAGCGGCAAGCTCACCAAGCCGCTGCTCGCCCTCCACACCACCTACGATCCGCTCATCCCCGGCACTACCCTCGCCCTCTACGGCCACATGGTGGAGCAGGCCGGCTTCGGCCAGAACTACGTCCAGCAATACGTCCATCGCGACGGCCATTGCACCATGTCCGCCGAAGAAGTAGGCACCGCCTTCAATGAACTCCTCGCCTGGGTCCACACCAGCAAACCCCCGACCCCAGGCCTCCTCCGCTAGCCTCATTCCGCAACGAACCACCCAGTATTCACCGTCACACCAACCGCCTATAATGACCTATGGCAACCCTCCAACCGGCCTCCTCCCAGGCTGGCCCGCATACGGGTCAGAAGGCCGGCCAGCAACCCGACTCCGGTAGCGCCCTCGAGATTGCCCTCGCGCCCACCACCGAGACCGGCATCGACCTCGAAGCCGCCCTCCCGGAAGTTCCCGCGCTCCTCCCGTCGCCGGCGCCCCTCGCCACCGACGAAGCCCCGCCATCAGCGCCGCCCCTGAAGAAGTCAGACCCCAGTCCCACCAGCGCCGACCCCGCCATCGACCACAAGTTCGCCACCCTCCTCGCCACCGTCCACGCCAATCGCCCGTCGGACGACCTCGAAATCATCCGCGCCTCCTGGGCCTTCTGCATGCAGCAGCACGACGGTCAGAAGCGCGCCTCGGGTGAGCCCTACATCATCCATCCGCTCGAAGTCGGACTGGTCCTTGCCGAGCTCCGCATGGACTCGACCGCCATCGCCGCCGGCCTCCTCCACGACGCCGTTGAAGATACCGACGTCACCACCGCTGAGATCGCCAAGCGCTTCGGCGAGCAGGTCGCCCACATCGTCGAAGGCGTCACCAAGCTCGACAAGATCAAGTTCGCCAACCGCGAAGACCACCAGGCCGAGAACATCCGCAAGATGCTCCTCGCCATGGTCACCGACGTCCGCGTCGTCATCATCAAGCTCGCCGACCGCTTGCACAACATGCGCACCCTCGAGCACCTCAAGCCCGAGAAGCAGCAGAAGATCGCCCGCGAAACCCTCGACATCTACGCCCCCCTTGCCCACCGCCTCGGCATGGGCAAGCTCCGCGGCGAGCTCGAAGACCTCGCCTTCCGCTACACCGACCCCTACGCCTACCAGCAGCTCTCCACCCAGGTCGACGCCCTCCGCAGCGAAGGCGAGACCTTTCTCGACGGCATCGTCGCCACCCTTGAAGCCAAGCTCCAGGAACACAACATCGCCGGCCGCGTCGAGTGGCGCATCAAGCGCCTCTACTCCATCCAGCAGAAGCTCGCCGACAGCCAGATACCCGTCGACCAGGTCTACGATCTGCTCGCCATCCGCGTCATCTGTACCAGCGTGCAGGATTGCTACGCCCTCCTCGGCCTCCTGCACAGCATCTGGCGCCCCGTCCCCGGCCGCATCAAGGACTTCATCTCGATGCCGCGCCCCAACCTCTACCAGTCCCTCCACACCACCCTCATTGCCGACGGCGGCCACCAGTTCGAAGTCCAGATCCGCACCGAAGACATGCACCGGGTCGCCGAAGAAGGCATCGCCGCTCACTGGAAGTACAAGGCCTCTGACAACGTCACCGCCAAGGATGAGCAGCGCCTCGCCTGGGTCCGCCAGCTCATGGAGTG
>CAXTLS010000046.1:0-7005 GCA_964245235.1 uncultured Acidobacteriaceae bacterium
CATGGAGCCGCCCCACTCGTCGCGGACCTGGTGGATGTCGGAGTGGCAGATGCCGGAGTAAAGGATTTCGACGACGACGTCTTTAGGGCCGGGATCGCGACGCTCGAAGCTGAAGGGGGTGAGGGGTGCAGCTTTTTCGAGGGCGGCGTAACCTTGGGATTTCATGGGGCTCCTTGTGTCTTGGGTGAGATGGAGGGAGGCGGAGCGTGGAAGCGTGTCGTAGCTGAAGAACGTCAGTAAATCATTTCATATAGCCGAAGTTACCGCTGCTTTCTGCTGCCATCCGCTTTGCCTCGGCCAAATCGGCCTTGGCTGGATGCCCGTGTTGAGCAAGAAGAAATAAGAGTTGTCCACCACTAAGTAGCGTAAGCGGCTTATCCTTCGCAAATGCATATGCGTCGGGGCCGAAATCAGACGTTGTCACCAAGATGCCCTTATTCGCACCTTCGTTATGAACAGTGCCATACAAATCTCGCACAGCGGCTACCCCGACCGTGTTGGTGTAGCGCTTAGCTTGAATCACTAATTTTCCGCCGCGGATTGGATCCGGATCAAAAGCTATCGCATCGACACCACCGTCCCGGCTAGCTTGAGTGATTCTCACTTCGCCGCCGCCTTTGCTAAACTCTTTCTCAAAGACTTCGCTAATCAAGTTCTCAAAATCGAGCCAGTCCATCGCGGCCGTTCGCTCATCGAGTGAATCTGCTACTGCATAGCCGTCAACGAACCGCTTGTCTTCAAGATTGAGTTGCATAAGAGGCTTCACTGGACTCAGCTCTACCAATCTGCTAGCAGCCACTCCCTTGAGTTTTTGAAACATGCTCTAGGCTCAACTTGTGCGAGATTAATGGCCAGAAATTCGTCTTTTCCAGCTTCGAGACTCATGATGCAAGCATGTACGTCAGAGCCGGTGGCGCGGTCTATGGACCTGACCCAGCCATTGAACACGATCGAGTCAATCGCGTTGATAGTATCCGAGGAAAAAAGCTCATACGTGGTCCGTAGGCAAATTTGATATAAGACCTCGTCATAGGTCCTCTTCATCGAAGCGTCTGATTGTGTAACCTCTTGGAACGATGACCGCGCAACTATGTACTTCACTTCCTTTACATTGGAGAGAGCGGCGAGATTGGGAAGCTCGAAATCAAGAATGAGTGTTTTTTCTGGCGTAATCTCTAGAAAGTGCTCTCGTGGAAAGGAGTCAGGGTACAAAGATCCAGCGAGAACCTCATAGAAGTAAGCCTTAATGGCTAAGGGTTCTCGAGCCATATAGCTGATGCGTAACTCCTCGACTCTCTTGTTGGCTGCTGCCTGCTCGTTTTGATAGTCCTCCTTGGACTTTCGCCAAGCGTCAACTTCGTGATGATATGAAGCATTCAGTCGGCTATTTTCCTCGGCTACTTCCTTGCAGCGCGCAAGATATTTATCAGTAGCTTGACTAAACGCTTTCTCCTCATTTTCGCGACTTTGTTTAGCGGTAGCCCAAGCATTCCTGCTCGCTGTGTAGAGCATTTGCGCTTCAGACAGTCGGTCTGAGTTTTGTTCATCAGTCCAACGCTGCTTCTTCTTCCGCAGTAAGGGTATGCTTTGCTCGAGAATAGACCAACGAGGCGGCACGGTTTTTGGGACAACTAGTTGTGGCTCAACAATGATTGCTGGAGGCGAGAGCGGTTGAGGTGCCAACGGGTGCTGTTGCAACTTCGGATGAGCAGGAGGAGGTGTCGAATAGGGTGTATTCAGCTTGAGTGAATCCCAGCTAAGGCTTGTATAGGCGCCCACAACGCATGATAAAAGAGTGGCCAGGGTGTTTCGCTGTGTCTCTAAATCAAGATTGCGTCCGATCGCTATAGCTTTGTTGGATTGGTCTGTCGCATTTTGGTCACTACGGCGGGCGCGCTCTCGCTGTACGCGAAGCCTGTTCTGCCAACGCTCCTCCCATTGCGCGATCTGATGATGAGCTTTGGTATCCACATTATACTGGCTTTGTGCTCGAACCAGTCTGAAAGCATTTAGTCCAGAGTGACTGATTCTCTTTTCCCACATGCTTGCGTCCTCACGTAGATTCTAGCGTCCGTTGGCAGAACAGTTGACAAGGCGTTTACTCGTTGTAGTGGAGGAGGCTTAGGACGTCGTATTGCTGGAATTTGGCGCGGCCTTTGAGGAAGTCGAGTTCGATGGCGAAGCCGAGGCCTACGATTTCGCCGCCGAGCTGACGGACCAGCTGGATAGTGGCCTGCATGGTGCCGCCGGTGGCGAGCAGGTCGTCGACGAGCAGGACGCGCTGGCCGGGTTCGATGGCGTCGAGGTGGATCTCGAGCGAGTCGGTGCCGTACTCGAGGTCGTAGGTGACGCGGGCGGTCTGGGCGGGAAGCTTTTTCGGCTTGCGGACGGGGACGAAGCCGGCATTGAGGCGATAGGCGAGGGCGGGGCCGAAGATGAAGCCGCGGGCCTCGATGCCGAGGACGAGGTCGATATCCTTGCCGATGTAGTAAGCCGCGAAGGCGTCGATGAGCTGGGCGAAGCCGGTCTTATCCTTGAGCAGCGTGGTGATGTCGTAGAAGAGGATGCCTTCTTTGGGGAAGTCGGGGACGGTGCGGATGAGCTCCTTGAGCGGCTCGCAGTTGATGGCTTTCATTACCAGGCTCCTTCGATCTGGAACGAGCCGAGATTGGCGGCTTCGCTCGCTTCGAGTTCATGTTCGAGCACGCGATCGACGCGGCTGCCGCGCGACCCCTTGTGCAGCGCGTTGTTGAGTGCGGCGAGGTCTTCGGGAGCTCCGGCGGCGACGACTTCGACGTGACCGTCGGCGGTGTTGCGGACCCAGCCGCGGAGGTTGAGCTCGGCGGCTTCGCGGTGGACGAACCAGCGGAAGCCGACGCCCTGGACGCGGCCCTGGATAAGGAAGTGTTTGACCATGAGCGAGGGGCTGGACAAGGCTTTAGGCGCGGCTCAGGTAGGCGCCCTCGGCGGTGTCGACGCGGATCTTCTCGCCTTCGTTGATGAAGGGGGGGACCTGAACGACGAGGCCGGTTTCGGTCTTGGCGGGCTTGGTGACGGAGGAGGCGGTGGCGGACTTGATGCCGGGCTCGGTCTCGAGGACGGTCATTTCGACGATGCCGGGAAGCTCGATGCCGACGGCTTTGCCGTCGTGGAAGCTGACGTTAATGGAGAGGTTGGGGATGAGGTACTGGACGGCGTCGCCGAGGGTGTCGTACTTGAGCATGGTCTGCTCGAAGCTTTCGTCCATGAAGTAGTAATCCTCGCCGTCGTTGTAGAGGTACTCCATCTTGACCTCGTCGACGCGGATGCGGTCGATGGGGTCGGGGGAGCGGAAGCGCTCGACGAACATGGCGCCGGTGCGGACGTTGCGGAGCTTGGCCTGGATGAAGGCGCGGAGGTTGCCGGGGGTGCGGTGCTCGACCGAGAAGACGAGGTGGAGGTCGTTGTTGTACTTGATGATCATGCCGGGGCGCATCTGGGTGGCGGGAATGGACATTGCTGGACCTCTGGTTGCTTGCGAGTGGAGATTGGGGGTGGTGGCTATGGGGCTTGCTAAGAGGCTTGCCATGGCGCTAAGGGCTGCGCAACCCTCCAATTGTAGCGCGGCTGGCGCGGGCTGGTGGCTGCCGGGCTAGCTGCCGCCGAAGAGGCGTTTGAAGAAGTGGCCGAGGCGGTGACCTAAGCCGGTGGAGGGCGGCGGGGCGGGTGCGGTGGATGGGGTGCCGACCAGCGTGGGCGTGGCGGTGGGGCTGGCGGTGGGGCGGGGGGGGGGGGGGCGGGAGACGGTGCCGCTGCCGTGGCCGTGGAGGCCGAGGGAGGGGGCGACCTGGGCGTGGGCGGTGTTGGGGGGCGCCTGGGGGACGGGGGGCGGCGGGGCGAGGCCTTCGCTGACGGCGGCAGGGAAGGGATGCTGGGTGGCGGCTTCGGCCTTGGGGTCAGAGCCGATGGTGCCGGGCGGGGCGATGATCGCGTCGGCGATGGACATGCCGGGGAGCGGGGCGGGGCAGCCGCAGGGCGAGGTTTCGTTGTCGACGACCTCTTTCAAGCTGCCGTGCTCGAAGAGGACGTGCTGGGCGGGACGGAGCTCGTAGGCGGCCTCGCCGAACTGGTCGGTGATGGCGAGGGTGGGGGCGGAAGCGCCGCGATTCTCGACGCAAGTGTCGCCGTTGCGGGTGACGCGGAGGCGGAGGTCGAGCGGGCCGGGGTAGCGGACAGCGAAGCGGAGGTCGGGGGTCATGATGACGTCGCTGGCAAGGGCGGCGGCGTGGACCTCGATGGCGCCGCGGTCGAGGCCGAGGAGCAGGGGGGTGGGCGCGGTGGCGGCGACGGGCTGGGTTAGTGCGGGCTGGGCTGGCACGGTCTGGGCGGTGGTCTGGGCTGCCGCAGGCTGGGTCGGCGCGGTTTGGGACTGGGTGAGGTGGAGGCCGCTGGTAGCGCAGACGCGGATGGAGCCGCCGCGGTTGAGGGCGATCTCGGCGGTGTGATCTTTGGCGAGGATGGTGGTGCTGCCGATGAGCATGGCGCGGCCGTTGGTGATGGAGAGGTCGCCGGAGACGGTGGCGTCCTGGACGCCTACGGTGCCGATGGCCTGCTGGGCGGCGACTTGCAGCGTGTAGAAGGTTTGTGAGGCGACGAGGATGGGGATCAGGATGAGCCGGGGGACTCTCATGGATACAGCCTACTGCTTGGACTGCGGGTTGAGGTTCATGAAGTTCTCGATGATCTGCTTGCCGTGGGTGGTGAGGACGCTTTCAGGATGGAACTGGACGCCCTCGATGGGGAGCTCGCGGTGGCGGAGGGCCATGATGGTGGATTGGCCGGTGGCGGCGTCGGTGGTGCGGGCGGAGATTTCGAGCTCGGCGGGGAAGCTCGCGTCCTCGTCGACGATGAGCGAGTGGTAGCGGGTGCAGGTCATAGTAGAGGGGATGCCCGCGAAGATGGTGCGGCCGTCGTGGTCGACCTCGCTGGTTTTGCCGTGCATGAGCTTTGGGGCGCGGACGACGTTGCCGCCGAATGCGGCGCCGATGGACTGGTGGCCGAGGCAGACGCCGAGGATGGGGATGCTGGGGCCGCCGGTCAGACCAAGCTTTGCAAAGTGCTGGATGAGCGCGATGCTGATGCCGGCGTCCTGCGGGGTGCAGGGGCCGGGCGAGATGAGGATGCGGTCGGGGTGGAGGGCTTCGACTTCCTCGGGCGTGAGTTCATCGTTGCGGCGGATGACGAGCTGGATACCGTTGGGGGCGCCGAGCTCGCCCATGTACTGGACCAGGTTGTAGGTGAAGGAGTCGTAGTTGTCGAGGACGAAGATCATGGGAAGCTCTGGAGCTATTTTAGCGGCTGGGTGGGTGCAGTTGTGGTGCGGTTGGTGGGGGGAGACAACGGCGAGTGGCGGGGTGTGCTCTAACGGTCGAGGTGAAGCGATGACGATGTTGACGCAGCAGAGACGGTGGAAGCATTTCGTGGCAATGGCCCTGATTGGGGATGGAGTGATGGCGCTGGTTCGGCCGCAGCATGACGCGATGGCATGGAAGCAGGGGCCAGCGGCGTGGAAGCGGCTGATGCACGAGCTGCATGAGCGGCCGGTGTTGACGCGGGCGATTGGCGTGTGCCAGGTGGTGGGCGGGGTATGGTGGGCGCTGCGGCAGGAGAAGTCGGACGGGTAATTTACCGGCGCAGGCGGGACGGCCTGTAACTTTGCTGGGTTACTCGCGTCCGATGTATTAGGTGTGGCACGGAGGTTGTGATGTTTGAATCGGATGTGCGCTCGAAGACGATGACGCGGCGAGTGTTTGTTGTGGGTGGCGCGGCGGCTGCGGCCGGCGTGGCGGTACTGGCTTCGCGGCGGTCGCGGGTGGTGGAGGCGGCGGTGCATGGGATGCCGGGCGAGGTGACGATCGTCAACTTTTCAGACGACGGAAAGAACCTCGGAAAGCAGACGGTCGCGAAGGTAGTAAAGACCGATGGCGAGTGGCGGCAGCAGTTGGGGGACAACTCGTTTGGGATTGCGCGGCAGGCGGATACGGAGATGCCGTACTCGGGGGTGAGCTGGAAGGAGCACGGCGCAGGAATCTTCCGGTGCATCTGCTGCGATACGGCGCTGTTCAGCTCGAAGACGAAGTTTGATTCAGGAACAGGATGGCCGAGCTTCTGGACGCCGCTGGCGAAGGAGAACGTGGTCGAGGTGACGGACCGTTCGCTGGGGATGGCGCGAACTGAGGTGAAGTGTGCGCGGTGCGAGGGGCACCTGGGGCACGTGTTTGACGACGGGCCGGCGCCTACCGGGCTCAGGTATTGCATGAACTCGGCTTCGATGAGGTTTGTGAAGGCGTAGGGTCCGAGGACGGCTGGCCTCGCTTCGGTTTAGTAGAGTCCAGACCAGGCGAGGGCAATCACTTTCTCTGTAGCGCCGAAGGAAGTTCGTCTCAGGCTGACCAGCGACGTGTCTAAATCGAGCAACTCCTGATCGTGTGCAAGCCTGAGCAAGCGTAGAGTTCCAAGCACAGGTAACTTGCGTCTAAGCGCCTCTTCCCGGCCCTTTGATTCGTCCAGATCAACGCGTCCGTTTTGAGGACTTCGGCGAGGGGATTGCTTCGCGTTCGTCGTAGTCCAGTTCCGAGGAGCTATCGATAGCTCCTCGGGAGTGATAGATGGAGAGCCACGCGGCGGTGAGGCAATCCACCGGCGAACGTTGATGGGAGCACGCTTCGTACGCAATCGTGCTGGACGGCGTCTGAATAGTGATTGTTTCGAAAAGAGCGGCGAGAATGTACACATCGCCGATGCGGATGAGGTAGTTCAACAGTGAGGTGTCCGCGACAGCCTTCATTCTCCGTCGTTCGAGAGCCTTTTGGAGATCTGTTGTGCGGTGCTTTCGTCCTGCTGCCAGTCCTTAATGCCGTATGCGCCCTCGAGGATGCCATGCTCTTTGAGGAGCTGTTCGAGCTGAAAGCGGCTATCGAGATGGAGGAGGGTCTGGAGCTCGTACTGGCTGAGGCGGCCGGCACG
>CAXTLS010000046.1:7015-33558 GCA_964245235.1 uncultured Acidobacteriaceae bacterium
GTCAAGAACGGACACATCGTGACCCCAGACGCGACTTTCGAGGGCGGCGTCGGATGCTGGACGCCCCTCTGCGAGGATGCGCGGGGCGAGATCGTCCGGGATGTCGACGGTGATCTGCATGGGCAGGCTAACACGGACGGAGGCCAGGAGCGGGCGGTGGCTTATTGCTGGCGGGCGCGTTCGATCGCGCGGACTACGGCCTGGGCTTTGTTGGCGCACTCGGTGTATTCGTTTTCGGGAATGGAGTCGGCGACGATGCCGGCGCCGGCCTGGATGTGGCCCTCGGGGCCGCGCATGAAGAGGGTGCGGATGGCTATGCAGGAGTCTAAATTTCCGGAAAAATCTGCATAGAGGATAGAGCCGCCGTAGACGCCGCGGCGGGCGGGCTCCATCTCTTCGATGATCTCCATGGCGCGGATCTTGGGGGCTCCGGAGAGGGTGCCGGCGGGGAAGCAGGCTTTGAAGGCGTCGATGGCGGAGAGCTCGGGCTTGAGGGTGCCTTCGAGGGCGCTGACCAGGTGCATGACGTGCGAGTAGCGTTCGACGAACATGAGGTCTTTGACCTTGACGGTGCCGAATGCGCTGACGCGGCCTACGTCGTTGCGGCCAAGGTCGACGAGCATGATGTGCTCGGCGATCTCTTTTTCATCGGCGCGGAGGTCGGCTTCGAGGGCGCGGTCGGTGAGCTCGTCGGTGCCGCGCGGGCGGGTGCCGGCGATGGGGCGGTACTCGACGGTGCGCCCGGTACCTGAGGCGTGGACGCGGACGAGAAGCTCGGGCGAGGAGCCAACGATGTGGGCGGGGATTTCTGTTTGATTTTTCTGTATCCCGAAGCGGAGGAAGTACATGTAGGGCGAGGGATTGACGATGCGCAGGGCCCGATAGATGTCGAAGGCGGGGACGCCGGGGGTGCAGTCGAAGCGCTGGGAGAGGACGCACTGGAAGACGTCGCCGGAGCTGATGTAGTCCTTGGTGCGGGCGACGGCTTTGAGGAAGGCGGCTTTGGAGGTGCGTGGGGTGAGCTTGAGTTTGGCGGGTTCCTTCGAGGGACGCCGGGGGGGTTTGGGAAGGGCCTGAGCGAGGCGGCGTTCAAGCTTGTTGAGGCGGCGGACGGCGCGGGCGTAGGCGGTGGCGCGGGACTCGCGGGTGAGGTCGGCGGTGACGATGAGGCGGATCTCCTTCTTGACGTGGTCGAAGGCGAGAACCTGGTCGAAGAAGAGGAGGCAGGCGTCGGGCACGCCGAGCTCGTCGGTGGCGGTGACGGGAAGAGTTTCGATCTGGCGGACGACATCGTAGGCGAAGAAGCCGACGGCGCCGGCGGTGAAGGGCGGGAGGCCGGGCAGGCGGGCGGGAGTGTGGCCGCTGAGGGCGGACTTGAGCTCTTCGAAGACATCGCCGTCGAAGGCGCGGTGTTTTCTACCCTCGTCGATGACGATGTGGCGGCCGCGCGAGGTGATTTTCTTGTAGGGCTGGATGCCGATGAAGGTGTAGCGGCCGACGTGCTCGCCGCCTTCGACGGACTCGAGCAGGAAGGCTTCGGGCTCGGGCCGGCCATCGGGCTGCTGGGCGATGCGGAGGAAGGCGGAGACGGGGGTTTCGAGGTCGGCGGTGACGGTGCGGTAGACGGGGACGAGGGTGTGTGCCTTGGCGAGCCTGGCAAAGTCTCTGCTGTCGGGGGTGGTGATGGATCTGGTTGGCACGCGCGGCTCCCTGGTTATCGTAACCCGGTTAGCGTCGACCGGTTATGTCTGTATCAGTCGACGGCTATGCCGATGAGGCGCAGGATGGCGAGGGCGTTGGAGGTGGGATTGACACCGGGTTTGAGGCGGTAGTCGAAGGCGAGGGGATTGGCTGGGTCGGGGCTGGCCATGTGGAGGTTGACGGCCCGGAGTGCAGGGTTGGCGGCCATCTCGGTGAGGGTGAGGTCGTGGGTGGAGAGGGCGCCGATGGCGTGGCGGCGGAGCAGGGCGGCGGCGATGGCCTCGGCGGCGATGCGGCGGTCGAGTGAGTTGGTGCCGCTGAAGATCTCGTCGACCAGGAAGAGGATGGGGGTGGGCTGCTCGGCTGCTTCGAGGACCTGGTGGAGGCGTTCGACCTCGGCGAGGAACTTGGACTTGCCTTCGGCGAGCGAGTCGGTGAGGGCGATGGAAGCGCCGAGGGTGAGGGGTGCGATGCGGGCGGCGGTGGCGCGGATGGGGGCGCCATTTGCGGCGAGAACGGCGTTGAGGCCGATGGCGCGGAGCAGCGTCGATTTGCCGGCCATGTTGGAGCCGCTGATGAGGTAGAGGCTGGTGGCGGGGTTGAAGGCGATGTCGTTGGTGATGGCGTCGGGGGGCAGGAGCGGGTGGGCGAGGGCGGTGACCTCGAAGATGGCGGTGCCTGAGGGGAGGATCTCGGGGTAGATGTTGGCGGGGTGCTCGTAGGCGTAGGTGGCGAAGGCGTTGAGGGCTTCGAACTCGGCCCAGGCGGCGAGCCAGTGCTTCATGGCGGCGGCGTTCCGGCGCTTCCAGGCGGCGATGGCGATGGCGATGTGGGTGCCGATGGCGAGGAACAGCGAGAGGATGAGAAAGATGTTCTTCGTGCGCTGCTCGACGACGGTGAAGTGGCGCTCGGCGGCGGCGAGGAGCGGGACGGCGTTGCCGGGTTGCCGGGAGAGTTGTTGCAGCGCGATGAGGCGGGGCGCGGTGAAGGTGGCGGCCTGGAGCAGGGCCAGGCCGTCGCGGAAGATCTCCATCTGGTTGGAGAGGTGCGAGGCGGCGTCGAGCACGGGGACGACGCGCTTGCGGACGGCGAGGGCGATGACGGCCTGGAGGCCGAGCAGGGCGAAGATGTTGGGCCGGAGGGTGGACCAGGCGGCGAGGTGGACGAGGCCGGCGAGGGTGAGGAGCAGATAGGCGGCCGTGGTGACGAGCAGGCCGAGGCGGAGGGCGGGGTGGAAGACGGGCGGCGGGTCGTCGAGCCAGGTGTCGAAGAAGGTGGCGGGGAGCTGCTGGAAGTCGCTGACGCCGAGCAGATGGATCTGTTCGCGGAGATCGTTCGCGGGGGCGAGCTCCTGGATGGCGAGCTGGCGGGCGAGGGTGGCGTCGTGGTTGGGCAGGTAGAGCAGGTTGTGCGCTAGGCCGCGCTGGCCGATGCCGGTGCGGGCGGTGGCAAGCAGGCCGAAGAGGGAGTGGGGCCCGAGGATGGCGAGGTCTTGATCGTAGAGGTGGGTGGCGGGGCGGAAGGCTTCGCCGGTGTGGCCGGACTGCGGGGCGGTGCCATCCTGCCGGCCAAGGGCGCGGGTGTAGAGGAGCGTGAGGCGGGCTAGGCGCTCGAGGCGGCGGCGGTTGCGGAGGGAGAAGCCGAGGGTAATGGCGGCGGCGAGGAGCGGCAGCAGGACTGGCCAGGCAGGGAGGCTGGTGCGCAGCGTGGCAATGATCAAGCTGAAGCTTGTGGCGAGGAGGAGAAGCAGGGTGAGGCGGAGGCGGGCGGCGAGGGTTTCGGCGGCCTGTGCCTGGGTGGTGAGGGCGGCGTGGCGGGAGCGGTAGAAGACCTGGGCTGGATCGGGGGGAGGGTTCATCGGGTGCTGGAGTTGAGCATACCTGCGATGGTAGACTCTGGAAGTGCCGGGTCCTACGCGACGTAATCCCGCCAACCCCGCCAGGTCCGGAAGGAAGCAACGGTAACGGGCTAGTATGGGCGCAGTAGGAGCCCCGGCATTATTCTCTCCTCATGCAGACGGATTCGCGATGGCGCAGTAGGAGCCCCGGCATTAATTCTCTCCTCATGCAGACGGATTCGCGATGGCGCAGTAGGAGCCTCTGCACTAATTCTCTCCCCACAATTCTTTTTTCTCTAGATTGTTCGCGGCGACGTGGTGGGAGTCCGTACGCGGAATCAAATGCAGGTCCTTTGACTGCGCTTCTCGCGGGTGGGGCTGCGAGAAGCTTCGCTCAGGATCACTTTTTGTTGATGACAGAAAGAAGGCAGGGAGATCGCTTGTGCGCGGCTGATTCGAAGCCTTGGGAGACCTTCGGCGAGGTTTCTTGCTGCACGCTTAGTCCGGATACTGACCCTTTGGAGGCTTTGGGCTACCGGTGACGTGTTTTCACGTGACAGCGTCCTACGTCGGCAGGGAGAATGACACCCGTTGAACGAGCGTTCATTTGTAATAGTTTTGTACTCTGTATAGATGTCGGCATTCGGCGTAGATGAGGTAGTCCTTTGAGTTTGAAGTTGAGGCCGCAGGTGCGGGCCGGCGCGAAGATCAGTTCCCTTGGGGTGTATGTTCCGCCGATGCTGTTGACCAATGCCGATCTGGAGAAGATGGTGGCCACCAACGATGAGTGGATCGTCGAGCGCACGGGCATTTATCAGCGCCACATTGTGGAGCCGGGAGTGGCGACGAGCGACCTGGCGGCGGAGGCGGCGCGCTGCTGCCTGGCGCGGCGGGGGATCGAGGCGAGCGAGATTGACGCGATTATTGTCGCGACGGTGACGCCCGATATGCTGTTCCCGGCGACAGCGTGCCTGGTGCAGGAGAAGATCGGCGCGCAGGGGGCGTGGGGATTCGACCTGTCGGCGGCCTGCTCGGGCTTTCTGTATGCGCTGCAGGTGGGGGCGAAGCTGATCGAGTCGGGCGTGCACCGGAAGGTGATGGTGATTGGCGCGGACGTGATGAGCTCGATCCTCGACTACACGGATCGCTCGACCTGCATCCTGTTTGGCGACGGCGCAGGGGCGGTGCTGCTGGAGCCGACGCGCGAGGGCGAGATCGGGATGGTTGATTTCGTACATGAGATTGATGGCACGGGCGCGGCGTCGCTGTACATGCCGGGGGGTGGGAGCCTGCATCCTTCGACGGCGGCGACTGTGGCGGAGAAGATGCACTTCGTGCACCAGGCGGGCAGCGCGGTCTTCAAGGTGGCGGTGCGAAAGATGGCGGAGCTGAGCGAGGCGCTGCTGCTGCGGAATGGCCTGGCGGCTGCGGATGTGGACTGCTTTATACCTCACCAGGCGAATCGACGGATCATCGAAGCGACGGCGGAACGGCTGGGTCTCCCGATCGAGAAGGTCGTCATCAATATCGGCGAGTACGGCAATACGACGGCGGGAACGATTCCGCTGGCGATGCACACGGCGCTCGAGCAGAACCGGCTGCACAAGGGAGATGCGGTGCTGCTGGCTTCCTTTGGTGGCGGGTTTACGGTGGGGACGACGCTGCTGCGCTGGGAGATGTAGCTTTCGTTTTCGAAGGTGAATAGTAAATCTCCGTTTACATATATCTTTTAGATATATATCTTACGGATATGGATGCTGCTGGGAGTACGCAGAATGCGCTGCTTGGGCTGCTGACGATCTGTCCTATGTCGGGGTATGACATTCGGCAGCTTGTGCCTTGGTCGATCGGGCACTTCTGGAATGAGAGTTACGGCCAGATTTATCCCTCGCTGAAGCGGCTGGCCGAGGCGGGGTTGATTGCGAAGATGACGGAGAGCCGGCCGGGGCGGCCGGAGCGGAACGTCTACTCGCTTACGGAGGCGGGACGGACCGAGCTGTGCCGGTGGCTGGAGATGCCGGTGGTGCCGACGGTCGCGCGCAATGAGCTTCTGCTGAAGGTGTTCTTCGGCGCGCATGCCGGTGGCGAGATTGCGGAGCAGCATGTGCTGGCGTTCGCAGAGCAGCAGCGGGCGGCGCAAGACGTGTATGCGGCGACGGTGAAGAAGCTGACAGTTGATTCGGCGGGTGATCCGCAGCTGCCGTTCTGGCTGATGACGTTGAACTATGGCCGTCATCAGAGCGTAGCTGCACTTGCATGGTGCCAGGAGACGCTGGCGGCGTTGGAGGAGTTGAAACGGGCCAGAGCGGAGACAGTGTAACGACGGAGGACGCGATGCATGATCCATTGTGGATGAGGGCGTTTCTTGGGATTCATATAACGGCGGGGGCCACGTCATTCCTGCTGGCGCCGGTGGCTCTGGCGACGGCGAAGGGCGGCAAGGCGCACCGGCTGTGGGGCATGGTGTACCTGTGGGCGATGGGCACTGTCGCGGCGACGGCGCTGCCGATGGCGCTGTACCGGCCGGTGCTGTTCCTGGCGCTGGTGGCGGTGTTCAGCTTCTATGCGGCGTTCTCGGGCTACCGGGTGACGAAGCTGAAGGCGCTGGCGCGGGGCGGAAGCGCAGGGGCGATCGACTGGGTGGCGGGGATCGTGACGTTCTGCTCGAGTGCGGCGCTGGCGGGGCTGGGAGCGTTTCGGCCGGCGGCGGTGCAGCATATGGGGGTGGTGTCGATTGTCTTCGGATTTGTGGGGATGCGGCTGGCGGTGGGGGAGCTTTGGACGTTCGTGAGGAAGCCGAAGGAGAAGATGTTCTGGTGGTACACGCATCTCGGCAACATGATTGGGAGCTACATTGCAGCGTGGACCGCGTTTTCGGTGGTGACGCTGCCGCGGATCTTTGGGGCCGGCGGGATGATTCTGTGGCTCTGGCCTACGGCGATTGGGGTCCCGGCGATCGTGGTGATGACGGTGTACTACCGGCGTAAGTTTGCGCCTCGTGCGAGAGTAGTGGCGGCTTAGGCCTGGTAGCGGAAAACAGGCAACAGCGAAGGTGCAATGCAGGGTTTCCTCCACTGCGGCGCAAGCGCCCGCCTTCGGTCGGGATGGCGGAGGTTTCGGTAGGGGAAGAAGAAAGCTGCTTCCTGCAGTAGGGTCAGGCCTGCGGCTGAGGGACGTTCTTGGGGCGGATGCCCATGGTGCGGGAGGTTTTGTAGAGCTTGTAGAAGGCGATGGCGCAGCTGACGAGGATGACGGTCCAGAGGATGACGAGGATGGTGGTGGCCCACTTGTTCGAGAACTGGGCCCAGAAGCGCAGCACCTGTTTGCCGTAGTGGATGCCGAGCCAGGCGGCGACCACATGGCGCGCGGCGCGACTGACGGTGAAGGTGGTGAGGAACTTCCGCTTGGACATCTTGAGTGCGCCGGCAGCGAGGACGAAGGGGCTGAGGGGCATGGGCGGCGGCAGGATGGCGGGGAGGGCGACGGCGAGGATGGCGTGGTTCTCCATCCAGTTGCAGACGCGTTTGAAGATGCGGGGCGGGATGTTCTTTTCGAGGAATGCGAGGCCGCCGGAGTGGCCAACCTGGTAGCTGAAGTAGCCGCCGAGGGCTGAGCCAGCGGTGGCCAGCGCGACCAGCAGGAGCCAGTTGGTGTGCTGGGCGGCGAGCACGATGATCATGATGTCGGTAACGCCGGGCAGGGGGAGGGGCACGAAGGACGAGTCGACGATCGAGACGAAGAATAGGCCGAAGACGCCGAAGTGGAAGAAGAGATGGAGGAGCTTGCTGCGGTGCTCGGGCGCGGCGAGGATTTCGGCTGCGACGGCGGTGGCGGATCGTGCAGCGGCGAGGAGACTCATAGCCTATGAGACGTGAGTCGCGGGTGTGAAGTCGCGGAGAGATTGAGCTACTTGAGGAAATGAAGGGGGCCGAGGGACGGCAGCGCGTCGACCTCGGCGGCGCAGGCGCGAAAGAGCTCGAGGGCGCGGATGCAGGCCGGGTCGAGGGTGTAGTGGATGTTGTGGGTGAGGTAGTCGCGAATGGTGTGGGGCGGCAGGGCGATGCGCGGCGTCCACTCGGCGACCAGGGCTTCGGTGTTGGCGAGGCCATGGTCGCGAGAGTGCGCGAGGTCATGGGTGAGCTGGGCGGGCGTGATGCCCGCGTGGCTGAGGGCTTCGGGGCGGACGGCCCAGACGGCGGCTACCCAGGGGAGGTTGGTGCGGGTGTGCCACTCGTGGGCGAGATCGAGCCAGAGGCAGGGGCCGGCGGCCTGCTCAATGGCGGCACGGGCCTCGAGGGCGAGCAGCGCGGGGTCGCCGATAAGCAGGGCGGCGTCGGCACGCGCGAGCATGGCGATGGGGTCAGCCGGCGCGGGCAGGAAGGTGGGCTGCGTCCCGAGGAAGCTGCGGAAGAGGACCTGGGTATAAGCGCGCGAGCTGCGCGAAGCGGTGTCGGCGGCGATGGTTCTGACCGTGTCTAACGTGTGCGGAGCTTTCAGGATGAGCTGGATGGAACGGACGCGGTCGAGCGAGGCGATAGTGCAGCCGGGAACGATGGCGAGCTCGGGGGTGAGGGCGGCGACGGGGATGAGGCCGAGGTCAGCGCGGCCGGCAAGGAGCTCTGCGGCACACTGTGCGGGATCGGTGTAGTGGAGGTTGTAGCGTTCGGCGAGTGCGGTGTTGGTGGGGGGGTGCTCGAAGTCCCACATGAGCGGCGCGGGGTTGAGGAAGCTGATGGCGGCGACGCGGAGCTTCGGGGAAGAGGACACAGGGATTGGATGAGTCAGGCGCGCGGGGGGTTCGCAGGTGCTGCGGGGGAATGGTAGGGGCGGCTAGGAGATGCTGGCGAGGCGCTTATCGGCGAGTTCAGCGCGATTGCGGCCGAGGCGTTTGGCGCGGTAGAGCGCTTCATCGGAGAGGGTGAGCAGGGTGAGTACGGAGATAGCGGGTGTGGGGATGAGGCTGGCGACGCCGACGCTGATGGTCTGACAACCGTGCGGGCTGCCGGTGTGTTCGATACAGGCCTCGAGGACGGCCCTGCGAACGGACTCGGCGGTGAGGAGGGCCTGGTCGGCGGTGGTGGCGGGAAGGATAGCGGCGAACTCCTCGCCACCGAGGCGAAAGACCTTGGCGGGGTCGTCGGGGCGCAGGCTTTCGGCGATGACGGTGGCGATGCGGCGGAGGCACTCGTCGCCGGCGAGATGACCGTAGATGTCGTTGTAGATCTTGAAGATGTCGATGTCGATGGAGAGCAGGGCGAGCTGGTGATGGTGGGTGAGGGCGTCGTGCCATTCGGCTGCCAGGCGGTCGTCGAAGGCGCGGCGATTGCCGACGCCGGTAAGGGCGTCGGTGTTGGCGAGCTCGCGGTACTGCGCTTCACTCTCCTGCAGCGAGGTCTCGAGCGCTTTGTGCTCTTCGAGCAGCGCGGCGACGGGAAAGCAGGTGAAGAGCGCGACGGCGACGAAGATCTGCACGACCACGATGCGGTGCAGCATGCTGGCGCCGGGGATGAGCATGAGTGGGCCGTGGCCGGCGACGGTGAGCGAGATTGCGATGCAGGCGATGACGAAGATGGCGAGCACCGAGCCGGGGAAGCCGAGGCGGAAGACGACGAAGAGCAGCGCGGGGAAGATGGCGAAGATGAGGGGATCGTGGTCGTGGGTAAAGACCAGCAGGGTGGCGAGTGAGGGAATGATGAGAATGAGCAGGGTGCGGGGAAGCTGCCTGCGTTGCAGGATGGCAAAGAACCCGGGGCGTTGGAGGACGAAGACCAGCGGCGCGACCATGGCCATGCCGAGGCTGTCGCCGAAGTACCAGGTCCGGGCTGCCTCCCACCAGGGGCCGGAGGGGATGAAGAGCCGCTCCCAGAAGGTGCCGAGGAGGCTGCAAACGATGGGACCGCCGACGACAGCGATGGCGAGGAAGCCGACCAGGGGTCGAAGCCGGGAGAGCTTGAAGGGCTGTCCGAACCAGTAGGTGAGGAGAACGGTGGCGATGATGACTTCGATGGAGTTCGAGATGGCGACGCCGAAGGAGAGTGCCAGGCGATCGCCGTAGATGAGATCGGCCAGGGTGTCTGCGGCCACGCCGACGAGGAAAAACCAGGGCCAGACGGAGCGCGGCCGGCGAATGATGATGCCGAAGAGCAGGCCGTTGCTGATCCAGATAGTCGCTACGCCGTCGGAGTGGCGGGAGAGCATGATGCCGAGCCAGGAAAAGAGGAGCATGACGCCGAAGGTGACGAGCAGGTCAAGCCACGGGATGCGTGACGCAGAAGGAGCCAACGAGTCATCTCGCGGACTACCATCTAGATTCGCGACTCGGGCATTTCCTAAATTCATAACGCCCTCATGGTAGTGGATGCGCCCTGGGAAGGGTATAGATCTTCTATCGTCGGTGGCCGACTCTCCATGAGTTGTGTTGTTCTACTTTACCTTGTGGGTGACGTTCTCCCTTGACACGGGGCGGGACGAGGGCTAGGCTCTGCCGTCATCCGGTGGGTTGTGGCAGTTTCCCAGAGAAGGTGACGACGGATGAGTGTGATGGCAGAGGCGTTAATGACCGCGGCGGCGTGTGAACGTGCCCGCCTGGGATGGATGGCGCTAATCCTGACGCCGGGAATGGGGGCGATCCGCTCGGTGAAGGCGGTGCAGCGGCTGGGCCGGGCGGAGCGCGTCTTTGAGGCTTCGCTGACAGAGCTCGAGGGCGCGGGGATGCCTGCCGAATCAGCCCAGTTCGTCTTCGACGGCCGGGCGTTGGCGGCGGCAGAGACAGAGGTCAAGCGGATCGTGGACGGGGGCGGCAGCTTTATTACGCCGGAGGACGACACGTATCCGGAGCGGCTTCGAGAGATCTACGATCCGCCAGCAGTGTTGTGGATTCGCGGGAATGCCGAGCTGCTGGCGCGGCCGGGCATCGCGGTCGTGGGGACGCGACAACCTTCACCGTATGGCGCAGGGATGGCGGAGATGCTGTCGCGGGACCTGGCAAATCGTCGGCTGACGATCCTGAGCGGCATGGCGCGCGGGGTGGATACGGCGGCGCATAAGGGTGCGCTTGATGCGGGTGGCAAGACGGTCGCGGTGTGGGGGACGGGGATCGACGTCATCTATCCGAAGGAGAACAAGCGGCTGGCGGAGCGGATTGTCGAGAGCGGCGGCACGATTGTGAGCGAGTATCCGATGGGAACGTTTCCTGCACCGCAGAACTTTCCGATTCGCAACCGGGTGCTGAGCGGGATGAGTGTCGGGGTGCTGGTGATTGAGGCGGCCGAGTACTCGGGTACGCGGATTACGGCGCGCTGCGCGATGGAGCAGAATCGCGACGTGTACGCCGTGCCGGGGAACGTGACGAACAAGAATGCGTGGGGTCCGAACACGCTGATCAAGCAGGGCGCGAAGCTGACGGCGACGTGGGAGGACGTGTGGGAGGACCTGCCATCGCAGATACGGTTGCAGCTTGAGGACGAGATGGCGGCGAGTAGCGGGGCTGAATCGAAAGTAGGCGGCGCCGCATCTTTGTTTAATGAGACGCCGATGCCGGAGCATGAGCGGCTGGTGTTTGACCGGCTGCGGCATGATGAGTCGCTGCAGCTCGACGCGTTGATCGAAGGGCTGGAAGCCGAACTGGGGTCGGCAGAAATCTTTACGGCGCTGTTCGAATTGGAACTGGCCGGACGCGTGAAACAACTTCCGGGCAAGAATTACGTACGCTGTTTCTAGTGCAAACTGCGACGCAAGATGAAGATACGGCTTGCGTTTACGGCGATGGCAGGCGGCCGGTGGGTCGAGCCAAGTGGGGCTTTACTGACCGTCGGCGTGGGAGCGGCGGGATGACGTTTCGAGGTGGCGAGCGTCCTTTGGAGCTACAGGTGGAAGATGACGCGCAGGAAGAAGCGTGTTAGGTTCGCAGTGAATCAGGAAGAACGGAACGGATGGCTACGGCGATCGGTTCTGGTGAGTGAAGGGAACGAATGGGAAAGTCATTGGTGATCGTGGAGTCGCCGGCAAAGGCGAAGACGATCAATAAATATCTCGGCAGCGACTACGTGGTGGAAGCCTCGATCGGGCACATCATGGACCTGCCCAAAAACGACATTGGCGTGGAGCTCTTGAAGCGTACCTTCGAGCCAACGTTGATCGTGTCGCCTGGTAAGGAAAAGGTTGTTGATCGACTGAAGAAGCTCGCGGCTAAGGCCGACATGGTGTATCTGGCGCCTGACCCGGATCGCGAAGGCGAGGCGATTGCGGCGCACCTTGCGATGCAGCTGCTGCCGGTGATGAAGGACAAGACGAAGATCCGGCGAGTGACCTTTAACGAGATTACGCAAAAGGCGGTGAAGGCCGCGTTTCTGAATGCGCGGGATGTGGATGAGAATCTGGTGGACGCGCAGCAGACGCGCCGGGTTCTGGACCGGTTGGTGGGGTACCAGATCTCGCCGCTGCTGTGGGACAAGGTGAGGCGCGGGCTTTCGGCGGGGCGTGTGCAGACGGTAGCGCTGCGGCTGATTGTGGAACGGGAACTCGAGATCAACGAGTTCAAGCCGGTGGAGTACTGGACGGTTGACGCGCTGCTTGATCCGGGTAAAGGCGGGCAGGACTTTACGGCACGCATGGTGGGGATTGAAGGCAAGGCCATTCGCGTGGCGAACGGTCTGGACAAGGACGGCAAGGAGCAGTTCCTTGCGAGTGCGCTGCCGGACAAGGAAGCGGTGGACGAGGTTATAGCGCAGCTTGAAGGCGCGACGTGGACGGTTCGCGGGATCGAGAAGAAGGAGCGGCGGCGGAATCCGCAGGCTCCGTACACGACGAGCAAGCTGCAGCAGGATGCGGCGGGGCGGCTGGGCTTCAACGTGCGGCGCACGATGGGCGTGGCGCAGCGGCTGTATGAGGGCGTGGAGATTGGCAGCGAAGGCACGGTCGGTCTGATCACGTACATGCGCACCGATTCGACACGGGTTTCGCCGGATGCGATCGAAGAAGCGCGCGAGTATATTAGCAAGCTGGGCACGGCGTACCTGCCGAAGACGGCGAACGAGTATGCGGGCAAGAAGAAGGAAGTTCAGGCGCAGGATGCACACGAGGCGATCCGGCCGACACATGTGAGCTTCACGCCGGAGTCGATTCGGCGGCACCTCTCGGACGAGCAGTTCCGGCTGTATCGGCTGATCTGGCAGCGGTTTGTGTCGAGCCAGATGACGCCAGCGGTGTTTGATCAGACGACGGTCGATGTGGCGGCGAAGGCGGATCACACGTATGACTTTCGCGTGAGCGGCAGCGTGCTGAAGTTCGAAGGCTTCCTGAAGTTTGAGGAAGAGGACAAGCGGGCGCGGGCAGCGGCGAAGGGTAAGGCGAGCAAGGAAGAGCAGGCGCTGGTCGACCGGAAGGAAGAGCAGGTGGCGCAGCAGGAGGGCGAGGCCGGCGAGAAAGAAGAGAAGGATGAGGCCGAGCGACGGCTGCCGGAGCTGAACCAGGGCCAGGTGCTCGGGCTGACGGAGCTTGATCCGCAGCAGAAGGCGACCGAGCCGCCGCCACGTTATAACGAGGCATCGCTGGTGCGCGTGCTTGAGGAGAAGGGGATTGGCCGGCCGTCGACCTACGCCTCGATTATCAACACGATCCAGGACCGCGATTATGTGAAGAAGATTGGCGCGAAGTTTGTACCGACCGAGATTGGCACGGTGGTGACGGGGCTGTTGGTTAAGAACTTCCCGTACATCTTCGACCTGCAATATACGGCACGGCTCGAGGGCGAGCTGGATGCGGTGGAGGATGGGAACGAGCGTTGGACGGACCTGCTGAACGGCTTCTATGACCACTTCGAGAAGGAGCTGCTGGTGGCCGGTACGAACATGGAAGACATCAAGCGGATGGAGCTTAAGACCGCGGAGATGTGCGACAAGTGCGGCAGTCCGCTGATTATGAAGTGGGGCAAGTTCGGCAGCTTTTACTCGTGCAGCAACTTCACGCGGACCAAGCCGGTGACAATCCCGCTGGGGCCATGGAAGAAGGACCCGAGGGCGGTAACGAAGAAGGTGCTGACGGCGATCGGGTTCCCGATGACGATCAAGGGGATGGTCGAGGACATGACCAACTTTTCCGAAGAGGTCGCGGACGTCAAGGGGTTGACGCATGCGGTGGCCGAGGCGGCAAAGTTCGGCAAAAAGATTGTGGCGGAGCCGTTCTCCTGCGACTTTACCAAGGAGAACTTCGCGGCCAAGCCGGACCTGAGCGCGCCGGGCGCGGATGAAGCGCCGGAGGAGGAGTTCTGCGATAACTGCGGGCGGCAGATGGTGCTGAAGAATGGTCCGTGGGGGCCGTTCATGAGCTGCCCGGGGTACAGCGAAGATCCGCCGTGCAAGACGATTCGCAAGCTGACGCAGAAGGTGCAGCAGAAACCGCCGGTGCAGCTGGAGGAAGCTTGCCCGAAGTGTGGCAAACCGCTGCTGCAGCGGGACGGGCAGTATGGGGAGTTTATTGCGTGCTCCGGCTACCCGAAGTGCAAGTACGTGAAACAAGAGCTGTTGGACGTGAAGTGCCCAAAGGATGGCGGCGATATTGCGGTGCGGAAGACGAAGCGAGGCGATGTCTTCTATGGCTGTGTGAACTATCCGAAGTGCGATTTCGCAAGCAATCTGAAGCTGGTGAACCAGCATTGTCCGCAGTGCGACAGCACGTATGTGCTGGAGGTGAGTAACGCGAAGGGAACTTTCCTGGTGTGTCCGAATAACCAGGAGGCGCTGCCGAAGCGACGGCCAAGGAAGGGGGCGCCAGCGGAAGAGTCGACGCACAAGCCGTGCGGCTATGAGGAGGAGATTGCCGGGCCTGCGGCGCCTGCGCCCGAGCCGGTGCGGCCTGATCCGGAGAAGACGCGGCCGCTGATGGAGAGCGTGGCCTGACCGGGTCCGCCGACTTTCCTTAACGCCCTGATTCTGTTACAAATGCGCTGTGAGCACTTTGGTCTCAGGACCTCGGCTGGCGGTGGGGGAAGCTCTGCGTCTGCCGTAACTTATTGAAAAGAATGCGGGTAGTCTTACATGGCAAAGGCAGTCTGGAACGGGCAAACACTGGCGGAGAGCGAGACGTACGAGACGGTCGAGGGGAACATTTACTTCCCGGATGAGTCGGTCAGGCGCGAGTTTTTCAAAGCAAGTTCTACGACTTCGAGCTGCCCGTGGAAGGGCCAGGCACGGTACTACACGATCATCGTGGATGGCCAGGAGAACCCGGACGCGGCCTGGTACTACCCTGATCCGAAGCCGGCTGCCCGCAATGTGAAGCATCATGTGGCGTTCTGGCGTGGCGTTGAGGTTACGAAGTAGGGCTGGTCGCGGGTGCAACAACTTGACAGGATGGTGCTGCTGAGACGGCCTCCGTTCGGTGTGCGCGTCTTAAGTACTACAAATCTGTAGGTATAAAAAGAGCCATTGTAACTACAGATTTGTAGTACTATAACTACAGTTCTGTAGCTACAAGCTGTCGTTATATAGCTACGGTTTTTGGGTCTATTCCGAAGAGATCTGGAAGCTCGAACGCGCACTGGATTGCCCGCACCAATTGAGATTAATTACATAATCCGCATCAATCAAGGTGGTACATTAACAGAAGGCGACTTAGCGAGACAAAATTGGTGCGCGAGCAACGCCGGCCGCACACAAACAACGCTGCAGATTCCATTCATGGAGCGTCCTAGTGCTTGTTCGGTTGCACTTCTTCTGGCGGAGAGCGCTGGTTCTCTGTTTGCTTTGTTACTTCGAGCACGGTCAGAGAGCTCTCTTGAGAACCCGCCACAAGTTCCAGCCCGTAAGTGTTTTTTAGAACGGTATTCAGGCTGTCAACGTCGGCCTCATTGACTTCAAAGCGTGCATCATAGGTGCCGTTGATGCCCGTTTCGTTTACGACGGGCATTTCTAATCCCGTCGCCAGAATGTAAGCGAGATCGTCCATGCTGCCGTTCATCAGAAGGAACCTGCCGTGCCAGCAGCCCCGCTTCACCGCGTGGGTGGAGGCCGAGGGACTGAGCAGCTCTTTGCTGGCGGCAGTGGCGCGCAGAATGTACGCGGCTCTGGTGATAGTCTTTGGTTGAATGCGCACGTGCAGGGCGGCAAGGACTGCCTGCTGAATGATCGTATCGCTCACTTCCACGGGCACCGCAACGGTGTTCACGTGAAGGTCAAACCGGCCTTGCGGAAGAGAATCCTTCAGGACATAACGATTATTGAAGGTGTCCAGAACGTTCGTTAGAAGGCTGTCGGCGTCCTGCCCGAGCAGGTCGGTTCCAGTTGGCGGATGCTTGGCAAAGGACAACTTCTCTTCAGGTGAAGCTTTGCTGACAGACACCGCAAAGAGCGAACCCGCGATCGCTGGTTTCGATGGGGCGGTTGTCTCTGTGATCGCAAGAATCGGCTTAAACGTAACGCGCTTTCCTTCAGCGACAGCGCTCAGATCAGCCTTGGTTAGGGAATCGATCTCTGTGACCGCGATTAGCTTTCCGTTTGCGTCAATGACGACGGTGGTCGGCCTGGATTGAATCCCATACTGGCGAAACACAGCTCCCGACTCATCGACTCCGACCCACCCTGACATCTTCTTCTTAGACAAGAAGTTTTCCACGGCCTGGAAGTCTTCATCATCGATGGAGATGAACTGGAACTTTGCCGGATCCAGCGAAGTCACAAGCTGGTTGATGCGCGGAAGGCTAGCGATACATGGGGAACACCAGGTGGCCCAGAATTCAAGGACGACAACCTTACCTCGGAGGCTTGCACGGTTGGCACTTACCCCTGGGGGTGCCTGGAGCAGTCGCAGGGAAGACAACGAGGGAGCAGGTGTGCCCGGAACTGGATGGCCCCATAGAAACCCCGGAGAAAGCAATGCTACAACGAAACAGATTATGGAGTGCCTTACGACTGGGTGGCCGTGACCGCACCTGTTTCCGCACTCCATGTCTCTTCTCCCTCCGGCATACGCGTCACTGCACGATACTCAAACAGGATAGCGGAGTCGCTGCAATTGGGCTGCAGCCGTGCTTAGGTTTTCGTAAACGCGCGTCTCCTCCCTGATCTTCGTCTCGCTGTGTGCGAGATCGCTGAATAACTATTAGAAGCGATCTGCGACTGTGGTGTGGATGAAAGTTTAGGGGGATGACAGCCCTCGTTTCCTTCGGGGATATGGAAGAAGGGCAAAGGCCAAATGCGGGGGGCCCTCCACTGCGGCGCCAAGGGCTGCGCCTTCGGTCGGGATGACGGAGGTTTGTTGCGCGATCCGACGGAAATTCTTGGCGCGATCAGAGGCAGGTTTCGTTCGGAAGGGGCGGGAATAGAAGCGAGGGCGAAGGCGAACAGCAGGTCTTACGCTTCGCGGAGGATGATGAGGTTTGGTTCCTGGGACGAAGCGAAGTGGTCAGTAGGCCTGGGCCTGGTCGATGGGGAGGCGGACCTGGAAGCAGGTGGTGCCGGGGCGGGAGTCTACTGTAAGGAAGCCGGAGTGTTTGGAGACGATGCGCTGGGCGGTGTCGAGGCCGAGGCCGAGGCCGTGGCCGGGTGCCTTGGTGGTGAAGAAGGGCTCGAAGATGCGGCTGAGGAGGATGGGGTCGATGCCCTGGCCGGTGTCCCAGACCTCGATGCGGGCCATCTGGCCGGCGAGGCGGGTGGTGAGGCGCAGGGTACCGGCACCATCCATGGCGTCGATGGCGTTTTCGATGAGTGCGGTCCAGACCTGGTTGAGCTCGCTGCCGTAGGCGCCGATGGCGGGGAGGGCGGGGTCGAAGTCGGTCTCGACGGTGATTTTGCCAAGGCGGGAGGCGAACATGGAGAGGGTGCGTTCGAGGGACTGGGCGATGTCGATGTCCTGGATGGGCGCCTGGTCCATGTAGGAGTAATCCTTGATGGCGCTGATGAGGTCGAAGATGCGGACGGTGGAGTCGACGACGGTCTCGGCGAGGCGCTCGACACGGAGCGAGCTGGCGACGGTGGCGAGGGCGATGGGGAGGGTCTCGGGGCGGACGACGGCGACGAGCTCGTCGAGGATGCTGGTGGGGAGGCGGGTCTCGGCGAGCGCGGGCGCGATGGTCCACGGGGCGGGGATGTTGTGGGCTTCGAGCCAGCGGATGAGGACATCTTCGCGATCGCTGGCGTCGAGCGGGCTGACGGCGGCGACGGCGGCGCTGCTGTAGGCTGCCATGCGTCCGCGGGCACTCGCGACCCAGTTGGTGTAGTGTTCGGATTCGGCGTCGGTGAGGCACAGCTTGCCGAGCTGGTACTTCCAGCCGCCGTAGTCGCGGAGCTCGCCGAAGAGGCTGGCGGCGGAGCGCTGGGCGGCGGAGGCGGGGTTGTTGAGCTCGTGGGCGAGATTGGCGGCGAGCTTGCCGAGGGCGGAGAGTTTCTCTGCCTGCTGCTCCATGCGGGTGACCTCGCGGACGCGGTCGAGCAGGACGGAGACACAGCGTTGGCCCATGGAGGGTATGGCCGCGAGCATGGCGGGGAAGAGGTCCTTGTGAATGTCGAGGACCCAGCAGGGGCCGACGGTGAAGCCGTCGCCGCCGTAGCCTTTCATGCGCGAGAAGGGCAGGAGGCCGGTCATCTGGCCGGCGCGGCCGATGAAGAGGGCGAGTGGGCCGGAGTTGCGGCGGCGGACGTGGATCTCGCCGGCGAGGATGAAGTTGAGGTTGGCGGAGGGTTCGCCTTCGCGGAAGATGAGGGCGCCTTCGTTGCCGACGCGCTCGGTGCCGTGGGTGGCGAGCCAGGTGTATTCGTCGTCGGTGAGGCCGTCGAGCTGCACGATGGTGCGCAGGGCGTCGATGATCTCGGGCAGCGGCGTGGGATGCCGGGGCGCGGAGGGGACCAGGTAGCCTTCGGCGGGGATGGACGGTCGAGCGGTCGCGGTAGCCATGGTGTTCATCTTACTGCTCAGTGTTTCGGGCGTGGGTGTGAATTGCGCGTGGATTGCCTGTAGGGTCAAAGAAAGATGGGTAGAGCCGTGCCTCGAAAGGGGGTTGCGCTAATGCGGCAGGTGGTGTCGTCGGAGCGGGAGATCGTGTTTGAGCTGTGCGCAGAGAGTGTGGCGGCATGCGTGGCGGCCGGCGAGGGTGGGGCGGACCGGATCGAGCTGTGCGCGGCGCTGAGCGAGGGTGGACTGACACCGAGCCATGGCATGACGGCCGAGGCGGTAGAGCGGAGCGGGCTGCCGGTGCATGCGATGGTGCGGCCCCGGGGTGGTGATTTTGTTTATTCGGATTCCGAGTTCCGGGTGATGCGGCGGGATGTGGAGCACCTGCGGGTGCTGGGCGTGGCGGGGGTGGTGCTGGGGGTGCTGCGGGCGGATGGCGGCGTGGATGTGGAGCGGACGGCGGAGCTGGTGGCGATGGCGGGGCCGCTCGAGGTGACGTTTCACCGGGCGTTTGACGAGGTGGCGGACCTGGAGCAGGGGCTTGAGGATGTGGTGCGGGCGGGATGCGGGCGGGTGCTGACCTCGGGTGGGGCGAGCGATGTGGTGGCTGGGGGCGCGTCGCTGGCGCGACTGGTGGAGCAGGGGCGCGGGCGGATCAAGATTGCGGTGGGTGGGGGGCTGCGGGTGGAGAACGCGGCGGCGGTGGCGCGGGCTACGGGGGCTCGGCAGTTTCATGGGTCGCTGCGGTGTGAGGCGGGTGGAGTTGGGGTTGGGGCGGTGCGGGCGATGGTGGAGGCTTTGCGGCGGGTTTGATCCCGCCTTTTACGGTGAGGATGCAAAGGGTGGGGCCACCCGGGCTGTGTGGCGAGTGGGGACCTTATGATGGAGGGGCGTCGCCTGGGGTGGACGAGGTGGCATTTGAGATTTGTAACTATGGGGGTTGCATGAGAAAGGTGCTTTGGACGTTGCTGCTGGTGGGGGCTGGAACTGCTTTCGGGCAGGCGGGGCCGAAGACTCTGTTTTATATGAGCAATGGGCTGCCTTCGGTGCGGTCGTTTATGGAGCACCGGGACAAGATCGATATTGTTTCGCCGACGTGGTACCAGGTGGATGAGAGCGGGCTGGTGACGGGGGAACCGCAGCCGGATGTGCTGCGGGCGGCGAAGGCGGCGCACATCGTGGTGGTGCCAATCTTTGCGCTGTTCGACAAGGACAAGGTGCATCAGCTGCTGGGCGACCAGAAGGCGCAGGCGGAGATGAACCGGGCGTTTGTGCGGGAGTGCAAAGAGAACGGGTATGACGGCGTGCAGTTCGACTTTGAAGACATTATGTGGACGGACCGGGATGCGTTGTCGGCGCTGGTGCGGAACTCGGCCGCGATCCTGCATAAGGAACACCTGCAGGTGCAGATTGCGGTGGTGCCGAACGCGCCGGGCCATGCGGGGGAGACGGCGTTCGGCAAGTGGATCTTCGAGGAGTGGCGAGCGGCGTTCGACCTGAAGGCGCTGGGCGAGTCGGTCGACCTGCTGTGCCTGATGACGTATGACCAGCACACGCGGTGGACAATGCCGGGGCCGGTGGGCGGCTGGATCTGGACGAATGAGAACCTCGATTATGCGCTGAAGGTGGTGCCGAAAGAGAAGCTGTCGCTGGGGATCTCGCTGTACGGGTACCACTGGTATACGGGCGACCCGGGGCTGACGGAGAAGGTGAAGAAGCCGAACCCGACGGCTGAGTATATCTCGCAGCCGAACGCGATCTATCTGCGGGACACGTATGGCGGGAAGGAGCAGTGGGATGAGGCGGACCACGCGCCGTGGTTCTACTTCTATCGCGACCAGATGCGGGAGTGGATCTTCTATACGGACCGGCGGGCATTTGGGGACCGGTATGAGCTGGCGCAGGGGAAGGGACTGGCGGGGGTGTGCTCGTGGGTGCTGGGTGAGGAAGATCCGGCGATCTGGGCTGCGCTGCCGGTGCGACGGTAGCTGTTGCCAGCATGGCGGTAGCGGGGCGCGGGCGAGTCGGGTAGCATCGCGGGATGAGGCTGATGAATCTCCTGCTGCGGGGCCTGGCGGGGCTGGTAGTGACTGTTTCCTTGATGGTGGGGCAGCGGGCGCTGAGGGCGCAGGAGCGGCTCGTGCCGCATGCGATCAAGCTCGGGAGTGGGCGGTCGCTGACGCTGAACCTGCCGCGAGACTTTACGATCGACGTGGCGCTCGAGGGGCTTCGGCGGGTGCGGTTCATGGCGAAGTCGCCGGATGGGCGGGTCTTCGTGACAGACATGGATTCGCTGGCGGATAACACGCGGGGGGCGGTGTATATTCTCGACGGCTGGAACGCGGCTGCGGGTACGTTCGCGCGGAAGATCAAGTATCTCGATCATCTGCGGAACCCGAATAATGTGGCGTTCTATACGGACGCGTCGGGGCAGAGCTGGCTGTATCTGCCGCTGACGGACCGGCTGGTGCGGTACAAGTACAGCGCGGGGGATGTACGGCCGACGTCGGCTCCGGAGGTGCTGGCGACGTATCCGGGCTATGGGTTGAGCTACAAGTATGGCGGCTGGCACCTGACGCGGACGGTGGCGGTGGCGAACCTCCACGGCGAGCCGAAGGTGTATGTGGCGGTGGGGTCGTCGTGCAATGCGTGCCGGGAGAAGGAGGAGATCCGAGCGACGCTGTCGGTGATGGACCCGGACGGGAAGCATGCGCAGATTGTGGCGCGTGGGCTGCGGAACGCGGTGGGGCTGACGGTGGTTCCGGGGATGGATGGCGGGGCGCTGTTTGCGACGAATATGGGAGCGGACCACCTGGGCGATGTGGCGCCGGAGGATACGTTCTTTGAGATGGATAGTGCGCGCCGGGCGCTGCAGGTGGGTGTAGATTATGGCTGGCCTACGTGTTATTTCGGGGGTGGGGTGGCGCATGCGGACCGGCTGATCGCGGACCCGCAGCCGGGGGACCACACGGTGCCTGCACCGCCGGCCGGACCGACGCCGGTGCAGTTTGATTGCGCGAAGGTGCCGGTTGCGTATACGACGTTTCGGGCGCATAGTTCGCCGCTCGGGGTGGCGTGGTTCGGGGAGGATGCGGGCGGGTTGCGGGACAGTTTCCTGGTGGCGCTGCATGGGGCGGGCAAGCCGCGGATCGGGTCGGGATACCGGGTGGTGCGCTTTTCGCCAGGGAGCCGGGAGCCGGAGGACTTTGTGACCGGCTTCTATCAGACGGTGGCGGGCAAGCCGGTGGTGCTGGGGCGGCCGTGCGGGATTCTACCGATGGGGGCGGGCGGTTTTCTGCTAACCGACGACCATGATGGCGTGATTTATTACGTTCACCCCAAGCTAGCCGGCTGAGAGGGTGCGCAGGATGGCTACGTTGCGGGCCTCATCGCCGGGGGTGTCGACCGGGGTCTCGGCGATGAAGGCGGCGTGGTGAAAGCGGCGGTCGCGGAGGAGTCGCTGGAAGGCTGCGGCGCCGATGGTGCCTTCGCCAATGTGCTGGTGGCGGTCGAGCTTTGAGCCGCGAACGGCCTTGGCGTCGTTGCAGTGCCAGACGCGGACGGCTTCGCAGCCTACGGTGCTGGCGATGAGGGCGGCGGTGTCGGCGTAGCCTTCGGGGGTGACGATGTCGTAGCCGGCGACGTGGAGGTGGCAGGTATCGAGGCATACGGCGACGGGGGCGCAGGGCTTGAGGCGGGCGACGAGTTCGGCCACTTGCTCGAGGCTGCCGCCAAGCGAGAACTCGGCGCCGGCGGTGTTCTCGATGAGGATGGTGAAGTTGTGATCGTGCCAGGCGAGGCCGTCGATGGATCGCTCGATGGACTGGACGGCGAGGCGGAGGCCTTCGTCGCGGGTGAGGCCTTTCCAGCTGCCGGGATGGAGGACGAGGTACTCGGCGCCGAGTGCGAGGGCGCGTTCGACCTCACCGCGGAAGGCGGCGATGCCGTTGACGCGGACGCTTTCGGTCTGGCTGCAGAGATTGATGAGGTAGCTGGCGTGGATGGAGACGGGCGCGATGTTGTGGGTGGCGCGGAGCTCGCGCATCTTGGCGGCGTCCTCTGGTTTGACGGGGGCAGCGCGCCACATGCGGGGGCTTGAGGAGAAGATCTGGAAGGTGTTGGCGCCGGCGGCAACGGCGCGTTCGACGGCAGTCCAAGTGCCGCCTGCGGTGCCGAGATGGACGCCGATGCGCTTTGGCGTGGAGAGCTTACGTGCTGTGGCCATGGCTCGAGCGTATCTGAATCGACACCGCTCCATCGACACCGCTTCGGGAGACGCCGGTGGCGTGGACGACGTACACTCGTTCGACCACAGAATCTACTTCTCCGTCGCCTTGAAAGGACCAGTCATGCCTGCGCCGCAGAGCTTCAAGAACCATGCCAAAGTGGATCCGCTGTATCACTTCGTGATTGCGCCGCTGTTGCTAGTGAACTGGATCTTCTCGTTCGTGATCTATGCCCGTCATCATCTGCAGCATCCGCATCTTGCCGGCTGGTGGGTGATTGTGTCGTTACTGCTGTTGCTGCTTGCAGCCAAGGTGCGCATGTATTCGCTGGCGGTGCAGGATCGTGTGATCCGGTTGGAGGAGCGTCTGCGGCTGATGGCACTGCTGCCGGCGGCCGAGCATGGCGCTGTGCATACGCTCTCGATGTCGCAACTGATTGCGCTTCGCTTTGCTTCGGACGAAGAGCTGCCGATCCTGATGCGCAGAGCGCTTACGGAAAATCTGGATTCAAAGCAGATCAAGCGGGCGATTACGAACTGGCGACCGGATCAGAATCGTATCTAAAAAGTTCGCCTAGTGTCAGACAGGTTACCGAAATGAGGAAGCGATTTCCTCCCATACCCCGCTGCTTTCGACTAGCATTGTAGGAAGCCCATGACACCATCACTGCACGTTCAAGAACCCGTGGAGCAGTTAGCTCACGATATTAAGGTGTTCCCCTCCTCTTCCGGACACATGTTCAACGAGTACTTCACGCCAGGCCGGACCTGGAGCTTCAAAAAAACCGGCCTGCTGGACGCGCGTGCCCGCCGCATCTTTGAAACCACAGCAATGGGCTGCGCGCACGACGCGTATCCGTTCCACATGCCGCTTGAGGCGAAGGCCGGGCCATGCGTACAGGCCGACGGGCACCAGATGCTGATGATGTCGTCGTATGACTACCTGGGTCTGATTGGTCATCCGCGGATCGATCAGGCAGCGGTAGCGGCGATCGGGCGGTATGGGACGAGCACAAGCGGGGCGCGGCTGCTGACGGGCACGCTCGATATCCACAATCAGGTGGAGCGCGATCTGGCGGAGTACAAGGGCACCGAGGCGGCGCTGACGTTCAGCTCCGGCTACATGGCGAATCTTGGGCTGATTACGGGGCTCTTCGGGCCATCGGACCGGATCATCATCGACGCGCTGTGTCATCGCAGCCTGCTGGACGCGTGCAAAATGGCGGGAGTGCAGGTGCAGCGCTTCCGGCACAACGATCCGGAGAGCCTGCGCGATGAGATTAAGAAGGGGCCGCCGGCGAATCGGACGGTCATCATCTCGGACGGCGTGTTTTCGATGGACGGCGATATCTGTTGCCTGCCGGAGCTGATCGCGATCAAGAAGGAGTTCGGCTGCTTCCTGTTCATCGACGAGGCGCATGCTTCGGGGGTGCTGGGAGCGACGGGGCGCGGGACCGACGAGCACTTCGGCATCGATACGAGCGAGGTCGATATGTGGTCGGGCTCTCTGGCGAAGTCGATTCCTTCGGTGGGCGGCTTTGTGGCGTGCTCCCAGGAGGTCGCGATCTTCCTGCAGCATGCTTCATCACCGTATATCTTCTCGGCGGCGATGGCTGCTTCGGCGGTTGCGGCGATCTCGGAGGGGCTGGCGATCCTGCGGGAAGAGCCGCAGCGGGTGGCGTATCTGAAGGCCAATGGCGATTATCTGCGAACCGGGCTGCAGGAGCTTGGCTACGATACGGGTTTGTCCGAGACGGCGATTATCCCGGTGGTGCTGCATGACGAGGTGACGACGGGCCTGTTTGCGCGGCAGCTGCGGAACTACGGCATTATTGCGGCGCCGGTGATGTTTCCTGCAGTGGCGCAGGGTGTGGCGCGGCTGCGGCTCTGCGTGACGGCGGGTCATACGCGCGAGCAGCTGGACTTCGTGCTGGATGTGTTTCGTCAGCTCGCACCGAACTAGTGGCAACGCTGGTGACCGGGGCGAGCGGCTTCCTTGGGGGCCGGGTTGCGGAGCTGCTGGCCGAGCGTGGTGACGAGGTGGTGGTGCTCGCCCGGCGGAGTTCGGCGCTCGAGCACCTGGCCGGGGTTCCGGTGCGGGTGGCTTATGGCGACCTGATGGACCAGGCGAGTCTGGGGGCGGCGGTTGCGGGGGTGTCGCGCATTATCCACTGCGCGGCGTGCTCGACGGATTGGGCGCCGTGGCAGACGTACTACGACGCGAATGTGACGGGGACCGAGAACCTGCTGGCGGCGGCGCAAAGAGTGGCGGGGCTGGAGCGGTTCGTTCATGTGAGCACGACTGATGTGTATGGCTATCCTGCGGTGCCGTGTGACGAGAGTGCGGAGACGCGGGATGCGGGGCTGCCGTACAACCAGACCAAGCGACTGGGGGAGCAGGCAGTATGGGCTGCCGGGGCGGCGGGGCTGCCGGTGACGATCGTGCGTCCGGCGACGATCTATGGCCCGCGCGGGAAGGACTTCACGGTCGAGGTTGCGGCGCTGCTGCGGCAGCGGCTGATGGCGACGATCAATGGCGGGCGGGCGCCGGGTGGGTTCGCCTACGTGGACAATGTGGCGGAGGCGATTATTACGGCGTCGGCGCATCCGGCTACGGTCGGGCAGGCGTTCAACCTGGCCGATGGGACGGGAGCAACGTGGCGGGAGTACCTGGGGCTGTTTGCGGGGGCGCTGGGGGCGAAGGCGCCGTGGATTGACCTGGGGCTGGGGACGGCTACGATGCTGGCGCGAGTGCTGGAGGCGCCGCATCGGGTTTTGAAGCTGCCGGGACGGCCGCTGCTGACGCGGCATGCGGTGCTGCTGCTGGCGCTGAACCAGGAGTTTCCGGCGGGGAAGGCGCGGGAGGTCTTTGGATTTCGGCCGGCGGTGTCGCTCGCGGAGGGGATTGCGCGTTCAGCGGCGTGGGTTTGCGGGCGGGCTTAGGGCGGTTACGGCGCTAATCTTGCGGGGTGGCGGCCTTCGCGTTGACGAGGGCGGTGATGCCGTCGATCATCTGCTGGAGGGTGGTGACCTGCTTGGCCTGTTCATCGTCGATCTCGATGTCGAACTCGCCTTCGAGTTCGAAGAGGATATTGATGCGGTCGAGCGAATCGATGCCGAGCTCTTCGAAGGTGCTGTCAGGGCGGATGGTGTCGAGCGGGACACGCCGGGTGGTGGCGATGACTCTAAGAACGCGATCTTGAATACTTTCGGACATGAGCCTCGTGCCGGCCTCGTTCGTGTCGAGCGCCGTGCTGGACAGGGTGCAGTGAGACGTCTTGGCTATCTTACTCCGGGATGAATTTTTGCCAGAGGCTAATATACGTCGCGCTGGTAGCGCTTCTGCTTCTTCATGGTGGCGAGGTACTCGGCGGCGTGCTCGAGGGTGCCGTTTGAGCCTTTGGCGATGACGTCGAGGAGCGCGGTTTCGACATCCTTGGCCATGCGGGTGGCGTCGCCGCAGACGTAGAAGAAGGCGCCGCGTTCGAGCCAGGCGTAGAGATCCCTGGCACGCTCCTGCATGCGATCCTGCACGTAGATCTTTCGGGCCTGATCGCGCGAGAAGGCGGTGTCGAGGTGCTTGAGGACGCCGCTCTTGACCATGCCCTGAAGCTGGTCCTTGTAGAGGAAGTCGAGCTGCTCGCGCTGTTCACCGAAGAAGAGCCAGTTGTCGCCGGTCTCGCCGAGGGCTTCGCGCTCTTCGAGGAAGGAGCGGAAGGGGGCGATGCCGGTGCCGGGGCCGATCATGATGACGGGGGCGCTGCTGTCTTCGGGGAGGCGGAAGTTCTGGTTGGCGTGGAGGAAGATGGGGACGGTGGCGCCGACGTCGGCGCGCTCGCCGAGGTGGCCGGAGGCGAGGCCCTGGCGCTCGCGGCCGTGGGCGTCGTAGCGGACGAC
>CAXTLS010000047.1:0-32640 GCA_964245235.1 uncultured Acidobacteriaceae bacterium
TGGCGCGGGGATCTTCGGTGTGGTAGACGCGGTGGCCGAAGCCGGAGATCTTTTTTTTCTCGGCGAACATTTGCCTGACGTAGGCGACGGGGTCGGCGCCTTCCTTGTCGATGGCGTAGAGGAGGCGCATGGTGGCCTCGTTGGCGCCGCCGTGGAGCGGCCCTTTGAGGGCACCGATGGCGCCGGTGATGGCGGAGTGGATGTCGGCGAGGGTGGCGGCAATGACGCGCGCCGCGAAGGTGCTGGCATTGAGCTCGTGATCGGCGTGGAGGATGAGGGCGATATCGAAGGCGGTGGCGGCGGTGTCTGACGGCTTCTCGCCGTTGAGCATCCAGAGGAAGTTGGCGGCGTGCGAGAGCGAACGGTCGGCCTCGATGACCTCCTTGCCTTTGCGGATGCGGTCGAACACGGCGACGATCATGGCGATCTGCGAGGTGAGGCGGAAGCTCTTGCGGACATTCGCGTCATGCGAGCTGTCGGCCTCGTCGGCATCGTAGATGCTGAGCAGTGAGGTGGCGGTACGGAGGACCTGCATGGGCGTGGCGTTGAGGGGAACGCTGCGGAGGAGGTCGATTATCTTTGGGTCGAGGTGCCGGGCGTCGGCGAGTTCCTTGTTGAAGGCGGCGAGCTCTGCTTTGGTGGGGAGCTTGCCAAACCAGAGTAGATACGTGGTCTCTTCGAAGGTGGACTCGGTGGCGAGCTCGTGGATATCGATGCCGCGGTAGGAGAGGACGCCGGCGTCGCCGTCGATCCAGCAGATGGAGGAGGTCGTGGCGACGATGCCTTCAAGTCCTTTGGAGCTCTTTGGTGCGACAGCGGCGGTGGTCATGACGATGCTCTCCTGCCAGGCTTGAATCCCTGATCATAGTCGGTTATAGCGCAGCGAAGAAAGCGTTGTCACGGGGGAGTGGGCGAATATCGGCAGCGGTGTGCGGTGGCATTCAGGGCTTGAAGCGTGCGGGCGAGAAGTGGGTGAGATCGACAGCTGGAGTTTCGTCGGTGAGCAGCTGTGCGATGACGTGCGCGGTTGCGGGGGCGAGCAGGATGCCGTTGCGATAGTGGCCGGTGGCGATGAGGCTCCGTGAGCGACCGAGGTGCGGGCCGATGATAGGCAGGGCGTCGGGTGTGGCGGGGCGGAGACCGGCCCACTGGTCGACCGTGGGGCAGAGGGTCTCGTCGGCGAGCTGGGGGAGGAGTTGCGCGGCGAGGGTGCGGAGGCGGGCGAGGTCGGCGGGGTGGGTTGCGGTGTCGAAGCCGGCTTCTTCGACGGTCGCGCCGATGAGGGCGTGGCCGGTACGTGGGCCGTGGGTGCGGGGGACGATGTAGACGTCGGGGGTGCGGATAACGTCGCGCAGGGGGAGTGATGCGGGCAGCAGGACGGAGAGCATCTGGCCTTTGCGCGGAGTAACGGGGGCGAAGCTCCAAGCGCCCTGGGTGTGGATGAGGAAGTCCGTGTGGATAGGGCCGGCGCTGGTGTCGAGAGCGATGTCGTGTGGGGACTCTGTCGCGGTGTGGAGGCCGGTGCGCTCGCGGAGCTCGATCGAGGTCTGACGAATGGCGGCGAGCAGCGCGGTGGCGAGTTGACGTGGGTCGATGCTGTGCTCATCGAGCAGGGCGAAGCGGTGTGGACCGGGGATGAGCTGCGGGAGGACGGCGGGATCGGGGGTTTGAGAGCCTGGGTGCGCCTGCAGGGTGCGCGTGGTCTGGAAGGGAACGGCGATGCCGGTTAGGGCTTCGATGCGGGCGAGATAGGCCGGGTAGAGGGCGGTGCTGAGTTCGGCAAGCGGCGTGAGTTCAGGTGGGTTGTCGGGATCGTGTGCGGCGAGCATACCGGCGGCGGCGATGCTGGCGTGGGCGAGGGCAGTGTCGCGCTCGATGACGACGACGCGGCGGCCGCGACGATGAAGTTCGAGGGCCAGCGAGAGGCCGATGATGCCGGCGCCGGCGATGGTGAGGACAGCCGAAGTGTCGGCATAAAGCTGCGGCTGCTGGCTGGCTGGGTGCATCTGTCGCTTTAGATGGGCGGTGGGGGGATATAGTTTCTGTGAAGCGATTGGACGTGCCGGGCCGCGCGGGAGAACGTCTAACGAGGCGGGCGCTTGGAAGTCGATACGGAATGCTGGTTCGAGGAGAGAGTCTTATGAGCGATAACGAGTTGGGCGTGGAGCGCTCGGCATCAGGAGCTTTTATTGCGATTGTGGCGCTGGGCATCCTGCTGGCGATTGCATCGCTGGTGTGGTGTTACGGGTTACAGAACCACATCGGCGTAGCGGAGAAGCGGCTGGCCGATGCCGACCAGCGGAACGCGGTGCTCGCAGCAAAGCTGGATGAGACAAATGCGAAGCTGCGGGCGACCTCCGAGACGCTTGGCCGCAGTGTGGGAATTACGCAGCAGCAGATTGAGGCGCGGACGTCGGGCATCATCGCGGCGCAGCGGACGGAGACGGCCCGGCTCGAGAAGCAGGCGGCGGCGACGCAGCAGCAGATCGGCGCGGTGTCGACGGACGTGGCGGGCGTGAAGACGGACGTGGGTGGCGTGAAGACGGATGTGGCGGCGACCAAGACAGATCTCGAGACAACGAAGTCGCAGCTGAACCGCGTGGTGGGCGATGCGGGCGTGATGAGTGGTTTGATCGCGACCAATCACGGCGAGCTTGAGGTGCTGAAGCACAAGGGTGATCGCAACTACTTCGAGTTCACCCTGCAGAAAGGCGCTAAGCCGATGCTGGTCTCGACGGTGAAGCTGCAACTGAAGAAGGTGGATGAGAAGAGGTCGCGGTTCACGATGAATGTGAGTGCGGATGACCGGAACATCGAGAAGAAGGACAAGAGCCTGGATGAACCGGTGCAGTTCTACTCGGGCAAGGACCCGCTGTTGTATGAGATCGTGGTGAACTCGATGGAGAAGAACAAGATTTCGGGGTACCTGGCGACGCCGAAGAATGCACCGCAGCCCGCGCCGGCACCGTAGATTCGCAGCATTCGATAGGGGCAGACGCAGAACGGGGGACGCTTGATTGCGTCCCCCGTTCTGCGTTTGCCTGTTGGATTACTTCTTCTTAGTGGCTGCCTTTTTTGCTGTTTTGGTTGCTGCCTTTTTGGTTGCCATTTGCCTGTTCTCCCTGTCGATCAAGCATCGCTGCCACAACATGATGCGTTGCAGCTAACGAAGGTATAGTTTTGTGCAAAATGAGTGTCAAGGAAAAAGTAGAGCAGGATGAAAGTATTTTTTACGAAGAGTGAATACGGAACGCAGCAAGGGGAATCGTTGATCGTGTTCCGCATCGCTTGAAGGTGAAGTGAGCTGGAAGCGACACTCGTTTGAAGTAGCGGATCTTCATCTTCGCGGAACGATTGGGTTGGCGATTGAGGTCCTTGTGTAAGGCGGAGCACGGCAGGATTTTTCTACGGCCTTTCACAGCGAATGGATAGAGTTGAGCTGGTTTGTTTCGCCGCTGTGAACACGCTGGTGCATCCGCGAGACGTGCTGCTGTCTTCAATCCGCATCGTCAACACTACGCCTGGGACGAAGACTTGCGTGAGCGAGTGCTCCGGGTTAATCGGAGAGTTCATGAATGGGTGCTCTTGATCCTTCGCGGAAGCGCTCGCATCCAATGCGTGTCGTTGATCCGAGAAGCGAGGCTGATGCCGTGTCCGTGATCCGTAGCTGTACTCAGTGCAAGCAGAAGAATCGTGTGGCCGCAAAGAACCTGAGCGACACGGGGCGGTGCGGAGCCTGCAAGTCGCCGCTGCCTCCGCTTGCGGAACCGCTTGCTGTTGATCCCGTCCTCTTCGATGACATCGTCCAGAATGCCACGGTGCCGATCCTGGTCGACTTCTGGGCGGAGTGGTGTGGGCCTTGCCGTTCGGCTGCGCCCGAGGTCGCGCGAACGGCTGCGGACATGGCCGGCAAGGCAATTGTGTTGAAGGTCGATACGGAAGCCCACCCGCAGCTTTCGGCCCGTTTCCAGGTGCGCGGGATTCCAAACTTCGTCGTGCTCTCCGGTGGGCGCACAGTGTTTCAGCAGCCTGGCTTGGTGGGGCATGAGCAGATGGAGCAGTGGCTTCGCTCGGCTTCGGCGTAGGGTAACGATTTACCGATCGAGCGGTCTGTCTCTGAATTGGTTACGACGATAGCTGGAGGAAAGCGGCGAGGTCATGCGCCCGTGCGGTGAGCTTCACGCTGCTCCTTGTAGGAATGGGTGCGGTCTACAAACGAGTGGCCAGTCGCAAGCGACTGGCCTCACCAGTTTTAGAGACTCGGCAGTCAGGGAAGCAGGTTAGTTGAAGTAGATCGTGTAAAGCGGGTGACCGCCGAACACGGTGATGGTGAGGTGGTACATGTACATGGCGATCAGAGCAGCCATTGGTCCTCCGGCAACGATCATCGTGATTTCCTCCTTTCCCTTGGGGTTGAACGGACGTGCTGGATAGAAGTTGTCATGCAATGCGGGACGGAATCAAGAAGTGATTTCTTCGAATTACCTAAGCGATTGATAGTCGGGCTAGGCAGCACTGTCAGCCGTGTACCCACCGTGGTTACTAAAGATGAGTAGGGCTGGCCCTGCTTGATCAGGTTGAACTCGGCGGAGGATCATTTGTGTTCCAGCCGGACGCCAGACTGGTTCGCGTCGCGGCTCAACGTCTCCATTGATAGCCGGCGAGTACGTTTCCGTCGAGACCGATCATCAGGATGGCGGCTCGGCCCGCAGCGAGGGTGGCGCTTAGATTGTGATTGCTGCGGCGATCGTGGAAGGTGATCTGTCTGTCCCCTGTCTCCGATGTGAGCACGTAGAGAGTGGCGTTTTTGTACTCCGTTGGGCAGATGAGGATACCGGGGTCGGTCTCTGCGATGGTGAAAAGCGGCGTGACGCCGGCCTGCTGCATGGCATAGGCGTAGACGCGGCCAAGGGCCTGTGGGCTCTGGCTGAGTTCGAGCGGGAGGGCCGAGAAGAGAATGCGGCCCTGGCCGAGCGGCACCTCCTTCCACTGCATGCCGTCGGGGAGGCTGGCGCGTGAGAGGACGGTGGTTGTCTTACCGGCGAAGGTGAAGGTGTCGTTGCCGCCGGGCCAGTGGAGTTTCTCCTCACGCAGGGTGAGCGGCTCGGTGGTGTAGGGAAGACCGACCTGATCCTGCCGCGTGGTGCTGTGGAGGTGGGCGTCCGCGTCGAAGGGACCGGTGACGAGGAGCACGGCGCCGGCCCGGACGCGGTCTGTGATGGCTTGCCATGCCTTCTCCGTGAGGCCGAGGGGCGAGGGAAGGAGGATGAGCTTTGGTGTGCCGATCTGCTCGATCTGATACTCCCCCACGGCGTAGGCAGCGCCATGGGCCTGCTGGTAGAGGGCGCGGACGGCGGTTTGCTGCGCTTCGAGAGCGTAGCTGTTGAGGACGGACAGCTGGAGGGATTGCGGGAGGACGATAGCGATCTCGGGAAGCGTGAAGCCCGTCGCGTGGGGGGCGGCGAGCTTGGCAAATCCGCCGAGTTCGCCCATCATCTTCTCCCACACCTTGGCCGAGCCGTCGCTGCGCTGCATGCCGAAATCGGCTTCGCGAGCCCAGTCCCACTGCATGGCGCCGGTCGAGCCGGCGGCGAAACCGAGCACCCACTTGCGCTCCATGAGCGGCAGGCCGGTGACCTCATCGTATCGCCAGGCGCCGTCGGGTGCCCAGGCGGGCTGGTAGCCGGTTTCGCCGGTGATGTTGGGAGTGCCTGGGACCTTGGCGGCGACTGAATCCCAGAGCAGCGCATCATCCTGCCAATAGGTGTGATTGGTGGTGAAGGAGAGGCCGACGCTGGCATAGAAGTGATTGAGGACGCGGTCGGTGACGCCACCCTCATCCTGACCGACATCGACGAGCTGACCGCTGCCGGCGGCGCGGATGGTCGAGAGCATGGACTTCGCCCAGCCTCGGAAGACGTCCTGGGCGAAGAGATTGTAGTCGAGGGCGCGCACCTGGCGGGGGTTGCCATAGCGGTCGTAGGTGAGGTCGGCGATGGAGGGCAGCGGGATGGTGTCGAAGCTGCCGAGATCTTCGGGCGTGACCGACCAGGCGTCGGCGAGTGCGGAGAGCTGGCCGTAGTGCTCGCGCAGCCACTGGTGCCAGGTGTTGCGTTCGGCGGGGTCGTCGTTGGGGTAGTTGCCCTTGAAGATCTGCCGCGGGTTGGAGACGCTGGGCTCGTTGATGAGATCCCAGCTGAGGAAGGGGACGTCGTGGAAGCGGGTGACGACAGAGCGGACGTAGGCCTGCTCGGCACGGAGCACGCCGGGATCGAGGTAGGGATTGGGCGGAGTGGCGGAGGTGTCCTGGCGCTGGCTGCCGGAGTTCGGTGTGAAGGCGAAGAAGGTGAAGTTAACGGCGATCTGGTGGCGCTGGGCGGAGAGCAGGAAAGCTTCGAGATTACGGAGGAAGCGCTCATTGACGCCGGCGAGATCGCCATCGATGAAGCGGGCGTTGCTCATCCAGACGCCGGTGCGCACAAAGGTGACGCCGTGAGCCTGCATGTCGGCGAAATCGTGATCCCAGACCGCGGCGTTTCTTGGTCCGGAGAAGTCCCAACCATTCTCTTCGGTGGTGAAGTAGTTGGTGCCAACGGGCAGGAAGGGATGGTTGTCGAGGGTGAGGGTGTCGCCCTTGACGCCGAGGCGCGGACCGGTGTGCAGTGTCTCGGGCGGCGAGACCCAGAAGCCGTTGCGATAGAACTCACGCAGGTGGCCGTGCTCGGACCAGGTGGCTTCTACCTGGTAGAAACCGGGCGGGAGCGGCTTGCGAAAGGGGATCGGGAGCGTCTCTGGATCGCTGGTGTGGAGTTCGAGGGTGGTGGTCTCGAGCGGCTGACCGTTGGCGAGAAGCTGGAGTTTGACCTCTCCTTGCGGAGCAGGGGCCGCGCGGCGGAGATGAACGGAGAGCGTGGGGATCTCGCCGGAACGGAGGGTAGAGAAGAGTGCTTCGACGGAGAACGTGGTGGCGCCCTGAGATGCGTAGTCGGCGGCGCGACGGATGAGGGCTAGGCCGTCCGGAGTGGCCCAGAAGCCGGGAGCGGGGTCGAAGTCAAGCGCGACGAAGCGGCCGCCGACCATGCTGCCGGTGGTGTGGTTCTGAACGATGATCGGCGCGGCTACGAGCTGAGCGTCGGGCGCGACCATGTAGCCGAGTCCATCGAGGCGGCCTTCGATAGCGAAGAAGCTCTTCGCTTTGAGGTGGGGCGTCGGACCTTCGGCGTAGCCCTGCTTCCAGGCAAAGGTGGCTTCGGTCGAAACGGGAACTTCGTAGGTGTGGTGCAGGCCCAGCGCGCCGGCATAGCTATCCTGCGGCCTGCCTGCCTGGAAGGCTCCTTCGCGGCGCGTGACAGGGACGTGCAGTGGCTGACCGCCGAGGACGAGGAGGTTGCCGCCTCGATTCAGGAACGGGAGGATGCGCTTCCAGGCATCCGTCGGAACAGCCGAACCGTAGGGGAGGACGAGGAGATCGGCATCCTGCAAGGTGGCGGGCTGGTTCAGGGTGTCGAGGTCGGCGAAGGCGGGGTGCATGGTGTCGAGAGCGGTGGTGAGAGTCGGCTGCCCAATGGCTTCGCTGGCGATGGTGGGGAAGTCTGGCTGCCAGAAGATGACCGCCTTCGGGTGATCCTGTGCGATGGCGTTCGAGGCCAGCAGCATTGCGAAGAGGATCATGCTGGGTATGCGAACGGGCATGAGAGGAGCTCCTATGCTTTGGAGAGCGGGTCGAAGTGCGTCTCCCTAAGAATTGCCGGTGCGCCAACAAGGGCCAGGCTTCGAGAGTGAATCGTATACTACGGCGTTGGCGAGGGAGTATGGCAGCGATGGATGATGTGGTGATTGTGTCGGCGGTGCGGACGGCGGTGGGGAAGTTTCAGGGAGCGCTGTCCGAGATGACGGCGGTGCAGCTGGGTGCGGTCGTGGTGCGCGAGGCGGTGGCTCGGGCGGGTCTTGCGTCCGCTGATGTGGATGAATGCCTGATGGGCTGTGTGCTGCCGGCGGGACTGGGGCAGAACCCCGCTCGGCAGGCAGCGTTGCAGGGCGGGCTGGCGGATACGGTGTCGGCGATGACGCTGAACATGGTGTGCGGCTCGGGGTTGAAGGCGGTGGCGCTGGCGGCGCAAAGTGTGATGACAGGGACGGCGGAGATCGTGGTGGCGGGTGGGATGGAGTCGATGTCAAATGCCCCTTACCTCTTGCCGCAGGGACGCAGGGGATTTCGGATGGGCGATGCGACGGTCGTCGACTCGATGGTGAAGGATGGGCTCTGGTGCGCGTGCGAGGACTTTCACATGGGCATGACGGGCGAGCTGGTGGCAGAGAAGCATGGCATCACGCGGGAGGAGCAGGATGCGTACGCGTTGCGGTCGCACCAGAAGGCTGCGGCGGCGTGGCGTGCGGGGCGGTTTGATGCGGAGGTGGTGCCGGTGACGGTGCCTTCGCGTAAGGGGCTGCCCGTCGTCTTCGCGAAGGATGAGAGTGTGCGTGAAGATACTTCGCTTGAGGCGCTTGCGCTGCTGCGGCCGGCGTTCAAAAAAGATGGCACGGTGACGGCGGGGAACGCTCCCGGGGTGAACGACGCGGCGGCGGCGGTAGTGGTGATGTCGGCTCGTCGCGCAAAGGATTTAGGGCTGACGCCGATGGTGACGATCCGGGCGCAGGCGACGAGCGGGATTGCGCCGAAGTGGGTGATGCTGGCGCCAGTGGTCGGGGTCGAGCGCGTGCTGGCGCGGGCGGGATGGTCGATGGAGGAGGTGGGCCTGTTCGAGCTGAACGAGGCCTTCAGTGTGCAGGCGCTTGGGGTGATGAAGGAGCTGGGGCTTGATGCCGGGCGGGTGAATGTGAATGGGGGCGCGGTGGCGATTGGGCATCCGATCGGGGCGAGCGGGGCTCGGGTGCTGGTGACGCTGATCCACGAGATGATGCGCCGTGGTGCGCACAAGGGTGTAGCGGCGCTGTGCCTGGGTGGCGGGAACTCGGTGGCGCTGGCGGTGGAGCGGGGATGACGGCGAACGCGGCGCGTTTTATGGGGCGGGTTGAGGCGTATCAGCGATATCGGCTGCGGTACCCGCGGGCGGTGCTGACGCTCCTGCAGGAGCGGTGCGGGCTTCGCGCAGAGGACGTGATCGCCGATGTGGGCGCGGGGACGGGGATGCTGGCGGAGTTGTTTCTTGAGAACGGGAACGAGGTTGTCGCGATTGAGCCGAATGCCGGGATGCGGGCTGCGTGTGAGCGGCTGCGAGAGCGGTATGCGCGGCTGACGGTGGTGGATGCTACGGCTGAGGCGACGGGGCTGGGCGATGGTTCGGTGGACCTTGTGAGTGCAGGCCGGGCGTTTCACTGGTTTGATTCGGCGCTGGCGGTTCCGGAGTTTCGCCGTGTGCTGCGGCCGGGTGGGTGGCTGGTGCTGGCGGCGAATGGGCGGCGGCTGAGCGAGTCGGCCCAGGCGGTGGACTATGAACGGATCCTGGCCGAGGAGGGTGTCGACCAGAAGGATGTGCGGAGCCGGTACCGGATGCATGATGTGGCTGCGGCGGCGTTCGCTGCGGGCTCGCTGGTGCAGGAGCAGCTGCATGGGGAGCAGCGGCTGACGCTGGAGGAGTTTTTTGGGCAGACGCAGTCGTACTCGTCGGTACCGCTGCCGGGCGACGCGAAGTATGCGGGGATGCGGCGGGCGCTGCGGAAGCACTTTGGGCGGTGGGCGGAGGATGGGGTGTTGGTGGTGGGGACTACCTGTTTTGTGACTTGCGGGCGGTTGTGAGCGCGTTCTTGGCTGCCCTGACTGATGTAGCTCTCATGTGCTGAGATCGTTTTGCTGCTCCTTCATTCAAGATGATCTTTATCGATTGCGAAGGAGTGCATGGATGCACGCAAGACTCTTCGCGTTTGATGAGTCGCTCCGTAGCGATGTCTTCGTACCCGCTTCAGCACTCGATGATGTTGAGGGCCAGGCCGGCGAGGCTGGTTTCTTTGTAGCGGGATTGCATGTCGAGGCCGGTCTGGTACATGGTGGCGATGACCTGGTCGAGGGAGAGTTTGTGGCCTTCGGTCTCGTGCATGGCCATGCGGGAGGCGTTGATGGCCTTGACGGCGCCCATGCCGTTGCGCTCGATGCAGGGGATCTGGACGAGGCCGCCAATGGGGTCGCAGGTCATGCCAAGGTTGTGCTCCATGGCTATCTCTGCGGCGTGCTCAACCTGATCGTTGGTGCCGTTGAGAGCGGCGACGAGACCGCCAGCGGCCATGCTGCAGGCGACGCCTACTTCGCCCTGGCAGCCGACCTCGGCGCCCGAGATGCTGGCGTTCTCCTTGTAGAGGATGCCGATGGCGGCGGCGGTGAGGAAGTAGCGGATGAGGCCGGCTTCTTTCTCCTTGCTGATTGCAGCGGAGATCTGCGGGCTGTCCTGTCCGGGGAGTCTATCGATGAAGTGCAGGTAGTAGTGGGCGATGGCGGGGATGACGCCGGCGGCACCGTTGGTGGGAGCGGTGACGACGCGGCCGCCTGCGGCGTTCTCCTCGTTGACAGCCATGGCATAGACGGTGACCCAGTCGATCGGGGCGAGCGGGTCGGTAGAGCCGATGCTGCTGAGGCGTTCGGCGAGCCGATGAGCGCGGCGGCGGACGTTGAGGCCGCCGGGCAGGATGCCATCGGTTGCGATGCCGCGGGCGGTGCACTCCTCCATGACGCGCCACAGGGCGAGGATGCTGGCGCGGATTTGATCCTCGGGGCCGGTGCGTTGGGTGTCGTCGAGTGCTGGACGAGCGATGTTGAGGCTGCTATCGGCGAGCAGTGCGCACTCGTTGGCGAGGAGGAGATTGGCGATGGTGAGGTGGTGGGTGGCGGCGGTTGCGAGCAGGTCGGCGGCGCTCGAGAAAGGGTAGGGGACGGTGCGGGTGGAGGGTGTGGAGCCGGCGTTCTGCTGAGCGGCGAACTCGGCTTGCGAGAGGATGAAGCCGCCGCCGATAGAGTAGAAGACGTCTCGGGCGAGCGGGGCGCCGGTGGCGTCGAAGGCAGTAAAGCGGACGCCGTTGGGGTGGGTGGCGCGGCCAGGCGCAGGGTACATCTGGTTGCGGTGAAAGCGGAGGTGGTCGGTTTCTACGAAGGGGACGGACTGCGTGCCGCCGAGGGCGAGCGTGCCGGTGGTGCGGATGGTCTCGAGCAGGGCGTGGATCTGGGCGGAGTCAACGGTGTCGGGTGCCCGGCCGAGGAGGCCGAGGAGGACGGCGCCGTCGGTACCGTGGCCGATGCCGGTGAGAGCGAGCGAGCCGTAGAGGTCGACGATGACGGAGCTGGTCCGAGACAGCAGGTGGGCTGCCCGTAGTGCCTGGACGAAGCGAAGAGCGGCGCGCATGGGGCCGACCGTGTGCGAGCTGGAGGGACCGATGCCGATTTTGAAGAGTTCGAAGAGGCTGGTGTTCACGACAGCTTGATTGTAGGCCGTCAGGCGTTGGTGCCGGTTGACTTTGCGGTGCGCCTGCGCCTGGAGGCTGGCCTGGCCTCGACGTTGCGATAGGCCGTGGTGAGTGCGCCGAGCAGGGTCGCTTCATCGACCGCCTGTAGATGTACGAGGGTCGAGCCGCTGCGACCCCAGCCGCCCGGCACCGGCTCGAAGATATCGGGAAGTTCGGCGGTGAAGGCCGCCTGTTGCTCGGGTGTGAGTTTGACCATGCCGCAGCCCTGCGCCTGGGCGGCGAGCGTGGCGAAGATGCGGTTGTTGAGGCGGAAGTCAGGCTGGTTGAAGTGCGAGCTTTCGACGGCGTCCGGGAGGCCGAGGGCGAGTTTGCGGAAGAGCGCGATGGATGCCGGCATGATGGCGGGTCCTGTGCTGACGTTCGAATGCTACACTTGCCGCACCCTACTGCCTCATCGTTTTATCAGGCCAAACCATGCTCTTCAAAGTGCGCAGTGCTGCTGTCTACGGGATTGACGCGCACATCATCGATGTTGAGGTCGACTACTCCGGCATCAAGCTAAACCAGGAAGAGTTTCATACGGTGGGGCTGCCGGATGCGGCGGTCCGGGAGAGTCGCGACCGGGTGCGATCGGCGATCAAGAACTCCGGGTTCGATATGCCGCCGACGCGGATCACGATCAACCTGGCGCCGGCGGACCTGAAGAAGGAGGGGTCGGGTTTTGACTTGCCGATTGCGATCGGCATTCTCGGGGCGTACGGCGCGCTGCATAACAAGGAGCTTGGCGACTTTCTGCTGGTGGGCGAGCTTGGCCTGGACGGACAGCTGCGGGCGGTGCAGGGGATGCTGCCGATCGCGGTGGCGGCGCGAGCGAAGGGAATAAAAAACCTCATCATCCCGGCGAGTAATGCGCGGGAGGCGGCGGTGGTTTCAGGAGTGGATGTCTATCCGGTAAAGAGCCTGCTTGAGGTGCGGGAGCTGCTGAACTCCTTCACCTTTGGGCCAGTGACGGCGACGCCGTTGCAGGTGGAGACGACGGAGCTGCTGAACGAGATGCAGCATTTTCCGTTTGACTTCAAGGATGTGCGCGGGCAGCAGGTGGCGAAACGGGCGCTCGAGGTGGCGGCTGCGGGCGGGCACAACATCCTGATGATCGGACCGCCGGGGTCGGGCAAGACGATGCTGGCGAAGCGGCTGCCGTCGATTCTGGCGCCATTGCGATTTGAAGAGGCGCTTGAAACGACGAAGATCCACTCGGTTGCGGGAGTGCTGGATGCGGAGCAGGGGCTGGTGACGCATCGGCCGTTCCGGTCGCCCCACCATACGATCTCGGACGCGGGTCTGATCGGCGGCGGAGCGGTGCCGCGGCCGGGCGAGGTGTCGCTGGCGCACAATGGCCTGCTTTTTCTGGACGAACTGCCGGAGTTTCCGCGTAACGTGCTTGAGGTGCTGCGGCAGCCGCTTGAGGACGGCATGGTGACGATCTCCCGGGCGGCGATGAGCCTGAGCTTTCCGGCGCGCTTTATGCTGACGGCAGCTATGAATCCCTGCCCGTGCGGGTATTTCAACGATAAGAGCCGGGAGTGCATGTGCACGCCGCCGATGATCCAGCGCTATGTCTCAAAGGTGTCGGGACCGCTGCTGGACCGGATCGATATCCACATCGAGGTGCCGGCGGTGCAGTACAAGGAGTTGCGCGGCGGGTCGGCGGCTGAGGGCTCGGCCGAGATTCGCGAGCGAGTGCTGGCGGCCCGGGAGCGACAGCGGGAGCGGTTTGAGGCTGCGGGGGAGCGGACGAAGGGGACACCACGGGCGTCGTCGCGGCCGGTGTACGCGAACGCGCAGATGAGCACGCAGCAGATTCGGATGTATTGCGAGCTTTCCTCCGATGCCGAGCGGCTGTTGGAGCGGGCGATGCAGCAGCAGGGACTGAGCGCGCGGGCGCACGACCGCATCCTGAAGGTGGCGCGGACCATTGGAGATATCGAAGGGGCGGAGGCGATTGCCGTGAAGCATATCGCCGAGGCAATCCAGTACCGGACGCTTGATCGCAGCTACTGGTCATAGGAGCGACGCTTCTGGTTCAGGGGTAGTGTTACCGTTTCTGGAAGATTTGATTTGCATCAGCTACCAAAATAAGTATTGACCTTCGCCTGCGGAAAGATTACTTTCCAAGAGGCTGAGGTTGGCGCAGAGTAGTGTGCCGGTCAGGTCGAGAAAGTAGGGAACGCCCTAGTTCCATTCGATTGCAACGTTGCGGTGAGTCTCCACATGAGGCTCGCGGTTGACAAAGATCGTCTTTCATACATTTGAATTGGAAACTGGAGTCGCTTCCGTAGAATTTTGCGTCTAATAACTACAGTTCATTGGAGACTCACGTATCTCCTCAACACTGTATCTGCTGATATTCAGGTTCGCGTGGAGCTTGCGCGCGACCCCTTCAAGGAAATAAAAGGAGACACTTATGCGCTCAGATCTGATTTTTGGAGCACTCACTCACGTTACAAATCGGTACCAGCTTTGCCAACTGGCATCCAAGGCGACCCGCAAGCTTCATAAGCCGAACACGCGTCTGCAGGATACGACGAACGAGGTTCTGGATCGTTTCAAGGATACCGTGCCGATGGATGACGGCGTTGAAGCTGTTGTCGAAAAGGTCCAGATACAGGAACGCCGCGCAGCTTAACGCGCGGCAAGTTTCTCCTCTTCTTTTCCCCTTGCCCCCTGCTTCCGTCTGCCGTACACTTCGATCATCCGCACCCCCCCACTCCCTTGAGCTTCGGCCTTCCGCACGACCCCTCTTCTTCATGTAGATAGTCACGCTGATCCCGCCTCTGTTTCAGACACTCCCCCCTTCAAATCTTAGGTAAACATGACAATTTCTGAACTGAAAGAGCACAACATTGCGGAGTTGAGTAAGCTCGCGCGCGGCCTTGACATTGCCGGCACAAGCGGCCTTCGCAAACAGGATCTGATCTTCAAGATCCTGCAGGCACAGAGCGAAAAAGAAGGCCATATCTTCGCGGAAGGCGTGCTTGAGATTCTCCCTGACGGGTATGGATTCCTTCGCTCGCCCGACTACAATTACCTGCCTGGTCCGGACGATATTTACGTCTCCCCATCACAGATTCGCAAGTTTGATTTGAAGACCGGCGATACGATCAGCGGCAATGTGCGGCCGCCGCATGAGGGCGAGAAATACTTCGCGCTGGTGAAGATCGAGGCGATCAACTTCGAGTCTCCCGAAGAGACGCGCAACAAGATCCTGTTCGACAACCTGACGCCGCTGTATGCGCAGGAGCGGGTAAAGATGGAGACGGTCCGGGAGCATATCTCCGGGCGGGTGATGGACCTGCTGACGCCGGTCGGCAAGGGGCAGCGTGGCCTGATCGTGGCACCGCCGCGGACCGGCAAGACGATGCTGCTGCAGTCGATTGCGAACAGCATTACGGCGAATCATCCTGAGGTGGTACTGATTGTACTGCTAATTGATGAGCGGCCGGAAGAAGTGACGGACATGCAGCGCAGCGTGAAGGGCGAGGTGATCAGCTCGACCTTCGACGAACCGGCGGCGCGCCACGTGCAGGTTGCCGAGATGGTGATCGAGAAGGCGAAGCGGCTGGTGGAGCATAAGCGCGACGTGGTGATCCTGCTGGACTCGATCACCCGCTTGGCGCGGGCTTACAACACCATTGTGCCGCCTTCGGGCAAGGTGCTATCAGGCGGTGTGGACTCGAACGCTCTGCAGCGCCCGAAGCGGTTCTTCGGTGCGGCGCGCAATATCGAAGAGGGTGGGTCGTTGACGATCATTGCAACGGCGCTGGTCGATACGGGCTCGCGCATGGACGAGGTCATCTTCGAGGAGTTCAAGGGAACGGGCAACATGGAAGTGATCCTCGACCGCAAGCTGGTCGATAAGCGTGTGTTTCCGGCGATCGATATTCAGCGTTCGGGGACACGTAAAGAAGAGCTGCTGATCCCGAAGGAAGACCTGCAGCGGACGTGGATTCTGCGCAAGGTTCTCAACCCGCTATCGCCGGTTGAGGCGATGGAGCTGCTGACGGATAAGCTGGCGAAGACACGCAATAATCAGGAATTTCTGCATAATATGAGCTCGTTGTAGCTGGACGGGTTTGGCGGTGAGAGCGCAGCCTTCGGGCTGCGCTCTTTTTTGTTGGGGTGGAACAAGAGTAGCGCCCGCCGGCGTGGCGAGAAGGCGCTAGTAGCCGTTAGCGAGGAGGTATTGCTCGGTGAGGGTGAAGTGGGGAGCGGTCTCCTTCTGCTGCTCGGCATAGCGTGCGAGGACGTCGGTCTCGATGTTAAGCTGGGCGCCTGGCTTGAGGGTGTGCAGGCTGGTGGAGGCGTAGGTGTGGGGGATGATGGCGATCTCGACGATGTCGTTGTTGAGGGCGGCGACGGTGAGCGAGATGCCCTCGACGGTGATCGAGCCCTGCGAGACGACGTAGCGGGCGAGCGCTGCCGGAAGCTGGAGGCGCAGCCGCCAGTCGGTCTGTGGATTGCCGGGCGTGATGGGATCAATGGCGAGCAGGGTTGCGGTGCCGTCAACGTGGCCCTGGACGACGTGGCCGCCGAGGGGCGAGCCGGCGGGCGTGGGCAGCTCCAGGTTGACGGCCGAACCTTCGCGGAGGTGGCCGAGGGTGGTACGGGCGAGGGTTTCGGCGGCGAGATCGGCGGAGAAACGCGGGGGAAAGGCGTTGGGCTCGATGCTGAGGGCCGTGAGACAGACGCCGCTGACGGCGATGCTGTCGCCGGTGGCGAGACGCGCGGCGAGGGCGGGTGCGGCGACGGTGATGCGCGTTGCGCCATCGTTGGCGGCGAGAGCGAGGATGGTGCCGGTGGATTCGACGAGGCCGGTGAACATGCTCTCAGCTTAGCGGATTCCGCTGCGGGTGTTGGTCTGGATGCTAACCCTTGGTTTGGACGTTAACCAAGGATCATGCAGGTAGCCGGTGACGCAGGCATCCGATTTGCCGGTGGCCGCGGCGAAGGTGGTTCGCTCGACACGCTGCAGGGATTGCTCGAAGAGGAAGGGTGAGGCGACACCCTGGGCGAAGGGGATCGCCTGGTCGCCGAGCTCGGTTTCCGCATAGAAGAGGATTGCCTTGTCGACGAGGTGCTGTGCGAGGAAGGCTCCGTTGAGATGGGAGCCGCACTCGAGGAGGAGGCTGAGGATGTTGCGTTCGGCGAGGTTGGCGAGGACGGCGGGAAGGCTGAGCTGGCCGGCGTGCTCGGGAATAACTTCTACCTGGACGCCGGCTTGTTCGAGAGCGCTGATACGGCTGGTCGGGGCGGCGGGGCCGCAGAGGATCAGCAGGTCGTCTTCGACGCTGCGGACCAGTTGCGACTGGAGCGGTGTGCGGAGATGAGAGTCAAGCATGACGCGGAGGAGCAGGCGGCGGCGGGGCAGGCTGGTGCGATCGGTGAGGGCCGGGTCGTCGGTGAGGACGGTGCCGATGCCGGTGAGGATGGCATCGGCGCAGTGGCGTAGCTGCTGGACCTCGGCGCGGGCGGCTGGGCCGGTGAGCCAGAAGGACTGGTTGGGGAAGCGGCTTGCGGGGGGCGGGGCGAGCTTGCCATCGACCGAGAGCGCGGCTTTGAGGGTAACGAACGGCGTGCGGCGCTGGATGAAGTGGGCGAAGGCTTCGATAAGGTCGCGGGCCTGCTGCTGGCAGACGCCAACCTCGACCTCGGTACCGGCGGCGCGTAGTTTAGCGATACCCTGACCGCTGACGAGGGGGTTGGGATCTTCGGTGCCGATGACAACGCGCGCGACGCGGGCTGCGATGAGGGCGTCGGCGCAGGGGCCGGTGCGGCCGTGATGGCTGCAGGGTTCGAGGGTGACGTAGGCGGTGGCTCCGGCGACGTTGAGGCTGTGGGCGGCGGCGTTCTTAAGGGCTGCGATCTCGGCGTGGTCGCGCTGATCATAGAGATGCGCGCCCTGGCCGATAATCTTGCCCTTTCGGACCAGGACACAGCCGACCTGCGGGTTCGGGCTCGCGAGGGCGGTGGTCGCGGCGGCCAGAGTGAGGGCGCGGTGCATGAAGTGTTCGTCTGCCTGCTTTGGGCTCCATCCTTCGGGCGGTACCATGCCTCTCAGGATAGCTGTTTTAGTCGGTCGGAGGCAGGGCGGCAGGCTCTTCGGGGTCAGGTGCTAAGGCGGTGGGTGGAGGAGACGCCGGTGTCGACGGGTGCTGGTAGAAGGCAAGTTCCCGGATCAGGTCGTCGATGTACTGCCGGCAGCGCGGTGAGAGCTCGAGAAACTCGACCCCAAAGCCATTCTCATCCTCGGAGCGCAGTGCGCCGAGGACGCGGAAGCGGATGCCATCAACGTCGAGCACGACTTCGATCTCGCAGCCGGGGAGCAGGTCGAGCGACTCCGTGCACCAGATGCGGCAGCCGGAGGAACTGAGGTTGTGCACGCGCCCTTCGCAGAGCGAGTAGCCGTTGATGAGGTTGACCTCCGCCAGCCCAAGGCAATGCAGGCGAAGGTCTCTTCTGCGTTCGGTCCCGGTCTCTGCCTGCGGTGCTGCAGGGCTTTCTACGCTGTTGGGGCTATCAGGCACCGCGTCCTCCATCTGAGCGGAGTCGCGCGTCGCGAACTCCTTGAAGACATTGTCGGCGGGAGGGAACGTTCCGTTAGTGGATGCTTCAGTCGAGGAGAGAGTCGATAAAGCTGGTGCTGTCGAAGGGGATGAGATCTTCGATCTTTTCGCCAATCCCAGCGTAGACGACGGGGAGCTTGAGCTCGGTGGCGATGGCGAGGACGATGCCTCCCTTGGCGGTGCCGTCGAGTTTGGTGAGGACGATGCCGGTAACGTGGGCGGCTTCGGTAAAGAGCCTGGCCTGCTGCAACCCATTCTGACCCGTGGTTGCATCCATGACGAGCAGGGTCTGGTGCGGGGCGCCGGGGATGAGCTTGGCTGCGGTCCGGCGCATCTTGTCGAGCTCCTTCATGAGGTCGGTCTTGGTGTGAAGGCGGCCCGCGGTGTCGACGATCAGGACTTGGGTGCCGCGCGCCTTGGAGGCGGTACAGGCATCGTAGAGGGCGGCTGATGGATCGCCACCCTGTTTGGTCTTGATGATGGGCGTGTTCGAGCGGCTGGCCCAGACTTCGAGCTGCTCGATGGCGGCGGCACGGAAGGTGTCGGCGGCGCAGAGCAGGACCGTACGCGGCATGGGCCCGGTCGAGAGCAGGTGGGCTAGCTTGCCGGTGGTAGTGGTCTTGCCGGTGCCGTTGACGCCGACCATCATGATGACTTCGGGCGGGGTGGGCGGATGGGTGATGGGGATGACGATGCCGTCGAGGATGCGCTTGAGTTCGGTCTTGAGGAGCTGCTTGAGCTCGGCGCCGCCTTCGATGCCGACGCGGAGGGCACGCTCGCGCAGACTGGCGATGATCTGGGCCGAGGTGGCGGCGCCGATGTCAGCCGCAAGGAGGAGCGGTTCGAGATCGGCGAGGGTGCCTTCGTCGACCTCGCGGGTGAGGGCGATGAAGCCGCCGAGGGAGTCGTTAAGGCTTTCGCGGGTGCGAGTGACCGCCTGCTTCATGCGGTCGAACAAGCCTGGCTTGCGGGGCTGCTCAGGCTCGGGCTGCTGAAGGGATTCGGGATGCTCGGGCTGGTCTGGTTCTGGTTTGCGCTTGCCGAAGAGATTGAAGGCCATGGGTCTTTAGTTTATCGGATGGGGATTAGGATGGTCTGACGAGGTGTTTGCCATGGCGACTTCTACGCTGGTGCCGCTGAGCGAGTATCTGCATAGCGCATATAGTCCGGACCGCGACTGGATCGATGGTGAGGTCAGGGAGCGCAATATGGGTGAAGGACCGCATTCCGTTCTGCAGAAATTTTTCATTCTCTTCTTTGGCCTGCGCGAGAAGGAATGGAACATTCGCGTGTTGCCCGAGCAGCGCGTGCAGACCTCTGAGACGCACTTCCGGATTTCCGATGTGTGTTTGACGCGACGCGATGGTCCGTTAGAGACGATTGTGCGAATGGCACCGCTTCTCTGTATTGAAATTCTGTCACGCGACGACAGGATGAGCGAGATCATCGAGAAGATGAATGATTACTTCGGCATGGGTGTCCACTCGGTCTGGGTGATCGATCCGCGCACTCGCAAGGTCTTCTCCGGGACTGCCGATGGTTCACTAGAGGCGATAGTTGATGAACTTACGGTCGGCGGAACTGCGATCCGGGTGCCGGTGCAGGAAGTCTTCCGGGAACTGGACGAGCTCGAGGGTGTGTAGAGCTACTCGTCGCGGTTGGGGCGCGACATGAGCTCGCGGATGGCTTCGCGGGGGTTCTTGTTGTGGTGGAGTACGGCGTCCATCTGGGCGGTGATGGGCATTTCGACCTCATAGCGGGCGGCCAGACCGAGAGCTGCGGTGGTGCTGCGAATGCCTTCGGCTACCCTGCCGTGGAGCCCGGCGAGGATGTCGGGAAGCTGGCGGCCGCGGCCGAGTTCGATGCCGACGGCGCGGTTGCGGGAGAGCGAGCCGGTGCAGGTGAGGACGAGGTCGCCGACGCCGGAGAGGCCGGCAAGGGTCTGACGATGGCCGCCGCAAGCGATGGCAAGACGGGTGATCTCGGCGATGCCGCGGGTGATGAGGGCGGCGGCGGAGTTGTGGCCGAGGTTGAGACCGTGAACAACGCCGGCGGCAAGGGCGATGACGTTCTTGAGCGAGCCGCCGAGCTCGACGCCGGCGACGTCGTCGTTGGTGTAGAGGCGGAGCGAGGGCGAGGTGAAGTCTCGCTGCACGATCTGGCTGACGGCAATGTCGAGGGAGGCGACGACGATGGCCGTGGGCGCGGCGGCGGCGACCTCCTGCGCGAAGGAGGGACCACCGAGGACCGCAAAGGGGTTGTCGGTGATCGAGCCGATGACTTGGGACATGCGCAGGAAGCTGGTCTCTTCGATGCCCTTGGAAGCGCTGATCAGGATCTGGTCCCGGGTGAGCAGCGGGGCGATCTGAGTAATGGTGGCGCGCAGGTGCTGCGAGGGCGTGACGCAGAGGATGAGGTCCGCCTCGAAGATGCTGGCGACGAGGTCGGAGGTGACCTGGACGCCGGCGGGAAGGGTGTAGCCGGGAAGGTAGGGCAGGTTTTCGCCGTGCTCGTGGAGCTGTTCGGCGAGGGCAGCGGAGTGCGACCAGAGGCACAGGTCGTGGTCGCCGCGCCGGGCGAGCGAGATAGCGAGTGCGGTTCCCCAGGCGCCTGCTCCGAGGACGGCGATGCGGCTCATGCTACGGCCTTTCTGGAGCCGAAGCGGCTCTCGGTTCCGGCAAGCAGCCGGCGAATATTGGCGTGATGTTTGAGGATGATGAGGAGCGGGATCAGGAGAAAGCCAGCGATGACGATGGGCGTGCGCAACGGGACGAAGTAGAACGCGAAGAGCGGGAACGTTGCTGCGGCGATGACCGAAGCGAGCGAGACGTAGCGCGTGAGTAGAACGATGGCGGCAAAGACGGCGAGGATGCAAAGGGCGCTCGGCCAAGTGAGGGCGAGGAAGACGCCGAGGGCGCTGGCCACGCCTTTGCCGCCGTGGAACCCGAGCCAGATGGGGAAGCAGTGGCCGAGGACCGCGGCCATGGCGGCGGCGACGGCCAAGTCGTAGTTGCCTGGAGCGAGGTGCTGGACGATGACGACGGCGATCCAGGCTTTGCCGAGGTCGAGCACCAGGGTGGCGATGCCGAGCCCTTTGGCGCCGCTGCGCAGGACGTTGGTGGCGCCGATGTTGCCGCTGCCGACGGTGCGGATGTCCTGCTTGCGGACGATGCGGACAAGCAAGTATCCGAACGGAATCGAGCCCAGCAGGTAGGCGATCGTGATGGAGAGCAGCCAGGGGTTCATTGCGTCGTGTGTCAGTTTAGCAAGCAGCGCGTAAGGCTGGCGTAAAGACGGTGGAAGATGCAAATTCGTTTATGGAATGACGGACGAGCAGAAGGTTAGAGGAGATGGCGTCGGATGATCTCGAGGGCGTGCTGGCTCGCCCACCAGCGGATGCGTTCGCGATCGCCCATCAGGTTCAGCTCCTTGACCTCGGTGTTCTGGCCGTCGGCGAGGGCGATGTAGACGAGGCCGATGGGTTTCTCCTGATCGGGTCCGGGCGCGCCGGGACCGGGGCCGGCGATGCCGGTGATCGCGACTCCGAGCGAGGCGCCGGTACGAGTGCGAATGCCTTCGGCGAGGGCGGTCACGGTTTCAGCACTGACAGGACCGCTGGTGGCGATGGTCTCGGGGGGGACGCCGGCGAAGATGGTCTTGAGCGCGTCCGCGTAGACGACGGCGCCGCCGAGGAAGTAGCGCGAGCTGCCGGCGATGGCGGTGAGGCGCTGGGCGAGCAGGCCGCCGGTGCAGCTTTCGGCAGTGGCGAGGTTGAGGTGGCGAAGGCCAAGCATGAGCAGGACGACCTCTTCGAGGCTCTCGCCATTCGAGGAGAAGACGGTGTCTTCCATCTCGTCCTCGATCCTAGCGGCGAGCTCGTTGACGCGCGCTTCGGCTTCGGCGAGGGTCGGTTTGGCGGCGAGAAAGTGAAGCTGGATCTCGGCGGAGCCGGCGAGGATCGTGGTCTCGACGTCGGTGTATTCCTTGTAGATGGGCGCGGTGCGGGCGTCGACCTGCGACTCGGGAATGAGCGCCATGCGGAGGAGGCGCTTGGCCAGATAGCGCGGCGGCAGGTTGGCGGCGAGCAGCGGCTTGCAGGCTTCGCTGAAAAGGCCTTTGAGTTCGGTCGGCGGGCCGGGAAGGAGGATGAGGATCTTCCGGTGACCGTCGACCGTGGTGTCAAGATACTGGCCGGGCGCGCTGCCGTTGTGATTTTCGAGCAGAACGGCGCCTTCGAGGACGTCGGCCTGGCGGGCGTTGTTCGACGGCATGATGATGCGGCGGGCGGCAAAGCGCTTGTAGAGCGAAGTGAGGATCTCGGGATCGCGATGGAGCGTGATGCCGAGAGCGGCGGCGGTGGCTTCCCGGGTGAGGTCATCTTCGGTGGGGCCGAGGCCGCCCGAAAAGATGATGATGTCGGCCCGGGCGATGGCGACCTTGGCGGCCCCGGTGAGGTGGGCGAGGTTGTCGCCGATGATGGACTTGAAGGCTACGGAGACGCCGAGGCTGTTAAGTTCGGCGGTGAGATAGAGCGAGTTGGTGTCCTGCCGGAACGGGGTAAGCATTTCGGAGCCGGCGGCGATGATTTCAGCGATCATGATGGTTGTTGGATGCGCGGTGCTGGATGCCGCTTATTTCTCCTTTACTTCTGAAACTGATTCCCGCTCGCTCGCTGCTTCGTAGCTACTTCGTTACAGATTGTTGTGTGCTGAGCCACCGGTCGACGCGGGCTTCGAGTATGTTGAGCGGGAGGGCGCCGCCGGAGAGGATCTCGTCGTGAAAGGTCTTGACGTCGAAGCGGGAGCCTAGCTGTTGCTGGGCGCGCTGACGGAGTTCGCGGATTTTGAGCTGGCCTAGTTTGTAGCTGCAAGCCTGGCCGGGACCGGAGATGTAGCGGTCGGTTTCTGCCTGGATGGTGGGTTCGTCGATGGCATGCGAGGCGCGCATGTAGTCGACTACTTTGTCGCGGGACCAGTTTTCGTCGTGGATGCCGGTGTCGACAACCAGACGCACTGCCCTGAACAGTTCCGACCGGAGACGCCCGTAGTCGGAGCCCGGGTCCTGATAGAAGCCGATCTCTTTGCCTAGCTGCTCGGCGTAGAGTGCCCAGCCTTCGGTATAGGCGGAGTTGCCGCCGTGCTTGCGGAATTCGGGGAGAGCGGTCAGAGACTGCTGAATGGAGATTTGAAGGTGGTGGCCGGGGACGCCCTCGTGGTAGGCGACCGCTTCGTCGTTGATGAACGAGCGCTTCGTGGGATCCGAGACGGCAACGGAGACGCGGCCAGGGCGCTTGCCGTCGGGTGTACCGCCCTGGTAATGGGTGGCGGCGGCGGCCTGGAAGGGCGGGATCGGCTCGACGGTGACGGCGGTCTTGGGGAGGAGGTTGAACAGCTCTGGCAGGCGGGGCTGCATTTGAGCGATGTACTTGCGGAAGTCTTCTACGATGGCGTCGGCGGAACTGGGGGTGTATTTGGGGTCGGACTCGATTTTAGTGCGGAAGGAGGCGAGGTCGGGATAGCCGTTGGCCCTGGCGAGGGCTACCATTTCGGCGGTGATGCGGTCGACTTCGCGGAGGCCGATGGCATGTATCTCGGCGGCGGTAAGTTCAGTGGTGGTGTAGCGGCGGAGGGCGGCCTGGTAGCGGCGCTTGCCTCCTCCTAGGCTGTTGACAGAGAGAGTGCTGCGGGTGAAGGGAATGTAGTCGGTGGTGATGAAGGCAGCAAACTGCTTATAGGCGGGAAAGACCTCGTTCTGCACGGTGGAGGTAATGGCGGCAGTAAGGCGCTGCTTGTCAGCAGCGGAGAAGGTGGCAGGAAACTTCTTGAGGGGGAGGAGATAGGGATTGGCGGCGATGACGCCGTCGCACTGGGCGGGGATCTTCTCGGCGATGAAGCGGACGGGAACGAGGTGGTCCTTGAGGCCGGCGCGGAGGACGTCTTCGGTCTGGAGAAAGACGCGCGGAATCTGATGCAGGCGGGCGATGTAGTCCTCGTAACGCTTGACAGAATCGAAGGGCATGGAAAGGGGCAGGTCGGCGAGACTGGTGTGTGGACCGCCGCCGCCGCCAGAAGAGCTGAGGGGCATCTCGTACTCTTTAAGGTCGTAGTCTTCGACGCGCTGGGCAAGCTGGCGTTCGAAGAGGTCATGGGAGATGAGGTCCTGCTCGGGGAAGCCAGTGGGCACGATGGCGCGGATGCGGGCTAAGTTGGCGATGTCGAGGTCGTGGCGGTGGGCAATGGCGGCGAGAGACTCGTCGGCTAGCTGGTCGTTGTAGCGGTAGTCGCCGACGGCGGTGGCGAGGGTGGGAGAGAGGCGGAGGGTCGTCTGCCAAGACTCGTCAAAGAGGGTGTTCTGGGCGGCTAGCCGCGATTGAAGAGGCTGGGCGGGAGCGACTTGGGCGGGGAGATGTGAGGCGCAGAGTAGCGCAGAAAGGACCAGAAAGCAGGGGGTACGCATGTCCTGGAAGAGTAGCAGAGCTGCCTGCCCATCCGGGAATACAGCAATGCCTCCGCCTAGACGAGGCGGCGGCCTTCGACATCCAGGGCGATGTGGAAGAGGGCGTCGCGGGTGGCTAGGGTGGCGTTGCCGTCTTCGAGGAAGGCGAGGCCAACGAGGTTGGGGCCGGAGACGGCAAGGGTGGCTTCGCGGTCTGGGGTGATGCGGACGATGCCGCGCTGGCCGTGGAGGCTGGCGGCGACGTAGAGGTTGCCGTGGACGTCGAAGGCCATGCCCTGGGCGCGGCCTAATCCCTGGTAGAAGACGGTGGTGTTGCCGTCGCGGTCGATAGTGTGGATGGCCTGGTTGGAGGAGGTGGTGGGGCCGCTGACGAAGAGGTTGCCGGCATCGTTGAAGGCGAGGTGGTAAGCGACGAAGCTGGGCTCGAGGGTGGCGTAGACAAAGATCTCGCCGCTGGCGCCCATGGTGTCGGGCTTGCCGATCTTGAAGATGGTGCCGGAGCGGTCGCCGACGAAGAGATTGCCGTCGCGGTCGAAGGCGATGCCGGTGGCGATGCCCATGCCTTCGGCGTAGGTGGAGACGGCGCCGCCGGGCGAGATGCGGTAGACGGTGCCTTCGGCGCGGGAGCTGGCGTAGAGGTAGCCGTCGGGATCGAAGGCGATGCCGGTGGGGTTGAGCAGGTCGCGGACAAAGGGACGAATCTGGAAGTCCCGCTCGATGCGGAAGATGGAGACGGGCATCTGCTGGCCGCGCGAGCCGGAGAGAGTGGCGTAGACGTTGCCGTCGAGGTCGACGGCGGGATTGGCAACGGGGTGGAGGTTTTCGGCCATGGGGACGGCGACGCGGAGCGGGACGGCGTTCGAGGCATCGCCGTTGCGCTGAAGCACGATATCGCCCGAGATGCAGCCCTCAGGGATGCTAACGATGGCCTGGGAGGCGCGGCTGAAGATGGTGCGGGCGGGAGTGTCACCGATGGTGGTGGTGGGGAGGGCGTCGGTGCTGGCGGGGGGGGCGCCGAGGTGGCGGCGGGGGGGGGCGCTCTCGCCACGGGGCAGGGCGGCTCGGGGGGGGCGGTGGTCGATGTGCGGGGCGGTGGGGCTGGGGGTGTGGAAGAGCGAGGGCATGGGTCTCTAGTTTACGGCAGGAGTTTACGGGGGGTTACGGCAAGAACGGAGAGGCTTAACGCCGATCAGGGCGTTTATGGCTGCGGGGATGATCCTGTACTTCAAGGTGGCCGATATTGTGGGAACGCATGCGGCGCTCGAGGGCAAGGGCGGGGTGTTTTCAGTGGCGCCGCACCTGGTGGCGAAGATGCCTGACCATGACCTGTGGATGGCGGCATTTGCGGACCTGGATGACCATACGCTGCAGCTGATGAGTGAGGTGGGCGCGGGCCAGCTAGAAGAAGCGGAGGGCGAGGTGGGCGACGGCTAGGGCGAGGACGCCGGCGGCCAGGTCGTCGAGCATGATGCCGGTACCTTCGGGGAGGCGTTCGAGCTGGCGGATGGGCGGCGGCTTGAGGATGTCGAAGAGGCGGAAGAGGAGGAGCGCGAGCGCGGCGTGCTTCCAGTCGGCCGGGAGGGCGATGAGGGCGATAAGCTGGCCGGCGACCTCGTCTATAACGACGTGGCCGGGATCTTCACGGGCGGACTCGCGGGCGACGATGGTGGCGGCGGGAATGCCGATGAGGGTGGCGGCGAGAGCGGCTACGAGGGTGCCGAGGGTAAGGGCGAGCTGGGTGGGGTGGAGGGCGTGGGCGGCGGCGAGCCAGAGGAGGACGGCGGCTACGGAGCCGTAGGTGCCGGGACCGGGGCGGAGGAGTCCGGCTCCGAAGAAGGTGCCGGTGAGCCAGGCCCAGCGGGTGCGGTGGGATTGCTGCTTGGTCACTGGGTTTAGTTTACGGTGCAACTTTGATCGAGCGGTCGTACGGGCAGGTTTCCTTCGGAAGTGACAACGAGAACAAGCAACGGCAAGGGCGAGATGCGGGTCCTTCGACTGCGCAGATCACGATGATGCTGCGATCTGCTTCGCTCAGGAATGACAGTTGTGGGCGGAGGGGGACGGAGACGATCAAGCGGCCGGCGATTCGGTGTTGGTGGTGCGGTGGCGGTGGATGGCGTCGAGGTGGATGACGAGCGCGATGAGGCCGCCGGTGATGGTGCAGACGGCGCGGCGGTGGGCGATGAGGGCTCCGGGTAGCTGGTTAAGCGAGAGCAGGAAGACGATGTAGGAGGTGAGGCAGAGGGTGAAGAGGCCGTAGTTGACGGTGTTGGTGGCGTAGGCGCAGAAGGCAAATACGGTGGCGAGGATAGCGAGATAGACGGGGTCAGGGTGGATGTGGACGAGGAAGAAGGTGGAGAGGACGGCGCCGATGAGGGTTCCGCCGACGCGGAGGAGGGCGCGGGTGAGGGTCTCGAAGAAGGCGGGCTTCTGGACGAGGAGCGCGGTCATGGGGATCCAGTAGCCGCTCTGGACCCCGAGGCGGCGGTAGACCTCGGCGGCGAGGGTGACGGTAATGGCGAGCCGGAGGGCGTAGCCGAAGCTGGCGGCCTGGCTGAGGCGGGGAAGAGCTTTGGGGATGGCGCGGAGCTGGGTGAGCAGGGTGCGGCGGTCGATGCGGTCGGGGTGGGCGATGGCGAGCAGGTGGTTGACGCTAACGCCGCCGGCGTAGGGAAGGGCGAGGAGGTTGGTTCTGAGTTCGGGGAGGAGCTTGAGGAAGAGGCTGGTGACCAGGATCTGGACGCCACCGCCGAGCAGGATCAGCAGGCCGCGGATGAAGGCGTGGTGGAGGTCGGCGGGGAAGGCGGAGGTGACGATCAGAGTTACAACAGCCTGCTGGCCGACCCAGCTGACGCCGGCGGCGCGGGCGGTGAGCAGGCCGTAGATGAAGCTCCAGACGGCGGCGGCGGCGAGCAGGGTGAGGCCGCGATGGCCGACGAGCATGCCGAGCACGGTCGAGAGGAACATGACGATGGTGGCGGCGATCATGGGCCAGAGGCGGGAGTCGGCGATGCGCTGGTTGATGCCGAAGCCGACGGTCATGGCGCCGCCGCCCGCGATCAATCCCGCGGAGGGATGCCCGACAAGCACGCCGATGACGAGGCAGAGCGCGATGGCGATGGAGCAGAAAAGGGGAACGCGGACGTAGAGGTGCGTCCAGTCGAAGGTGTAGAGGTCGGCGAAGTAGCCGTGTTGGGCGACGGTCGTGGATGGCGGGCTGGAGGGTGTGGTGGCCACGGCTGTTTCTAGGATGCCTTACCGGTGGGGTAGATCAAGGTGGCGGATGGGTTGAGGAAAGAAGAGAAATGGCAAGGGCGGAATGCGGAGGGGTCTCCACTGCGGCGCAAATGCGTGCCTTCGGTCGCGATGACGCGGGTTTGTGGTGGGAGTGGAATGGTGAGGGTCAGCGACTTACCTGAACGGCGTGTCGATGTGCCTTAGTGCATGGACTGGAGGAGGTCGGTGAAGACCTGGTTGCTGCCGCGAGGGCCAAGAGCAGGAGAATGACGATGGCCGGCGGATGCATCTCAAAGGCGTTCTTGCGTGTGGCGGTGATATCGATCATGGTGTTGAGCGAGGGTAGAAGGAGCTTGGTGGCATCCGCATTGGCGCCGGGAAGGATGGCTGCGGCGAGTGCGTTGGTCCAGATGCTGTCTTTGCAGGCGGGATGTCTCGGCGGAGGACCTGGCGGCTTCCGGGGTGTTGTCGGCGAGGGTGAAGCGATGCTCGCGCAACCGGGTGTACTGGTGGAAGCTCTGCTGGAGCGTCGGCCTGGCCTTCTGGGGGACAAGGCTGAGACGAAGATAGGCGGTGCCGACGCGATGGCGAGATCACGGGAGAGGAGCCGGGGTGGTGCGGAAGAGCTTGGCAAGATGATTCTCGTGGATGAGTGCTGCCAGTCGTCTGACCGGCATAGCAGCCGCCGGCAGCCGCCTCTGACGCTAGCAGCCGTCAGACGGAGGAACCTTAAGGAGGTTGAATGTCGTCGGGGAGGACGGCGCTTGCGGTGGCCTGCGGCTACTGCGGGTTGGCTACGTCTCAGGGTTGGGTAGCGCTGGCGTGCGCTTCGTCCGGGGTGGGGACGGGAGTTTCGTCGACGACCTTGTAGCTTGTTGGGACGGTGAAGAGGGTGGTAGCGGGCTCGGTGCGCTGGACATTCGAGACGGCGACGATCTGCTCGCCGGAGCGCGGATCGGTGTGCTTGAGGACCATGTAGATGGAGAGATCGGGCGAGTACCAGTACTCGTCAGTGACGACGACCTCTTGGCCGGTCCCGCTGAGCGTTGCGGGGATGGTGCGGGATTTGCGGATGCCCTGGAGGGGAACGGAGTCGATGGTCTGTGTGCCGAGCTGCTCTTCTTTCAGCAGGGGATTGGCGGTGGAAATGGTGGGAACGGAGCGGGCCGGGGCGGTGGGTGGCTGCTGGAGGACGGTCTGCCGGGCGAGGTGGGTGCGGGGGTCGAAGAAGGTGCTAAGACGGTTGTTGGGATCGTAGATGTGGGCGGAGAGCAGGACGGGCTCGCCCTTGAAGGCGGTCGAGACCAGCTGGCGGCGCTCGTTGTAGATGACGCCGGACGACTGGCGGGCGATGTGGTTGGTAGTGGTGCGGATGTTGAGGCTGCCGTCGGGAAGCCGCTGGCTGGAGGTGATGTCGACCGTGGCGGAGAAGGGTGCGTCGGCGACGGGCGTGACGAAGATACCGGGGATGTAGGTCTGCGGCCCGGCGTAATCGCGGGGCATGACCTGTTGCTGGGCGGGAGCGAGGGGAGCGAGGAGGGCGGCGGTGGTCAGGACGAGCAGAGAGTTGCGTCGCATGGATTTGCCTCGGCAGAAGGATAGCGCAGGTTTGGGGGGTTTGGGGAGGGATTTGGGGGCGAGACGGGTGGGTTGTGGGTGCCGGAATGGGACGTTAATGTCCGCGGCGGTGCAGGTTCATGCAGAATGGACGCTACCTGCGGGGGTTGCGAGCCATCCTTATAAGAGAGAGGGGTTTGCGGGTCGTGTTTTGGGCGGCCTATACTTCTCAGGTTTGGGCGCAAACCGGTCCACCCAGACTGTATGCTCCTCGCAATGCTGTAGGGCGAGGGGGATCCGAGATGGCCGGAGAAACGTTAGTACCAGCAGGCTTTGCAAAGGATTCGATGACCATGGCAACACTCGCTCCTCCCCTCCCCCAGACTCTAACGCTTGAACAGGAGACCAACCCCTGGGAAGCCCAGGCGGCCCGCTTCGACTATGCAGCAGCGAAACTGAATCTTGACCCCGGCATCTGGAAGGTGCTGCGTTACCCTTCGCGCGAGCTGATCGTGCATATCCCCGTCGGCATGGATGACGGGACGATTGAGGTATTTACCGGGTATCGCGTGCAGCATTCGATGGCGCGCGGGCCGGCGAAGGGCGGCATCCGCTACTCGCCCGATGTGTCGCTGGACGAGGTACGGGCGCTGGCGAGCTGGATGACGTGGAAGTGCGCGGTGGTGAACATTCCGTTCGGCGGGGCGAAGGGCGGCGTGATCTGCGATCCGAAGAAGATGTCGCAGGGCGAACTGGAGCGGATGACGCGGCGGTATACGGCGGAGATGATCGAGTTTATCGGGCCGGAGAAGGACGTGCCGGCGCCGGATATGGGAACGGACGAGCAGACCATGGCGTGGATCATGGACACATATTCCATGCACGTGCGGCAGACGGTGACGGCGGTGGTGACGGGCAAGCCGGTAAATATCGGCGGGTCGCGGGGTAGGCGCGAGGCCACGGGCCGGGGGATCCAGGTGGTCTGCGACCAGGCGATGCGCTACCTGGGAATGCCGATCGAGGGCTGCCGGGTGATCGTGCAGGGGTTTGGCAACGTGGGCTCGAATGCGGCGAAGCTGCTGTATGAGAAGGGCTACACGATTATCGGGATCGCGGAGTATGATGGCGGACTTTATAACGCTGCGGGAATCGATATCGCGGCGCTGGTGGAGCATCGGCGAGTGGCGGGCACGGTAGCTGGCTTTCGCGGGGCGGAGGCGGTGGACAAGCATGAGCTGCTGACGCGAAGCTGCGAGATCCTGATTCCGGCTGCGACTGAGAACGTGATTACAAGCCTGAACGCGGCGGAGCTGCAGTGCCGGATCTTGTGTGAGGGGGCGAACGGACCGACGACGATCGTGGCGGATGACATTCTGGCGGAGAAGGGTGTGTTCGTCATCCCGGACATCCTTGCAAACGCGGGCGGGGTGACGACGAGCTACTTCGAGTGGGTGCAGGACCGGATGGGCTACTTCTGGACCGAGGCCGAGGTGAACCAGCGGCTGGAGAGCATCATGGTGCAGAGCTTTATCGACGTGATCCGGTATGCGGAGTCGCACGAGGTGAACAACCGGATTGCGGCGTATATGCTGGCCATCGACCGGGTGGCGTATACGACCAAGCAGCGCGGTTTTTATGCGTGAGCTGCAGTCACTTGAGGGGAGAGGGCTCGTGGCTGTCTCTTTGGTTCAGGGCGGACTGCGGGTAAGCCGCAGTCTGCTGGGCCAATCGCTGCGGATTAGCGACGAGGCCGAGCAGTCCGGGTCTCCAGTTAGAACCGTGGCAACGCGCCAGGTGTATTCAGTTTTGCAGCGCGGATGAGAAGAGGGTATCACGCGCGTTCGTTGACGTCTGTCGGCAGCTTGACTCTGCGAGACTTTTCCGGTGGCGGCTGCGATGTGACAGAATGCTAGCATCTGCCGTGTGAGCCGGCTACTTTGCGGTCCATGCTGTTGCGGCGCTCTCGATGAATCTGCCAAACTCCATTACGCTGAGCCGCATAGCGAGTATTCCGCTGCTGATCTGGGTGCTTTCGTCGGCCTTTCCGTGGCATGGCGGAAGGGGTCTGATGGGGCTTCATGGGGGCGAGCAGGAGCTGATCGCGGCGGTGCTGTTCGTCTTTGCCAGCATTACGGATGGTCTGGATGGCTACTTGGCGCGGAGGCGCGGGCAGATTACGACGATTGGCATTCTGCTCGACCCACTCGCGGACAAGCTGCTCGTGTCGACGGCGTTCATCATTCTGGTGGCGTATACGCCGGCAATCGTGCCGCCGTGGGTAGCGATCGTGGTGATCGGACGGGAATTCCTGGTGTCGGGTCTGCGGTCGATTGCATCGGCCGAAGGCTTTACGATTCAGGCGAGTGAGATCGGGAAGCTGAAAACGGTGCTGCAGATCGTGTCGGTGACGGCAGCGATCCTGGCGCATCGATGGATCTACTGGAACTGGTTCGGCTTTATCGTCGGGGTGCACCTGATTGCGGTGACGGCGATCTACTGGATGATCGTGGTGTCGATCATCTCGGCGGTCGATTACTTTATCGGTTTCTGGAAGAAGATCGACCACGCGTCGAATACGCATCGCAAGCGGCCGAGTGCGATTCTGAGCCGCCGCAAGCCGGAGGGTTCGACAGCGAGCCCGGAACGATCGTCGAGTGTTTTGTAGGATCTCTGGCCGATTTTCGGGCTTTGGTGCGGACCGGTACTAAATTTCCGCAGTCTTTGCGGGATTTTAACTGTACGCCGCGAATGTCCTGTGCCAACCTATACCAACGTAACGCAAGGGTCACGTTACGTCGACCCGCCTAACTAGCCGAACAGCCGAGAGTAATCGTTTCGTTTGCCCGATTGCCTCTTAGCCGTCGTGCTGAGTCGCACCCCGGAAACCCTTTTCTAACCGTAACCGAGCACCTGGAGAACATCATGTCCGATACCATCCTGGCTGTTGTTTTGACGGTTATTCTGCTTGCCGCAATGTTTGTATGGGTCCCCCTGTTGCAGTCCGCCGAAGCGCTGACGCGGCGCTATCCGCAGCCCCAGGACGGCGAGATGCCGGACCTGCGGGAAGAAGATGCCGGACCGCAGTTTACCGGCAACGTCGCATAACGCGAACCCGTCCCTTCCTGAATAGCCACAAAGCGCATCCTGCGGATGCGCCTTGTGGCGTCTGGTAATGTTGCTTATTGCAGGATGGGGATGCCGGCGAGGTCGCCGTGGGCGATGCGGGCGGCCCATTCGACGGGGCCGGTCTGGTGGACAGAGGTGCCGCGGGTGTCGACGGCGACGGTAACGGGCATGTCGACGACCTCGAACTCGTAGATGGCTTCCATGCCGAGGTCTTCGAAGGCGAGGACGCGGG
>CAXTLS010000048.1:0-20826 GCA_964245235.1 uncultured Acidobacteriaceae bacterium
GTTTTTCGACCGATAGCGTGAAGGCCAAAAGCATTTCTATATTTTGCTGGATGTGTTTGGTGGTGAGTTCGTCGAGTTCGGCGTCTTCGAGTACCCTGGGGGTGTCGAGGCCGAAGTCGACGCGGATGTGGCCGTTCTGGTCGAAGCTGGCGTCGTCGAACTCGGGGCCGAAGCCGAAGATGCGGACGGTTGAGGGCTGGAGCGCCCAGGTGGTCTCGAGGCCGTCGTCACCATCGACGAGCGAGGGTGCCCAGAGCTTCCACTGCATCTCGAACTCGTAGGCCATGTCCTCGTGAAGCTGCTCGGTAGCCTCGGCGACGGCGTTCTCGATGATGGAGTCTGCGGTGTCTTCGGAGCGCTGGTCGTTGACGTAGATGCGCTGGTAGGTGGGGGATTCGGTGAAGCCGATGGGGTAGACCGAAGCGGCGGTGACGCGGCTTTCCTTGCTGATGAGGGCGAACTGGCGCAGGACTGAGACGAGCGCAGAGGGGAGCGCTTCGAAGCGGAAGTTAGGGAACCAGAGGCTCAGGTAAAGCTGATCGGCCATACGCCATTCTACCGCCTTGCAGCGGCAGGAGGGGCGTAGCGCCCGGGTGAGAAGATAGAGGAAGATGTCTACTTCGATCGATCGCCTGCGCGTGTGGCTGCTGGTGGGCGCAGCCCTCCTGGTGCTGGTGATCGCCGGATTCCTGGGATATGCCCGGTATCGCACGCACCGTTTTCTTGCCGGGCTGCCGGGCAGGCTGGGCGTTAATATCCGCAGGGAGACGAATGGGTACACCTACTCGCAGTCGGTGAAGGGCAAGACGGTGATGACCCTGCACGCGGCGAAGGCGGTCGAGCACAGCAATGGGAAGCTGACCCTGCATGACGTCGGGATGATTCTGTATGGACGCAACCAGGACAGGGCGGACCGGATCTCGGGCAGTGAGTTTGAGTACGACCAGGGGTCTGGGGTGGTGCGGGCGATCGGGGAAGTGCAGATCGACCTTGAGGCTCCTGCGAGTGCGCCGCGTGACAAGGACGGCAAGGTGCCGGTTAAGGCTCCGCTGCCGAGGCTGGCTGAATCCGGCGAAGAGAGTAAGCGGCTTATCCATGTGCGGACCAGCGGGCTGGTCTATCTGCAGAAGCTTGGCATTGCCGCGACGGATCAGGAGCTGGAATTCAAGTTCAGCGGGATGACCGGCCAGGCAAAGGGTGCGGAGTACAACGCGGACACGGGCGTTCTGATTCTGCAGTCGGCGGTGCAGACCAACGCAATGGAGCATGGCGAGGCGGTGGTGCTGACGGCTTCGCACGCCGAGTTGGAGCGGCAGAACAACGTGGCTCTGCTGACGCAGGCGAAGTATGTGGCCGCAGACCAGACGGTGCGTGGCGACCATGCGGTGGTGCATCTCCGCGGCGATGGATCGCCGGAGCGGATCGAGGCGGACGGCAATGTCGCCATTGAGGGACATTCGTCTGGAACTGTGACGGCGCCGCGTGCCGATGTGCTGCTGAATCTGGCGGAGCAGGCGAAGGATGCGCACTTCTTCGGGCAGGGTGGGGTGCACTATACCGAGGCGAGTGCTTTGCGCGAGGGTAAGGGGCAGGCGGAGGATGCGCGGGTGGCCTTCGATGCGGCGGGGCGGCCAGAGACGATGGTGCTTAGCGGCGGGGTGCAAGTGCATGAGCGCGTTCGGTCGAGTCAGGCGGCGACGTCGCCGTGGAGCGTCCGGGATGCGTCTGCGGGGAAGATGACGCTGGCGTTCGCTATGGTTGGGAATCGGAAGCAGCTGCGCGAGGTGGATGCGGTTGCGGCCGCCCGCATGACGCTGGGGAGTGATGCCGGTGCGGGGGCGGCGACAAGTGAGCTCTCGGGAGACGCGCTGCGCGGGCACTTTACCGGGACGGGGAAGGCGGCGCTGCTCTCCGATGTCCATGGTGTGGGGCATACGTTTCTTCGGCGGGTGAGTGCTGAGGGGGCGGAGCAGACCAGTGGCGGAGACACGCTGGATGTCGATCTGCGGCCGGCTTCTAAGGCTACGTCGCGACAGGCAGGTGCGGGGAAGGCCCCTGCTCCACAGACCGGGGGTGAGGAGATTGCGAAGGCGGTGCAGGCGGGACATGTGGTGCTGACGAGCCGGGCCGTCCGAAAGCCGGGCGAGGCGGCTGCGGCGACCACGCGGGCTACGGCGGACGTCGGCACCTACGATGGCGACGCTGACCACCTTACGCTTACCGGCCATTCCCAGGTGGTTGATGAGGGAGGTACGGTGGCGGCGAACCGGGTCGTCCTTGAGCATGTGAGCGGAGACGCGACGGCAGATGGCGAGGTGAAGGCGAACTATCTGCAGCCGAACGCGAGCGAGCCGGTGCATGTGCTGGCGGATCGCGCCGAGATGAAGCATGCTGCGGGGCGGGCGGTCTTCTATGGAGCTGCGCAGGGAAGGGCTCGTCTCTGGCAGGGGGCATCGCAGGTCGAAGCGCCGGTGCTGGAACTCGACCAGCAAAAGCGCAGTATGACGGCCCATGGAGATGCGGAGGATGCAGCGGCGGTTCATGCGGTGCTGGTTGGTAACGATGCTGCGAAGCCGGGGGCTGCGGGGTCGCCACGGGTGGTTCGCGTGACCAGCCGGACGATGGTCTACCTCGATGCGACGCGCCAGGTGGATTTTGCGGGTGACGTGAAGGTGGAGGATGCAGACGGCACACTGCGCGCCCGGCAGGCGACGGCATACCTTCAAAGTGCACCGGGGGGCGCGGGAGACGCATCGAAGAAAGATCCGAGTAGGGCGATCGCGGCTGGAAGCCCTTTCCTGGGCGGCAGCGTGGAGCGGATTGTGGCGAGTGGAAGGGTCGAGATCAACCAACTTGGCCGGCGAGCCGCAGGGGAGCAGCTGGTCTATACCGCAAGTGACGGGATGTTTGTGCTTACGGGGACACCGACAGTGCCACCGAAGCTGATTGACGAGGCGCAGGGAACGGTAACCGGCACGACGCTTCGTTTTCACACGGGCGACGACGGCGCCACGGTCACCGGAGATAGTGCGGGACCGACGAAGTCAGGACAGCGGGTACACACCGTCACGAGGGTCAGGCAAAAGTGATACGGACGCTCGAGACGGAGGAGATCGGGAAGGCTTACGGCGGCCGACAGGTGGTGCGCGGGGTGAGCCTGCATATCGAACAGGGCGAAGTTATTGGCCTGCTGGGGCCGAACGGCGCCGGTAAGACGACCAGTTTCTACATGATCGTCGGGCTGGTGCGGCCGGACTCGGGACGGATCCTGGTTGACGGGAAGGATATCACCGGGCTGCCGATGTACCTGCGTGCGCGAAACTGCGGCATCAGCTACCTGCCGCAGGAGCCATCAGTTTTTCGCAAGCTGACGGTCGAAGAGAATATCCTGGCGGTGCTAGAGGCGCAGCAGCTGAGCTGGGAGACGCGACGCACGCGCACCGAGAAGCTAATAGAGCAGTTGAGCCTGGGGCACGTGCGAAAGACGCGCGGCTATGCGCTCTCGGGTGGGGAACGCCGCAGGGTTGAGATTGCGCGGTGTCTGGCGATTGAGCCGGCGTTCATCCTGCTCGATGAGCCGTTTTCCGGTATCGATCCGATTGCTACGCTGGAGTTGCAGGAGATTATCTTTGCGCTCAAGGCAAGCGGGATCGGGGTGCTGATTACGGATCATGCGGTGCGGGAGACGCTCTCGGTTACGGATCGGGCGTACATTATCGCCGAAGGAAAGATCTTCCGAACGGGGACACCTCGCGAGCTCGGAAGCGACCCCGACGTGAAGCGAATCTACCTGGGTGAAGGTTTCTCGATGGATTGAGGAGATACTTCCCAAGTTGGAGTTAGATTTGCAAGGTGGCGGCTGGCGGACTGCACGAAAGGCGTGAGGCGTATAGACTGTCACCAAATCCCCTTGGGACTGATCGACTTGTTTATCGCGGAAATTGAGTCGCAGCGAAGAAGCTAGCGAGACTGCTGTTCACGTGAGCGCCGATTATCCTGAGCATTTGAAAGGCTGAACGTGTACCTGCAACCCAGACTGAATCTGAAGGTCTCCCAACGCCAGGTGCTCACGCCCGGGCTGGTGCAGATGGTCAGCGTTCTGGCGCTGAACAAGCTTGAACTAAAAGAGATGATCAATGGCGAGATGATCGAGAACCCAGTCCTCGAGGAGCTGGAGGAGTCGGCGCTTTCGCTCGATGAGCGTGCGGGGCTTGAGGGTGACCGGGAGCGTTCCGCAGAGCAAATCGCCGCAGAAGGGGAACGGGCGGAGAAGGATCCTTTCGACGAGATTGATTTCGGCAGCTATTTTCAGGATTACCTGGACCCGGGGTTCAAGACAGCCTCCTCCAACTTTGAAGAGTCGGACAAGCCTTCGTTTGAGAACTTTCTGTCGCAGCCAAGTCGGCTGAGCGATCATCTTGCCTGGCAGCTGGGGTCGCTTACGCTGCTGCCGGCAGTTCATGCGGCGACGGAGCTGATCGTCGGTAATTTGAATGAAAATGGATACCTGACAGCGACCGATGAGGAGCTGGCTGAAGCGCTGCTGGAGTTGGTGCAGCCAACGCGGAATGAGCCGATCCCGTTTGAACGCGGGGTGAAGAGCCGGGTGGCGCATTCCTGGAAGACGGGGCAGGACGCTGATCAGGAGAGCGCCGGTGATGAGGTTGTGAGCGTTGATCTTGCTGCCGAGGCTGTGACCAAGAGCGATGAGCATCTGGAGGCGCTGCGCGTCGTCGCCGAGGCGCGGTGCATCATCCATCAGCTGGACCCACTTGGGATTGGAGCGCGCGATCTTCGCGAGTGCCTGCTGATTCAGATCCAGGCGCAGAAGCGTGAGGCGGAGATGGTGCTGCGACGACGGCAGGCGGTCGTGGTTGAGATTCTTGCGGAACGCGAGATGGTTGAGGATTGCGACTACGCCGATGCGCTAACGGCGCATGCTCCCGGCGCTCCGGATCAGACGGATATCTTCGCGATCGCCGCACATATCGTGTCGACCTGCTTGGGGCTATTGCAGAAGAAGGATATGCGGGAGCTGACGCGCAGCTGCGGGCGCACGGCTGATGAGGTGCAGGCTGCGGTTGATTTTATCCGCACGCTCGATCCCCGTCCTGGCCAGCGTTATAACCAGGGCGAGACGCGCCTGATCGAGCCGGATGTGGCGTTTGTGAAGCGCGGCGAGGAGTACGTCGTGTTGATGAATGAAGAAGACATGCCGGTGCTGCGATTGAACCAGGGTTATCGCAAGATGCTTCGTCAGAAGCAGACGGAAAAAGAGGTTCGCGAGTACGTCAAGGAGCGCTATAAATCAGCGATTCAGCTGTTGCGCAATATCGAGCAGCGCAAGAACACGATCGTGCGGACATGCGAGGTGATCGTGCGTAGGCAGGCAGAGTTCCTGGAGCATGGCGAGCAGTCGCTGAAGCCGATGATGATCAAGGAAGTTGCCGAGGAGATCGGCGTTCATCCTTCCACGGTGAGCCGGGCTGTGGCGAACAAGTACGTTCATACGACGCAGGGTGTTTACGAGCTGCGCTTCTTCTTTACGGAGGGTGTAAACGGGCCCGAGGGTGCCGACCTGCCGCTAGTTCTGCTGAAGCGGAAGGTGAAGAAGCTGATCGAGGATGAAGATGAGCGCAAGCCGCTGACGGACGACCAACTGGCCGCGGAGCTGCAGCGGCAGGGTATCCAGGTGACGCGGCGGACGGTCGCCAAATATCGCGAGGATATGCAGATCCCGAGCACCCACCAGCGGCGGGTTCGGTGACGACAATCTGACGTGCACGCCAGGCCACAAGGGTGTAGAACTTGTAACCGAGGTGAACGATGAACGTTGAGTACACCGGTCGACAGATCACGATCAACAAGAAATTGAAGGCCCAGGCGGAGGAGGGATTATCCCGTATTGCCAAGGTGGTCGGCAGAGCGGCGAGTGCCCACGTGATTCTGAGCGAGGATAAGTACCGCATGATTGCGGAGGTATCAGTGGTGACGGGCGGACACACGCTGGTCGCGACCTGCAAGTCAGACGAGATGACGACAGCGCTGCATGATGCGCTGGCAAAGGTGGAGCAGCAGGCGATCCGGCACAAGCAGAAGTTCATGACGTTGAAGCGCCATCCCCACAAGAACGGTAAGCCCGATAAGAACGAAACGAACGTTGCTGCGGGGGAGGCGGAGGCTCCGGTGACGCCGGTAAAGCGGACCGCGGCAAAGAAGGTCGCGGCGAATGCGAGTGCGGCGCGGAAGGCGGTCTCGATGGTGGTGCACTCCTTCCCCTCGAAGACCCCGATGGTTGAGCCGCATGTTGTCCGCTCGATCGACAGCTCGGCGATGCGCCCCATGTCGTTTGAAGAGGCAGTGAAGGAAGCAGCTTTTCGGGATCGGGATGTCTTTGTCTTTCGCGATCACACCGGGCAGGTATTGATACTGCATCGCAAGCGTGATGGCAAGGTGGAGTTGATCGAAGTTCCTTAGCTGCCGGCGGCCGGGTATTTGGCGGATGCTAGGATTTCTCCATGGCACGCAAGCAGGCAAAAAAGGCGGCAGCGGCTACTCCGGCGGACGCGCCGCCTAGCGGTGAACTGGTCATCCTGACGGGCATGTCCGGCTCTGGCAAGGCGTCGGCGCTGAAGGCCTTTGAGGATCTTGGCTATTACTCCGTTGACAATCTGCCGCTAGACCTGGTGCCACGGTTCGCGGACCTGGTTCGGCAGTCGGCGGAGATTGAACGTGCGGCGCTGGTGGTGGATGTGCGTGAAGGGATTCGGCTTGATGAGTTTCCCGAGATCCTGAAGACGGTTCGCAAAGTTCTGCCGACGCGCGTGGTGTTTCTCGAAGCGGACGAGAATGTGCTGGTGCGCCGTTTTTCGGAGACCCGGCGGCCCCATCCGCTTGGGCGCGGCGAAATGGTGACTAAGTCAATCCGGGCGGAGCGGAAGCGCCTGGACCCGGTGCGCAATGTCGCCGATATCCTGCTGGACACGTCGAAGTTCAACGTACATGAGCTTCGCGCCCACATCAGCGCACAGTTTGAACGCGGCGAGAGCGATCGGAACCTGACGATCTCGTCTACCAGCTTCGGCTTCAAAAACGGTGTGCCGACCGATGCTGATCTGGTCTTCGATGTGCGCTTTCTGCCGAATCCGCATTTCGTCCCGGAGTTCCGCAAGCTGACCGGCCGTCATCCCAAGGTGGCGAAGTATGTGAAGCAATTCCCGCAGACCCAGGAGTTTCTGGAGAAGACGACAGACATGCTCGCTTTTCTTCTGCCGCATTACATCAAGGAAGGAAAGAGCTATCTCACGGTAGCCTTTGGCTGCACCGGCGGCCAGCACCGCTCGGTCTTTATTGCGGAAGAGATGAAGAAGCGGCTTATCGCTGCGGGATATCGTGTGAAGGCGGCTCATCGCGACATGCCGCGCTGACGCGGATCAGGCTGCAGCCCATAGAATGAAAGTAATGCCCAGCATCGAATTGCGGGAACGGAGTCGACCGGCATGAAGCGCATCTGGCGGTTGCTGGTATACATCCGGCCGTATGCGTTCTATTCGCTGATCTCGGTCGTCCTGATGGCGATTGTCGGCGCCATGGCAGCGTTTCGGATCCTGCTGGTTCGACCGATCTTCGACAACGTACTGAGCCCGGATGCGCCGCCCGGACCGGTGTTAGTCTTTCAGATTCCCCACACGCATGTTGTCGTGAACCTGCAGCACATGATTCCCAGCTACTTTCATAATGCCTGGACGGTAGTGGCGGTCGCGCTGGTTGGCTCTGCGCTGGTGAAATCCATCTGCGACTATGCCGGAACGTATCTTGTGAATCGTGCTGGATTTGGCATGATTACGGACCTGCGGAACGATCTTTACGACGCGGTGCTGCGGCGGTCAGTCGCTTTTTTCCAGAAGAATTCGACGGGTACGCTGCTCTCGACCCTGATCAACGATGTGGAGCGGGTGCAGACGGCGATGTCAAGCGTGCTTGGCGACTTTCTGCAGCAGTTGTTTACTTTGATTTTTACGGCGATTGCGGTGGTGATTGTCGGCGGGAAGATGGCGTGGGTTTTGGTATTGTTTGTGCCGGTGGTGATCTCGTCGGCACGGCGGATCGGGCGCAGCGTACGGGTGACGACGCGCCGCGGGCAGGATAAGCTCGCCGAGATCCAGAACATCCTGCATGAGACGATTACGGGCAACGGCATTGTTAAGGCGTTCGGGATGGAAGTGTGGGAGATGCGGCGGTTCCGCCGTGCGGCCAGCCGGCTGCTCCATGCAAACCTGAAGTCGGTTAGTGTGCAGGCGATCAGCTCGCCGTTGATGGATCTGATTGCGTCGTGTGCGATCGCGCTGCTGCTCTTTCTGGGGCGCCTCCGCATCCAGCATCATGCGATGACGGCGGGCTCGTTTATTACCTTCCTGATTGCGGTGTTTACGTTGTACGATCCGGTGCGGAAGTTTGCCGGGTTTTATAACAGCTTCCAGCAGGCGCTTGGTGCGAGCGAGGAGATCTTCAAGTTCATGGATGCGCAGGATGATGTGCGAGAGAAGAAACGCGCGTTCGTGCTGAAGGGATTCGCGGGGTCGATCCGGTTTGAAGATGTGGGCTTCGCGTATTCGACCGATGAGGGGACGAAGCAGGTGCTCAGCCATATCGATCTTGACGTGCAGCGGGGCGAAGTAATCGCCTTCGTTGGGCCGAGTGGCGCGGGTAAATCGACACTGGTGAACCTGCTGCCGCGCTTCTTCGATGTGAACCAGGGCTCGATCACCATTGATGGCCATGACCTGCGCGATGTCACGATTGCGAGCTTGCGCGAACAGATCGGCAAGGTGACGCAGGAGACGATTCTCTTCAACGACACGGTGCGGAACAACATCGCGTATGGGCAGCCTGACGTGCCGCTTTCGCGCGTCCAGGAGGCGGCCAGGATGGCCCTGGCGCACGACTTTATCCTGCGGATGCCAAATGGATACGACACGCACATTGGTGAGAAGGGTGTGCGGCTTTCGGGTGGCGAGCGGCAGCGTCTGGCAATTGCGCGGGCGATCCTGAAGAACGCGCCGATCCTTGTGCTGGATGAAGCGACCTCCGCCCTCGACACGGAGAGTGAGCACTTCGTGCAGGTGGCGCTGGCGAACCTGATGCAGGGCCGGACGGTCTTTGTGATCGCACATCGGCTTTCAACCGTACGGCGAGCCACGCGGATCGCGGTAATTGAAGAGGGCCACATCGTTGAGATGGGGACGCATGAGGAGCTTTTGGAGCACTCCGGCAGCTATCGGCGCCTCTACGATATGCAGTTCTCGAACGATGATCTGGCGCTTGCCGGGGCTGTATCGGCGGAGCTTGAAGGGATGGCATGAACGCCGTTTATTCGATGACCGGCTTTGCCAGCGCGCAGGGTGCAACGGCGCAGGAGCTTGGGTTTACGCTCACGCTGAAGAGTGTCAACCATCGTTTCCTGGATCTCTCGCTGCGGCTTCCGGCGAACTGCGACGAGCTTGAAGCATCCGTTCGTCGCATGGTCAAGGATGCGGTGCGGCGCGGCCATGTCGACCTGACGCTGCAGATTGCCCGGAGTGAGACGTCCTCGCAGATCCAGCTGAATCATGAGCTGCTGGCGGCGCATGTCCTGGCATTCCGGCAGGCTGCAGAGCAGTACGGCGTTGCTGCGGAGCCTGATCTGAATGCGATCCTGCGGCATCCCGGCGTGCTTCGCGCAGAGAGTGTGGTTGTGGTGGGCGACCCTGCCGAGCTGCAGGCTGCTGTGCTGGAGCTGCTGCCCATGATGCTCGGGCGGCTGAACGAAGTCCGCGCCGGGGAAGGCGCCTCGCTGGTCAGAGAGCTGCGCAAGGCGATGCTGCGGCTTGAGGGATTGACCGGTGAGGTGACGGCCTTGCGGGCTGATGTTCGGGCTACTTACGTAGAGCGCATTCGGTCGCGCATGGCCGAGTTGCTTGAAGGAACGAGCATCGGGGAAGACCGTATGCTGGCCGAGGCTGCGATCCTGGCAGAGCGGAGTGACATTGACGAGGAACTCGTTCGACTGCAGACGCACATCGCTCGATTTCTCACCCTGCTTGAGGAGGGTGGCGAGCTTGGCAAGCGACTCGATTTTCTGCTGCAGGAGTTGAACCGTGAGGCGAACACGCTGCTCTCGAAGACCAGCGGGGCCACGGCGGGCAACGGTCTTCGGATCACGGAGCTTGGCCTCGAGATGAAGCTGCAGATCGAGAAGGCGCGGGAACAGGTTCAGAATCTTGAGTGATTCAAGGTCAGAGATTGCGGGCGTAGCAGGTACACTTCTCGCAGACTATGGCGGGCATTCTCTTTATCATCTCGGCTCCTTCCGGGTCAGGTAAGTCCACGCTCGTGACCCAGCTGCGAACATTGGTCGAAGGCCTCGATTTTTCGATTTCCTACACCACGCGAGCGCCACGTGGCTCAGAGATCGATGGCCGGGAGTATCACTTTATTAATCGTGCCGAGTTTGAGCGCCGAATCGCTATCGGGAATTTTTTGGAGTGGGCCGAGGTCTTCGGCAACTATTACGGCACGGCCTTTTCCGCGCTTGAACATGCGCGGGGGGAAGGGAAGGATCTCCTGCTCGATATCGACGTGCAGGGGGCGGTGCAGGTGATGCAGAAGCTGCCGGCTGCGGTGTCGATCTTCATCCTGCCGCCTAGTCCGGAGATTCTTGAGAAGCGGCTTCGGAATCGCAGCGAGGCTGAACACAACACGTCCGAGACGGTCATCGAGCGGCGTCTGTCGCAGGCTCAGAACGAGCTGAGGCAGATCAGCGACTATAAGTATGCGCTGGTGAATGATGTGCTTGACCAGGCTGTCTCCGAGATGCGGGCCATTGTGCTGACAGCGCGTGGGGTAATGGACGGCGTGCAGGCGGTTGCGGCCTCCTGCCAGACGGATGCTGCCTCGCCGCGGCTCCGGGCTGCGCTCGAGAGTTTTGAGGGTGTGAGAAATCGCTAGGCTTCTTCTTCGCGATGAGATAAATTCAAGTTACCGAGGAAAACCTAATGACCACACCTGAAAATCCTTTTCAGAACAAGTACAGCTTGGTACGCGGAGCTGCGCGCCGTGCTCGCCAGTTGCAATCCGGTGCGTTGCCACTTGGCACCTCGAAGTCGATGAAGGCTTGCCGGGTCGCACAGGATGAGATCCGTGAAGGATACGTGAAGTTTGTGCTGCCGGAGAAGATCGTCGAGCCGGTGCTCGACATCACGCACTAAGCCTTCAAGCCTCGCGGTACGATAGAGCGATGGCGGTCAGTGCAGAGCAGTTGCGGGCGTATGTCGAGTATCTTCGCGACATGGGCGTGCATGACCTGTATCGGCACGGCGAGCCTGTCGAGGCGGAAGGCCCGCCGTCGGTGGCGACCCAGGTTCTCTCGCCTTCTCCTCAACATCGTGAGCTTCAGCGTGCTTCGCCGCTGCCGGTGTCGAGGCCACACGAAACAACGTCATCTTCTGCAGCCGCTCCGCGTGAGCAACTCCGGCCGGAGCCTTTTATGCCAAAACCTATCAGCTTCAATGAGCTCGCGCCATTGCCCGAGACACGCCTCTCAGCGCCTGAACGGCCGGCTTCCCTTATGGCGCTGCGGCAGGAGATTGGCGACTGTACGCGCTGCCCGCTGGCCTATGCGGGCCGACGGACGATCGTGTTCGGCAACGGTGATCCGGGAGCGCGACTGATGTTCGTCGGCGAAGGACCGGGCGCTGACGAGGATGCGACGGGTGAGCCCTTTGTCGGCAAGGCCGGGCAGCTGCTCAACAACATGATCAACGCAATGGGACTGCAGCGCGAGCAGGTCTATGTGGCGAATGTGGTGAAGTGCCGCCCTCCTGGCAATCGGACGCCGGAGCCGGTCGAGGCGAACACTTGCTCGCGGTTCCTATTGCGGCAGATCGACATCGTTCAGCCGCAGGTGATTGTCGCTCTGGGGGGCACGGCTGCGATGTATCTGCTTGGAGTGAAGCAGTCGCTTGCGTCGCTGCGTGGAGGCTGGCACGAGTGCCGGGGCGCGAAGCTGGCCGTGACCTACCACCCGGCCTTCCTGCTGCGCGATCCGCGCCAGAAAGGTGAGGCGTGGAAGGACCTGCAGATGGTGATGAAGGAACTTAAGCTCGAGCCGCCGAAGCGTCCGGCTTGAGGTCTAGAGTTTGTCGGCCTCATCTTCGAGTGTCTTCGCCTTCCCGTTCTGGTAGCTGCGGCGAAGAACGACCGCGTGCAGGCGCAGGACGCCCTTCAGCTGCGATTGCATATCCTGCTTCAGGTAGGGCGCTTTCTCCTGGTCGAGCAGACCGTGCAGGATACGTTCGGCCTCTGTGCAATCAGCAATGCTGCCCTTCAGGTTGCCGACGCGGGAGCGGGTTTCAGCTCGCGTGATGTAGGCGTTTGCTGCTGCGAGTGAGCCGGGGTAGGCGTCGGCGACCGTGGTGACGGCATCTTCGCCGACGGCTGCAGCTTCCTTCATCTTGCCCTGGGCGAGCAGGACCATCGCTATATCGTTGTAGGCGACTGCATGGGCCACCATGTGGCCGGTTGGGGTGAAGCGCCCGGCGATCACGAGCGCCTGCTGGCAGACGGCGAGGGCGGTGGGATCTTTGGCGCGCTCGAGGGTCTCGCATTGCTCATGAACCGGCTCGAAGTCTTTGGCTACCAGGTCATCTGGCGAGGGAGGCGCCTCGCGCAGCAAGAAATCCACCTTGGTCGTGATGACGGCCGGGATCGGCTTGCCTGCGCGCATAAGGGGCCGGTAGCTTGCCAGCGAGTAAGCGTCAACCGCCGCGTGGCGGAGCTCCTCGGGTCCGGAGAGCGCGCGTACCGCGGTCACACGCCCGGTCTCTGAGACCCTGACTTCGAGCTGGACCACTCCCTGGATATGCTTCTGCTTTGCGTCGGGAGGATAGATGATTGTCGGCGGGTTGATGGGTTCATCCGTGATAAGAGGAGCCTGGGCAAGGGCGAAGGGCAGGAGGCAGGCAATGGCGAGCAGGAACGGCAGTGCGGCCTTCAAGGGGTTTCCTCCGGTGTGGACAGGATACCGTAGGGGTGTGAGTGGCGGTTGAAGGCAGGCGAGCGGTACGCTGAGGTGTGCTCCTGTTCTGCGACGTCGCTTTGCCTGTACCTCTGGACCAGACCTTTACCTATGCGGTGAACGGTACGGTCCCGGTGGCTGGCGCGCGTGTGCTTGTGCCCTTCGGCGGGCAGCGGCTGATGGGCGTCGTAACGCGCGTCCACGAGGAGGCGCCACCAGAGGGTATCGAGGTTAGGCCGGTGCAGCAGGTGCTCGATGAGGCGGCCCTGTTGCCGGACGAGCTGATGAAGCTGGCGGGGTGGATCGCGCAGTATTATGTTGCCCCGCTTGGCGAAGTACTGCGGGGGATGCTGCCACTGGCTGCGGAGGTGAAGCGGCACGTGGCGTATCGCATCGCTGAGCAGGGCCGGAGGGTGCTGTATGAGGGTGCGGAGAAGGGATCCTCACGGCGGTCGCGGCTGACCGCTGAAGAGCAGAATTGTGAGTATGCCGTGCTGAACTACCTCGAATCGGGCGAGCAGGCGAAGGCCTCGGCGCTGCGGTCAGCGACCCAGGCGAATAAGGCGCTGCTCGAGGGTATGGTACGGAAGAAGTGGCTGGTACGCGAGGCTGTGGCGGAGGAGCGGAATGCTCGCCGGACGGAGCGGGTTGCGGTGCTGGTGCCCGAGGCCCGACTGCCGAAGCTGAACGAAAACCAGACGGCGATTCTGGCGGGACTGGCGGCGGTTGGGGGCAGGACGCGGGTGCGGGAACTGCGGGGGCTGCAGGTTCCGGAGTCTACGCTGGGAACGCTGGTGAAGCGCGGGCTGGTGGCGATCGAGAGGGTTGCCGAGGCCTTCCATATGGGCGGGGTTGGCAGCTCGGCGGAGAAGAAGCATGCGCATGAGCATGCGTTGAACGAGGCGCAGATGGAGGCGCTCAGCACGATTGCTGTAGCGATGACGAGAGGCGGATTTCAGCCGCACCTGCTCTACGGGGTGACGGGATCGGGTAAGACGACGGTCTACTTTGCGGCAATGCAGCGGGCGCTGGCTGCGGGGCAGTCGGCACTGCTGCTGGTGCCGGAGATTGGACTGACGCCGGCGATGACGGGGCAGCTGGTGGCAGCGTTTGGTGAGGAAGTGGCGCTGCTGCACTCGCAGCTGACGCCGGATGAACGGGCGGAGCAGTGGCATCGCATCCGGCGGGGTGAGGCGCGGGTGGTGGTAGGGACGCGGTCGGCGGTGTTTGCGCCGCTGAAGAAGCTTGGCTTGATCATCGTGGACGAGGAGCATGATTCGAGCTACAAGCAGGAGGAAACGCCTCGATACCACGGCCGCGATGTGGCCGTGATGCGCGCTAAGTTGCATGGCGTGAGCATCCTGTTGGGCTCGGCGACGCCTTCGATCGAGAGCTGGACGAACGCTGAAAAGGGGCGGTACAGGCGGGTGGAGATGCTGACGCGGGTGGCGGAGCGGCCGCTGCCGGTGGTGGAGCTGGTCGACATGCGGCTGGAGTTCCAGGAGACGGGGCAGGAACAGCTTTTTTGCCGGCGGCTGGTGGAGGAGACACAGGCGACGCTTGATCGCGGGGAGCAGGCAATCATCCTGCTAAATCGGCGGGGCTACTCGTTCGTCGTGATGTGCCGGAGCTGCGGAGAGAAGATTGAATGCGAGAACTGCGCTATCTCCATGACATATCACAAGTTAGCCTTACGAACGGACGTGCGCGCACAAGCCGGGGAGCGGCTGGAATGTCACTATTGCGGCTTCCGTCGAGCGATTCCGAAAGCCTGTCCGAAGTGTCAGAGCGAGCATTTGTACTACATGGGGGCCGGGTCGCAGCAGGGCGAAGAACGATTGCTGGAAATCTTCCCGAATGCCCGGATCGGGCGCATGGATCGGGATACGGTGCGGGGGCGGGGGGACATGGAGCGGCTGCTGACACGGCTTCACGGGGGTGAGATTAACCTGCTCGTGGGCACACAGATGATCGCTAAGGGCCATGATTTTCATGGAGTTACGTTGGTCGGGGTGGTGGGAGCGGACTTTGCTTTGGGGCTGCCGGACTTTCGGGCAGCGGAGCGGGTGTCTCAGCTGCTGACCCAGGTCTCAGGCCGCGCCGGCCGGGGCGAGCTGCGGGGGAAGGTGCTGGTGCAGACCTATCATCCGGACCACTACGCGATCCAGTTTGCGGCGCAGCATGACTACCCGGGGTTTGTCGCCAAGGAGATGCAGTACCGGCGCTGGATGCATTACCCTCCGTTCACTGTGCTGGCTAATGTTTTGATAATAAGCGATAAGCTTGAGGAAGCTACGGGCTGGGCGGCGGCGCTGGGGCGGTGGTTTGAGCGGGAACGACTGGACCGGGTGCGGGTTCTGGGGCCGGCGGCGGCGCCGATTGTGCGACTGAAACGCATCTATCGATACCACTTTGTGCTGAAGGCGGAGCGCCGGCAGGTGCTTGGCGAGGTGCTGCGGCGGATGCTCCGTTATGCCGAGGGGGAGAGGATTCCGCGTCGCAGCCTGGTCGTCGATGTGGACCCGGCGAACCTGATGTGAGCGGAAGTACTACAATTCTGTAGTTATAAAAAGCCCCATTGTAGCTACAGATTTGTAGTACTATAACTACAGTATTGTAGCTACAGGTCCAAGGCGCGAATGGCCAGAGAAGTGCGCTCGAACGGGCCTTGACGTGCGCCGGAGTGGCCCTCGAACTGTGACGCGGGTTTTCGAACTTTCTGGAGGCCGGAGAGTTATTCGCTGGTGAGGTCTGAAGACTTAAGGGGCCGGTCGAGCAGGTGGAGGTCCTTGCCTGGTTTGAAGCGGACTGCTTTGCCGGGAGCGATGCTGACCTCGGCGCCGGTACGCGGATTGCGGCCGATGCCGGTCTTGCGCGGCTTGACAGTGAAGACGCCGAAACCGCGGAGCTCGATCCGGTCCCCTGAGATCAGGCTTTGTTTCATGGTGTCGAAGATTGCGTCTACTGCTGCTTCCGCCTTGATCTTGGGCAGACCGGTCCGCTCGACTACCCGCTGAATGAGGTCCTGCTTGATCAAGGGAGAGGCCTTTCCTGCGCTACTATTACAAGATATCTGCCTATCGCAGAGACTAGCTGTGATCTTAGAAACACTCCTGAAGAAAGTCAACGAACGTATCTAACGGGTGCTGTTGCCGCGACTTAGGAGATTCCGGACGATGTGGGAGCGGCATGGCAATCAAGAGCGATCGATGGATCCGTCAGCAGGCGACGGAGCAGGGAATGATTGCTCCGTTCAGCGAGAAGCAGGTTCGCGACGGGGTGATCTCGTATGGTCTTTCGTCGTACGGATATGATCTACGGGTTTCGGACGAGTTCAAGATTTTCACCAACGTAAACAGCGCGATTATTGACCCGAAGAAATTCGATGAACGGTCGTTCGTAACGGTCGTGGCGGAGAGCGTTATCGTGCCACCGAATTCGTTTGCGCTGGCGCGTTCGATCGAGTACTTCAAAATACCGAGAGATGTCCTGACGATCTGCGTGGGGAAGTCGACATATGCGCGCTGCGGGATTATTGTGAATGTTACCCCATTCGAACCTGAGTGGGAGGGATTCGTTACCCTTGAGATTTCGAATACAACGCCCCTGCCAGCAAAGATTTACGCGAATGAAGGCTTATGCCAGATTCTCTTCTTCCAATCTGACGAAGTATGCGAAGTCAGCTATGCCGACCGCAGGGGAAAATATCAGCACCAGCAGGGAATCGTATTACCGAAACTGTAAAGGCATAACTTTGGTGTGAGGGTATACAGCTTTCGACCGGGCGTATCGCCGCGTGGAAGGGCGCGTGATATGGCGAGGGAGTGGATGATGCAGGACGCGACTCGAGTTGTTGGATTGGTGGCAAACGACCCGCTGCGGATTTTGGGCCTGCAGGTAATTCTTGCTGAGGAAGCGGGGTCGAGCGTCGTCGCCATGAGCGTCCCGGGAGCCCTGCACTCGCTGGAGCTTTCTATCCTGCTGATCGATGCGGACAGCGCACCGCAGTTGTTTGAGCTGCTGGCGACCTTTCGCAGGAGCCGGCCTGATCTGCGGGTGATTGTGCTGGGCCGGGCGAGTGATCAGGAGTTTATCCAGCGGGTAATTGGCGCAGGGGCGAAGGGATATCTTTCGCATGATGCGCGCGAAAGCGACATTCGCCTGTGTATTGACGTGGTACGGGATGGTTCGATCTGGGCACCGCGGAAGGTGCTGGCGCGCCTGATCGAGTCGGTCCCGATGACGGTGCCGGTTCCCTCGACGTCGGGAGCGGAGTCGCGGTTTACCGATCGCGAAGGCCAGGTGCTGAACCTGCTGATCGAAGGGCGACCAAATCGGGACATCGCGATGATGCTCGGTATCGACGAAGGCACCGTCAAGGCGCATATCAGCCGCTTGATGCGGAAGGTGGGCGTGGGGAATCGCACGGCACTGACGATGCATTACCTGAGCTCAAGCCGGCCGCCGCATTGATCGTCGAAGGCGGGCTTCGCCGTGCAGGAATCACTTTGGTTAGTATCGATTTAGTTATATTGATGGTTACCTTAGGCATGCATCATGGGTACCGTTGCGCAAACTCTCCGAACCCCTCAGAGTAATACCAGCAACACAGACCTGGGAGAGTGGGGTTATAGGAGATACGCTGGCATCGCTGCCAACGGCTCTCATATAGCCCCCATTTTTTGCCTTATACCCGGTAGGCCTGCTTGCCGCTGATGCTGGTGTGATCGCTGATGGGTGACGATATCTGGCTTGGGGGACTTGCGGATGCGTGTTCTACGCACAAAAGCTCTCAGAAACAGCTTTGTTCTGAAACCCTTTCCGTGCAACCATCATTAAGCGACTGACCGTCTGACTCTAAGTGATCTTTCGTAGCGTTCAAGGCGTTTTCCGGTTGGTAGCGGATGAGCGTTTTCACATTCAAAGTTTACTGAGAAAGGTTTACCTCTAATGAAGAAGTTTTGTGCAATTGCTTGTGTTTGTGCCTTCGCTGTGGCGACGATTCCCGCGTTCGGAGCGGACGATGACGCAGGCAAACTGAGTGGCCGTCTGGCCTCCGCGACGTCGGTTGTCCAGCAAATCATGGCGACTCCTGATAAGGGCATTCCGCAGAGCATCCTCGCCGGCGCGTCCTGTGTCGTCGTTGTCCCCAGCTTGAAGAAGGCGGCGTTCCTGGTGGGAGCTCAGTATGGCCAGGGGGTCGCAACGTGCCGCACCGGGCATGGCTGGAGCGCGCCGGTCTTTGTACAGCTTGCTGGTGGCAGCTTCGGTTTCCAGATCGGCGGTCAGTCGACTGATTTGGTCCTGGTTGCGATGAACCAGAATGGTCTGCAGGACATGCTGAAAGCGAAGTTCAAGATTGGCGGCGACGCTGCTGCTTCCGCCGGCCCGGTTGGCCGGAATGCGCAGGCCGGGACGGATTGGAAGCTCAATGCGGAGTTCCTGACCTACTCGCGGAGCAAGGGCCTGTTTGCTGGCATCGACCTGGATGGAACGGTGCTTTCGCAGAACCAAGACGACACGCGCAGTTTTTACGGCGCGGATGTTCCGTTCCAAACGATTCTAAAGGGCGACAAGGCGACGCCTCCTGCTGGCCGCACATTTGTTCGCACCGTGGCACGGTATTTTGTCATCTCTAAGGATAATCACTAGGGCTCCGTAGTTTGGAAAAGAGGCAGCCTAGCGGCTGCCTCTTTTCTTGATCTCAGAGCATGTCGCTATTTGAAGAACGACACGTATGTTGTGGGTTCCAATTCCAAGTAACGAGGATAATGCGATGAAGGCGAAATTCTCTTCCGTAGTATGTGTGATGAGCCTTGCAGCTGGTTCATTGATGGCGTTTGGGGCAGATAACGTAACGAAAATCGACGAGCGGCTGACGAATGCATCGGCCGTTGTGAGTGAGATCATGTCCGCGCCAGACAAGGGTATCCCCGACAGCGTTCGGGCGAACACCAAGTGCGTGGTGGTGATCCCGAGCTTCAAAAAAGGCGCGTTTGTGGTTGGCGCGCAGTATGGTCAGGGCGTAGCAACGTGCCGGACGGAGAGCGGATGGAGCGGGCCAGTGTTTGTCCAGCTGACGGGCGGGAGTTTCGGCTTCCAGATTGGCGGGCAGGCGACGGATCTGGTGCTGCTGGCAATGAATAACGATGGGCTCCAGAATATGCTGAAGAACAAGTTCAAGATCGGCGGCGATGCGGCCGCTTCGGCGGGTCCGGTTGGCCGGAACGCCCAGGCGGGCACGGACTGGAAGCTGAATGCAGAATTCCTGACGTATTCGCGCAGCAAGGGACTGTTTGCCGGGATTGACCTGGATGGAACGGTGATGTCTCAGAATGCCGATGAGATGAAGACGTTTTACGGTTCCGATACGCCATTTCAGAGCGTTCTAAAAGGCGGTCAGCCAACGCCTCCGGCGGCGGCGCCGTTTGTGCGGACAGTGGGACGATTCTTTTCGAAGAATTCGCAGTAACGTTTGCGCGTTGTGATGGCACGGGGCGGCCCTTTGGGCTGCCCCGTGCTGTTTTGAAGCGGCTTCGTCTATTGAGAGGGACGGTAGACTAGGGGCTTGAACAAGGAATCACAAGGACTGAAGGTTGTCGCTGCTGTGCGCCACGGGCTGGAATTTGTCCTGGTGTGGCTGGTGGTGCAGGGACTGCGCCTAGTGCCGCGGGGGACGGCACGGCGGCTGGGGGCATGGGTTGGGGCGGTAGCGCTGAAGCGGCTGGGCCGTTTGCGGGCGGTAGGGCTCCGGAACCTGGAGCTCGCGTTTCCGGAGCTGCCGTTGGGAGAGCGGGTGCGTATCCTGCGGGGCGTGTATCGCAACCTGGGATGGCTGCTTGCGGAGTTCTGCCAGATGGCGAAATACACGGCCGGCGGGGCGGGAGAGTTTATCCGGTATGAAGGACTGGAGCATTACCTGGCCGCGAAGGGACGCGGTAAAGGGGTGCTGGTGCTGACGGGCCACCTGGGGGCGTGGGAGCTGTCGAGCTTCTTTCATTCGCTGCGGGCGTACCCGATGGGGCTGGTGATTCGGCGGCTCGATAACCCGCTGGTGGATCGGTTTGTGAACCGGATCCGGTGTCTGCATGGAAACCGGGTGATCCATAAGGATGACTTTGCGCGGGGGCTGATTGCGTCGATGCGGGCGGCCGAGACGGTGGGGATCCTGATGGACACGAATATGACACCGCCGCAGGGGGTGTTTGTGCCGTTCTTTGGGGTGAACGCGTGTACCGCTTCGGGGCTGGCGAGGGTGGCGCTGAAGACAGGGGCGGCGGTGCTGCCGGGGTTTCTGCTGTGGGAAGAAGCGGAAGGGCAGTACGTGCTGCGGTTTGGTGAGGAGCTTCGGCTGGAGCGGACGGGGGATGCGGAACGGGATGCGGTGGCGAACACGGCGCTGTTTACGCGGGTGATCGAGGGGTATGTGCGGCGGTATCCGGAGCAGTGGCTGTGGATGCATCGTCGATGGAAGACGCGGCCTATGGGGGCAGAGCGGATTTACTAGGGAGGGTGTAGGGACGGGGTAGGGTTGGAGGAGAGCGGATGACGGGATTGGAGCTGGCTGGGTTGGTTGGAGCGGTGGGTGGTGATGGCGGGACGGAAATTTCGCGGGTGGCGCGGTTTGACGATGCCGGGGCGGATGCGGTGGTGTTTGCCGCGGATGCGAAGGCGCTGGCGGCGGCTTTGGGTTCGGGGGCGGGGGTGGTTCTCGCTTCGGAGCGGGTGCCTGGGGCGGGGGGGACTGGCGACAGGCGGGTGCTGGTGGTCAG
>CAXTLS010000048.1:20836-31180 GCA_964245235.1 uncultured Acidobacteriaceae bacterium
TTTGCCCAGGTTGGGGAGAGGCTTGGGGCAGGTGTAGGGCCGGGTCTGCTTGCGCGAGTGCATGCTTCGGCGGTGATTGGGGAGGGTGTGGTGCTGGGGGCGGGGACGGCGGTGGCGGCGTATGCGGTGATCGGGGATGGCGTGCGGATGGGTGCGGGGTGTTCGATCGGGGCGCGGGTTACGGTGCTGGCGGGAACGGTGCTGGGGGATCGGGTGGTCGTGCAGGCTGGGGCGGTGCTGGGGTCGACGGGCTTCGGGTATGCGCGGGATGAGGCGACGGGGCGGTACCTGCTGTTTCCCCAACAGGGGACGCTGGTGATCGGGGATGATGTGGAAATTGGAGCGAACACGACAATCGACCGGGGTGCGCTGGGCGAGACGCGGATCGGGCGTGGGACGAAGATCGACAACCTGGTCCATGTGGGGCATAACTGCACGATCGGGGAGGACGTCATTATCGCGGCGCAGACGGGGATTTCGGGGTCGAGTGTGGTGGAGGATGGGGCGATTCTTGGCGGGCAGGTGGGGATCGGCGAGCATGCGACGGTGGGGAGGGGCGTGATACTCGGGGGCGGAGCAGGGGTGCTGAGCGGCAAGAAGATGCAGGGAGCGGGGCAGGTGTTCTGGGGGCGGCCGGCGCGGCCTCTGAAGGAGTATCTGCGGGGCTTGGCTCGGTTAGGGCGAGATTAGGCTGGGGAGCGACGGGTGGGCTGGTTGGGTGGATTAGGCTAAGGGTATGGCGATCGTGGTGGTAGGTGGGGGGACGCGGAATATTGGAAAGACGAGTGTGGTAGCGGGGCTGATCCGGGCGCTGCCGGCGATGCGGTGGACGGCGTTCAAGATTACCCAGTTTGGGCATGGGGTGTGCTCGGCGAACGGGGAGGCGTGTGACTGCGAGACGGCGGATCATACGATTGCGGTGAGTGAGGAGCGGAGTGATGCTTCGGGGACCGACTCGGCCCGGTACCTGGAGGCGGGGGCGGTGAGGTCGTTCTGGGTGCGGACGCGGCAGGGGCAGCTGGCGGAGGCGATGCCGCGGATTCGGAAGGAGCTGGCGCAAGTCGAGAATGCGGTGATCGAGTCGAACAGTGTTGTGCGGTTTCTGCGGCCGGACCTGTACCTGAGCGTGCTGGATCCGGCGGTGGCGGACTTCAAGGACTCCGCGCGGCTGTTTCTGGATCGGGCGGACGCGGTGCTGCTGCCGGAGGGAGTGGTGGGACGGCCGGAGTGGAAGGGGGTGTCGCTGAAGCTGCTGGCGGGCACGCCGGTGCTGGCGATGCGGCCGCCGGTTTATTGCACGCCGGAGGTGGTGGAGTTTGTGCGGGAACGGCTGGAGAGGCTGGTGCCGTTACTTACTCCTTCAGTCAATCTGAAGTTTAAAGTAAAAAGTAGTTAGCGGTCGGCTCGCGAGTTCGGCGAGGCGAGAAGAAAGGAGGTCACAACCTTTGAGGCAACCGAGTAGTTGTCGTCTAGCTCGGGGGTTTTAGGCTCACCCCAGACTTCGTCTGAGCACGCAACGTATTCCAATCCTGTTTATATGTGATTTCGACAGAAGCCTTTCTGGCCTTCGCATTTTCAGCAGTCACCACCAAATGGAATCGGTACGTACCCTTGAAGATTTTCATTAACTCTTGGCTCGCATAGAGTTGCTTGACTCCAAAGCTCCAACCCGGATCATCCTTTGAAATGATTACAAGATCGACGTAAACGTCGACACTTGGCGGTAAATGTCTGGGCTCAAAATCTTTTAGCGGCCATGATAAGGGCATGGCATCTTGAAAAGTAGTCGGACAGGTTCCCGACTCGTTTACCTCTTCTATCCCAGCTAAGTAAACCAAGCACCCTTTGGCAACTCTGCGGCCAACATTTCTGACCCTTATCCGAACGAACAAACTGCTACGAGTTATTTTGTCTACGACCGCCCTTACTTCAACAATGCTCGCAGCTTCATTTCCGCCGAAGTCGAGTCTTAGCTTTGGGTCGCTGAGCCAATCTCGAAGATGCTGATAGGCACCGGAAACCATGCCCCCTCCGACTGCTGCACCTCCACTTATCCAAGCAATCGTTCCATTGTCCAAGTTTAAGACCTCGACATCATGATGACAGACCGTCCGTCGAGGCAGGCTTATCTGCGTCGAGATTCAGAGGGAGGCTACGGGGAGGTGCATGAGGTCCGTGGTGAGGGCGACTTCTTTCTGGATGAAGGGCTCGGCGTAACGGACGCCGGCGAGCAGGCCGTAGTGGCGGGCGGTGGCGTAGGTGGTCTCGCGGATGTCGGCTTCGGCGACGAAGAGGCCGCCGCCATGGGGCTGGTGGGCGTACTGGGATTTGTAGGCCATGAGAGCTTCAAGCCGCTGGGCTATAAAAGGGGTGATGTCGACGACGAAGGTGGGGCGGACGTCGGCGTAGAGGCTGGCGTAGAGAATCTTGAAGGGGCGATGGGGTAGTGTGGGGCCGGCGGCTGTTGCGGGGTTGGGTGTTTCGACTTTGGCGAGGCCGCTGACGAAGCAGGCTTCGTAGCCGAGGGTGGCGGTGGTGTAGTGGTCGGGGTGACGGCCCTGCCAGTAGGGCAGGATGACGATGCGGGGGCGAAGGCGGCGAAGGACGGCGGCGATCTTGAGGCGATTCTCGAGGGTGTTCTGGACGTTGCCGTCGGGGAGGTCGAGGGCTTCGCGATGGGCGACCTTGAGGATGGCGGCGGCGGCGGTGGCTTCGGCGGCGCGCTCAGCGGCGGTGCCGCGGGTGCCGGATTCACCTTGCGTGAGGTCGAGGATGGCGGTGGTGTAGCCGAGGGCGTGCTGGGCGAGGAGGGTGCCGCCACAGGTCTGTTCGACATCGTCGCGGTGGGCGGCGATGGCGAGGATGTCGATGGTCATGGGTGTAGTTTACCGGGCGGCTATTGGCGAGTGACGTCGGTGACGTTGTCGTCGGCGTTGCGGTCGATGAGCTTGTTGTAGGGGTCGATGCCGGCGCGGGTGGGGAGCTGGTCGACGGTCATGGTGAAGGTCTGAGTGGGCTGGGTGATCCAGACCTTGTTGAGGTAGAGCGGCTTCTCGTGGTCCTTCTTGCCGATGAGGACGCCGATGTCGACAAGGTCGTGGAGCGGCATGGGGGATTCGACGCCGCTGCCGTCGGCTTTGACCTTGTGGGCTTCGACGACAAGGGTGACCTGGTATTTGTGGTCGGCGGTCTCTTTGTAGGTGGCGGAGACGGCCTTGTTGTCGTAGAGGACGATGTTTTCGAAGGCGTCGGTGATGTAGTACTGGAGCTCCGGGGGAGTCTTGGCGCGGAGCGCGTCAAGGAACTGGCGGGTGTCGGGATAGGGGATGGACTGGTTGTCGGTGGCGTTGGCGTAGCGGTACTGCAGGAGAAAGTCGTGGAGGGCCTGGTTGACCTTGTCTTCACCGATGTAGTCGGCGAGGGTGTACATGATTTGGCCGCCCTTCTGGTACCAGACGTAGGGCTCGTTCTGGACGAAGACGACGGGGTGCTCGCGGCGGATCTCGCCACCGCGCCCGCGCAGGTAGCCGTCGAGCTCGTGCTTGAGGAACTTGTGCATGTTGTCGGGGCCGTACTTCTGCTGCATGACCATGAGGGCGGAGTACTCGGCGAGGGTCTCGGACATCATGTTGGAGCCTTCGACGCGGCCGCCGATGAGCTGGTGCGCCCACCACTGGTGGCCGAGCTCGTGGGCGGTGACGAAGTAGGTGATGTCGATGTCTTCGGGCTTCTCCTGGCGGCCGATGAAGCCGATGCCTTCTGAGAAAGGGATGGTGTTGGGGAAGGACTGGGCGAAGCTGCGGTAGCGGGGAAACTCGAGGATGCGGTACTGGCGGAACTGGAAGGGGCTGAAGGCTTTCTCGTAGTAGGCGAGGCCGGCCTTCGAGGCGTCGATCATGTCGTCGACGTCGAAGGTGTGGGCGGGGGTGTGGTAGACCTCGATGGCGATGGGGTTTTCAACGCCCTGGTACATCACGCGCTTGACGTCGTAGCGGGCGGAGATGAAGGAGAAGAAGTCGAGCGTCTTGACCTGGCCCATGTCGTAGCTGAAGTAATGGCGGCCGTTCTCGTGCCAGTCGCGGGTGAGATAGCCGGGCGAGATGGCGATCTGCGGCTTGCCTTCGGAGTCGTGGTCGGAGGTGCTGACGGTGGTCTTGTAGGTGATCCAGTCGGAGGAGGGGATGAAGAGGTTGGTGAGGCTGCCGGCGGCGTCGCCGCGTGCGGGCAGGAGCTCCTGGTCGGGGAGATGCTCTTCGCGGCGGCGGCGCGGGTCGCCGATCTCATTGTCGTTGTCGTAGCCCAGGGTGGGGAAGTAGGAGGCGTCGAAGAAGGTGCCGGAGTAGGCGAGCTCGGGGCGCTCGTTGCCGTCGCGGAAGCCGCGGCTAGTGTAGATGACGTTGAAGGTCATGTCGAGCTTGTCGCCGGGCGCGAGCGGGGTGTCGAGCTGATAGATGGTGTAGAGCGCGCGGGGGCTGCTCGAGACGACGTGGAAGGGGCGGTCGAACTGAACGTTCTGGACGGACTGCTGCTGATTGGTGATGTGCACCTGGCTGATGGGGGCGGTCGCTTTATTCTGCAGGACGTAGTGGCCGGTGCCGGAGAGGGAGCGGTGTTCGGGGAAGATGTCGATCTTCGAATCGACGGCGATGACCTTCGGCTGAGGGAGTTTCTCGTATTGCTTGAAGCTGCGCTCGTAGTCGGCCTGGATGTGGCGGCGGTCTTTGGCGGTGAGGTACTCGTTGAGGATGTGGGCGTTGTAGAAGTACCAGCCGCCGCTGGCGATGGCGAGCAGAAGGAAGAGCAAACCGGCGGGGAAGAGACGCGGGGCACGGCGGCGGGCGAGCGCGAGGCGGGCGGGCCAGGCGTCGTCGGAGCCGCGGCGGGTGAGGGCGATCGAGAGGACGGCGAGCACGGAGGCGATGGCGAGCCAGTAGACGATGGACCAGAAGAGCGCGGGGATGAAGTGGCCATAGCCATTCATGTCGGAGTAGGTATAGGGCGGCGTGTTGCCGAAGAGGACGAGGGTGTTCTCGATGCCGAAGTTGAAGAGGATGGGGGTGAGGACAAAGATGGCGATGACGATGCCGTGGCCGATGAACTTGTTCGAGACGATGGTTTGGACGAAGAGGGCGAGCAGGACGAAGACGAGCACCTGGGGGAAGGTGACGACGTAGAGCTCCTTCGCGTACTGGAGGAGCTCGTAACGGTAGTAGCCGTGGAAGGTCTGCATAATGACGCCGCAGAGGCCGGCGACGGTGAGGAGGATGAGCTCAACGAAGCAGAGGGCGACGAGCTTGGAGAGCCAGTCGGTGGTTTCGTTGAGGGGGAGCGCGTCGTGGATACCGGAGAAGCGGGTGTCGCGCTCGCGCCAGACGAGTTCGGCGGCGTAGAGGGTAGCGACGATGTAGAGGAAGAGGGTGGCGCTGCCTTCGACTGCCTGGAGCATGAGGTAGGTGACGGGCCAGACGTTCTGATCGGCGACGTGGCCGGCGAAGTAGCCATTGCTGAGGGAGAGGCCGGACATGAGGACGAGGATGCCCCAGAAGGGGATTTCGTGGACGATGTTCGAGACGCGGAGGCGGATGAGGGAGACGAACTGGGTCCAGGTGGCAGCGGGGCCGAAGACCTGGTGGACGTGCGGGAGGCGGGCGGCGACGAGGCTGCGGCGGGGCTTGACGGGGCCCTCCTGCTCCTGGGCGAGGGCGGCGCGCTTGCCGCTGGTGCGGGCGGTGAGGGCTTCGACGGAGACGGGGAAGAGCCGCCAGAGGGCGAGGAGCGAGAAGACGCCGATGGATCCCCAGAAGAGGCGGTTGTAGAGGAAGACGCCGTAGCCGGAGTGGGCGGACCAGGAGAAGAGCTGGGAGTTGCGCTCGACCACGGTCCAGTAGCGGCTGATGGCGTCGGCGTAGAGGAAGCCGATGGGGTCGAGGATGCCGGACCAGAAGTGGTCGAGCGAGCGGGTGGCGCTGAAGGCGTTGACGCCAATGAGGTAGAGCATGAAGATGGCGGCGCCCTGCAGGTAGACGGTGAAGATCTTGCGGGAGAGCGCGGCGACGAGGAAGAAGGCGGAGCCGAGAAAGAAGATCTGCCAGACGATGATCGAGATAAAGGGCTGGAGGTACCAGGCGAGGTGATTGGGAGCGATGCGGGCGTGATCGGCCCAGGGTGCGAGGGTGCCGCAGAACTCGCCGAAGAGAATGCCGGAGAAGGCGAAGACGCAGGCCACGAAGGAGCCGGCCCAGCGGCCCCCGAGGTAGGCGAGCTTCGAGATGGGCTTGGTGAAGAGGATCTGGACGGTGTCGCGCTGGAAGTCACGCAGGATAGAGGTGCCGAAGATGGCGGCGATGACGATGATGCCGAAGAAGCTGACGCCGATGTCATTGTTAATGTTGGCGTAGGGGCCGTTGAGCAGGACCTTGCCGTTGCTGCTGCCGATGGGGCCGAAGCTCTCACTGGCGACGCAGAGGAAGAGGAAGGTAAACCAGAGCAGGAAGTAGACGTAGGTGGAGATGCTCTTGAATCGGAACTTGAGCTCGAAGGTGAAGAACTCCCAGAACATGGTCATGGCGGTGCGATCTCCTCGGTGCGGGGCCTAGTGTTTTGCCTGGCTGGCGAGTTGGAGGAAGTAGACATCTTCGAGTCCGGAGTCGGTGGCGTGGAAGCCCTCGCCGGGGTTAGCGTCGGCGTAGACGCGGACTTCGTGCAGGCCTCCGACGAGATGGGTGGAGATGACGTTGAAGCCTGCTTCGAGGGCGCGGAGCTCGTTGTCGGTGGCGACGACGCGGGACCAGATTCTGCCGCGGAGGGCTTCGAGGGTCTCGGAGGGTGCGCCTTCGAGGAGGAGCTCGCCGCTGGCGATGATGGCCATGCGCGGGCAAAGCTCACGGACGTCGTCGACGATGTGGGTGGAGAGGATGACGGTGACGTTTGAGCCGATGGAGCTGAGGAGATTAAGGAAGCGGTTGCGCTCGGCGGGATCGAGGCCGGCGGTGGGCTCGTCGACGATGATAAGGCGCGGGTTGGCGAGCAGGGCCTGGGCAATGCCGAAGCGCTGCTTCATGCCGCCGGAGTAGGTGCTGAGCGCCTTCTTGCGGACCTCCCAGAGATTGGTCTGGTTGAGCAGGGCGTCGACCATCTGGCTGCGTTCGGTCTTGTTGGTGACGCCTTTGAGGACGGCGAGGTGCTGGAGCATGTCGAGCGCGGACATCTTCGGGTAGACACCGAACTCCTGCGGGAGATAGCCGAGGACTTTGCGGACTTCATTCTTCTGGGTGAGGACGTTGAGGTTGTCGAGCTGGACGGTGCCGGAGTCGGGGTCCTGGAGCGTGGCGACCGTGCGCATGAGGGTGCTCTTGCCGGCACCGTTTGGCCCGAGCAGGCCGAACATGTTGTTGCCGATGGTGAGGGAGAGATTTTTGAGCGCCTTGACGCCGTTCGGGTAGGTCTTCGACAGACCCGTGATGGTAAGTGCCATGGGAGAGACCTCAAGAAATGCTGAAAAGCCTGTGTTGGACTGTAGGCGAACCTTACCATAGGCAGTTTGTGCGCCACACGTAAAAGTCTCGGGTGCCGGGGTTGAAGGTGCGGCTGGCGGGGAGTAGGGTGGCTGGCGTTGTGTGAGGAGTTACCGGGATGTCATCGAAGCTGCTGTCTCGCCGTAGGTTCTTTAGTGTTGCGTCCTCGTCCGCCCTGGTGGCGGCATTGCCGTTGCCGCGGGCGTGTGCGGCGACCAGCCCAGCCGGTCTGCTGGACGATGTGGAGTCGCTGCCGGCCTCGCTCGATCGGGCGTTTACGTTTCAGAACCTGATGATGGACGCGTATGCGGAGGGCTCGACGGTGCGGCTGGCGCAGAGCTACAGCGACCAGGCGCTGGGGGCGACGGCGTTCACGTATGACAATGCGGTGGCGATCCATGCTTATCTTGCGAGCGGCGATCCGGACAACCTGGCTCGCGCGGAGGTGCTGGGGGCGGGCCTGCTGTATGCGCAGGCGCACAACTTTCCAATTGCGGATGGGCGGTTTGCGCAGGCATACTTCGTCAACGTGGCCGCGATGGACGGGAGCGGGGCGTTTATTACGCCTGCGGCGGCACCGTTTTATTTCTACGGAAGCGCGGTGGGCGACCAGGCGTGGGCGGGGATGGCGCTGGCACAGCTCTTTGGCCGGACAGGCAATGCGGTCTACCTGGCTGGGGCAATCTCGGTGGGCAATTGGATTGTGACGAATGCGTACAGCAGCCTGGGCGCGGGTGGGTTTTCTTTCGGGACGACGATCAATTCGATGAACCAGTCTGTGGCGTCGACGAATGGTAAGTCGACTGAGCACAATATTGATACGTACGCGTTCTTTACGATGTTGAGCGTGCTGACGGAGGGCGGGGCGGCGGGCAACGGGATGACGTGGACGGCGCTGGCGGCGCATGCGCGAACGTTTGTTGCGGCGATGTTCCACGCGGCGGGACCGTACTTCTACACGGGTACGCTTCCGGACCAGATCACGATCAACACGACGCCGATCCCGGAGGACTGCCAGACATGGTCGTACATGGCGCTGCTCGCGTCGCAATATCGGCTGACGATTGACTGGGCTACGGCGAACCTGAAGGCTGTGGACAGCTCGGCTGCGCCGCGTACGAGCCTGGTTGGCAGTGCGACGTTTCGCGGGCTGGTCTTCGACACGGCCAGCCTGACGACGACGGCGGACGATCCGGATGCGGTGTGGCTGGAGGGAACGGCGCATGCTGCGGCGGCGCTGGCGGCGCGGGTGATTCATGGTGGGGATAGTCTAGCGAAGCTGTTAACCGATATTTCGAAGGCGATTGAGCTGCTAGAGAACTGTGTTCATGCGCAGCTGCTGCTGGGTGCGGGGCAGACGGTTGCGGGCGTAACCATCCCGGTGGGGCTGGGGCTGGTGGCTGCGACGAGCGTGCTCGATACGGGCTTCGGGTATACGTACGGGCCATCGTTGCATATCGGGGCGACGGGCTGGTTTCTGATTGCGGGTTTCGCCGGCAATCCTTTCCATCTCGGGTATCGTGTGATTGGCTGATGCCGTCTCTGGTAGGCTGGAGGCGGTTTTCAGGGAGAGCGATGATGATGAAGCGGATGGTAATGGGATGGGCGCTGGCGGTGTGTTGCGGCGCTGTCGAGATGCAGGGGCAGATGGGTGCGGCGGCTCCGAAGATTGGGCCGGGAACGATGGTCTCGCCGGCGAAGACGTTCGATGTGATGCTGAGTGATTTCGAGACAGAGATGATGGGCCTGGCAAAGGCGATGCCGACGGAAAAGTACAGCTTCGTACCAAACACGACGATCTTTGTGCCGGGGCAGACGACCGAGTACAACGGGGTGAAGAATTTCGGAGCGATGATCGGGCATGTTGCGCAGGCTAATTACTCCTATGCGTCGGCCCTGGGCGGGTTGAAGGCGGATGTGGATGTGAAGGCGATCGGCTCGATGACGGACAAGGACCAACTTGTGGCGGCGCTGGCGGGTTCGTTCGCGTTTGCGCACAAGGCGATGGCGACGCTGACGGAGAAGAATGCGTTTGAAAGCGTGCGGGAGTCGGCTACGCGGGCGAGTTTGGCGGGCGGGTTGGTGGCGCATGGGTTCGACCACTATGGGCAACTGGTGGAGTATCTGCGGATGAACGGGATGGTTCCGCCGGCGAGTATGAAGTAGGGCTTTGGTTTGGGTGGAGTGCGGGTCGTCGCTTGGGATGTCGGCTGCGTGGTGGGGGAAAACAGGCGAACGCGGAATGCGGGGGTCTCTCCACTGTGGTGGAAGTGCTCGCCTTTCGGTCGGGATGACGAAGGTTTGTGGGGAATGGGAGACAAGAGCAAAGGCAAAGGCGAGACGTACGTCCTTCGGCTGCGCTTTTTGCGATGGGGTGCAAGAAGCTCGGCCCAGGGTGGCCATCTATCTTGCTGCGGGCGAGGTGAATGGGCTGAGATACCGCTGCTCTAGCGCTGGGCTAACGCTGGTCCAGGGGAATGTAGGGTGCGGGGTACTCGGGGCCAACGTAGTCGGCACGGGGGCGGATGAGGCGGTTGTCGTCGTGCTGCTCGATGACGTGGGCGGCCCAGCCGGCGATGCGGCTGACGGCGAAGATCGGGGTGAAGAGGTCGATGTCGACGCCGAGGGTGGTGTAGGTGGAGGCGGAGTAGAAGTCGACGTTGGCGTTGAGCTTCTTTTCTTCTTTGACAAAGAGCTCGATTTTGCGGGAGAGGTCGAACCACTTGGTGCTGCCGGCGGCGCGGCCTAGCTCTTCGGACATGCGGCGGAGGTGCGTGGCGCGGGGATCTTCGGTGTGGTAGACGCGGTGGCCGAAGCCGGAGATCTTTTT
>CAXTLS010000049.1:0-30952 GCA_964245235.1 uncultured Acidobacteriaceae bacterium
TGCTCGAATCGCTCGCCGGCTACATCGGCATCGCCATCCAGAACGCGCAGCTCTATCGCCGCCTTGAGGCCAAGATCACCGAGTTCGAGCGCCTGAAGGAATTCCACGAGAATATCGTCGAGTCGATCAACATCGGCGTCTTCGCCGTCGACCTCGACGACCACATCGAAAGCTGGAACGCACCCATGGAGGCCATGTACGCCAAGCCCCGACGTGAGGCGCTCCACCAGCCGCTGGCAAACATCTTCCCGCCGGAGTTTGTCGCCCGCTTCGCAAGCATTCGCGACGACCACGGCACGCACGGAACCCATACCCTCTACAAGTTCCGGCTCGCCCTGCCGAATGGCGAGTTCCGCATCGCCAACATCGCCATTGCGCCGCTCGTCACCCGCGAGCTGGTTGCCGTCGGCCGCATCGTCCTGATCGATGACATCACCGACCAGATCCAGCTCGAGGCGCAGCTTACCCAGGCCGAAAAGCTCTCCTCGATCGGCCTGCTTGCTGCGGGTGTCGCGCACGAGGTCAACACGCCGCTCGCCGTCATCTCGAGCTACACCCAGATGCTCACCAAGCATATGAGCGCCGACACGCGCCTCGCACCAATTCTTGAGAAGATCACCCAGCAGACCTTCCGGGCGTCCGAGATCGTCAACGGCCTGCTCAACTTCTCGCGCACCAGCGGCAGCGAGTTCACCAGCATCGATCTCAACCAGCTGCTCCACGACACGCTCACCCTGCTCGAGCACCAGTTCAAGACCTCACAGATCCGCGTTGATACCGCCTTCGACCCACAGCTCGCCCGCATCAAGGGCAACCAGGGCAAGCTCCAGCAGGTGGTGCTCAACCTGCTGCTGAACGCTAAGGACGCAATGCACGGCATCCCCGGCGCTTCCATGCACGTCGCCACCGAGCAGACTGCCGGCCATGTCTTCGTCGTCGTTCAGGACACCGGCAACGGCATCGAGCGCGAGCACCTGCATCGCATCTACGATCCCTTCTTCACCACCAAAGCGACGCCGAACGAAGGGCAGCGCAAGGGTACCGGCCTCGGCCTCGCCGTCACCTACGGCATCATGCAGGAGCATGCCGGCAAGATCCACGTCGAGAGCGCCGTTGGCATCGGCACCACCTTCCGGCTTGAGTTCCCGGCCTTCTCGAGCCTCTCCGGAGCCGGGCCGGCCGCGCTCACCGGCGCCACCCAACTTGACGTAGAAGATACGAGGTCGACCATCCATGCCTGAGATCACCACCGAAGCCGAACCGCTCACGACCGCCGCTTCGTCTGCCGCGCGCACCCTCCGTGACTCGACCGGCGCGAGCATCCTGCTCATCGACGATGAAGGCGCGATCCGCGAATCGCTCGACACGCTGCTGACACTCGAGGGATTCGAGGTAACGACGGCGGTCGACGGTCCCTCCGGCCTCGACCAGCTCTCCCGCGGCCACTTCGACCTGCTCCTGCTCGACCTTGCCCTGCCGGGTGAGAGCGGCATCGACCTGCTGCCGCGCATCCTCGAGATCCAGCCCAGCCTGCCCGTCATCATGATCACTGCCTACGGGACGGTCGGCAACGTCGTCGACGCCATCCGCGCGGGCGCCGAGAACTTCACCCAGAAGCCGTGGGACAACGAAAAGCTGCTCGCCGATATCCGCGTCGCCATCTCGCGCCACCGGGCTGAAGAAGAAGTGGTTCAGCTGAAGCGCACCCTCAAGCAGCGCTACAACTTCGAGCACATCGTCGGCAAGTCCGAACCCATGCTGCGCCTCTTCGACATGGTCGGCCAGGTGGCGCCCAGCCGCTCGACGGTCCTCATCCAGGGTGAATCGGGCACCGGCAAGGAGCTCATCGCGAAGGCGATCCACGCCAACTCCCCGCGCCGCGATAAGCCCTTTGTGCCCGTCAATACCGGCGCTGTGCCCTCCGAGCTGCTCGAGTCGACCCTCTTCGGCCATGTCAAAGGCGCCTTTACCTCCGCCGTCTCGTCGAAGAAGGGCCTCTTCGAAGTCGCCAACGGCGGCACCCTCTTCCTCGACGAGATCGGCACCATGGGGATCGACATGCAGGCGAAGATCCTCCGCGTCCTGCAGGATCGCCGCTTCATGCATCTGGGCGGCACCTCCGAGATCCAGGTTGACGTCCGCATCATTGCCGCCACAAACGTCAACCTGCAGCAGGCCGTCCGCGACGGGCGCTTCCGGGAAGACCTCTTCTACCGCCTGAACGTCATCGCCCTCGAGCTCCCGCCGCTCCGCTCCCGCCGCGAAGACATCCCGCTGCTCGCCGCCCACTTCCTCAAGTTTTACGCCGAAGAGAACGGTATGGAGCCGCGCATCCTCGCTCCCGATGCCATGCGCGTCCTGATGGACTATGAGTGGCCCGGCAACGTCCGCGAACTCGAGAATGCGATGGAGCGCGGCGTGGTTCTCTCGACCGCCCGGACCATCTCTGCCGATCTCCTGCCGGCGCAGCTGACCGGCAGCACTTACTCGGCATCGATTCTCGACCACCGCCCCGACGCCTCGCTCTTCGATCTGATGGAAGAAATCGAGCGCCGCATCATCGCCGACCGGCTCGAACGCTCTCACTGGAACCAGACCGAAGCCGCTGAGTACTTCAAGATTCCGCTCTCCACCCTGAATCAGAAGATCAAACGCCTCAACGTAGAAATTAAGAAGCGCGGCCTGCGCGATTGAAAGAACGCGATCTAGATCAATTTCACAATATCGGCTTAGGACAGGATAAGTGCTTCAGATAGTCAGCGAATCGTTGTAATTGAAACTTTCAAACATGGTAGAGCCAGGTTTTGGCCCGGTGTCCCCACGAGGCGAGTACATCACCCATACTCCCTTCGATTCAAGCCGAACAATATCATCAGCAATTTGGAAAGCAGTGCCATTTTCTATGGCAGGCAAAACTAATGTTTCGTCATCAGGAGTATCTACAGTGTTTAGCAAATCGTAATAGTTCTCCTTTGAACAAAGCGTTTGTTCAAGCCCAAAAAGAATTTCAACGGGACTCTATCACTGGCAGCAATCTTTATGAGTGCCCGAAGGGCCGTAAATGTGCCACCAATGTATTTTGTTGTCATCTTTGCAGGTACCTCACTGCTCATTTGAGAAAAGTACGGAGTTACCAACATTAAGAGGAGACAAGCCAGCACAGTTTTCATCGCATGTACTGAGATTGGCAACGGCCGATCCTGAGCAGGCAGTGCTAGGGAAGTAGCGGAGGCCCCAAGAGAGATGCTGGTCAACGTACCTTTCTGATCGTTGTCCAGGCATCGAATCGTCACTTTCCGGGCAGAGGGTGCGAGATTTGTCACTGCGAGAAGCGGTTCACCTGCGATTCATCTGTTACCCCGCGGAGAACGGAAGATCCCCGCATGTCAGGCATTGCAAGTTCTTCATCAAGATACGATGGTGTAGAGTTCCGGTTATCTGTGATCAGCAACTGACCCGCAATTGCCATACCTTTGAGTTCACCATCCTGAAGAACAATGATGCCGCCGTACGATGACCTAATTGGAGACGACGATTGTAAGAACGCTAGTGGAAGTTGCGCTCTTCCTGGGCTTAAGGGTGATATGGAGATGCCCGAGTTCATACCCGTGAAGGCTGCGCGTTGAAATAAGAGCGCCAGCATTGATGGCCGAACTGTTTACGAAAACAAGAACACTCGATGTGCTCCCGTCCTCGATAAAAGTGGTGCAACTAGCGGCATGTCTTCGACAATGAGCGACGACGCAGCCTAGTCTGGAGGAGGACTCTGAAGGATAAGATACGCGGGATAGTGTTCTGCAGTCGGCTGTTGTGCGAGAAGAGGAGTAAGGACGTTTGGAAAGCTTAGTAGGCAGCTGAAACGTTTCATAGCTAGTAACACGCCAAACGTTAAGCTGCATGAGTAGAATGTGCGGGACGAAGCGCAACACGTCGAAGTTTCGCGCAACGGCAGACTCCGCCTCACGTCGTCCCGCACGCACTGCATAAGGAAACCGCTACGCTGCGACTTTTCCCATCGTTATGACGATCTTCAGCGAATCCGCGCCCGGGTGGGAGGCCAGGTCGATCGCCTCCACCGCATCCTCAAGTGAGAAGCGATGCGAGATCAGCTGCGTCAGGTTGAAACCGTCCGCATAGCCTTCGAAGATCATCTGCGCCACCTCATCGTTGATCGTGGCCGACGAGCTATAAGACCCCATCAGCGTCTTCTCGTCCATACACACCGCGGCCGGCTCGAACGACGCCTCGCCCCGCTGGGTCGCCGCAAACAGCATCACCCGGCCACCCGGCCGCACCGCATCCATCGCCATCTTGATCAGCCCGTTGCCCGGCACCGCCACCAGGCAGACATCCGCCCCGCGACCCTCCGTCGCCGCCTTCGCCGCGGCAACCACATCGCCCGCCGCATCGAGCGGGTGGCCAAGGCCGAACTTCGCTGCCACCGCGTGCCGCTCCGGGTAGAAGTCGCTCGTCAGTACCGTGGCGCCGGTCCGCCGCGCCAGCGCCGCCAGCAGGATGCCGATCGAGCCCTGCCCGATCACCAGCACCGTCTCGTCCGGCTTCAGGTTCAGCATGCGCACGGCCTTGTAGCAGGTGTTGGTCGGCTCGATAAACACCGCCTGCTCGAAGGGCACGCCGTCCGGTATCTTCACCAGGCCGTCGCGCACAATCCAGTCCATCACCCGGATATACTCCGCCATCCCGCCGCCCGAAGGCGCAAAGCCCGCCGTGCAGCCGACGTTCTTGTAGACCTCGCACTGGGCAAACGTCTGCTTGCGGCAGTAGTAGCACTCCCCACACGGCACATGGTGGTACGCCATCACCCGGTCCCCGACGGCGAAGCCTGCGACGCCCTCACCGACCGCCGCAATCGTTCCCACCATCTCGTGCCCGAAGACGCGCGGCGCCGAGTGCGAGCCGCTGTGAATCTTCTTCAGATCGGTCCCGCAGATGCCGCACGTATCAATCTTGAGCAGCACCTCGCCGGGCCCGATTGGCGGCACGGGGATCGTCTCGACGCGCACATCATCAATGCCGTGGTACACAGCGGCCCGCATCGTCTGTGGGATTGCCTGTGAAATCTCTTCAGAAATCGCCTCGGGCATCATCATCCTTCTCCCTCCTGCTGCCTGGTATCCAGCATAACGGGCGCGGTGTTCGCCGCGTCAAGCGTCGCGTCCAGCCACAACTGCACCGCCTCCGCCAGGTGCACCGCCGCTTGCGCACTGAAACGTCCCAGTCGCATCATGCCGTTCCAGGTAGCCGGCCGCGCCGCCACATGCACCAGAAACGGCACCATGCGCAGCCGGCCCGTCTTCCGGATGAATGGGTTCAGATCCGGCAGTCGCGCGTCCGCGTCATCGGATACCGCCTTCAGGCAGAAGAATGGAATACCCCGGCCCTCGGCCACGCGCGCCAGCGTCGCCGCCTCCATATCCACCAGCCGCGCGCCGTAGGTTGCCGCCAGCCGTATCTTCTCGGCCGCATCCGCTACCCGCGGGCTCGTCGCCAGCACAGGCCACGCATCCGTTTGCGCGCCCTTCTGCTGCGCCGTCCGAAACCGCTCCCCTGTCTGCGTGTCAATCACCTGGGCCACGTGCCACACCGAAGCCGCACTCATCTCCCGATCGAGCGCCCCCGCCCATCCCACCGAGCAGATCGCATCTACCTGGGCATACCGCTCCACCTCGCGCAGCGTCACCATCGCCGGCTCGCCGCCCATGCCCGAGCAGCCCGCGATCCAGCGGCCCTCGGCATGCGTGCGCTCCCACAGCACCGTCCCCTTGCTCGCCTTCAACCGCAGCCAGCGCGGCCCGTTCCTGGGCGAGACCAGCGGCTTCAACTCACCCGGCATCGCGGCAATGATAACGGTGGTTCCCTTCATGCGCTCGGCGGTGCCCCGGCTTCCGACGCCGCACCCGTAAAGACCGGCGCATAGCCGTTCGCGACAAACCAGTCAATCGCCTGCCGCATTGCATGGTAGACCGGGACCACATGGAATCCCAGGTCGCGCTCCGCCTTCACTGACGACGCAAACATCATCTTCTTGCCCATCCGCACCGCTTCGACCGTCGCGCGTGGCTCCTTGCCCCGCAGTCGGCCCGTCACATTCTCGTCGAAGAAGGCGAAGGCCATCGCCACCGCATGCGGCACCTTCATCGTCGGCGAAGGCAGCCCGGTGATCGACGACATCCGATCCAGGATCTGCTTCAACGTCAGGTTTTCCCCACCCAGAATGTACCGCTCGCCGGGCGTTCCGCGCTCGAGAGCCACAAAGTGCGCCTGCGCCACCTCTGCCACGTCCACCAGGTTCAGACCGGTGTCCACATAGGCGGGAAATTTCTTATTGAGAAAGTCGACGATGATCCGCCCGGTCGGCGTCGGCTTAGCGTCACCTGGTCCGATCGGCGTCGTCGGGTTCAGGATCATCACGTGCTGCCCCGCCTTCGCCGCGTCAATCGCCACCTGCTCCGCCATGAACTTCGACCGCTTGTAGTGCCCGATCATCTCCGCCAGTTCGACCGGCGTCGCCTCGTCGACGATCGTCCCATCGGTCTTGAACCCCATCGTCGCCACACTCGACGTGTACACGACGCGCCGGACGCCAACCTCCCGCGCCAGCCGCAGCAGCTCCCGCGTCCCGTCTACGTTGGCGGCGTACATCTCCTTCGGATCACGGACCCACAGCCGGTAGTCCGCCGCCACATGCACCAGCGCCTCGCAACCAGTCAGCGCCGAGCGCAAATCTTCAGGCTCCCGCAGATCTCCCGTCACCAGCTCCGCATCGAGCCCCGCAAGCGCAGCCGTACTGCTCGTCCGCCGCGTCAGCAGCCGCAGGCTCGCCCCAGCAGCCGCGTACCGCCGCGCCACATGGCTCCCCACGAAACCCGTCGAACCTGTCAGAAAGACCTTCATCCGAGCGCAGGGAGGATCAGGCACTTCGAAGCATCACCAGCATCTTGGGCCGGCGTCCTGTCTCCAGCACGGGGCTTGAGAATGATCGCAGTGCCCTCGGCACTCAGCGTTACCTCAAGCGTCATGCCTCGCCGAAGATCAAGCGCCGCCGCGATAGCCTCTGGAAGAGCAATGCAGCCGCAATCCTGAATGATGATCTCTTCCATCGCCTTCCATCCCGCTTCGACCTTGCCCAGTTCAGCCGGTCAGTCCAGTCGCTCTGGCTCAATCTGAATATTCCGCTCGCCGGCAGCCTTCTTCTCCCAGTACTTCTTCACCCAGGCCTCGAAGCTCTTGCCGGCTGCCGTGTCGCGCCCCGTAAAAGCCAGCGCTGCTACATCCGCGTACGGCACATTCACCTTTGTTCCGGGCGCGTTCGTCGGCATGATCCGGATCAGTGAATCAGTCAGCGTCACCCCGGACCGGCGATCAAACAGGTAGCCCTGCACCTGGGTCCCGTCCTTGCGCGTCACCGTTACATCGCCGCGATAGTCGAACGCCTTTTCGAGCGCGTCGCGTATCTCCGCCTCGGTCGCCAGCTCCGGGATCCAGCCCTCAAGCTGCTCCCGCTGCCGGCCGGCGGCATGCTCGATCTCATCCGGATTCCCATGTGCCAGCTGCTCAAGCTTCGCGCCTTCCTGGATCTCGGTCGCCATCGTCAGCTGCCCGCAACTTCCTGCAGCTCGGCCGCATTGTGCGCCGCCTGCGGATCTACAGCAGCCAGCGCGGCAATCTGGACCAACGGCATGTGCTGCTGTGGCTTCCACTCGTTCAGCAGCTTCTGCGCGCCCTCATCCTCATATTTCGAAGACATGTACCCCTTGGCCGTCTGGATGAATCCCTGGATCGAGCCGAAGTTGTAGTTCACCGCCGAAGCCTCGTGGCCCGAGTGCACCATGCAGTTCGCACACTGCGGATTGCCGCTCTCCGTCCCATACTTCGACCAGTCCGTCGAATCGATCAGCTCCTGGAAGCTGTCCGCGTAACCATCCTGCAGCAGGTAGCACGGCTTCTGCCAGCCGAAAATCGAGAACGTCGGCATTCCCCACGGCGTGCAGTTGAACTTCTGATGGCCCATCAGGTACTCGAGAAACAGCGGGTGCGAGTTGAAGCGCCAGGTATCCTTACGGTTCGACAGGATGGCGCGAAACATCTTGCGCGACCGCGCCTTGCCCAGGAAATGATTCTGATCCGGCGCCTTGTCGTAGGTGTAGCCGGGCGAAAGCATCATGCTCTCCACACCCGCTGCCATCATCTCGTCAAAGTGTGCCCGCACACTGTTCGGGTCGGCCCCGTCAAACAGCGTCGTGTTGGTCGTCACGCGGAAGCCGGCGGCAACGGCCGCACGCACCCCCTCCATCGCTACGTCGTAGCCGCCCTCGCGACAGACCGAAAAATCATGATGCTCGCGCTGCCCATCCACATGCACCGAGAACGATAGGTACTTGCTCGGCGTGAAGAGATGCAGCTTCTCCTTGAGAAGCAACGCGTTCGTGCACATGTAGACGTACTTCTTACGCGCGACCAGGCCGGCCACAATCTCCGGCATCTGCGGGTGCAGCAGCGGCTCGCCACCAGGGATCGACACCATCGGCGTTCCGCACTCCTCGACCGCCTTAAAGCAATCCTCTGGCGACAGTTCAGCCTTCAGGATGTGCGCCGGATACTGAATCTTTCCACAGCCCGCGCAGGCCAGGTTGCAGCGGAACAGCGGCTCCAGCATCAGCACGAGCGGATACTTCTTACGCCCCATGATCTTCTGCTTGAGCACGTAGCTCGCTACGGTCCACATCTGCGAAATTGGTACAGCCATCCTTTAGATCTCCTATCCTGCTTCTGCCACCAAACCCGGCAGCAATCCTAGGCCGCGTCCTGCTCCATCGCGCGCTTGTACGTCGTCAACGCGAGCAGCGGAAAATACTGCTTATAAAGATGATATCCGAGATAAAACACCCGCGGAAACCCCGTTCCGGTGTAGTAACTCTCGCCATTGCGTCCTGGAACCAGTTCGTCCCAGCTACCGTCCTCGTGCTGGCGATCGATCAGCCATCGCGCGCCCTTCGCGACCGAATCCGACCGGCTGTCCCCGCCGGCCAGCAGCCCCAGCAGCGCCCACGCGGTCTGCGACGGCGTGCTTGGCCCGATGCCCTTCTGCAGTTCGTCATCATAGGTTTCGCAGGTCTCGCCCCAGCCGCCGTCCGGATTCTGCACCATCCGAATCCACTCCGTTGCCTGCAGGATGCACGGCTCATGGCTCCACATCCCCATCGCCTCGAATCCGCGCAGCACCAGGAAGGTGCCGTAGAGGTAGTTCACCGCCCAGCGGCCAAACCAGCTGCCGTCCGGCGCCTGCTCCTTCAGGATGAACTGGATCGCCTTCTCCACCCGCTTGTCGTCGCGGCCAACCCCGTAAAGCGCCAGCATCTCGAGCATTCGCCCCGTGATATCGACCGTCGGCGGATCAAGCATCGCATTATGGTCGGCAAACGGGATGTACTGGAAGATGGTCTTGGTGTTGTCCTTGTCGAACGCCGCCCAGCCGCCGTTCTTGCACTGCATCGCCCAGATCCACTTCAACGCCCGCTGGCAGACCTCGTGCTGGTACCGCTCGCGAGGATTATCCACACAATTCAGCGCGAGCAAAACCTCCCCTGTATCATCAACATCCGGGTTAAACTCGTTGTTGAACTGGAAGTACCAGCCGCCCGGCTCGACGTTCTTTACCTTCTCCGCCCAGTCGCCCTTATGCCGGACCTCCTTCGAGAGGAGCCAGTCCGCCGCCTTGACCAGCCGCGGATCATTGCGCGCCACACCTGCCTCGCTCAGCGCCGGGATGACCTGCGCCGTATCCCACACCGGCGAGTAGCAGGGCTGCATTCGGAAGGTCGGCGTCGGGTAGTCGGGTTCGCCATGCGGGCAGTCAATACCGAGATCTTCAAACTCGTCCATTGCCCGGATCATCTGCGGGTCGTCGAAGGAATAGCCCAGCGCCCGCATCGCCACAATCGAATTCAGCATCGCCGGATAGATTGCGCCCAGCCCGTCGGACATCTCGAAGCGCGCCAGCATCCACTTCTCGGCCTTCTTTACCGCGACCTTGCGCAGCGGTCGGATGTGGACCCGCTCCGCCCAGTGCATCATGCGATCAAGCGCCAGAAAGAAATTTCGCCAGCCAACTGGCTTCTTGCGATCCCAACGCAGGTGCAGGTCCGCATTGGCCCTTCCACCCACAAATAGCTCATCAATCCCCTGCTCCGGCGCAATCTTCTTGAACGGCTTCTTCGCGTAAATGATCGACAGCGGCACCAGAATGCCGCGCGACCACGACGAGATCTCGTAAATATTGAAGTAGAACCAGTTGGGAAATAGAACGATCTCAGGGGGCACCGCGGGCACGGCATCGTACTCATACTGGCCGAGCGCGCACAGGTAGATCTTGGTGAAAGTATTGCACTCCACCACGCCGCCGTTCGCCAGGATCCACTCGCGCGCCTTCACCAGCGTGGGATGGCTTGCCGACCACCCCATCAGCTTCAGCGCCAGGTAGCTCTTCACCCCATAGCTGATATTCGATGGCCCACCAGGGAACTGGCTCCAGCCGCCGTCTTCATTCTGGTGCCGCAGGATCTCGTTGATGGCGCGCTCCATCTTGCCCGCATCGCCCGTCCCTAGGAGCGTGTGCATGAAGATGTAGTCCGCCTCGAGCATCACGTCTGCTTCGAGCTCCCCGCACCAGTAGCCGTCCGGATGCTGCTTTGCCAGCAGCCAGTCCTTCGCGTTTGCAATGCCCTTCGCCACCAGGTCGAGGCCGAGATCCATCCGGCCAAAGCGCGGCTTGAGAGGCCGGGTTGCCTCCTGCGGATTACGTGGTGTTGTGCTCATCGGTTGAACAAATTCTCCATTCCTGGTGCGACTTGGGACGTCCGACTACAGACGAACTTCAGCCGGAGCAGGTGTAATGGCCCGGACAATCTCCGGCGGCAGACCGAAGCGCACATTTTCCGGCATCACCTCGACTTCATCCACATCACCATATCCCATCAACTGCAGGTACTCGACCACATCCTTCACCAGCACCTCGGGCGCAGAGGCGCCGGCCGTTACGGCCACCGTATTCACACCATCCAGCCACTCCGGCTGAATTGCGTCCGCCCGGTCAATTAGGTAGGAGTTCGTGTCCAGGTTCTTCGAAACTTCAACCAGCCGGTTCGAGTTCGAACTGTTCGCTGACCCCACCACCAACACCAGGTCCGCCCCATGCGCCACATTCTTCACCGCCACCTGGCGGTTCTCCGTCGCATAGCAGATATCCTGCGCATGCGGCCCGGCGATGTTGGGAAACTTCTTCTTCAGCGCGTTGATCATGATGCCCGCTTCGTCAAGCGAAAGCGTCGTCTGCGTCAGGTAGGCGACCTTGTTCTCGTCGGGAACGATCAGCGCCTCAACCTCTTCGACCGTCGAGACCACCTGGGTCACCAGCGGCGCTTCGCCCTGTGTGCCCTCAACCTCTTCATGGTCGCGATGTCCGACCAGCACCAGCGAATACCCCTGCTTGGCAAACTTGATCGCCTCCACGTGGACCTTGGTGACCAGCGGACAGGTCGCATCCACCACCTTCAACCCACGTTCCTTCGCTGCCTCGCGAACCGCCGGCGAGACGCCGTGCGCGGAGTAGATCACGCGCGCTCCCTCGGGCACCTCGTCCAGTTCATTGACGAAGATTGCGCCCTTCTTCGCCAAGTCATCGACAACATAGCTGTTATGAACGATCTCTTTGCGCACATAGATCGGCGCACCGAAGGTATCGAGCGCAATCTGCACGATATCAATCGCCCGGACTACGCCCGCACAGAAACCTCGCGGCTTCAAGAGAAGGACGCGCTTCACAGGAAGAACGCTGGTATTTGCGGGAGTGTCGATGATGTCGATAACGGGTGTCGTCACATCGATTAGTATACCGCGTCAGTTCGTTGCGTGAGCGGAATTGAACCATATCTGGTGCAAATGAAAGAGCGGCCCGAAGGGGAATACTTTCGCATCCGAGCCGCTGTACGCGTGGTCGCCGGTCTATAACTTATGGCGCTCACAGGCGGGATGTCCGCAGTCGCAATCAAGCGTTGTTACATCTTTCGAATCCTCACAGAACGGCGAGCAGTACTTGCTATCTTTCTCCGCCATGCAGGTACATGCTGCGTGGGCACACTTTTTCGTATCATCCGCCATCGTCATCGTCTCCTTGGACTGCACTTCAATCCGATGCCCCGGCCGCTAGAAGAGATGCCGCTACCGGCTGCTGGCGAGCAGATGTTCGGCATGCTTCAGGCTCGTCTCGGTCAGCACCGCCCCGCTCAGCATGCGCGCGATCTCCTGCCGACGCTCCTCATCCTCCATTTGGCGCACATTCGTCTGCGTCCGCCCAGCCTTTTCCTTCTTCTCAATCAGAAAATGCTGGTCCCCGAACGCCGCGATCTGCGGCAGATGCGTGATGCACAGCACCTGCTGCCCCTTCGAGAGGGTCTTCAGCTTGCGTCCCACCGCCTCTGCCGCCCGCCCGCCGATGCCGATATCGATCTCGTCAAAGACCAGCGTCCGCGGCAACGGGGCTTTTTTCTTTCTCGCTCCCGCAGTTCCCTCTTCGACCGTCACCTTCAGCGCCAGCATCACGCGCGACATCTCACCACCCGACGCAATCTCGTCGAGCGGCTTCAGCGGCTCGCCCGCGTTGGTGGCAATCAGGCAGGCCACGGTATCCCACCCATGCCCGCTCCAGTGCGCTGGTTCCTCCTCGGCGATCACCTGCACGCCAAAGCGCACCCGCATCGCCAGGTCATTCATCTGCGCCTCGGCCAGCTTCTCCAGCCGCTTCGCCGCCTCCTGCCGCGCCGCCGTCAGCGTCTCCGCCGCCGCCCGGTAGGCCGCCCGGTCACGAGCCTCCTGCGCCTTCAACTCCACCAGCAGCGCGTCGCGATTCTCGACCTCCGCCAACTGCCGCGCCGCCTCCTGCCCGAACGCGATCACATCCGCCAGCGTCTGCCCATACTTCCGCTTCAGTCGGTCGAGCACCGCTAATCGATCCTCAATCTCCTCCAGCCGGCCCGGCGCTGCGTTCACGTGCTCGGCAAAGTCCCGCACCTCCGTGCTCACATCCTCGACCGTCGCCTTGGCCGCCGCCAGCTGCTGCGCCGGCTCGACAAACCGCACGTCATACCGCGCCAGCTCCTCCACCTGCTTCAACGCCGCAGAGAGCGTCGTCTCGGCCGAGCGCTCCCCCTCGTACAGCAGGTCGTGCGCCATCATCGCCGCCGTGTACAGCTTTTCTGAATTACCAAGCACCCGCTTCTCCGCCGCAAGCTGCACATCCTCATCCGCCGCCCCCAGCCCCGCTCCGTCGATCTCCCCGCTCTGAAAGCGCCAAAGGTCGGCCATCCGCAGCCGGTCCTGCTCCGCCGATTCGAGCAGCGCCAGCCGGTCCGTTGTCATCCGCCACGCCGCAAACGCCGTCGCCACCGGCTCGCTCGCAATCGCTCCAAACCTGTCCAGCAGCAGCCGCTGCTGCGTCGCGTCAAACGCCCCCATCGTCTCGCCCTGCGCATGGATCAGCGCCAGCTCCGGCGCCAGCTGCCGCAGCACCCCCACCGTCGTCGCCTGGTTATTCACAAACACGCGGCCCTTGCCGTTCGCCACAATCTCCCGCCGCAGCAGGATGTCGTCCGACTCCGCATCAATCCCGTTCGCCTCAAGGATCGCCAGTGCTCCCGGCGTCATCTCGAACACGCAGCCGACCACGGCCTTTTCCGCCCCATGCCGGACAATATCCGAACTCGCCTTACCGCCCAGCAGCAGCGCCAGCGCATCGATCAGGATCGACTTGCCCGCACCCGTCTCGCCCGTCAGCAGGTTCAGCCCGCGGCCAAAGTTCGCCACCGCCCGGTCGATCACCGCATAGTTCTCCGCCCGCAGCTCCAGCAGCATGCCAACCCTCAAATCACCGACTGTTGGCGAGCATAGCAAAGTCGCGCCGGAGCGCGAACTGGTCAGCGTCAGCAGCTGGCTACTGGACCTCGAGCAGCAGGTTGTCCCCGCTTCGCAGCACCAGCGTCTTCCCCGGCCGGGTCACCATCACCACGCCGTCCGTCAACGGCTTCAACTCACGCACCGGCACGCCCCACGCGCTGCCACAAGCCAGCAGGCCCATCAGGATCGCCATCAGCAACGCCAGACCCTCTCACTTCGCATCCTGCAGACTGGCTACCGCCGAGATCGCCGAGGCATCCGCCGGATCAAGCTCCAGCACCTTCCGGTACATCGCCAACGCCTGCACCTTCTGCTCCGGCCTGCCCTGCCGCGCCTGCTGAGCATAGATTGCGCCCAGGTTCGAGTAGGGCAACGGATCCTGCGTATTCACCCCGATCGCCCGCTTGAACAATGCCTCCGCCACCTCCGGCTGCCCGGCGTCGAAGAACAGCGTCGCGAGGTCGCAGTACGCCGTGTCGTCCGCCGGAGCCAGCGCGATCGCCCGCATATACTGCCGCTTCGCATCGTTTAACCGCCCCAGCCGGTCGAGCGACGTCCCATAGTTGTTGATCGTCTTCACATCGTCGTTCTTCCGCACCAACGCTTGTTCGTAGAACTGCCGCGCCATCTCCGGATCGTTCATCAGCAAGTACGCGTTCCCCATGCCGGCAATCGACGGCTCGTACCCAAGATTGCTCCGCAGCGAATCCCGATACGCCGCGAGCGCCTCCGGATACTGCCCCTGCTCCTCGTACAGCGCACCCAGGTCGTAGCCCAGCTTGAAGCTCCGGGGCGTCGCCCGCAACGAGCTCTGGTAGAGCCGCACCGGGTCGTGCCAGTCCCGGAGCCGCATCTCGAGCCGCACCACGCCCCACATCACCCACACCGCTACCACGCCCACAACGCCCAGCCGAACGCGTGTAACGCCCAGCCGCAGGCGTATTACGTCCAGCCGCAGGCGCTCCGGCACCGCCGCACCCAGCCCGCACACCACCACCGCCAGCCCGATCGACGCCAGGTACACATACCGCTCCGCCATCCCCTGGTAGATCACCACCAGCCCGGCAAACGGCAGCAGGCAGATCACCAGCCACGCCACCCCCACCCGCACCGCACGCGGCACCCGCCGCACAAAAACCAGCGCCCCCGTAAGCCCCGCAACTCCCAGCAGCGCGACCACCGCAGCCACCGACCACCCCGCAACCGGCGTGTCCGTCGATCGCTCCACACTCATCCGCACCGGCAGCAGCAGCCACCCCACGTACTTCGCCACCGTCAGCCCCAGCGACGACACCGCCCCGAAGTGCATCCCGCCACGCACCCCCACTGCGTGTGCCACCAGCAAATAACCCCCATCCAGCGCCACCGCGATCCCATAAAGCACTCGCGCCCGCACCGACAGAACTCTCTCCCGCAACCGACCCGACCCAGCCCCCACCGCCACCAGCAGCGTCAGCGGCAGCAGCAGCATTCCCTGCTCATGCGATAGCAGCGCCCCCGCACCCAGCGCCGCGTACCCCACCAACGCCGCAGCAGAAGCTCTCCCCCGCAGGTACCGCTCCCCACACAGCAGCCCGCCGAGCACAAACGCCGTGCTCAGGCTGTAGCTCCGCCCCGAGATCCACGCCACCGCCTCCGCATTCACCGGCAGCACCAGCCAGACCACCGCGCTTGCCAGCGCCAGCGCCCGTTCCCACTCCACCCGCCTCAGCAGGAAATAGAGCAGCACCCCGTTCAGCCAGTGCAGCAGCAGGTTCATCGCGTGGAACGCCACCGCATGCAGCCCCCATACGCTCGCGTCGGTCGCCAGGCTCAGCCAGAAAAACGGCCGATAGAACGACTCACCGCTACCCCGCAGATCGCTCGTAAACGACACCGGCGTCGTCAGGTAGTGCAGGCTCGCTCCCAGCGAATGGACTCCCGGGTTCCCGACGATCAGGATCGGATCGTCATAGGCTGCAAACCCGCCGGCCAGCGAGTATCCATAGAAGAGCAGCACCACCAGCCCGGTCAGCAGCACTACGGCCCGCAGTTCGTGCGCCGCCGCCCACGCTCGCAGGTCGACTGACCATCGCCCGACAACCCCTCGCTTAAGAACCGGCTTCGCTGCTTCAACGCGCACGCCCCATCCTTTCACCTCTCCTGCTTAGACGAAAGCCGGCCTCCGCCCTGCACGAAAGCCGCGCGGAAACTCACCCGGATATCGACAATCTCTGCCCCGCAAAGGCCCGTCTGCCGGTATCATCGGGAATCATCAGTCAGGTTGCGACTCGCGCTCGCCGCGCCGCGCCCTGACGCAAGCAAGCTTCTAAGATCATGTCCCCGGGATCGTCCCCGGGCAGGAGACTGGTAACATTTGCCACATCAACAGCACCATCCTTCCATGAAGCTCCGCACCTGTGCCGCAGCCCTGCTCGGCCTGTCTTTCTTCATGCCCCGGCTTCTCCAGGCGGACCAGCAGGCCGATGATCTGAACGAGCGCTATAAGGTCGCCCTCGCGAAGGGCGACGTCGACCTCGCCGTCGGCTTCATCTGCGACGCCGCCAAGCTCGACCCCAAGAAGTATGACAAGAAGTGCGCCGCCGCCCAGCACCACGAGAACGAGCTGCTCCAGTCCTTCGATGCTGCCTTCGGCGCCGGCCAGGGCTTCATGCAGCAGCGGGACTACGCCAACGCCATCAAGCAGTTCAGCAAGATCACCTTCGGGCCCCATCACGACGACGCCCTCCACCAGGAGCAGGAGGCGAAGAACGCCGAAAATCGGCCGCAGGTCCTGGCCGGCGAGCGCGAGGCCCTCGCCGCCGCCCAGGCCGCCTACGATCGTGGCGATCTCGCCGCCGCACAGGCCGGTGCCAGCACCGTCAAGCTCGCCGAGCTCCTGCCCTTCTCGCAGCAGATCCTCACCAACATCCGCGTCTACACCGAGGCCGTCCAGGCCGGCGACTCTCTAATGCAGGGCGGCAAGTATCCGGCTGCCCAGCAGAAGTACAAGTTCGCCTATGCCGTCCGGCCAAACGGCCCGGGCGATGTCGCCGCCAAGCTGCAGAAGCTCGAAGGCCTCATCACCCAGCCGGCCACGCAGACTGCCGCCACCACGACAACCGGAAATCCGACCAACAAAAATCCACCGACCGTCGTCACCAATAATCCCCCGCCGCCACCCCCGCCAATCAATTCCACCGACCCCGTCAAGATCAAGGCTGCCCTCGCCGACGGCCGCTCCGCCGAGTCGCGCAAGGATTTCGAAGCCGCACTGCAGGCCTATGAGCGCATTCTTCTGCTCAACCCCCGCCAGGCCGACGCCATCATCGGCAAACAGCGCGTCATGAGCAGCATCCAGAAGTCGCCGCAGGGCGCCGAAGCCACCCTCACCATCGGCGTCCACAGCTTCTACCGGTCGCAGCTCGCGGAGGCAGGCGACGCCATCGCCCTCTATCTCACCTCCGGCGACGCCCGCAACAAGGGCGCGGCCTACTTCTACCTCGGCGCCACCTACGCGACCGAGGCCATCTTCGCCAACCCCCACCAGACTCCCGACAACAAGGCCCTGCAGCAGCACGCCATGGTCGAGTTCCAGCGGGCGCGCTGCGAGCACTACAACCCGATCGAGCGCTACATATCGCCCAAGATCATCGCCCTCTGGAACAAGAGCGCCTGCTGAGGGCCGCCGACGCCCTGGGCGCCCGGGGGTTCCTCGCACGGTACGCCCCGGCCGCCGCCCCGCGCCGTACCTTTACACTGAAGTGCAGATGACCATCCCAGCCGCTCCCCTTTCGCTCGCCCTGCTCTGGTTGCAAGAACCCGGGACCCCGGCCGACACCACCGCCACCCTTCCTTCGAGCGGCGGCAGCAGCGCGCTGCTCGAGATGGTGCACAACAGCGGCCCCGTCGCCCTCGCCGTCCTCATCCTGCTCCTGCTCTGCAGCATCTTCTCCTGGGCCATCATGATCTCCAAGTGGTCGAGCTTCGGCAAGGCCGACGCGCAGGGCAAGCGCTTCCTGCGCGCCTTTCGCAAGTCCGGCCGGCTCTCCGAAATAGCCACCGTGTCCGACCAGTTCAAGCCCAGCCCGCTGGTCGCCGTCTTCAACGAGATCCACGACGAGTACCAGCGCCAGACCGGCGGCCGCGGCCTCCCGCGCAACCCCATCGCGCTCGACCGCGCCGCCCAGACCGCCTCCTCCGAAGCCCTCACCATCATGGAATCCCGCATGACGTGGCTCGCCACCATCGCCGCCATCGCGCCCTTCATCGGCCTCTTCGGCACTGTCATGGGCATCATCGACGCCTTCCACGGCCTTGGCACCTCGGGCGCCGCCACCCTGCGCGCCGTCGCCCCCGGCATCTCCGAAGCCCTCATCACCACCGCCGCCGGCCTCGTCGTCGCCATCCCCGCCGTCGTCGGTTACAACCAGCTCACCGCCCGGCTGCGCGAGTTCGGCGCCCGCATGGACGACTTCGGCCGCGAGCTGCTCAACGCCATCGAAAACGCCGCCATGATCTCCCCTGCAGCCGCGACGGAAGAAGTCCGCCGCCAGGCCGTCGAAGAGCCGCGTCGAAGGGACTACTAGCATGGCCTTCTCCGTCCAGAGCGGCGGCCGCGCCCGCACCCAGACCGCGCTCGCCGAGATCAATATCACCCCGCTCGTTGACGTCGTGCTCGTGCTGCTGCTCATCTTCATGCTCACCGCGCCCGTGCTCCAGTCCGGCATCGAGGTCGCCGTGCCGCACACCCGCTCCGTCAACCAACTCACCGAAGAGCGCATGGTCATCACCATCGACAAGGACCAGTCCGTCTTCCTCCAGGACAAGCCCGTCAACGTCAACGAGCTCCCCACCCTGCTGCGCACCGGCACCAAGCCCGAAGCCAAGCGCATCGTTTACATCCGCTCCGACGAGCGCGTTCCCTTCGGCGCCTTCGCCTCCGTCATGGACGCCGTCAAGCAGGCCGGCATCACCAACATCAGCATCGTCACCCAGCCCATCGAAAAATAAGCAGCCGTTCCCAGAGACCACCACCATTCCCACCCAGCTCCAATCCGAGCAGGAGAAGACCACCACCGGCAAGGACTTCGCCGGCTCCATCCTCCTGCACCTGATCATCGCCGGCGGCATCATCGGCGCCGCCTGGCTCCACCCCCATAGCCAGCCCTGGGGTCAGAACGCGGCCACCGCCGGCGCCATCCAGGCCACCATGGTCGCCTCCATCCCGCTTCCGCCCAGGCAGAAGATGGACGAGAAAAACGTCCTCGCCTCCGAGACCCCCAGCCCCGCCCCGGTCGTCGCCAAAGAGAAGACCGCACCGCCCCCCAAACCCGACGAAATCCCCATCCCCACCAAGACCGCCAAGCCCCCCAAGGTAGCCGAGAAGCCCACCCCCGAGCCGCCCAAGCATCCCGTAATCGAGCCCCCCAAACCCACCAAGGCCGCTACCGGCGAGGCTCCCGGCGTCCGCGTCGCCATGGCCACCATGCAGCTCAAAAACGGCACCGCCAGCGTCAACGTTGAGGATAAAACCTTCGGCGCCCGCTTCGCCTACTACATCAACATCGTCAACAAGAAGGTAGCCGAGCAGTGGTTCACCCAGGAGGCCGATCCGCTCGCCTCAAACGGCAAGCGCGTCACCATCGTCTTCGACATCGACCGCACCGGCACCCCGTCCAACCCCCGCGTCGAGACCCGCAGCGGCTCCCCCTCGCTCGACACCTCCGCCATGCGCGCCGTGCAGCGCGTCGACGGCTTCGGCCCCCTGCCCGCCGGCGACCACATCACCGTCGAATACTCCTTCGACTACAAACGACAGTAGTCCGGCAACGCCTCAAAAGCGGTCCAGCTAGCAACCACCGAACCACTCCCAGCAACAATTCCCCACCGGCATTCATCGCAGCACACCGCCTTTGCGTCTACCATGGAGAGGAATGACTAGCCCGTACGCCGCCCCTCACGCCTCGAAGTCCCTGCTCCTCCTGCTTATCTTCCTGGCTGCCGCCGCCAGTCTCTCCGTGCCCCTCGCCGCGCAGGACTGGTTCAAGACCGAGACCTCCTCCGGCGCCGACCGCATCCGCGTAGCCGTGGCTGACTTCAAGCCCGCCGTCGTCGACCCCGAGACCGCCACCGACAAGCGCACCTTTGACACCACCCTCTACTCCGACCTCGCGAACGCCGGCATCTTCGACATGGTCTCGAAGTCCCTCGCGCCCGCCGCCACGCCCGGCACTCCCGCCGAGATCAGCCTTCCGCAATGGTCCGCCGCGCCCGCCTCCGCCGCCATGGTCGCCTTCGGCACCCTCGGCATCCAGGGCGGCAGACTCGCCGTCAGCGGCTACCTCTTCGACGCCAAAAACACCCAGTACCCCCAGGTCCTCGCCAAGCAATACACCGATGCGCCCACCGAAGACGGCGCCCGCCAGGTAGCGCACCGCTTCGCCGACGAGATCATCTTCCGCCTCGGCGGCGGCGTCTCCGGCATCGCCGAGACCAGGATCTTCTACGTCCACATGGGCGGCGGCGTCAAGGAGATCTGGGCCATGGACTACGACGGCGCCAACCAGCACGCCGTAACCCACCTCGGCTCGCTCTCCATCTCGCCCCGCGTCTCGCCCGATAACACCCGGGTCGCCTACTCCTCCCTCGGCAAGTACGGCTTCCAGATCCGGATGTACTCGCTCCTGCTCAACCGCGAGGTGGCCTTCTCCTCGACCGGCGGCACCAATCTATCGCCCGCCTGGGCCCCAAGCGGCCGCGAGCTCGCCTTCTCCTCCTCTCGCTCCGGCGACCCCGACATCTGGATCACCGACACCAACGGCGGCCTCTCCCGCCGCGTCACCAGCTTCAAAGGGCCTGACGTCTCGCCCACCTACAACCCCAAGACCGGCGCCCAGATCGCCTGGATCAGCGGCCGGACGGGTCTTCCCCAGCTCTACATTATGGAGACCGACGGCTCCGGAATTCAGCGCATGACCGACGGCGGCTACGCGACCTCGCCCTCCTGGTCGCCCAACGGCCAGTTCGTCGCCTTCGCCTGGGATCGCAAGTACGGCCCCGGCGCCCCCGGCGGCCAGGACATCTACGTGATGGAGGTCGCCACCAAGCGCTGGATCCAGCTCACCCATGACGCCGGCCGCTGCGACTTCCCCTCCTGGTCCCCCGACGGCCGCCACATTGTCTATGCCAACAGCACCACCGGCCGCCCCGGCGACACCAAGATCTGGACCATGCTCGCCGACGGCACCAACCGTCATGCCCTTACCGGAGCTGGCGGCGACATGCCAAACTGGAGCTGGAAGTAGTCTCCCTCACCTTTTTGATCCTCCAGAAAAGCGGTACGCTGTATCGAAATGCCCAGGACTGAACCACCAGGACCCGAATGACCAGGAGAATTCCAATGACCGCGACCCGCCCCGCCCTTCCGAAGCTCTGCACCATTGCCGCCGCTCTCATCCTCACTGCCGCCACCGGCTGCCATAAGAAGACGGCCGCACCGGTCACGCCCATGGCCACAGCCCCCACCACCGGCGCCGCGCCCACCGCCGTCCTCACCGCCGATCCCCTCGCCATCGAGCAGGGCCAGTCCGTCGTCCTCAACTGGCGCACCCAGAACGCCGAGAGCGTCACCATCGACGGCATCGGCTCGGTTAACGTTAACGGCACCCAGACCGTCTCGCCGTCCACCTCGACCAACTTCCATCTCGTCGCCAAGGGCGATGGCGGCACCACCGAGGCCAACGTGCGCGTCACCGTCAGCGTCGGCACCGCACCCACCGCGCCCGCCGCCGAAGGCAACGCCGACATGGGCAGCGAACAGGCCTTCCACCAGAACGTCCAGGATGTCTTCTTCGACTACGACAGCTCCGATCTCCGCCCCGACGCCGTCGCCAGCACCACCCGCGCCGCAGCCTACCTCCAGGCCCACCCCGCCATCAAGATCATCATCGGCGGCTACTGCGACGAGCGTGGCTCCGCCGAGTACAACCTCGCGCTCGGCGAGACCCGCGCCAACGCCGCCCGCACCGCCCTCGTCAATGGTGGCGTCGCCGCGAGCCGCGTCCGCGTCGTCTCCTTCGGCAAGGAGAAGCAGTTCTGCAGCGAGCAGGATGAGAGCTGCTACCAGCAGAATCGCCGCGGCCAGTTCTCCCTCGATAGATAACCAGGTCCGCATCACGAAGCACTCGTCTCGCAGCCCAGCACCCGGGTGCCCCATTCTTTGTAGCTTCATCACAAAGAGTGGGGTATTCGCGTAAGTGAACCGCCTTCATCGGAGCATCCACCATGACCCATCCGACCCGCACGTTACGCCCAATCACAACCCTGCTCCTGGCCCTGCTCTTCGCCGCCCCCGCCTTCGCCGAGAGCAAGGACATGATCCAGCTCCAGACCCAGATCCAGACCCTGCAGGAGGCCGTCGCCCGGCTCCAGCAGTCCAACGACGAGCGTATGGGCGTCATGAAGGATCTTGTCCAGCAGAGCGCCGACTCCGTCAACCGCATGTCCGCCAACATGGACACGCTCCAGCGCAACCTCCAGACCCAGGGCGAGGCCAACGGGGCCAAGCTGGACGCCGTCGCCGGCCAGATCCAGGCCCTCAACGACTCGCTCGACGAGATGAAGGCCCGCCTCGCCCGCCTCGAGAAGCTCACCCAGGACATGCAGAGTCAGCAACAAAGCATCGCGCCCGGGGGAACCGCCGGCCAGTCCGCCCAGCCCTCCGCTCTCGCCCCATCAGCCGCGCCCGCAGCCGCCCTCCCGGACAGCTCCGCGCCCGGCAAGGGCCGTCGCGGTAAGCCGTCCGCCGCCGTCCCGGTCACTCCCGCTGCTGACCTGGCATCCGACGCCACCCCGACCACCGCACCAGTCGCAGCACCCTCTGCAGCACCCGCCGCCGCCGACGACGTATACAAGTCTGCCCTCGGCGACTACATGGCCGCTAAGTACTCTCTCGCCGCCGGCGAGTTCGCCGACGTCATCCGCGACTACCCCGACCATCCCCTCGCCGGCAACGCCTTCTACTACCTCGGCGAGATCGACTACCGCGCCGCCAAATACGATGAGGCCATCAAGGACTACGACATGGTCCTCGACCACTTCGGCACCAGCAACAAGGTGCCCGCTGCGCGCCTCCACAAGGGCCAGGCCCTGCTCGCCCTCAAGCAGAATGACGCCGCCGTCCGCGAGCTGCGCGCCCTCATCGCCCGCTATCCCGCCTCGCCCGAGGCCACCCTCGCCCGCTCGAAGCTCAGCGGCCTCGGCATCACCGTCACCTCGCGCCCCCACTCCCCGGCGGCGCAGTAGTCCGTTTGTCCCGCAAGCCTACGCAACCATTGTGCGTATCTTCGCCACGACATTGGTCAGATCGCTCGCGATGAATCCCTTGGCAAAGCCCTGCTTGTTATAGGTGTCGTTGTACAGGTTGGTAAGATCAGACTCCAGACCGTTGGTCCAAATCCGATTATTCGCCTTGTAGGTCGCCCAGTTATTGATGGAGTTCCCATACTTCAGCGCCCAGACCGGTTGAGACAGGGTGATAAATCGATCCCGGTACTGCGCAAACGGCGCACCCGGCGCCACACTCGCCTCGACCGCTGACACCCGCTGGGCAATTACCTTCACCACCTCATCGCAGCGCTTTGCGAGCGGGCGCAGCACCGGTCCATAGAGCTTCGCCCACTCCTCCTTCTGATTGGCGTCGATCAACTTCCCGCGCCGCGTCGGCAGCTGGCTCAGCTCCAGGCGATCGTAGTTATCCATGCTCTCCGAAAGCTCCTTGATACGCTTCTGCTGCGGATTGCCAACCTCCTCCATGTACGTCACCTTCGCGCCCATCAGCGCCGCCGACTCGAGTACACCGCTCCGCATCCCCAGGTGCCCGACCTTATACTCCGCCCGCACCATGTAATCGAACAGCGTAAACTGCGCCAGTCGCGCCTCGGCCCCGACGAAGTCCGGATGCTTGTACAGGCTGAACGGCATCTCCTGCCAGAACTGTGTCAGGTCGATCAACTTGCCATGCGCATAGGTCAAGGGCTTGTTGAACTTGTCGCCGATGATCACCGGCGTAATCTCAGGGGGAAGCGCGTTGATGATCTGTTGCCAGCCATACCGGCTCGAGTCGAGCTCCGTATGCGCCCCGCCATTCTTGCCGCTCAGCCTGATCCACAGAAATGCGTACTTCTTGCCATGAATGACGCCGTTGCGATTCAGAAATCGCTGGATCGCAAGCTCGTCAAAGTCATGGATCTCCCACTGCTGCACCAGCGCGCGCCGGGTCACCGCTTCATCGTTGCCGAAGTGCCACTTCACCAGCCGCGTCGTCTCCCCCATCGCATCGACCTTCGCAAAACTTACCCCGCGAAACTGCCCGCGAACAATGGCCATGTTGGCCCCTTTATCCGCGTGATCCTTGTCATGCATGGACTTGTAGAACGTCCGGCTATCCGCCACGCGCAACAGCTTCACCCGAGGGCTCGCCGGCAGGGCCGACCGGTCCAGCGCAGGCACCCCAACCAGGTTCCCCCTGCCGTCTCCCCGATCGCGGCTAAAGTCCTTCACTGACGAGAGATAGAACTCCACCATCTTCTTGGCGGAGGCAGCATCCGTGTCGCCATGCACAACCAGCACGTATAGATCCGACTGGAGCCTCAACGCTGCAGCGGTCCCGAACATATCCCCACTCATGTAGCCCGCCTGCACCACGACCTTCGCCATAAGCTAAACCCTCCGAAAAACATTCTGCCATGCCCAGCCGGCAGGTTCGCCATCCTATGAGTAAATTTTTCTTGCCCCGCAAAGCCCGGCAACCGTGGCCGACTCCATTAACGTCATGAGCTGGCACACATCCCTCGCACGCGGTAGTCTTTCCCCAGGAAGAAAAGCCGATGATCCGACGAGTTCCCGGACAGAGACCCAACCCGAGACCCAGCTGCAGACTCGTCCTCGCCCTGCTGGCCCTCGCCGCAGCCGCCTCCTCCGCCCAGGCCGCCAGCACCCCGCCCGAAGACGACGACGCGAAACCCACGCCCCTCATCGTCATGGCCGACTTCAACCGCGACGGCATCCCCGACAAAGCAGAAGTCACCCTGCCCGCAAACAGAGCCTCCGGACCCCGCCTGGCCCTCTCCCTCGGCCAGCCCGACGGCACCTTCAAGCCCACAGCCACAAGCCCCGCGCTCGGCCCCAGACCCCGCAGCATCGTCACCGGCGATTTCAACCGCGACGGCGTCCCCGACCTCATCGTAGGCGACGAGAACGGCGCCGTCACGCTCTTCCTCGGCGACGGCACCGGCAATCTCGCCCCCGCCCGCACCATCGCCCATCTCGACTCGGCCGTCTCCATCGCTATCGCCGACTTCAACCGCGACGGCAACCCCGATCTCGCCATCTCCGACGCCCGCGCCAGCTCCGTCGTCATCCTGCTCAGCGCCGGCGACGGCTCCTTCCAGCACGGCTGGTCCTTCCCCCTGCGGATGATGGGCACCTCGCCCCATCTCGCCGTGGCCGACTTCAACGGCGACGGCATCCCCGACCTGGCCATCGTCTACGACAGCGACGACGAGGACACCTTCGACGTCATGCTCGGCAACGGCAAGGGCGCCTTCGTCCTCGCGCCCAGCCTCGGCCGCGTCCGCGACCCGAACGCCCACTGCGTCACGTAATCGCACGTACCCCCTAGCCAACCAAAATCAACCGCCCAGCGCACGTCATCAACAGAGGACCGCACCTTCAGCCGGTCCACCGTCAGCGTACCGATCGAGAGCCTCTCAATCCGCGCCTCCAGCACCCGCAGCCGGCCAATCGCCACCGCCCCAACGCCAACGCCCGCAAAGCGGTTTTGTTCTTCTTGATGTTCAACTCCGTCCACCAGGCTGAGCCTCTCCTCCGCCCTGATGCGTTCGTTTGCGCAAGCCGGAAGAATGCCTCCAGTCGCTCCATCACCCAAACTTCCGCTAATGCGACTTCTCAGGACTTCACCTCATATAGCAAGAGAACCGCTGTTTGTGTCCAGCCGGGAACAATAGTCACAAACAAGAACGGTTAAGTCGTCGCTCTGCACCTTTGACCATTGTTGGACAGTAGCGACAATGCGATCTGTCGTCTCTGCCGGAGACAGATCAGCCGTAGTCTGCAAAAGAGCGCAGAGTCTCTCCTCTCCAAATTCTTCATCATGACCATCTACAGCTTCGAGAATGCCGTCTGTGTACAGCAGCAATCGGTCGCCTGAGATGAGCGGATGCGACATGGTTGTGTAGGTTGCAAAAGAGAACGCGGCGAGCATCAGGCCATTCTCGACGAAGCGTGTGACTCGCTTGTCTCGAAGCAACAGCATCGCGGGATGAGCAGCAGCGGCATACCTCAGTTCTCCTTGCACTGCGTCGAGATAAACATAGGCGGCCGTGACAAACTGGCGTTGCGTGTTGCCCAGAAGAGCGGCGTTCATTCCGCTGAGCAGAGCTGAGGGGCTCGTAAAGTTTGCGACCTGCGCTGTTGCAGCGAGCTTGACCATGGAAGCGATGAGCGCGGCGGGAACGCCGTGCCCAGACACGTCCGCAATCAAGATGCCAACCTGTCTGTCGTCAGCCAAAAGATAATCGTAGAAATCACCCGCTACGGACGTCATTGGCAGGTAGCGCGCAGCCACGCAGAAACTGGCCGAAGGCGGAAATACTGCAGGAAGAATGGAAAGCTGAATGCTTCGTGCGATCTCAAGTTCCTTCTGAATAAGACTGAGTTCCTGTTCCTGAGCTAGGGTCCGGCGACCTGCCACAACACCAAGACAGGCGAGCAACACGACGAAGCTGAAGGGCTCGATGTTGAAATAGTGCGGGAACATGCGAACGACGTTGTTGTATAGAGCACAGGCACAGAAGAAGAGCACGCCCCAGCGGATCAGCGTCGCGTCCCTGTCTCCTCCTTTAATCTTCAGCACGGCAATTACCAACACAAGCAGCGCGCCGATGACAAGCAGACCATTGGCTTCGTCGATGTATTTGCGGTAGCCGACAAGCAGAGTCACGAGCGCCAGCGTTGTTGCGATGGGCCAGATCACGTTGCGCAAATATCGACCAAGCCTGCCAAGCAGGTCAAGGGCTTCGAAGAAGAAGAACGCCGGGATCGGAACGAGAAGTCCAACTGCCAGACCGATTCGAGAGAGGGCGGGTGCCTGTACGCCGAACCACCAGAATAGTTGGTACTCCAGGATCATATGCACGCCGTAGAGTATGGCGAAAGCTGCAAACCACAGCAGCAATCGATCAAGCCCTCGACGTAGAACCGCGAGGCTAGCGGCTATTAGGCCCACGGTAGTGATCGCCGACCCGAGAAGCAGGAAGACCTGAAGCTGATTAAACTGTCGAAGGAATACACTTCTCGCGAACTGTGGGTCAGGACCAATCATGCAGAAGAACCCTTATCTGTAGGCTATGCCGGCTCCGCGATACGAGAAACTTCGACCTCGCCTCTGCGCCGCCAGAAATAGTAGGCTATGACTATGGACAGGGCAAGAATGCCGGCACCCAACTCGTTGGCAGCGAAGTTAGTCTTTCTAGTGTGCACAGTGAGAGGGTCGAAGAACGAATGAATGAATGTGTTGTGAGAAGCGTGCAATCACGCAGGGCCAGATGCTACCCGACTTGAGACGCAGCCACGTCCACACAAATGTGAGAAACGGCAGCATGATCGTCAGCAAGGGAAGATAGAACCAGACCGGAGTGTCGCTTTTGTAGTCTGCAAAGAGCACGATTGGATAGTGCCAGATCGCCCATATAAACCCGGTGAGCGCTGCAGTTCGCGCAAAGCTTTGTGTCTTGGCGAGCTCCGGGACAAGGAAGCCACGCCACCCGATCTCTTCGCCAATCACTGTGGCCGTATCACGAATGACTGCGAAGGTTGCGGTGAGCACAAAGTACAGAACGAAACCGTAGATCACAATCGAGTAGGCGAGCGGGATCAGATAACCTATTAATTCGTAGCGCCCACTGCCCCGACTCCAGCCAATCGTTCTCAGATCACGGCCGAGCAGTCTGCATGTGAGTAACGCCGCCAGGCCGGACGACCACATCAGCCCAGCAACGTACCCGCCCCACCCGCCGCCCATGTGACCAGAACGGATGATTAGGAAGTAGAAGATGGAACTGATGAGCAGGGTGAGCGAGAGAAACGTAAATATGGGTCGGTTCTTCATGTGTCCTCGCTAGCCGACAATCAATAATCTCGTGCCATGTAAGCCTCTAAAAACCACCCTCTAACTCTTCAACCCGGCCATCAGCCCCTCAACCTCCGCCCGCTCCGCCCCGGTCAACGGCAACCCCGGCAGACGCCGCACCCCGCCAAAGTACCCGTTCAGATCGCACCCATACTTCAGCCCCGCCACCCCCAGTTCGCCCTCGATCCGCCGCGCCGCCTCCACCAGTCGCAGCTGCTTCTCCTCCGCCAGCCCCGGGTCGCCATCCTTCCACGCCGCCATCACCTCGTAGCACCCCTGCGGAGCCGCGGCCCCGAACGGCGGCACCGCCCCCACCGCACCCGCCGCCAGCCCCGCCAGCATCGTCTCCGTCCCGCCCATCAGCACCTGGAAGCCGACCACCTTCGTCCGCGTCCGCACCGCCGTCTTTCCCGGCGCCACCAGTACCGCCCCGTTCCCCGTCAGGCTCTCAACCGAGACCAGGCCCTCCGCAATCTGCCCCGCCAGCATCCGCCCCGTCACCGCCGCAAAGACCTGCGTCACCGTCACCGTCCGCTTCACCGCCGCCGTACGCGCCAGCACCGAGCGCACCCGCTCCGGCTCGCTTCCCGCGTCAAGCCAACCCAGCACCCGCGCATGCGACGCCATCTCAACCACCAGCTCCATCCCGGCAGCGCCCGCAAACCCGGCAGCGCCCGCCAGCACCACCGGCAGCGCCGCCCCGTCCGCCACCATCTGGAAGAAGACACGCACCTCCCGCTGCTCCCCCGTGCCGGACGTCACCGGTAGTCTCACGACAGCCGCATCGTAGCCCATTGCCGCCGCATCCTCGATCGCCGCCAGCGCTCCCCGCACACTCGCCTCGCCGATCCCCGCCATCATCACCTTCACCGGCAGCGCCGCGTCGATCGCCGTCCGCAGAACTTCCAGTCGCTCCACCCCGGACAGCAGCTCCCCCTCACCCGTCCGCCCCAGCACCACCATCCCCGCCGCAGGCGTCAACGAGTAATGCGCCACATTCTGCTCCAGCTTGCGGAGGTGCAAACGCCCATCCGGCGTAAACGGCGTAGTCAGCGGGAGATGCATTCCATCAAGCAGCATTTCCCCATTCTAGAGCGCACCCAACCGGCGACGCGCTGTCCGCCGCAAGCCCGAAAGATCTGTAGCTACAAATCTGTAGCTATATTTCACCCGTTTGTAGCTACAAATCTGTAGTTATAGTACTACAAATCTGTAACTACAATGGCCCTTTTTATAACTACAGATTTGTAGTACTTTCCCCTGCACACCAGCCACGAAGACAAAAAGTGCCGCTCCCTGGACCACCCGTTTGTCAACTTTCAGCAGCCCAGTTCAGACCGTAGCCGCCTCGCGCTCCAGGTGCAGCGTCTGCAGCGCAATCACGCTCAGCGACCCGCGCTGGAGAGCCGAAATCCCCTCTGCCGCGGCCCGCGCCGCAGCCAGCGTCGTGATCGTCGGGATCCGCGCCAGCACCGCCGCGCGGCGAATCGCCTTCTCGTCAAAGACCGTGTCCTGCCCGCGCGGCGTATTGATAATAAGGTGGATACGGTCGCCCTTGATCAAATCCACCACGTTCGGCCGCCCCTCCTTGACCTTGTAAACGCGCTCCGGCTGCAGCCCCGCCTGCTCCAGAACCGCCGCCGTTCCATGCGTCGCTACCAGGTGGAAACCCATCTCGGTAAAGTCCTGCGCCAGCTTCACCAGGCCCCCCTTATCGTGGTCGTTGACGCTCAAAAAGATCGTCCCTTTCAGCGGCAGAACCTGCCCCGCCGCGATCTGCGCCTTCGCAAACGCCTCCCCAAAGTTATCCGCCACCCCCATCACCTCGCCCGTAGACTTCATCTCCGGGCCAAGCACGGTGTCGACGCCAGGGAACTTTCCCCACGGAAATACTGGGCTTTTTACGAAAAAGTACGATCCCGTGTCGAGGTCACGCCCATTCGCCACCTGCTCCGGCAGCAGCTCCTTCAGCTTCCGGCCGACCATGATGCGCGACGCAATCTTCGCCAGCGGTATCCCGGTAGCCTTCGAGACATACGGCACCGTACGCGAAGCCCGCGGATTTACTTCAATCACAAACACCTTGCCCCGCTGGATCGCAAACTGGATGTTCACCAGTCCCCGGACGCTCAGCGCCATCGCCAGCTTGCGCGTATAAGCCCGTATCGTCTCAAGCACATCCACTGGCAGATCGACCGCCGGCAGCACGCACGACGAGTCCCCGGAGTGGATCCCGGCCTCCTCAATATGCTGCATGATCCCGGCAATCACCACGTCGTCGCCATCGCACAACGCGTCCACATCCACCTCGGTCGCATCCTCCAGAAAGTGGTCGATCAGCACCGGCCGCTCCTGCGAGTACTCGATCGCTGTGCTCATGTACCGGACAATCGCCTCCTCGTCGTACGCGATCACCATCGCCCGCCCGCCCAGCACGTAGGACGGCCGTACCAGCACCGGGAACCCCACGCGATTCGCCCCCGCCACCGCCTCCGGTACACTCGTCGCCATCGCACCCTCAGGCTGCGGGATCGCGAGCTCCGTAATCAATTTGCCGAACCGCTTCCGGTCCTCCGCCAGATCAATCGATTCCGGCGACGTCCCGATGATCGGCACTCCGGCGCGCTTCAACGGCAGCGAAAGGTTTAGCGGCGTCTGGCCGCCAAACTGCACAATCATCCCGATTTCAGCGCCCGACGAAGCCTCATGCTCATACACCGCAAGCACGTCCTCAAGCGTCAGCGGCTCGAAGTAGAGCCGGTCGCCCGTGTCGTAGTCGGTCGAAACCGTCTC
>CAXTLS010000050.1:0-4921 GCA_964245235.1 uncultured Acidobacteriaceae bacterium
TAGAGCTGCGCGTTCTGGATGGCGATGCCGATGTAGCCGGCGAGCGATTCGAGCAGCTCCATATCCTCGCTTGAAAGGAAGTCGCCATCGTCGGTGCGGCCCAGGCCGATGACGGCGACGGTGCGGGTGCCGCTGCCTTCGCGGTTGGCGACCCGGCAGGGTAGGTAGTAGTTGAGGTCGAGCCGGCCGGCGGTCCGGCGTTGATCTTCGGGCAGGCGCAGGACCTGCTGAGGGTTCTCAAGGAAGATGTGGCTGTTCGAGCCGGGCTCGTCGAAGTCGAGGAAGCGGACGTCGAGGGCCTGCAGCTCGACCGCGGCGAGGTTGGTGAGACCGTGCGAGGCGGCGAGGGTGAAGGGCCGCGAGAGCTCGCGGGCATCCGGCTCAGCGGCGAGGAAAACGGCGACGCGGGTGACGAGCAGGGTCTTCGGCAGGCGCTCGACGATCGAGTCGACCAGAGTGCTGAGGTCGGTCTGCGCGTTGAGGCTGCGGCCGAAATTGATGAGGGTCTCGCGATAGTCGAAGCGCTTCTGATCGAAGACGCGGTCCACGCGGCCCTGGATGGCGCGCTTGAGCGGGTCAAAGATCAGGCCGGTGACGACAATAGCGGCGAGCAGGCCGTACACCTTGAGGCTCGGCAGCCGGGTGTGGACCATCTCGGCGGTGACCGCGACCGCGCCAAAGTAGAGGCCGACGAGCGCCGCCGTGGCAAGCGTATAGGTGACGCCGCGCTTGAAGATGAGGTCGACGTCCATCAGGCGGTAGCGCACGATGGCCCAGCTGAAGGTGAGCGGCAGGAAGACGAGCGAGAGGCCGGCGAACTTGGTCAGCAGCGCGGGCACGGCGTAGTCAAAGACGTACGGCAGCACGTAGAGCAGGGTGAACGGGATGACCGCGAGCAGGGTGCCGCGGGTCAGCCACTTGAGCTGCTGGCGCTCTAACGGCGACTCGGCCGAGCGATAACGGAACAGGAAGACAACGGCGGCAGCAACATAGTAGATCGCGAGGTAGGCGTAGGCGGTCTGGTCGAGGCGATGCTTGAGGATCTCAGTCGCCGACCAGTACTGGATCGCAGCGATCTGGAGGCCGACGAGCAGCAGGCCGGGCAGGTAGATCAGCGGCGTTAGAAAGCGGCGTCGGGCGAAGCTGCGGTTGCGGTTGGCGAAATTATCCGAAAAGCTGATGGCGAAGTGGAGGAAGAGCGCCGGCTGCAGCGACGTGGCGACGACGTTCGACCAGTAGATGATCCAGTCGAAGGTGTCGAGCTTGGTCGTGTACTTGAACGCGTACAGGACGAATGAGACCAAGCAGAAGACGAAGAAGTGGGTCGATTTGGGGGCGGTCCAGCGCCGGAACAGGACGTACAGCCCGATGAAGAGGTAGACGAGCGCGATCGCCCGGTCAACCTGGGAGTTGCTCTTGTCGACCGGCTCGAGAATGACGCCGATGTTGTCGAGCGGGAGGAAGCTGTGGGTGATTCGCGCGGGGGTGATCGGACGAAGGATCGAATAGCTGGCGCGTGCCCAGATGCCGGTATCGAAGATGGCGCGCTCGAAGGCGGCCAGCCGGGGTGTCGGATGATCGTTGACGGACCGCAGGATATCGCCGGGCTGGATTCCTGCGTGGCTGGCCGGCGAATCGGGCGGGACGCGCTCGGCAAGCAAGCCGCCCTGCGACTCGACCCACCAGACGCCGTCGGTAGGGGAGTCAAAGTTAAGTTCCTGCACCAGGTTGAAGCTCGCCAGCAGGCACACCGCCAAGGTCGCCAGCGCGAGACCGACGGCGAGGATGCGGGTTTGAAAAGCGTTCTTCATGCGTGATTCATATCGCTATAGCAAGCCAGGTTCCAACCTAAGTAGCGGGCCAGACAGGTAGATGCTTCAATTAAGAAGGCGAAGTCTACGGGAATTCATAGCCTGTACCGGGAAACGGAACGTCCGGCGGTAAGTACGAGACTGCACTGATTTTAGTTCGCTTTTTGTCTGGCGCAGCGAAGTATTCCGCAGCCTCACATTCCCGCAGTCACAAAGGGAGATGCAGTGATCCCCGAGCAACATTCATCTTGTTGTAACATTCGCATTGGCGTGGATGTACGGTGACACGTCCGGCAGCAAGGTGACTGGGCAATGACATCTATCTGAGATTGAGGTCAGGCCATGGAGCGGGAAGCAACGGAGACGGCAGCTGAAGATCTGTTTGTCTCGGTGAACGGAATGCGCGTTCATCTGCAGCGATCCGGGGACGGACCGCCGTTGTTGCTGCTGCACGGCCTGGTAGGCTCCGCGGCGAACTGGCAGCAGAATGTCAGCTTTCTCTCGCGTTACGCGACCGTGTATGCGGTTGATTTGTTCAATATGGGCGAGTCGGAGCGCCGCGCCGGGCTCGATGCCGGGCTCGAGGCGACCGCCGATGGCCTGGCTTTGTTGCTGGATGCGCTTGGCCTTGATGCGGCCGACGTCGCCGGCCACTCGCACGGGGGCGCGGTGGCGATGATGCTGGCGGCGCGGCAACCGGATCGCGTCCGGAAGCTGATTCTATTCGCACCGGCCAATCCGTTTTGCGACTTCGGCCACCAGCTGATCCGCTTTTATCAGACTCCAATGGGGCGGTGGTTCGCCCGGCAGATTCCCATGCTGCCGCGCCGTCTGAAGGCCACCGCGCTGAGCCGGATGTATGGCGATCCGACGCGGGTCGTGGACGGTACGCTCGAAGGCTACACCGATGGCCTCCAGGTTCCGGGAACGATGGACCATATCCTCGGCATCCTGCGTAGCTGGTTCGACGACATGGGCGCACTCCGTGAGGCACTCGCCGGGCTGGCCGAGAAGCCGACGCTGCTCATCTGGGGCGATCAGGACCGCGCCGTCGGTCTGGGCTCGGCCCACCTGCTGCAAACAATCTTGATGCAGTCGAAGCTGCTCGTCATCCCCGGCGCCGGCCATATTCCGTTCGCCGAGATGCCGGATGAGTGCAATCGCGCGATGCGGGACTGGCTGTCCGAGATCGCACCGGTGGCACTCCAGCCCGGGGCTCTCAAGCCTGTAGTGCACCGGGCCGCCTAGTCTGCGGTATTCGCAGACGGGCCTAGCTGGAAGGTCAGTTCGAGCCAGCGCTCCATCTGGCCTCGCATGACGTCGAGCTTCGCTGCCGGCGAACCTGGGACTCCCTGAAAGAAGTGATCCGCACCCTCAACCCAGACCATGTGCTTCGGGTCGGGCGCGGTTGCGATTACCGTGTCCATCACCTCGCGCGGGCCGAACTGGTCGTGGTCGCCGCTGAGGAAGAGCTTGGGCTCGATCAGCTTCGGCAGGTACTCGTAGGTGTAGTCGCGTCCGGCGGCGCGAACCGGCAGGCCGAGCCCGATAAGGCCCTTGACGCGCACGTCGCCACAGCAAGCGCGCAGGCCGACGTGGGAGCCGAAGGAGAAACCACAGAAGATGGTGGGCCGCTTGAAGTTGTGTTCGAGCCAGCCGAGGGCCGCACGGACGTCGTTCTGCTCTCCATGGCCGTTGTCGAAGGCGCCTTCGCTCAGGCCAACGCCGCGGAAGTTGAAGCGCAACACAGGCAGGCCGAGGCCGGACAAGACCTTCATCGCGTTGTAAACCACCTTGTTGTGCATCGTCCCGCCGGCGGGCGGATAGGGATGGCAGACCAGGGCGGTGTAGGGGGCGTCGTCGCGGCCGGTGTTGAGGACGGCTTCGAGACGGCCATCCGGCCCGTAGAGATTGTCAATCGAGCGGATCTGGGATGGGTTCTGGAGTTCGTCCTGGGATGCTGTGTCAATCGACATGATGGTCTGAGTCTAACGGCAGCGGGGCGGCCGGCAGCGGCTCTCGGGTATGCTGAAGCTGCATGCCTATTGACCCGATCGCTTTGACGCGCCAGCTAGTCGCTATCGACTCGACGACCTACTACGAGGGAGCAGCGGGCGCGTTCCTGTATGACTTCCTCTCGGCCGAGGGGTACAGGGTCGAGCGGCAGTCGGTCCGTCAGCCGGAGCTGGCGCTGACGCCAGGCGGCGGTACGGGCGAGCGCTTCAACGTCTATGCGACGATGGCCGCCGTCGAGCCGGAGGTGGTGCTTTCGACCCACATGGACACGGTCCCGCCGTTCTTCGGGTGCACCGAGGATAGCGAATTTCTCTACGGGCGCGGGACGTGCGACGCGAAAGGCATCATCGCCGCGCAGGTAGCCGCGGCCGAACGGCTGCATGATGCCGGCGTCAGGGTCGGGCTGCTCTTCGTGGTCGGCGAGGAGCGGGACTCCGAGGGCGCGAAGGCCGCGAATCTGCAACCGAAGGGCTCGCGTTTTCTCATCAACGGTGAGCCAACGGACAACCGGTTAGCGCTGGCGACGAAGGGCGCGCTGCGGGTCGAGCTCCGGGCGAGCGGCAAGATGGCTCATTCCGCCTACCCTGAGCTGGGCGAGTCGGCGATTGACAAGCTGCTGGGGGCGCTACACGACGTGATGGCGATGCCACTGCCGGTCGAACCGGAGATCGGGGCGTCGACGGTCAACATTGGCCTGATTGAGGGCGGGCGCGCGCCGAACGTGGTCGCCGACAAGGCAGAGGCGCACCTGCTGATCCGGACGGTCGGGCCCTCCGCAGAGATCAAAGAGGCGATCCTCCGGACGGTCGGCGATCGGGCGGCGGTGACCTTCTCGCTTGACCTGAGCTTCGTGCGAATGCGCGGGGTGGGGGATCTGCCCACTATGGTGGCGAAGTTCGCGACCGATATTCCGTCGCTGACCAACTGGGGCGAACCCTTCCTGCTTGGCCCGGGCTCGATCCACGTCGCGCATACGCCGGACGAGCGGGTCAGCAAGCAGGAGCTGCTGGCGTGCGTGGAGCTCTACGTGGACCTGGCGACCAGTCTTGTGAGCTGAGGCTGCGTTCCGCCCCGCTCGATCATGCCCGCCCCGC
>CAXTLS010000050.1:5021-29336 GCA_964245235.1 uncultured Acidobacteriaceae bacterium
CCGCCCCGCTCGATCATGCCCGCCCCGCGAACTCCCGATTTTCCGTCGAAATCTTGACCTTCTCGCCTTCCTTGATGAAGAGGGGCACTCGCAGCTCGAGGCCAGTCTCGAGGCGGGCCATCTTGGTGCCGCTGCCGCTCGACGAGTCGCCGCGCATGCTCGGGTCCGCGTAGACGACATCAAGTTCGACAAAGATGGGCAGCTGCAGGCCGATCGGGCTCCCGTTGTACATGTACAGCTGGAGCAGCGCGCCTTCGATCAGGTAGTCGAGCGCGTTGCCGACCATCTCGCTCGAGAGCGTCAGCGTCTCGAAGCTCTCTTGGTCGAGGAAGTGCGAGCCTTCACCGTCTGAGTACAGGTACGAGGCGTCGACAAAGTTGAGGTCCGGCTCCTTGAACTTGTCTCCGGCTTTGAAGGTCTTCTCGAAGACGGCGCTGGTGAGCAGGTTGCGCATCTTGAGCCGGACTAGGGTCTGGCCGCCGCGCGCAGTCGGCGTCGTGATCTCGGCGTCCAGACAGGTGTAGGGGATGTCTTCGTGCTCGAATACAGACTTGCGCTTGATGTGAATCGCTTCGATAAGTGCGGCCATGGTTCCTTTGGGTCTGATGAGCTGGAGTGTTCGCGGTCTTTTGGACCGTGGACCAAGTATAAGGTGCGGCGCAACGATCGATCAGAAGAGCGGGGCATATCGAGGCAGTACGTGTGCGGTGTAACGCTCTGGGCTTTGACGACACTACCTTCAAGGTCGCCCATCAAGGGCGGAGCTATCTGGAGGACGTATGTGGATTGACGATATAGCCGTGAAGAAGCCCGTGTCCCACAACTTCAACAAGGGGGCGATGATCCGGCCGCTTCATGGTCTGGTGCTCCATATTCAGCAGGGGACTGAGGCGGGGACGTACTCCTGGTTCAACCAGTCACGGGCAAAGGTTTCTGCGCACTTTGGCAATCCCAAGACGGGCGATATGGAGCAGTTTGTCGACACGGATGATGCCGCATGGGCGCAGATGAGCGGCAACCGGCACTGGTTGAGCGTGGAGAACGAAGGCAAGACCGGAGAGGAGTTGACCTCCTCGCAGATCACCAACCTGGCGAACCTGCTGGGCTGGCTGAAGTGGAACGAGGATGTACCCTTACAGCTTGCGGAAACGCCTGCGGACTTCGGGCTTGGGTATCATGCGATGGGCGGCAAGAGCTGGGGCAATCACCTGGCATGTCCGGGGAAGCCAATCCTGCGGCAGCGCCTCCTGATCCTGGAACGTGCCGGTTTCTGGCGTCCGGCGTTTGAATCGATTTCGCTTTGAAGGAGAGGATCGTGATGCGATGGATTGGGCAGTTGCTCTTTCTCTTGATGACCTGCGCGGCGTACGGCCAGGTCGCGACGGCGGTTCATCTACAGGCACCAGGATCAGCTCTCTTTGCGACGGTAGACGGAACGGAGCGGAAGATTGCCGAAGCGGCTCAGAAGGCCTGGCTGGTCGATGGGGGTCGGACGGTGGTGTACTCGGGGCTGGATGGCGCAGGGGGGTACGAGAACGAGGGCCAATCGCTCCATGCCTATACGCTCGCAGGCGGCCATGCCCGAAAGATCATGGCTGAGTTCTTCGTAGTCCAGCGCGTGACGGAGATGAAGACTGCCGCCGGCGCCACAGCGTTGCTGGTGACGATGACCGACGGGGGTCTCGGCGCGTCGCATGTGGCGGTTGTCAACCTGGAGCGCGGGGAGGTCTTTTCAGCGGACGGGGCAAAGTTCGGGAAACAGGAAGGAAACACAATTGTCGTGGGGAGCTACCGCGATGGCGACTGGGATAGGATGCGAGTCGGCGCGAAGGTTCAGCCGATCCGCGTGAAGCGTTATGACGCGGATCTCTTGATGAAGCGACCAGTACTTGAGAACAAGGCGGGCGGGTAGAGCCTGCATGCCAACGAGCGGAGGGTTTAAGACGTCTTTTCCTCATGCCGGCATAGGTTGACCAAGCAGTAAACTGGGACCATGGCCGCTGCAGAATTTACCCATCTCCATCTCCACACTGATTACTCGCTCCTTGATGGAGCATGCGATGTGGACAAGCTCGCGGCGCACCTGAGCGGCATCGGCCAGACTGCCGCCGCCATGACGGACCACGGCAATATCTATGGAGCTGTTCACTTTTTCGATGCTATGCAGAAGAAGGGGATCAAGCCGATTCTTGGCTGCGAGCTCTACCTTTGTAAGAACGACGACCACCGCGCTGCGCCTGAGGGCGACAAGTACAACCACTTCCTGGTGCTGGCTGAGAATGAGGCCGGTTACCGTAATCTTGTACGCCTGACGAGCGAGGCGGCGCTGCATGGTTTCTACCGCAAGCCGCGGGTCTCAAAGGATTTTCTCGCGAAACATAGCGAAGGCCTAATCGGCTTCTCGGGCTGCCTGGCCGGCGAGGTGAATCAGCACCTGATGGCAGGGAAATACGACGAGGCGAAGCGGGCAGCCGGTCAGTTCGAGGAGATCTTCGGCAAGGGCAATTTCTTCCTCGAGATCCAGGACCACGGGCTCGAGCCGGACAAGGCCGTCTGCGATGCGCTGTTCAAGATGGAGCGCGAGCTGGGCATCCCCTTGATCGCAACGAACGACGCGCATTACGTTGCCGGCGATGACTCGCGGGCGCATGAGATCCTGCTCTGCGTGCAGACGGCTGGCAGCATGAACGACCCAAAGCGCTTCAAGTTCGATACCCAGGAGTTCTATCTCAAGAGCGCGGAAGAGATGCACCGGACGTTCGCCCAGAACCCCGAGGTCTGCACGCGCACGATGCAGTTTGTCGACCGCTGCAACCTGAAGATGACGAAGGTCGATAATCCGTTTCCGGATTTTCCCGTGCCCGCCGGGGAGACGCTCGATAGCTACTTCGAGCAGGTCTGCCGGCAGGGACTCGAAAAGCGGCTCGAGACGGCGATCGCACACCTGCGGGGCCGAGGTCTGCTGAAGAAGACGATCCCGGAGTACTACGCGCGGCTCGACCGGGAGCTTGAGTGCATCAAGCAGATGAAGTTTCCCGGCTACTTCATGATTGTGTGGGACTTTATCCGCTACGCGCGCGAGCAGAAGATCCCGGTAGGTCCGGGTCGTGGCTCGGCGGCCGGTTCCCTGGTCGCGTACTGCATGGAGATCACGGACATTGATCCGCTGCAGAACGAGCTGCTCTTCGAGCGCTTCCTCAATCCGGAGCGCGTGTCGATGCCCGATATTGACATCGACTTCTGCATGAACCGGCGCGGCGAGGTGATTGAGTACGTCAACCGCAAATACGGGCGCGATCAGGTGGCGCAGATCATCACCTTCAATACCATGGCGGCCAAGGCGGCGATCAAGGACGTCGGCCGGGCGCTCGACATGCCCTACGGCGAGGTGGACCGGATCGCGAAGATGATTCCGCCGACCATCGGGATCACCATCGAGCGTGCGATGAAAGACTCACCGCATCTCGGCCAGGCGTACGAGAGTGACCCCAAGATCAAGGAGCTGATCGACGCGGCGCTGCGGCTCGAAGGGCTGGTCCGTGGCGCCGGTGTGCACGCCGCTGGCGTGGTGATTGCGCCGAAGCCGCTGACCGAGCTGGTGCCGGTGACGCGCGCCAAGGACGACTCGATCGTGACGGCGTACGACATGGGCGCCATCGAGAAGATGGGTCTGCTGAAGATGGATTTTCTCGGCCTGACGACCCTGACCGTGATCGACGATGCGCTAAAACTCATCGTGCAGACGACCGGCATCGAGGTCGATATGGCGACGATTGATCTCGACGATGCGGTGGTCTATGAGCAGGTCTTTCACCGCGCACTGACGTCGGGCGTCTTCCAGTTTGAATCGGGCGGCATGCGCGACGTGCTCAGGCGCTACAAGCCCAACTCGGTAGCCGACCTCACCGCCCTCAACGCGCTCTACCGTCCGGGCCCGATCCAGGGCGGCATGATCGACGACTTCATTGAACGCAAGTGGGGCCGGCGAGTTGTCGAGTACATGCTGCCGGAGCTCGAGACGCTGCTGATGGAGACGCTCGGCGTCATCGTCTACCAGGAGCAGGTCATGCAGATCTCGGCCACCGTGGCCGGCTATTCGCTCGGGGACGCTGACCTGCTGCGCCGCGCGATGGGCAAGAAAGATCCGAAGGAGATGGAGAAGCAGCGCGAACGCTTCATGTCCGGTGCGGCGGCGAAGAAGCACCCGAAGGACGTATCCGGCAAGCTCTTCGACCTGATGGCCCAGTTCGCCGGCTATGGCTTCAACAAGTCACACTCGGCTGCCTATGCGCTGCTGGCTTATCACACGGCATGGCTGAAGACCCACTATCCAGTGGAGTTCATGGGCGCGCTGCTGACCAGCGAAACGTCGAAGCCGGAGAATGTCGTCAAGTACATTTCGGAGTGTCGCGAGATCAACATCCCCGTCGTTCCGCCGAATGTGCAGGTCTCGGACGCGAACTTCACGCCGGTCAAGACGGACGCAGGTGCGGCCATTGGCTTCGGCCTGGCGGCGATTAAGAACGTCGGCCACAACGCGATCGACTCCATCATCAACGCGCGTACTGCGCTGCAGGCGGAGGGCAAGCCGGGCTTCGCAAGCCTGTGGGAGTTCTGCGAGCGCGTCGATCTGCGCTTGCTCAACAAGCGCGTGCTGGAGTCGCTGATCAAGGCCGGCGCGATGGACTGCTTCGGCGGCCGCGCGCAGGTGACGGCGGCGCTCGATAAGGCGATGGAGCGTGCCCAGAAGGCACAGCGCGATGAGGCGGCAGGACAGCACGGACTCTTCGGCATCTTCGACGATGGGCCGGTTAACCTCGCCGCGAGCGAGGACGCGCTCCCGAAAATGCCGGAGTGGGACGAGCACACGCGGCTACAAAACGAGAAAGACGTCCTGGGCTTCTTCGTCTCCGGCCACCCGATGGACAAGTATCGCGAGAAGCTGCGCAACCTGAAAGTCATCGATACGGTGACCGCGTGCGAGATGAAGCCGGAGCCGCAGGTCTTCCGCCGAGGCCGTGAAGAGCCGCAGAATGAAATCCAGATCGCCGGTGTCATCACCATGCTGAAGGTAGCCAAGTCGAAGCGATCGGGCGAGATGTATGCGCAGGCAACGCTCGAGGACACCATCGGCAAGATTGAGCTGATCGCCTTTCCGCAGTCGTATGAGCAGCTGGCCGAGAAGCTCAAAATCTCCGTGCCGGTGCTGGTGCGCGGTACGCTGCGCGGGGAAGAGGACGCCGCGCCCAAGCTCGCCGTCTCCTCGATTCAGGCGCTTGAGGATGTCAAGATCAAGTTACCTGATTCGCTGCGCATCAAGGTGCCCCTGCATAGCCCCGACGCCGCGCTGCTCGAAAAGCTGCTGGCGATCCTGGTCGCCGCTCCGGGTAATGGCAAGCTGCTGCTGGATCTCGAAGAGCCGGGCGAATTCTGCGCGGTGCTCGAACCGCATGACGTGCGTGTCGCCGCAGATCGGCTGTTTATCGATCACGTGGAAGAGCTGGTAGGCCGCGGCGGCGTACGCGTGCTCGATTAATCGGTTTTAGGCGATGTAGCCTATCGACGACACGAAGCAGCTAACTATCCTATAGTCATTGCCTTGCGTCTCCTTTGTGCGCCGTGTAGATTGCAGTTTCTCCTACCCGAAAATAGTGCAAAGTAGGCAACCATCAGCTTCTACATGCATTCATAAAGCCATCAAGTTGTTCTTTGTGGAAGAGGTTGGGAAGAAAAATTCCCTGCACGTCCTGCTATCCCTTTCAAATTTTCCATTTGTCTCCTCGGCTGAGAATTAGCTAAGGGATCGGGCGCATTGAATGGTCGAAGCAATAGTTCTCTGGAATGAACCAAACAATCTGTCTCACTGGAACTTCAAGCTTGATCCGGACTGGTCGCGATTTGCCGAGATGGTCAAGCTGGCAGCCGCGAGGATACGCAGCATCAATCCCGATTTGCAGATTGTTCTGGGCGGCGTCTCGTCCTGCGATTGTGACTTCCTTCGCCTGATGGCCAAGCACGGCGTGATGGATCACGTTGATGTTGTCGGGGTGCATGGTTTTCCACTCGACTGGAACCACTGGCAGCTTGCAGAGTGGCCGGATCGCATCGCCGAAGCAGAGCAGGTCAGTGGCCTCCCGGTTTGGGTTACCGAGGTCGGCGTTTCGTCCTTCGGCGCTCAGGAGGTGCAGGCTTTCGGCTTGCAGAGGACGCTCGAACTCTTGAGGAATCGCGTCAACCGCATCCACTGGTACAGCCTCTTTGATCTCCCGCCGAGCTGGCCTGCGGAGACGCGTCACAAGGAAGCTGAAGGCTCTTCCTACTACCGCCACTACTACCTTGGACTCGTCGATGCGGATGGCAACCCCAAGCTCGCGGGGAAACACTTTCCCGAGGACGGCAGCGTAGGCTTTTGCCAGTGGTTCCACTATGAAGACCCGCGCCTCGACGCGGCAGCTGCATGGATGAAGGCGCGAAACGTGCAGTATCTACGCACCGGCCTCAGCTGGGCGGACTTCTATCGGCCGAACGCTACCCGCTGGTTTGATCGGCAGATGGCCGTGCTTGAACCCTTTCGCGTCGCGCTGACGCTCTGCTTCACGCCCGCCCATCTAGGCCTTGAGGAGCACCATACGAGCCCACCACGCGATAACCGGGATTTCGCCGACTTTGCCGCATGGGCCGTCGAGCGGTACGCTTCGCCGGGCCATCAACTTTCGCTTGAAGAGACTCTGCCGCAACCTGACTTTGAGGAGGTAATTCAGACCGCATGAACACATCCGTAAAGTCGTCGAAGCAGGTATTGATCACTGGTGGCGCGGGTTTCGTCGGCTCGCATCTGGCGGATGGCCTGCTCGCCGCCGGCCATCGCGTCCGTGTACTCGACGACCTCACCCCGCAGGTCCATCAGCATGGCGCGCCCGATTATCTGTCGCGCGATGTGGAGCTGATCGTCGGCGATGTGCGGGATCCAAACCGCCTGCGGGAGGTGCTTGCCGGCGTCGATGTGGTCTACCATTTCGCGGCGACCGTCGGTGTTGGCCAGTCGATGTACGAGATCAGCCGCTACATGAGCGTCAACACGCAGGGTACGGCCGAATTGCTACAGGCGATTCTCGAGAATCGCACACCGCTCAAGAAGCTGATCGTTGCATCGTCCATGTCCATCTACGGCGAAGGCCAGTATGTGTGCTCAGCGTGTAATCAGGCCGCGTTCCCGCCCGTACGCCCTGTGAGCCAGCTCAAGGCGGGGCAGTGGGAACTGCACTGCACGGCCTGCCGCGGCGTTCTTGTTCCCACACCGACCAACGAAGCCAAGCCTTCAGAGCTCAACTCCATCTATGCTCTGTCGAAGCGCGACCAGGAGGAGCTTTGCCTTATCTACGGGCGAACCTACGGTCTGCCCGTAACCGCCCTGCGCTTCTTCAACATCTACGGAACCCGGCAGGCGCTCTCGAATCCGTATACCGGTGTAGCCGCAATCTTTGCGGCGCGGTTGATCAACAACCAGAACCCACTCGTGTTTGAAGACGGCGAGCAGATGCGGGATTTTGTCAGCGTGCACGACATCGTTCGCGCCAACATGCTGGCCATGGAGCGGCCCGAGTCTGACGGTGAGGTAATCAATATCGGCTGCGGCACACCCATCACGATTCGTTGCGTCGCGACCATCCTTGCCGCGGCACTGGGTAAACCCGAGCTCGTCCCCGTGATCACGCAGAAGTACCGCGCTGGCGACATCCGCCACTGCTTCGCCGATCTCACGAAAGCCCGTTCGCTCCTCGGCTACGAGCCGCAGGTCACGCATGAAGAGGGCTTCCGCGAGTTGGCCGCATGGCTTAGCGGCCAGCAGGCCGAAGATAAGGCTGAGACGATGCTGCAGGAGCTCAGCACCTACGGCCTCACTGCATGAAAAACGCACGGTACGGACAAAACGGACGGCATGAGCCGCGCACGATCCTTATTACCGGCGGCGCCGGTTTCATTGGATCGAACCTCGCCGAGCGGCTGCTCGCGGACTCGACCGCTTGCGTGCGCGTCTTCGACGATCTTTCGCGCCGCGGTGTAGCGCACAACCTGGCCTGGTTACGCCACCTGCCGTCGAGCGATCGCCTGGAGTTTGTAGAGGGCGATGTGCGGAGCGCAGCCGCCGTGATGAACGCGGCAAAGGACGCGACCGAGATCTATCATCTTGCCGCGCAGGTCGCCGTCACGACGTCGGTCGACGAGCCGCGCGAAGACTTCGAAGTCAACGTTCTCGGGACCTTCAATGTGCTCGAAGCAGCGCGCCGCTCAGGCCGCCGTCCTTTCGTCCTCTTTACTTCAACGAACAAGGTCTACGGCTCGCTCCACGGTGTTCCCGTCAGCGCGAACGGCTCACGCTACCACGCCAGCGACGCGGCCTTCGCGGGCGTGATGGAGGACGAGCCACTCGACTTCCACTCGCCGTATGGCTGCTCCAAGGGTGCGGCCGATCAGTATGTTCGCGACTACGCGCGCATCTACAACCTGCCGACAGTCGTCTTCCGCATGTCCTGCATCGCCGGCCCGCGGCAGTTCGGCACCGAGGACCAGGGCTGGGTGGCGCACTTCCTCTACTCGGTCTTAGAGCGCCGGCCCATCACCATCTATGGGGATGGCTTCCAGGTGCGCGACATCCTCCATGTGCACGACCTGGTCGACGCGATTGAAGCCGCCCATCGCTGCTCTGACCGCACGGCAGGCGAGATCTACAACCTCGGCGGCGGTCCCGAACGAGCTGTCTCCGTCGTCGAGATGCTCGCGAACATCGGCCGCGAGACTGGCGTGCAACCCATCCTGCGATCAAGCGAGATCCGTCCTGGGGACCAACCGCTCTATATCTCGAATACCTCAAAGCTGACCGCCCACACCGGCTGGCAAGCTCGCCGCTCCACGCAGAAAACGCTCCAGTCCATTCACGAATTCTGGACCGCAAATCGCGACCTGCTCGGTAGCCAGCGTGACACAGGGCACACGCGGGAACGCGACGCCGCCCAGCTCGTCAGCCAGGAGGTCGCATGAAGTACGGCCTGGTCAACCCGAAGTGGAGCTTTGAAGGTTCGACCTACTTCGGTTGCGCTGAGCCCCACTTCCCGCTCGAGCTCCTCTCCGCACGCGAGATGCTGCGCAGCGCCGGGCAGGAGGTCCTACTCATCGATGCCTGGATGGAAGACCTCACGTCCGCCCAGGTTCGCGAGCGGCTCGATACCTTCCGCGAAGATTTTCTGGTCATGCCGACCGCGCCCTCCTACCTCTTCTGGCGCTGCCCGCAGCCTGAGCTCCGTGTGCCCAGGCAATGGCTCGCGGCACTGGATCGTTGCTCCAAAACGGTGCTCATCGGTCCGCATGGATCGGTCACGCCCCGGTCAACCATCGAGAAGACAGGCGCCGACATCGTCCTGCGTGGCGAGCCGGACCAGACCCTCCCGCAGCTCGCCACATTGCCGTGGGAGATGATTGCCGGCTGCTGCTGGCGCGATCAGTACGGAGCCATCCACACCAGCCCCGGCCTCGGCGCCACCGATATGCGCGCGCTCGGCCCGCTTGACTACACCGACTATCCCGTTGAGCAGCACCATCACCTACACCACATCTTCCCCGGTAACGGTGCCGACCACCTTCGCCACGGCGCTGAGGTCGAGTTTGCGCGCGGCTGCCCCTACGCCTGCAGCTTCTGCAACAAGACGCTCTTCCGCAACAAATATCGCGAGCGCCAGCTCTCCGCCGTCCTCAGCGAGATCGACCAGCTGCTCGCGCGCGGCGTCGACTACATCTACTTCATCGATGAGATCTTCGGCGTAGGCAAGCAGGTGCGCGAGCTCCTGGAAGAGCTTGCGAAACGTCCAGTATCGATCGGCTTTCAGACCCGTATCGACCTTTGGAACGAAGAGTCGATCGACCTGCTCGGCCGCGCTCACTGCGTCTCCTTCGAGTGCGGTGTCGAGTCCATCACTGATGCGGGCCGCGATGCAATGAATAAGAATTGCCGCATCTCGACCGATCGCATTACCGACCTGCTGGTTTACGCAAAGCAGCGGATTCCGTGGGTGCAGGCCAACTTGATCAAGACGCCTGAGGACGATCCGGCACTCGTCGCCGCGTGGCAGGCGGACCTCAAGGCACAAGGCGTATGGGTCAGCGAACCGGTCCCGATGTTCCCGTTTCCGGGCAGCCCGGAGTACGTCACCACCTTCGGCGCCCAGCCCGATGAGGCCGCGTGGGAGCGAGCCCATGCGTTCTACCTGCAGCTCTTCGCTGACAAGGGTTACAGCGATATCCAGGATCAACGCCCCCTGCCGCTAACCGAACTCGATGCGCATGAAGGGGCGGGGCTGGCATGCGCGTCCTGCTGACGACCGACACCATCGGCGGCGTCTGGACCTTCACCAGAGAGCTCGCTGCCGAGCTGCTTTTTGAAGGTAACGCCGTCGCACTCATCAGCTTCGGCCGCCTGCCCTCTACCTCGCAGGCGTCATGGTGCCAGGCGATGGGACGCCAGTATGGGACAAGCTTCCAGTATGTTGCCTCCGATGCTCCCCTCGAGTGGATGGAAGCCAATAAATCCGCCTACTCAGCCGCACTTCCCGCGCTCCTCGAGCTGGCGGAAAGTTTCACACCCGACCTCATCCACAGCAGCCAGTTCTGCTTCGGCCGCCTGCGCTTCGGCATCCCCATGGTCGTCACGGCGCACAGCGATGTCCTCAGCTGGGCCGCCGCCTGTGAGCCCGGCAGCATGGCATCTTCGCCCTGGCTGACGCGCTACCGGGAATTGGTAGAGCAGGGGCTCGCCGGAGCCGATGCCGTCGTCGCACCCACCCGGTGGATGCTCGCCGCCCTCAAGAAGAACTTCCCGTTCCACGCACCAGGGCACGTCATCTTGAACGGCCGCAGCAGCGTCGTGCCGCCCGCCGCTGGACCGCGCAAACTGCAGGCGGTCTCCGTCGGCCGCCTCTGGGACAAGGCAAAAAACCTTACCCTTCTCGCGAAGACCGACTCCCCCATACCGATCCTCGTAGCCGGCGAGCAGCAGCACGAAGCTTCATCGGCTCCGCCCGATTTAGGCTCACTCCAACCGCTCGGCTTACTCGACGAACCGGCGCTCCTCGCCCTCTTCGCTTGCAGCAGCATCTATCTCGTCCCATCGCGCTACGAGCCGTTCGGCTTGGCTCCCCTCGAGGCCGCGCTCTGCGGCTGCGCCATTGTCGCTCACAACATCCCCTCACTCCGCGAAGTCTGGGGCGCCGCCGCGCTCTACTTCAACGACGCGACCGCCCTTAGCCAGCTCCTCGCTCGGCTCTGCAGCCCGGGCGATCCACTCGCGCAAGCGCAGCAACGGTCCCTCCGGCGCGCCCGTGAACTCACCGCGGCGCACATGGCCGGCAAGTACCTCGCGCTCTACAGCCGCCTGATGCCGGCCCGCCCCGCACCCCGAACGGTGGAGTTGCCAGCGCATGCCTTCTAGGCTCCGGCTCGTTTACTTTGCGCACTCTCTACGGTCCGATTGGAACAACGGCAACGCACACTTCCTCCGCGGGCTGCTGCGCTCGATGACCGCGCTCGGACACCAGGTCACCATCCTCGAACGGGAGGCCGACTGGTCGATCAACAACCTGCAGAGCGAGCCGCGCGGCGCCCAGTCGCTCGCCAACTTCAAGCGCCTTTATCCCGAGCTCGACATCCAGACCTACACCGCGGACGATCCCGAGGAGCAGGCCCGCAACCGCCTCGCCGATGCGGATATCGTCATCCTGCACGAGTGGAATCCTTCCGCACTCGCGCAGCGCCTGCTCACCCTTCGCGAGCAGCTCGGCTTCAAGCTGCTCTTCCATGACACGCACCATCGCGCGTCGTCCTCGCCCGCACAGATTGGGCAGTTCGGCCTGGCCTGCTTCGACGGCGTGCTTGCCTTCGGCGAAGCGCTGCGGATGATCTATCGCGAACGCTTCAACATCGCGCGGGTATGGACGCTGCACGAGGCCGCCGACACCACCGTCTTTCGCCCCGACCCCGGCCAGCCGCGAACCACCGACGTTGTCTGGATCGGCAATTGGGGCGAAGGCGAGCGCTCCGCCGAGATCCACACTTTCTTTCTCGGGCCTGCCGCTGCGCTAGCGAGCCAGGCATCCTTCACAATCTACGGCGTCCGCTATCCCGAAGATGGCCTGCGCGCGCTCGACGTAGCAGGCGTACGCTACGGCGGTTACCTGCCCAATCTGGACGCCCCCGCAACTTACGCCGCGGCCGGCCTCACCGTCCACATTCCGCGCCAGCAATACAGCTCGGCGATGACCGGCATCCCGACCATCCGCGTCTTCGAAGCGCTCGCCTGCGGCATCCCGCTCATCTCCGCACCCTGGCAGGATACGGAGAGCCTCTTCCGCCCCGGCGACCTGTGCTTCGTGCAGAATGGGGGCGAGATGCAGGCCGCGATCGAACGGCTCTTGCATGATTCGGCAGCAGCTGCCGAGCAGACGCAGCGCGGCCTCGAGACCGTCCTCGCGCGCCACACCTGTGACCACCGCGCACAAGAGTTGACCGCCATCTGCGAGGAGTTGTTATCGTGAAAATCTTTGCCTTTGGCTCAAGCATCGTATCGTCCTATTGGAACGGCGCCGCCACCTATTACCGCGGCTGTTACAAATACCTCGCGCGCCTAGGTCACGAGGTCACCTTCGCTGAACCAGACGCCTATGGCCGCCAGCAGCATCGCGACTCAGATGATTTTTCGTACGTCGAGTCAATCGTCTACCAGCCCGGCAGCGGCATCGATGCCATGCTGGCCCGTGCCGCCGGCGCTGATGTAATTGTCAAGCACAGCGGTATCGGTGTGGATGATGAGACGCTCGAACGCCGCATCCTCGAGATGCAGCAGGGAAGCGCGATCACCTTCTGGGACGTCGATGCGCCCGCCACGCTCACCCGCATGCAGGCTGATCCCAGCGACGCCTTCCGCATCTCCATGCCGCAGTATGACGCGGTCCTCACCTACGGCGGCGGCCCCTGGGTCAGGGAGCATTACCTCGGCTTCGGTGCCCGCGCCTACTTCAGCATGTACAACGGGCTCGATCCCGAGACCCACTTTCCCGTACCGCCCGACCCATCGCTCGCCTGCGACGTCGCCTTCCTCGGCAATCGCCTGCCGGACCGCGAAGCGCGCGTTGAAGAGCTCTTCCTACGCGCGGCTGAGCTCGCCCCGAAGAGTCGTTTCCTGCTCGGCGGCGAAGGCTGGGGGGACAAGGTCATGCCGTCAAACGTCCGCTACCTCGGCCATGTGCCGACCGCCGAACACAACCGCGTCAACTGCTCGGCAGGCATGGTGATAAACATCAATCGCGCGTCGATGGCCCAATCCGGCTTCTCGCCGCCAACCCGCGTCTTCGAGGTCGCCGGCGCCGGTACCTGCCTGCTCTGCGACGACTGGCCGGGAATCGACGACTGCTTCGAACCCGGCACCGAGATCCTCGTCGTCCGCCGCGCGGAAGATGTCGTCCAGGCGCTCGCCGACTACGATGACGCCACCCGCGACCGCATCGGAGCGGCCTTCCACCAGCGCGCCCTTCGCGACCACACCTACGCCCAGCGCGCGCTCCAGGCACAAGCCGCCTTCCGGCACTGCCTCGCCATGCGCACCCAGGCAGAAGTCGGCGCATGAAGATCGTCGTCTATGGCCTGACGATCACGTCCTCGTGGGGCAACGGCCATGCGACCACTTATCGTTCCCTCCTCAAGGCCCTCGCTCGCCGCGGCCACCAGGTCCACTTCATCGAGAAAGATGTCGAGTGGTATCGCAGCAACCGCGACCTGCCCCGGCCAGAGTTCTGCACGGTTCATCTCTACGATGACTGGCAGGCGGACTCGGACTGCATGCTCGCCACCAGCGCCGACGCCGATGTCGTGATCATCGGCTCCTACTTTTCCGACGCCATCGCGGCCACGCGCGCGCTCCTCGAGCAGGTCCACTGCCCGATCCTCTTTTATGACATCGACACCCCCATCACGCTCAGTGGTCTGCGTGCCAACGGCGGCACGGACTACCTCAGCGTCGATCTCATCCCGCAGTACGCGGCCTATCTCAGCTTTACCGGCGGCCCCGCACTTACGGAGCTCGAAGCGCGCTTCGGCGCGCAGCGGGCGCTTCCGCTCTTTTGCTCCGTCGACCCCGACCTCTACCGCCCCACCGCCCAGCAGCCCGCCTATCGCTGCGATCTCAGCTATCTAGGCACCTACGCGCCCGATCGCCAGCCCAAGCTGATGCGGCTCCTCGACGGTGCCGCCACGCTCCTCCCGCGGCAGAGCTTCATCGTCGCCGGCCCGCAATACCCCGCCGGCACCACCTTCGCCGCCAACGTCTCGCAGCTCGTCCATGTGCCGCCGCCGGATCATCCAGCCTTCTACTCTTCGTGTCGCTTCACCCTGAATCTCACGCGCGATGAGATGGTCGCCGCCGGCTTCTCACCCTCGGTGCGGCTCTTCGAAGCCTCAGCCTGTGGCGCCGCTATTCTCTCCGATGACTGGCGCGGACTGAGCGACTTTCTCACCCCAGGTGAAGAGATCCTGCTTCCCACCAGCGCCCAGCAGGTCGCTGACATCCTCGAGCACGTATCGGACGCGGAGCGTCAACGCATCGGCAAGCGAGCCCGCGACCGCATCCTGGCCGAGCACACGGCCGACCATCGCGCTGCGCAGTTCGAGCAGATCGTCGCCGACTGCACCAGCTAGATCCCGTCCAACTCCTCAAGCGAGTGTAGGCACCAGTTAGGCGCTTCCGCCTCGAGCACGGCAAACGCATGCGTACCCGTAGCCACCGCCACCACGTCGAGACCATTGGCCCGCGCCGCCCGGATATCCTCCGGCGTGTCCCCCACAACGCACACGTGCGCCCGCTCGCCAGCCAGCGCCCGCGCCCGCGCCACCGCCTCGCCAAAGACATCGCGCCGGTACTCAAACGCGTCGCTATAGCCACCAAAATCAAACGACTCCAGTAGCCCACAGTGCCCCAGCTTGCACCGCCCGATCTCCTCAAGATTCCCCGTCGCGACGCCGAGTACGGCGCCCTTACCCCGCAGCAGCCCAAGCACCGCACGCACGCCCGGCAGCACCGTGATGTCGAACCCCGCCGCATGCTCGCTCACAAACTGCTCCATCTGCCTGCGTATCAATGGAAGCTTTGGGCGCCACACAGCCTCAGGAATCGCCGCAGCTGCAAACGCATCGCGCAGAATTCCCACATCCACATTGCCGTGGGTCTGCACTCCATCCAGGTTCACCGGCCGGCCCGCCACCGACGAAAGCGCATCGCAGAAGGCGAAGTAATGGACAGCATCCCTGCAGTTCAGCAGCGTGCCATCAATGTCGAAGAGGTAAGCGTCGTAGCTCTTCCAGTCGCGGTTCATCGGCTCGATCATGTGCTCTCAGGCTACCAGTCACGCGCCCGCAACTCGGCACAAACCCGCTCGACGATCCCCGCCCAGTCCCCCTCGCGCGACTGCCGAAAGAGCCGCATGGCCGGATACCACGGGCTATCGTCCCGCCCCGTCATCCAGCGCCAGTCCGCCGTGTGCTGCAGCAGCACCCACACCGGCTTGCCCATCGCCCCCGCCAGGTGCGCGGCCAGCGTATCAACCGTAATCACCAGGTCGAGATGAGCCATCGTCGCCGCCAACGCGAGCAGCCCATCGCCGCAGGTCCGCGTGGCATCCCGCATCGCAGTCCCGCAGGCCTCCGCACTCGCCGGGCCACCCTGCAGATTCCAGAATTCGATCCCTGTCAGCTCCAGCAGCGGCCGCAGCAGCGGGAAGGGAATCGACCGCTCCAGGTTCCATTCACCGCCCGCCCACACCAGCCCGACCCGCGGCTGACCCCGCATCCCCATGCACGCCGCAGCTCGCTCCAGCTCTGCCCCGGGCACCTGCACGTAGCCCTCAGTGATTGGCAACTCGTCTGCGTGGGTCCGAAAGATATACGGCAGCTCCATCACCTCAACCTGCACGTCCCACGCGGGTGCATCGTCGCCCCAGGTCATCACGTCCCGCAGACCAAGGCACCCTGCCAGTGGCGCCATGCGCGGCGGCAGTTCTATCACAACCCCAGCGGCGATATCCCGCAGCAGGGGAGCGTAGCGCAGCATCTGTACCGCGTCCCCAAACCCATGCAGGCAGCGAACCATCACGCGCTTTCCCGCCAGCTCATCCCCATTCCAGTAGCGATGTGGATCGTGTCCGTTACGGTTACGAATCGCATCACTCTCCGCCCACGCCTTATGCAGATCGCCCGCCAGCATCGCCGTCATCCACCGCCCGGCGCTGCACCGATCGGGCGGCGCACCCAGTCGCTCCGCTGCATCAAGTGCGGCCTCGGCCTCGGCGATCTCCCGCCGCGTCAGCGCAGCCTCGGCACCCTCAAGCAGAGCCTCGGCCTCTGTCACACGCCATCCTTCGGGTACACGCAGTGCGGGCCGTCCGGCGGCTCGATCACCGACTGCCAGCGGCACACATACACCTCTTCCTCAGGCTGCGCCTCGATCGCAAAGCCCGCCGAGCGCAGCATCGCCTCCACGCCCGCCCGGTTCGGAATCCACCAGTTGGTCACATCGTCCGAGTAGCGCTGCTCGACGAAGTGCATCTTCGGAAAACCAGCTTCATCGAACGGTGCGGGCGCAAAAATGCCGTAGTCCTCAGCCACCACAACCACCTCGCGGCTCCCGCGCTGCATGCTCTGAAATAGCAACAGGTCCTTCGCCACATGCTCGTGGATCAGGTCGAGCGCCAGCAGCGGATGCCGTAGATGATAGAAGACCCCCATAAAGATGACGAGGTCGAAGCGCTCGCCCAGCGCGCCGACATCCCACACCGGCATCCGCTCAAAACTCACATCTAGCCCGGTCATCTCGGCACAGAACCGCGCCTGCCGAAGGTACGTCTCATCCGTGTCGATCCCGAGCACCCGCTCGGCCCCACGGCGCTTCATCTCGAACGAGTAGAAGCCTGCGTTACAGCCGATATCGAGCACACTCAGCCCCGTCATGTCCGCCGGCAACGCATCTCGAAAGTGGCGATATTTGATCGCTGGATAGTCACCCAGAAAATGCTGTGGCGCCGTCTCCAGTCCACCAATCCGGATGTTCTGGAACCACGGTCCAAGCTCCGTGATCTTCTGCTGCAGTGCCACTGCCTCCATGCTCGCCTGCGGTATCTCCACGTCCATTTATCCCCGATCCTCCATTGTGCCTGCAGCCACGCCGAGCAGCCGCACCGCCTCGCGATAGCCGTGCAGCGTCCCTACATCGACATAGGCTTCGCCGATCCGCAGCCCCTTTGCGGTGCCACCTTCGCTAAGCCACGCGTTCACCAGCGTACCGAGATATTCATCCTGCCGCTCCGGCCGGCACCACAGCGCATGCAGCGCATGGAAGACCGTACCCGGCATCCGGATCGCCCCCCAGATCCAGCTCGACGTGGCGCCCTTCTGCTTTACCTGGATCTCCTGCACCTCGTTCCGCGCATTCGTCACTACCGCGTCGAAGAGCTCCGGGTGCTCGACCGGAAACAGCAGAAACGAGAGCGTCTCCGCCTGCAGCCGCGCGAAGCCGTCAAACGGCTCCCACACCGTATCCGGCAGCCCGATCAGCACCTCTTCGTCCCGCCCGATCAGCGACAGCGCCCGGAAGACCGCATCGCACAGCCCGCCCGCCGTAGGCTGCACGACGTACACGATGTGCGCCCCCCACACCCGCGCCCCGTAGTACTCCAGAATGTCCGTCTTGCCCGGCGAGATGACGAAGCAGAGCTTGTCGGCGCCGGCCCGGATCATCCGCTCCACCAGGTACTCGCTTACCGCTCGCGGCCGTTCCTGGCCATCCTCAATCCGGCTCCCGACCGGCAGCAGCTCCTTCGAAAACGCAAGCGGCTGAATCCTGCTGCCAACACCCGCCGCTGGAATAATCCCCCACATCGCTAGACCGTCTCCAGCGTCAAGCGGTCGCTCGAAATCGCATCGTTGCCGCCCGCTCTGCCGGCATAAACCTCATCGCAGATCCGCTCCAGCTCCCGCACCCGGCACGCTCCCGTATGCTCCTCAAGCGTCCGCTCCCGAGCCCGGCCGGCAATCGCCCGAAGCTCGCCGTCCGACAGCGAAAGCGCGCGCAGCACCTCATCCGCCGTCGCAACTGGCAGAATTTCTCCGCCCGGCGTAAAGAAGGTATCGAGACCCTCCCACGTATCCGTCAGCAGCGGCGCACCACACGCCGCAGCTTCGAACAGCCGTCCCGACGGGCAATAGCCATACCGCGCCATCGCCTTCCGCGTCACGTTCAACGTGGCCCGGCAGGACGAGAAGAAAGCCGAGTGCAGCTGCGGCGGTGTATGTCTTACGAACGCGATGTTCCCAGCCCAGGGAAAGTCCGTCGGGTACTGCGCCCCGCCAATCAGGAAGCGCGCCGCCGGCATCCGTTCCGCCGGCTCGAGAAACAGCCGCTGCAGCGTAGCTTGGCGATCCTCCGCGTAAGTCCCGAGATAGGAAAGCGTCGCCAGGAACTCCGCCTGCGCAGCCACGGGTTGATGATTCGCTGGATCAACCGAGCCATAAAGCGGTGCCACCACCCGCGCCCCCAGCCGTGTCCGCAGTTCCTCGAGCGCACGGCCGCCCGTATAGCTCAAGACGACGTCAAAGTCGGCCAGCCCGCGTTCCGGCAGGTACGCGACCGTGCTCCCCGCACTGAGAGCCGCCAGCGTCACCGGCGTGTCCAGATCGTAGAACGCCTTCACACCCGCCCGGCTGTTAAGGATCAGCGCGGAAGCCGCAATGCCGTCTGGACAAAAGCTCGTGCACAGCGCCAGGTCAGCCTCGTCGAGCGCGCGCGCCACCTCCGGCTTAATCGCCGCGAGATCCGCGTACAACCGCAGCCTTCCGCCTTCCGGTAGAGCGTACAAGTCGCGCGCCCCGGCATAGTACGACACATCTTTTTCGTAGAAGGTGACCGTGTGACCCCGGCCCATCATGGCCTTGATGAGCGAACGCCATAGCGTTGCATGGCCGTTTCCCCACGAGGAGGAGATGGTCAGCCCAAAGATGACAACGTGCATCGCATCTCCTGCAGCAGGCGAGCCTCTGCGCGTAAGTGTCAGATGGCGACCCGTACCCATGGGATGTACTCTGCGCGAAGAAGCGCCGTCCCGCTCGATTGCGTCTCCCTCCTCATACCCATAGACTGGTACCTGCATGGCCGACCCAGAGCGCAGCAAACCGACCCCTGAGAGCAGCAAACCGACCCAGGCCACTCCGGTTCCCGAAGCTTGGGTCAAAACGGAGCTCGCGCGAAACCCCCAGCGCCCCCATCCGATGGACTTCATCGCAGCACTCTTTACCGACTTCAGCGAGATCCACGGCGACCGGGCGTTCGGTGACGACGCTGCGATGGCCTGCGGCATGGCCCTCTTTCATGGCGAGCCCGTCCTCGTCATCGGGAACCTCAAAGGCCGCACCCTCAAGGAGCGCGTCACCCGCAAGTTCGGCAGCCCCGATCCCGAAGGCTACCGCAAGAGCCTGCGCGCCATGAAGCTCGCTGAGAAATACGGTCGCCCCATCTTTACCTTCCTCGATCTTGCCGGCGCCAACCCCGGCATCGGTGCCGAAGAGCGAGGCCAGGGCGAGGCCATCGCCCGCAACCTGCTCGAAATGTCTCGCCTCCGCGTCCCCACCATCGCCACCATCACCGGCGAAGGCGGCTCCGGCGGCGCCCTTGCCCTCGCCGTCGCCGACCGCGTCCTCATGCTCGAGAATGCCATCTACTCCGTCATCTCCCCCGAGGGCTGCGCCTCCATCATGTGGAAGGACGCCGGCAAAAAGCAGCAGGCCGCCGCCGCCCTCAAGTACACCGCACAGGACGCGTGCGCGCTCGGCTGCGCGGACGAGGTAATCGCCGAGCCCGCCGGCGGTACCCAGGCCGACCGGCCCGCCGCCTTCGCCCTCATCGACCAGCGCCTCCAGCACCACCTCGCCGCCCTGCGCAGCCTTCCGCTCGACCAGCTGCTCGCTCAGCGCTACACCAAGTTCCGCAACATAGCCCAGTTCTACACCACCGCCTGAGCCCGCCCGAACCCAGGCCCCAGCGCAGGGAGCAGCCTCATTGCCCGAAACCGTCCCAAGCATTTCTCCCGGCACCAGGAAGCTTCGCCGCTCGCTCCAGTTCGCTCTCTTCATCGTCTCGCTGCTCTGGTTCGCCCTCTCGGACGCCCTTGCCGGCCGCGCCGCACGCGGCCTCGCCAATCGCTTCGACAGTGAAGATGCCCGCCCGCTGCTCTCCGCCCTCTTCCTGCTCTTTCTACTCGCCGTAGGCTTCACCCTCTTCGCTGCCTTCTCAAGAACCGGCCGCGCCAGCCTGCGCTCTGCCCTCGGCCTGCCCCGCCGCCCGACCGCCGCCACCGAGTGGGCGCTTGGCGCTGCCATTGGCTGGGGGGCCGCCATCCTCGCCATCCTCCCCATGGTGCTCAGCCGCTCGCTCCACGTCCGTTTCTGGACCGAGCCGCGCGCCTTTACCCTCTTCGGCCTGCACCTCGCCGCCCTCATCTTCGCCACCCTCGCCACCGAGGTCGCCCTCCGCGGTTACGCCTTCCGCCGCCTCATCGAAGCCACCGGCCCCAGCTGGGCCACCACCATCATGGCGCTGCTGCTTGGCCTCGCCCACGGCATCAACCCTGGCGCCACCTGGATCAGCATCCTCGTCACCATGATCGGCAGCATCCTGCTCTCCGTAGGCTGGCTGCGTACGCACGGCCTCTGGCTCCCGTGGGGGCTCCACTTCGCCTGGAGCACCAGCCTCGCCCTGCTCTTCGGCCTGCCCGTCCGCGGCATCAGCAGCTTCTCATCACTCGTCGAGACCCGCGCCATCGGCCCCGCTTGGCTTACCGGCAACGCCTTCGGGCCGGAAGCCGCCCTGCTCACCGCCCTCATCCTGCTCGTCGCCATCGGCGTCCTGGTCGGCACCACCGGCGACTACGCCTGGGACTACACCCGGCCCGAGATCATCCCAGCCGGCTACGAGGTCAATCCGCCGCCGCCCGCCGCTCACGTCGCCATGGAAGCGGCGCAGGCAGCAGCCCCACCCCGGCCGCCGGCTCTTGTCCAGATCCTGCCCGCAACCCCGCGCTCCCGCTCCGTCGACGAGCCGTAGCCAGCCCAAATCGCTTTCGCACTCAAACCCCTTCAACCTGTCATCCTGAGCGAAATCGTCTCGCAGTCCCACCGCGAGAGAAGCGGAGTCGAAGGACCTACATGTCCCTCCCCCCAACCAGATCTTTCATTCTGAGCAAGCGTAATTGCCAGCCCACCGCGCGAAAGCTCAGTTGAAGGTCCAGCGTTTCACTTATACACACCCTGCAGCTTCCCAAAACAGTCATCTTTTCCGCGACACGCAACCGGCCGCGCAGCATTCCCTTGTCAAACGCCTGCGAAAGGTTCAATCTACTAGGCATCTGAGACGCAAACCGAGGTGCCGCCATGGCATTCCGCCTATCCAGATGGGCCCTGATTTACACATCGCTAGCTGCCGCCGCGCTGCCCGTTGCCGCACAGGTGTTTGTCGTCGGCGAAAAAACCGCAACCGCCGATATCTCCTCCGACTTCACGCCGACCCATCTCTCGCTGCCCACCGACAGGCTCACCGAGCGCGGCCGCCGCGACCTCGTCCGCAACCTCGAAGCCGAGCAGGGGTTCGCCCATCGTGCCCTCCCGATGGGCGCCGGCCTCACACTCGAAGCCAATGGCAAGCTGCTCCCGGGCGGCGATGAGTACCGACGCATGATCTATCGCAAGGGCGAATCGTCCGCCCCCGGCGACCGCGTCATGATCACATCCATCTCCTTCAAGCCCGATCGCATCGTCCTCGACCTGAACGGCGGACCTTACGCGAAGCACCGCTTCCTCAGCCATATCTCGCTCAACGATTCCCCGCTCGCTCAGCAGCCCTCCCAGGCCGTCACCGGCTCCCGCGTCACGCTCGAGTTTGAAGGCGGCGTTCCTGAGATCTCCGCTCCCGAGGTCAAGGCCCTGCTCGAGCCCGTGCTCGACTTCGGCGTCAAGAATTCCGACCAGGCCTACGGCGACACCCTCCCAGCTCCTCTCAAGGAGGCCATCGCCGCCCACGACGTACTCGTCGGCATGAACCACCGCATGGTGCTCGCCGCGCTCGGTGCTCCCGAGAGCAAGATCCGCGAACACGACGCCAAGGACCCTGACGGTCCCCGCTATGAGGAGTGGATCTACGGCCACGTCCCGCAGACGGTCAAATTTGTGCGCTTTCAGGGCGACCGCGTCGCCATCGTCAAGATCGTCGCCATGGGCAAGCCGATCGAGGTTCGCGACACCAACGAGATGGGTGACTTCGCCCCCGCCACGCCGATCCACGAGATCGCCATGGGCGACACCAAGCCCGGCGATCCCGAGGCCGCCGCCCACGTGCCTCCGCCCACCCTCCGGCAGCCTGGCGATCCTGAGCCCGAGGTCAACTCCGCCGGTCGCGTCCAGTTTCCCATCCAGCAGCAGCCGGTCACGCCGACCCCAACGCCCGTACCCACCACCGTTCCGGCAGCAGGTTCAGGCATGCCGCCGCAGCAGCTGACCGCAACTCGCTGACAGGGATGACTGGGCGCCCCGGGCCGGCACGCGCCACATCGTGTAAACTTCAATACGAGCGTGTAGCGCATGCTTCTCCGTCTGTTCCCGCCCTGGTTCGTCCCGTGCAGATTCACCTGAGAGGTCCCGGATGATCCGGTCCAGCTTGGCCCCACAAAGCCAGTCCGATGGTCATCTCATGCGCGAGCCGCCACATCTGCGTACCAGGGGAGAGAACCATGGCAAAGATTGCAAAGACCGGCGACCGTAAGAAAGAGATGGACACCCAGAAGAGCACCGACTGTCCCAAGTGCTCGAAGCCGACCCGCATCGTCAAGCGGGTCAAGGATCGCGAGCGCGGCATTCCGGGCGGCGTCTACATCTCGTGCTCAGCCTGCGACTTCTTCGAAAAGCTCTAAGCGAAGCACGAATCCGGCTTCATCCACACGATCCTCATGGGCGGCTGATTACAGCCAACCATGAGGATTTTCTTTGTCGTAATCGCACAGAAGTCACAGACAAAGCGCACACCAGCAACAATCCGGCCCACTTCGGAGCAACGTATCTCTTAGGGTAACCAGCGTACCAAAGATTCATTTTTGCGCCCTTGACGATCGTCCTTCGCGAAGGCCAGACTCAGGACGGAAAGTAGAGAAGCTGCATCAATGAACATCATGACCTCCTCGCCTGCATTATCCTCGGAGCTTCCCTCCACCCCGCACTTCACCCGACCCACCTTCCTCATGTGCCCGCCGCAGTTCTATGACGTCGACTATGTGATTAATCCGTGGATGGCGGGCAATCTTCACCGCTCCTCCCGCGACGTTGCCTTCGCCCAGTGGAACAGCCTCTACCAGCACATGAAAACCCTCGCCGACGTGAAGCTGCTGCATGCCCGCGCCCACGTTCCCGACATGGTCTTCGTCGCCCACACCGCCGTCGTCCACCACGGCATCGCGGCCATCTCGAGCTTCGCTCACGCGCAGCGCCAGCCTGAAGAGCAGTACCTCCGCGCCTGGTTCCACGACGCCGGCTTCCTGCTCTGGGATACCCCGCGCGAGACCGCCTTTGAAGGGGAGGGCGACGCACTCTTCGATGGCGAGGGCCGCACCCTGTGGGCGGCTCACGGCGTCCGCACCTGCCTGCACAGCCATCGCCACCTGGCTGACGCCTGGCACACCACGGTCACCTCGCTCCACCTTGTCGACCCGCGCTTCTATCACCTTGACACCTGCTTCGCCCCGCTCGCCGGCGATTTCGTCCTCTACTACCCCGAGGCCTTCGACCATGAGTCGCGGCGGAAGATCGAGCGAGCGTACCCGGCGGATCGGCGCATCGCCGTTACCGAAGATGAGGCCACCCACTTCGCCTGCAACATCATCAACGTGGGCCAGAGCATCGTGCTCCACCGTCTCGCTCACTCCGAACTGCCGGACCGGCTGACCGACCTCGGTTTCGACGTTACGCAGCTTCCCCTGAACGAGTTCCTCAAGGGTGGCGGCTCGGCCAAATCACTCGCCCTTCGGCTCAGCGATATGGATGTGACGAACGGGCTGTAAGCTCTTCCCGGTAGTGCGGGAAGCCGCAGGTCGAGTTTCACAGCCTCAGCTCCAACCGCAGAATCTGTAGCTACAAATCTGTAGTTATAGTACTACAAAGTTGTAGTTACAATGGCCTTTTTTATAACTACAA
>CAXTLS010000051.1:0-12454 GCA_964245235.1 uncultured Acidobacteriaceae bacterium
GGTCGAGCAGAACATGTACCCGCGTCCCCATCTTGTAGACCTTGCCGGAGTGGGAGCCGACAATCTGGCGGTCGGTGTCGCGGAAGAAGAACCGGTCCTCGCCACCAAAGCTTCCCAGGCTTGCCAGAGGCACCAGACCCTCGATAAAGATGTCATCGAGCTCGACGAAGAAACCGTATTTCGTCACCGAAAGGATAATCGCGTGAAAGTCCTCACCGACTCGGTCCTGCATGAATCGGATCTTCTTCCACTCCATCAACTCCCGTTCAGCGTCATCGGCGCGACGTTCGGCTTGGCTCGATTCGCTCGCAATCGCGGCAAGCTCGGCCTCGGGAAGCGGCGCAATTGCCCCGTTATACTCCGCCCGGCGCGGCAACACCTCTGCCTTGCTCGACCAGGGCTGCGGGTCGGTGCTGAGGATGGGCGCACCCTCCGGATCGGCACCCGCTTCCAGCAGATCGCGCAGCAGCCGATGCACGATCAGGTCCGGATACCGCCGAATTGGCGACGTAAAGTGCGTATAGCTCGGGCTCGCCAGCGCAAAATGCCCGACGTTATTCTCGCTGTAACGCGCCTGCTTCAGCGACCGCAGCATCAAGTACGCGAGGATGCGCTCCTCCGGCTTGCCGGCGATCTTTGCCGTCAGCCGCTGATACATCTGCGGCGTCACCGGAATCGACTCGGCCACCTCGTGCACCTTCGCCTTCCGGTCCGTTCCGCGTACATCGCGACGGTCGCCCTTCGTCTGCAGCCGCTTCACAGGCAGGCTCGAGAACCCGAGCGAGTAGCCGAACGCGCTCGCCGTCTCTTCAAAATCCATGATCCGCTTCGGGTCTGGCGTCTCGTGGATCCGGTAGACGCTCGGGATCGCCTGGTGCTCAATCCACGTAGCGACACCCTCGTTCGCCGACAGCATGAACTCCTCGATCAGCCGGTGCGACCACCCCCGCTGCGACCGCACGATCGACCGCATATTACCGTCAGGATTGAACAGGATCACCGGCTCCGGCAGATCGAAATCGATCGACCCGCGCCGATGCCGCTTGGCATTCAGCTTCAACGCCAGCTCGTACATCTGCTCAAACGCCGGCACCAGGTCGGCGAACTCCGCCCGCACCGCCTCATCGCCGTCGAGCACCGCCTGGACCTGCGTATACGTCATGCGCCGCGCACTCCGGATGATCCCCTCGCAGACCTCGTAGCCGACGATCTCGCCACGGCCGTCGATCTCCATCAAGCAGCTCAGGACCAGCCGATCTTCATCCGGCCGCAATGAACATATCCCGCTCGACAGCTGCGGCGGCAGCATCGGAATCGCCCGGTCCGGAAAATAAACCGACGTTCCCCGCAGCCGCGCCTCAAGATCAAGCGCCGTCCCCGGCCGCACGTAGTAGCTCACATCCGCGATATGCACCTGCAGCTGCCAGTTGCCATTGGGCAGCGGCTGAACCAGCACCGCGTCGTCGAAGTCCCGCGCCGTCTCCCCATCGATCGTGACAATCGACAGCTCGCGAAAGTCTCGCCGCCGTGCCAGCTCGTCGGGCAGAAGGGTGTTGACCGTCTGCGCCGCCGAAGCGCTGGCCTCCGCCAGCACATTTGGCGGAAAGGTGTGCGGCAGATGGTGCTTGCGGATGATGATCTCGACATCAACACCGAACGCATCCGGTGGTCCGAGCACCTCGAGCACACGGCCCTTTGCCGGCCGGCCGGTCGTCGGGAAATCCGTAATCTCGACATCAACCGCCAGCCCTTCCAGCGGATTATGGCTGCGCTCCCGCTCCGGATCGGCCCAGCCCTGCTGCAGCTGCGCCTCTTCTCCCAGCGCGCGGTGCGGCGTCTCCTTCGGCGTGATGGGCACCTCGAGGCCGTCGGGGATCAGGATCGGCTGCGTCATGCGCTCATCAAGCGGCGTCACGAAGTTGCCATGGGTCAGCGGCGCATGGTCCCATGTCGAGCGCGCCTGCGGCCGTGCGTAGCGAAAAATGCCAACGACGGTGGGGTTCCGCCGCGTCAACACACGGGCGACCCTGCCGGAGCGCCGGCCATCGCGACGGGGCGCTTCATCCACCAGCACCTCGTCGCCCTGCATCGCGCCGTTCAGTTCGTTCGGCGGAATAAAAAGATCGTCATCGCGACCATTACCTGAGCCAGCACTCTGGTTCGGCCGCACAAAGCCGTAGCCATCCCGGTGCAGGTCGAGCTTGCCGGCGATCAGGTGGTCCCGCGTGGCGCGATGCTCAACAGGCAACGCGCCGGCCTGCCCGCTTCCTCGCGGCGGCCGTGCCGTCTTGGCCAGCGTCGCGTGCGGCAGCGCCCACTGCTCAAACTCGGTCTTGATCAAGTCGCCCCGCAGCGTGATCCGCGCCAGCTGCTCCAGCAGCAGACGCCGCTCGCGCCCGCCGCCCAGGCCGAGCTCCCGGACAAGCTGTTTATAACCGGCGCGGTGCCCGGCCGAGCGCTCGATCAGGCGAATCAGCTCACGGTCCGACTGGGGGTAGGGAGTGTGGGCCATCAAGGATGAGAATACCGTGTCGACATCCTCCGCGCCCGCAGCTAGTGCGTGGAACAGGAAGTGCAGCCACGTTCCTTATGATCCTGCAGAAGCGGCACCGCCTGCTCCAGCGTGGTCGAATCGGGAACGCGGCTGTAGTCGGTGTTGATCTCATCCTGCTGCTCGCCGATGGTTTTGAAGAGCAGAGCTCGCCCGTCAATATGCACATGTGTTTCGACGATCTGCCAGAGCCCCGGGGAAAGCTCCCGCCGCTCCACCTCGAACGTCCCGCCCTGGCGCAACTTGCCGAGCAGCCCATAGCCGATCTCCACATCCTGCGACAGCGTCCCGCGGATCGTCCGGATCCGGTGCTGGCCCCGGTCGACGACCAGCTGCCCGGTCATCGTGCTCATCACGCGGCTCTCCATATCGGGCGGATGAAAGTCCGTGTTCGGTTCAAAGGCGAGCGTGATTAGCTCCGGCGTCTCCCCGGTGATCTTCCAGCGAAAGGCCGTGGGCAGGATCTCGAGCAGTCGGGCCGCGCTTTCATCGTCATGCTGCCCGTCCCGCTTCTGCTTCTGCTGCTGTCCCGGGTCGTGGATGAAGCTCTCGATGTGCTTCGTCTCGACAGCTGCCTGCTCCGGCGTGAGCGGCTTGCCATTCTGTTTAATCCTTCGCTTGAGCGAGCCATGCGTGGTCTGAACGATTATCGAAACAGTGTCCAGAGGGAGCTTCTCCTCCTGCCCGTAGCGCCACAGGGAATGATCGTTCTTGCTGGCGGCGATCTCGGTCCGGACCGCCTGCTGCACAACCTCCTGCGACGTCTGCGCAATAGCTGAGGAACCCGGGCCGAACGTACTCAGGGCAAAGACGAACGTACACACCGAGCGGATATCCACAAGACTTAGAGCGTGAAACCAGCAGCTGAGGATGTCTCGCGCTGTCATGCCGCGATGACGACCATCTTCGCTCGCTTGCCCACCTTGAGCGAGAAGCGTTCCCCGCCGCAAAGTCCAACCTCGTGGGTGCCTCGCGCCGCGTCCTGCAGCCTCACCGCATCCCGGGGAATGATGCTGATCGCCTTCGCGATATCCTTGCGCTCGCCTTCAGAGTTCGATTCGGCGAGACCCGCTGCCACGACCAGTCTGCTCAGCCGAACGATCGCCTCCTGGCCACCCGCTGTCGTCAATTCCCATCGTGGCGACAGGTCGCCCAGGCGCACGATGACCTCTTCCAGATCTGTCGATACGCCACCTTGCTGAAACTGCTTTGTCCAGTTTCCCGCCGCCGCATCCGCCTCTTCCAACGAATGGAAGTCCTGCGTAATCGCGTGGGCAAGATTCTTCTTCGCCTGCATCGGATGCAGAACGCCTACCACAACATCGGCCTGCATCTGGGCAATCTCCGACTGGCGAAGGTCCGTCAGCAGCATCCAATACTTCCACATCAGGTCGTCCGAGATCGACATCAGCTTGCCGTACATCTCGCCCGGCGCCTCGTGGATGCCGATCGCATTGCCGAGCGACTTCGACATCTTCTGCACGCCGTCCAGACCTTCCAGGATGGGCACCATGAGGATGCTCTGCTGCGGCTGACCGAAGTGCTTCTGCAGGTCGCGCCCCCGCATCAGGTTGAACTTCTGGTCGGTCCCGCCCAGCTCCACATCGCACTCGAGCGCTACCGAGTCGTAGCCCTGCGCGATCGGATAGATCAGCTCGTGCAGCGCGATCGGCTGCTCGGCCTGGAACCGCTTGTGAAACTCCTCACGCTCAAGCATCTGCGACACGGTAAACTGCGCCATCAGCTTCACCATGTCGTAGTAGTTCAGCTCGTCGAGCCACTCCGAGTTGTAGCGGACCTCGGTCTTCACCGGGTCAAGGATTTTGAAGACCTGCTCTTTGTACGACTCGGCATTCGAGACGATCTCTTCCCGCGTCAGCGGCTTGCGTGTCACGTTCCGCCCGGTGGGGTCGCCGATCAGCGCCGTGCTGTCGCCAATCAGGAAGATAACCGTATGCCCAAGCTGCTGAAAGTGTCGCAGCTTGCGAATCAGCACCGTATGGCCGAGGTGCAGGTCAGGTGCAGTCGGATCAAAGCCGGCCTTGATCCGCATCGGTTTGCCGGAGGCGATCGACTGCGCAATCCGCTGCTTCAGCGCGTCAAGCGGCAGAATCTCCGTCGCGCCCTTCATTATTAGGTCAAGTTGACCTTCTAAGTCTGGAAAGTTGGACATCGTCGCATCCAAGTATAAAGACTCGCAGCCATCGAGGCACGAGAGCAGCCGCCTTCATGCCCGATAGGAAGCCCAAACCCGAGCGAACCACGCCGCATCGCGACAAGCTCTGCCAGAGCTGCGGCCGCGCCTTCAGCTGGCGCAAGAAGTGGGAGCGCGACTGGGATGTGGTCCGGTATTGCAGCGACGCCTGCCGTGGTCACCAGCCAGCAGAGGTGGACCGTGCGCTCGAGACGGCGATCCTGAGCCTCCTCGCGGAGCGCGGGCGCGACAAGACGATCTGTCCCTCCGAAGCCGCAAAGCTCGTCGGAGGAGACGCCAATCGCCGCGACTGGGAGAGCCTGATGGAGCCAGCCCGCGCCGCCGCACGCCGCCTGGTTGCTGCCCAGAAGATTGTCATCACGCAGCGCGGGCAGATTGTTGACCCGTCCACTGCAAAAGGGCCTATCCGTTTACGACTGAAATAAATAGGTCTCCCTGGCGAACCACACCCGGTGCACTTGCAGCGTCTGAACCCCGCATGGCTACTGCAAAGAAATCAGCAACGAAGTCCGCTGCAAAAACCTCAACCAGGACCTCCGCCAAGAAGGCTCCCGCTAAAAAAGCGAAGAAAGCCAGTAGCCAGACCAGCCGGTGCTGGCCCGGGTTTGAACCCACGCCTGGCTCGACTCCCGGGGAGAAGGGCAGCTGCCAGCCAAAGCCGGGGAAACAAAGCCCCGCAACCAGACGGGCCGACCAGAAGGCAGCAGCGGCAAGCAAGCTCGAAAGGAATGGAAAAAGGTAGCGCCGGTCGTCTTATACTCCTGCCCATGGATGCCCACCAGGCGCGCGCAATCATGCTCAGCTTCCCCCACGTAGTCGAGACGATGCAGTGGAGCGACAACCTTGTCTTCTGGACAGGCAACAAGGCGATCGGCGGGAAAATGTTTTCGCTGGTCGATCTTGCTGGAGGCGGCAAAGCCGTCATCTCCTTCGCAGCAGGCCCGGAGCGCTACGCCGAGCTGGTCGAGACGGACGGGATGATCCCCGCGCCCTACATGGCCCGGATCTGGTGGGTGGCTGTGGAGCGCTGGAGCGTCTTTCGCGCGCGCGATCGGGAAGCGGAGCTACGCGCTGCTTACGATCTCACGTTCGCAAAACTTTCCGCACGCACCCGGAACATCCTCGACCTGCCCCTAAAGGAGCAACACCGGTTGATCGCCGAACGCAGGCCACTTCACAAGGAGCGAGGGCTCGCCAAAGACGCCCGCCAGCCCACTTAGAACTTCTCAGGATTCGCGTCGAAAAGCCCCCGGAATGAGAGCCGGTACACAAAGAGCAGAAAGGCTTCGAGCACGGTAGCGATCAAGGCGAGAGCAAAACCAACTCCGCTTGGTTCCAGCAGGATGTGAAACAGCAGGATATTGACGATGATCGGGGCCAGGATCGTCAGGCCGAGAGGCACAAAACGGCCCACCAGCAGCAGCAATGCGCCGATAACCTGGCAGAGCGCAACGAAGGTCATGTATTTATGCGACGAGAGGATGCCCAGGAACAGACCGGCGTCGCCCGTCGGCATGGGCATCGAATAGAAGTGCAGGATGCCGTTCAGACCAAAGAAGAGAAACATCAGGCCAAGCAGGACACGCAGGGCAAGCACGGCTTTGCTCACAAAAGACTCCTTGAACCTCGACCCAGCTTACTGCACTTCCATAGCAAAGTCTTCACCACGCCATCGCTGACCAGCTTGCCTAACATCAGGCGCTTCGATAGCTTGAAGGGGATGGATCCCGTGCGAGCTCCCGGCGTTGTCTTGTCTCTCGAAGGCCGCGTTGCCCTCATCACCGGCGGCTCGCGCGGCATCGGCGCCGCCACGGTGCGGCTGTTTCGCAAGGCAGGAGCGCGCATCATCTTCACCTATCGCTCGGCGGAGGATCAGGCCCATGCGCTGGTCGAAGAGTGCGGCGGGTCCGAACACTGTCGCGCCATCCGCCAGGAGCTGGCCAGCGTTGAAGATGGTCAGGCGCTCGTCCGAACGGCGGTCGACGTCTTCGGCCGGCTCGACTGCCTCATTGTCAATCACGGAATCTGGCCGCCCCACAACGCACCCATCGCCACGATGACCCCAGCGCAGTGGCGCAACACCATGGGCATCAATCTCGGCAGCGCCTTTGGGCTGGTCGGCGCATCTGTCGCCCAGATGAAGTCTCAGCCGCAGTCGCCGTCCGGCACAGCCCGCGGCCACATCGTCCTCGTCAGCTCTACCGCCGGCCAGCGCGGCGAGGCCTTCCACGCCGACTACGCCGCCAGCAAAGGCGCCCTCATCAGCCTGACTAAGAGCCTGTCGAGTGAGCTTGCGGGCGAAGGCATCTACTGCAACTGCGTCGCGCCCGGTTGGGTCGTCACCGAGATGTCTGCTGCTGCCCTCAGCCACCCGGAGACGTCCAAGAAAGTGATGGCGGTAATCCCGCTCGGGCGCGCCGCCGATGTCAACGAGATCGCCGGTCCCATCCTCTTTCTATGTACGTCACTGGCAGGCTTCATCTCTGGCGAAATCTTCAACGTAAATGGCGGCGCCGTGCTCGTTGGCTGACAGGAGATTGCACCGATGAGGCACTTCATACGCAGGGCAGCACTGCTGGCGGGCGGGCTCTTTCTGCCGGCGATCCTTATCGCCCAGGCCAAAGACATCCCCAGTGCTGCCCCGACCGAGACCGCCGGCAACACCTCCGAAGAACGAGGCCGCGCCCTGCTGGACCAAATGGTGGCCGCGCTCGGCGGCCAGGCGTGGCTCGACCGTCCCACGGTGGAGCGCGAAGGCCACACTGCCGCCTTCTTTCATGGCGCACCGACTGGCGCCGTGACAGACTTCTGGTCGTTCCAGCAGTTGCCCTACGCCGGCCAGCCCAATCTCGAGCGCATCGAATACACCAAGAAGCGCGAGGTCGTCCATATCTGGACAAAAGACACCGGCTACGAGATCACCTATAAGGGTAAGACCACGCTTCCGAAGCTGCAGGTTGACGACACGCTGCGCCGCAACCAGCATTCCGTCGAGGAAGTGATCCATACCTGGTTGAAGCGCCCCGGAGTCGTCGTCCTCGCCGAAGGTACCGGCATGGTCGAGCGCCGCCTGGTCGACAAGGTGACCGTCCTTGGCACGGATAACGACGCAGTCACCATCGACCTCGACGTCGCCACCCACCTGCCCCTCCGGCGCACCTTCGAGTGGCGCAACGAGACCTTCAAGGATCACGACGAAGACGCCGAGGAATATGACGATTACCACACCATCCAGGGCTTTCCGACAGCCCTGGCCATCACCCGCTATCACAACGGCGACATGGCCTCGCAGCTCTTCCTCAAGAAGGTGGAGTACGGTCTGCCGCTCGCGCCCGAGCTCTTCAATCCGGATCTGCCGGTGAAGAAGGTCCACAACCTGAGTTGACCTAACGGTACCGCGGTTATACTCGGGTGTGCTATGAGCGACTCGACAATTACCGCACCAGAACTGACAACCTTCCCAGAATCTGCAGCCCTTCCCGACACTACGAAACAGATCCTGGACGTCGTCGAAATCATGGCGATCCTGCCTCACCGCTATCCCCTGCTCCTCATCGACCGGATCATCGAGATGGAGCGCAAGGTCCGCATCGTGGCTCTCAAGAACGTGACGATCAACGAGCCTCACTTTCAGGGTCACTTTCCGGACTACCCCATCATGCCCGGCGTGTTGATGGTCGAGGCCATCGCCCAGGCCGGCGGAGCGCTGCTGCTCACCGAATACGCCGACCGAAGCAACAAGCTGATGGTCTTCACCAGCATCGATAATGCCAAGTTCCGGCGCCCCGTCATCCCGGGCGACCAGCTCCGCATCGAGGTCACTGTCCTCAACTGGCGCACCTCCGCAGTCAAGATGCGCGGCGTCGCCACGGTCGACGGCAAGATCGCCTGCGAGGCGACCGTCATGTGTGCCCTCACCAGCCGCACCCTGAAGCCGGCCGCCAAGCCAGCCGTCACACCAGATGCAGAGTAGCCGCTCTAGGAAACGATAGCGACCGTGCCCATTCACCCCACCGCGATCCTCGCTCCAGGCGCGACCATTCCCGCAAGCTGCACCGTAGGCCCCTACTGCACCATCGGGGCGAACGTGATCCTCGGCGAAGACTGCGAGCTCGTCTCGCACGTCGTCCTCGACGGCCACACCACCTTCGGCGATCACAACCGCATCTTCTCCTTCGCCTGCATCGGCGTCGCGCCGCAGGACCTCAAGTACGCCGGTGAGCCGACGCGAGTCACCATCGGCAACGGCAACACTATCCGCGAGTACGTCACCATCTCCCGCGGCACCGCAGGCGGCGGCGGGGTCACCGTGGTCGGCGATGCCTGCCTCATCATGGCCTACGCCCACATCGGTCACGATTCGACCATCGGCAACGGCTGCATTCTCGCCAATTCGGCCACCCTCGCCGGCCACGTCACGGTCGAGGACTATGCCGTCGTTGGCGCACTCTGTCCCGTGCACCAGTTCTGCAGGATCGGGCGCTACTCCTATATCGGGGGCGGCACCACCATCACGCAGGATGTGTTGCCCTATTCGCTTACCTCGATTGAGCGCAATAATCACGCCTACGGCCTCAACAAGGTCGGCCTGGAACGCCGCGGCTTTACGCCCGAGCAGATCAGGCAGCTTCGCCACGCCTACCGCCTGCTGCTCAACTCCAAGCGCAACACGACCGATGCCCTCGCTGCCATCCGCGAGCTGCTGGCCGAAGGCCCCGGCGACGCCACAACAGAACACGTCGCCTATCTCGCCGATTTTGTCGCCAGCAGCCAGCGCGGCCTCATCAAGTAGATGACCTCGCCCGCGAAACTCGGCCTCATCGCCGGCAACGGCCGCTTCCCCTTCCTGCTGCTCGATGCCGCACTCGCCCACGGCCTCGATGTAGTCGTCGCCGCAATTAAGGAAGAGACCGACCCTGCGATGGACGCGCGCGCCGCGGCAAATCCCAAAGTCCGCGTTTACTGGATGTCGCTCGGCGAACTCTCCCGCCTCATCGAGACCTTCCAGTCCGAGGGTGTTGCCCGCGCCGTGATGGCCGGCCAGGTCCGCCACAAGCAGATCTTCTCAAGCATTCGCCCCGACTGGCGCCTCGCCAAGCTCCTGCTCAATCTCCGCACCCGCTCGACCGACATGCTGCTCGGCGCCGTCGCAGCCGTGCTCGCCGACGAGGGCATCGAGCTCCTCTCCTCGACCGCCTACCTCGAGCCGCTGCTCGCAAAGCCTGGCGTCCTCACCCGCCGCGCGCCTACCGAGGACGAGCGCAGAAACATCGTGTACGGCCGCACCATCGCCGGCGCCATCGCCGCCTACGATCTCGGCCAGACGGTCGTCGTCGCCGCACAGGCCTGCATCGCGATCGAAGCCATGGAGGGCACCGACGCCACCATCACCCGCGCCGGTGCATTGCTCGGGACGAGCGGAGGCGAGCCAGACGGTCTGCTCTCGCAGGCGCTCACCGTGGTCAAAGTCGCGAAGCCCAATCAGGATATGCGCTTCGATGTTCCGGTCATCGGCGTCGCTACGATCGCCGCCATGCAGCAGGCCGGGGCCACCTGCCTCTGTGTCGAAGCTGGCAGGACCCTCCTCTTCGATCCTGCAGCAATCGTGAGTGTAGCGGACGCGTCCGGCATCGCCATCATCGCCGAGCCCCGTCCGCGCGACCTCTGAAGCGTCTAACCGCGTACTATTATTTGCAGGGCTGCGCGCCTCGGGGCCGATAGTCGCTGCAGCCTTCGCTGAACACAAGGAGAAACAGATGAAGTGCAAGGGACTACGTACCGCAATGATTGCAGGCATCGTCACGGCGTCGGCTATGGGCATCCATGCACATGCTGCCGATGTCGCTCAGCCGGGAACCACGGCGCCAAACTTCACCCTGCCCTCACAGGACAACACGCCCGTCAGCCTCGCCGACTACAAGGGCAAGTGGGTCGTCCTCTACTTCTACCCGAAAGATAAGACCCAGGGTTGCACCATCGAGGCGCATAACTTCCAGCGGGATCTCGATAAGTACAAGGCGCTCAACGCCGTCGTCCTCGGGGTCAGCCTCGATACCGCCGACAGCCACAAGAGCTTCTGCACGCAGGAGAGCCTGACCTTCAAGCTACTCGCCGATCCCGATCACAAGGTCGTCGACGCGTACGGCGTGGGCATTATGGGCACGGGTCCGATGAAGTTCGCCGAACGTGACTCTTTCCTCATCGATCCCAACGGCAAGATCGTCAAGTCCTGGAAGAAGGTCGATCCCAACACCCACAGCGGTGATGTACTTGCCGTCATCACGGCCGACCAGAAGTAGCCACCGCACTTAGCTCCAGACGCAAAAAGGCCCGGACCTCATCATGAGGAGTCCGGGCCTTTTTGCTTGCCTTACTTCAGGGTGCTGCTCACATCACGTTGCTTACTTCTTCGCGGCTGTCTTCTTTGCAGGAGCCTTCTTGGCAGCTGTCTTCTTCGCCGGTACGGCCTTCTTTGCTGCGACCTTCTTTGCAGGGGCCTTCTTTGCGACCGCCTTCTTCGCGGGAGCTTTGGTCGCTGCCGCCTTCTTTGCCGGTACAGCCTTCTTTGCTGCTGCTTTCTTCGTTGCCAAGGTGGTACCTCTCGTTATTAGGTTTTTGCTGCTCCCAGTGCTCTTGTTGCCAGCCGCCTTCTTAGGGGCAGGCTTACCGCCGCGTTGAGCACTGGACTTCTTCGCGGCAGATACTTGTAGAAATCTTCCGGCACTCTTCTTCGTCGGAGTTTTGGCCGGCGCACTTTTCTTCGCGGGCACCTTCTTGACAACGACAGCTTTCTTCGCCGGCACCTTTTTCGCAGGCGTTGCCTTGGCTGGCACTTTCTTCGCAAGCACCTTCTTGGCTGGTGTCTTCTTGGCTGGTGTCTTCTTAGCTGGAACCTTTTTAGCCGTGACCTTCTTCGCAGGCCTCTTCTTCGCAGCAGAAGCAGGTGCAGCTACAGCCTTGGTCGAAGTCTTCGCAGGGGATTTTTTCTCCGCTGACTTGGTCTGCCGAACCGGCGGCGGTCCGCTGTCCTCCGCCTCATTCGGCTCGGGTTGTTTGGAGAGCTTGGTCGCCGGCGTGTAGGCATCGCCAGGCGTGGGCGGCTCGGCGTACATGGTAGCCTCTTCCGCATGCGGATGACTAACGTCCTCTTCCTCGGGCGCGTCGGGCGCACCTACCTTCGGCAGATCGCCTTCAAGCTCGTCCTCATCATCGTCGTCATCATCGTCATCGTCGTCATCGTCGTCATCGTCGTCAGAGGTCAGCGTCACCTCTTCTTCTTCATCGTCCTCATCGAAACGGCTCGGGCTGCGCTGCTCGTCATCCACATCGCCGTCGTGCTCCTCTTCATCTGCAGCTCGATATTGCTTGATCGTTTCGTCGAATCCATCGAACATCCTCATCGTTTTCCCCTGCCTGCTTTGCTCTCCTCACAGCACGCGCGTGTGAGTCCATCTCGAAGCAACATCTCGAAGCAACGATGCGAGAGAAAGCCACTCGTATCGATCACGGATTCTAGCAATAGATTGCATTGATGCGCTAGCGATAGCAAGCAATCTTTTCGGTGGGGAAGCTCATCGTGCAGCTTTATGTTTTGTTCTCGTTCCAGCTGCTGCGGACGAAGCAGAAGAGCCATGCGCAGGCTTCGTTGCGGCTCCTTGAGCAACCTTCAACGGGCCATGTGCAGAGCC
>CAXTLS010000051.1:12554-28052 GCA_964245235.1 uncultured Acidobacteriaceae bacterium
GCCATGTGCAGAGCCCTTCGCCGCGCCCTTCACGGCTCCATGCGAAGTGGCCCTTGTCCCGCTCGTGTAATGGAACTGCGCACCGCGAACAGCAGCACGATGCGTACCCACGAAGGGCGCGAGTCGCACCGGCTCCGTCACATTCAACGACTGGCCGGTCCGCACCGCGCCTGCCAAAAGATGATTCCAACCGCGAAGATCTTCAACCGACACATTAAAGCGATCCGCAATCGTAACCAGCGTATCGCCCCTGCGCACGGCGTATCGCTGCGTGTGCCTGGCCGCAGCGACAAACGTCACCGGAACAATCAGCTCATCCCCTTCAGCGACCGCCTCGCCCGGCTTCAGGCCATTCACTTCGCTGATATCGCTCGCATGCGCATGAAGACTGGTCGCAATGCCGTCGAGCGTCTCGCCGGAGCGCGCCACATGGAATCGCCAGCTGTTACGCTTCTCTTCGGGGATGTCCTTCAGCCGCTCGGTAAGGACCTCTTTCGTGCCGACCGGGATATGCAGATCGAACGCGAGGTCGCTCGGCGTGCTCATACGAAGCAGGCTTGGATTCAGCGCAACAATCTCCGGCAGCGAGGCATCCGTCACCTCCGCGACCAGCCGCATATCGAGCGCATAGTTCACATTCACCGTGTCCCACACCACCGCCGGTTCGGGCACCACTTTATCCAGCCCATACTTCACCGGATTCTTTGCCATGATGATCGCGGCCAGGATCTGCGGCACATAGTTCTTGGTCTCCTTCGGCATCACGTTGCGCCGATAGAGCTCCCAGAAGTCCGCATAGCCCGTGCGCATCACTGCTCGCTGCACATACCCCGGGCCCCAGTCGTAGCCCGCCATCGCGAGGTACCAGTCGCCGAACTGGCTGTAGAGCGTCTTCATATACTTGGCATAGGCGACCGACGACTTCTCCGGATCAAAACGCTCATCCACATACCCATTGCGCGCCAGGCCATAAGCGCCCGTCGGCATGAACTGCCACATCCCACCCGCGCCACTCTTCGCGTTCAGCGCCTGCGGCTGAAAGCCCGACTCCGCCACCGCCAGGTAGAACAGGTCCTGCGGCAGCCCCTGGTCCGCGAGCGCTTTCTGGATAATCGCCTGGTACCTCCCCGCACGCTGCAGGCTATGCACCATGTGGGCGCGGAACGATGGCGAGTTCGCGAAGTAGCCAATATACCCCGCCACCTCATCGTTGATCACCAGCGGCAGGTCCGACTTCGTCTGCAGCTCCGACTTCAGCTTCGCCGTCAGCTCAGGGTTCGCCGCGAACGTCAGGTCCTCGGCGTTCTCGAGCGGCGCCTCTTCGAGCTTTGGCGAAAATCCATTCCCCTGCTTCAACGCCACCATCTCGAGCGAGTTCACGGCGTTCAACAGGTGGTCGAACTCATCCGCGAGCTGCGGGTCGTTCTTCAAATCCATCCCGCTCATCAGCATCACGTCGACCGCCGTATCAAAGTCGACCCGCGCCGCATCCAGCCGATTAGCGCGGTAGTTGTCCACGCCGCTGCGATAACTGGCCTCCGCCTGGTTGATCAGCGCCTGCGCCTTGTTTGCATTCGCAGCCGTAGTCGCCGGTTGCGTCTGAACGGCTGCAGCGGTAGTGACGGATTTCGCAGGCGCAGGCGCCGCCGCTGTCGGTGCTGCAGCAGTTGCGGGAGCGGTAGCCTGGGTCGGAATCTTTCCCGGAGCCACCGTCTGATCGTCAGGGCATCCCGCCAGCAGCAGCAGCGGCGCGCACGCTACGAGAAGTGCACACCGCCCAATCGAATTAATCAAAGTCATCCGCGTCCTTCGTCCCCGTTTATTGTAAGACGCTTAGGCGCGCAATGCGTTCGCAAGACGCTCCAGCATCCTGGGGAGACAAAGCGCGTCTACTGAGGCAACGACACGTGGTCGTAGCTGATCACGCGCGAAACCTTCCAGGCTCCCCCTTTGTTCTGCCATACCGTCACGAACTTCGCTTCACCAGCATTCTCCTTTTCACCAGGATGATGAAAGCGATGAACGCCAAGCTCCACCGCGCCATACCCGGCAAGCTCATGAACCTCGAGCGTCCCCGGCACCAGCTCCCGCGTGACCTTGCCGCAGATGTACTTCTGAATGCTGTCCAGGAAGTTCTGCTTCCCTACGGCAAGCCCCGTTTTGTCGTGATAAAACTCCAGATCATCCGTCACCATCGCTCCAAGCTTCGTCAGATCGCAATGGTTGTACGCGTCAAAGAGCAGCTTGTCCTGGAGCCTCACCGTCTCGAACAACGCCTCCTGCGTCGAGACTGCATGGCTGGCCTGAGCCGCGCTCGAAGCGCTCACCCCGGCGACACTCACCGCTGCAACAAAGACCGCTGCAACAAAGACAAGCACGAACGCCAGCCTGAGTGCATCTCTCAAGCCTCCATCCACCACTGCAATTTGATCCGGCATGTCTCGCTATACGGGCTGCAACACAGAATGTTCCACCCGCCCCGCCCCGGTGAGCGATGAGCCCTCGGTGTTAAGATGAGAATGAGGCACTCTGCACCCCTAATGGATCCCAGCCACATCCGCAACTTCGCGATCATCGCGCACATCGACCACGGCAAATCCACCCTCTCCGACCGGCTCCTCGAGCTGACTGGCTCCGTCACCTCGCGCGAGATGCAGGCCCAGGTGCTCGATGCTATGGACCTCGAACGCGAGCGCGGCATCACTATCAAGGCCCACACCGTCCGCATGGCCTACAAAGCCCACGATGGCGAGATGTACCAGCTCAATCTAATCGACACCCCCGGCCACGTCGACTTCTCCTACGAGGTCTCCCGCTCGCTCGCCAGCTGCGAGGGCGCGTTGCTGGTCGTCGACGCCTCGCAAGGTGTCGAAGCCCAGACCCTCGCCAACGCCTACCTCGCCATCTCGAACGGACTCGAGATCATCCCGATCATCAACAAGATCGACCTACCCAGCGCCGACATCGAGCGCACAAAAGAGATGATCGAGAAGTCCGTCGGGCTGCCAGCCGACGACGCCATCGCCGTCTCCGCCAAGACCGGCCTCAACGTGGAGAGCATCCTTGAGGCCGTGGTCACGCTGCTGCCCCCGCCGCTCGGGGACCCCGAAGCACCGCTCCAGGCCCTCATCTTCGACAGCTGGTTCGATGCCTATCGCGGCGTTATCGTGCTCGCCCGCATCATCAACGGCCGCCTCCGCAAGGGCATGAAGATCAAGGTCATGTCGAACGGCAAGACCTTCGACGTAGAGAGCATGGGTGTCATGACCCCCAAGCCAGTCGAGCTCGCCGAGCTCAGCGCGGGCGAGGTCGGCTTCTTCGTGGCAACGATCAAGAACGTGGCCGATACCAAGGTGGGCGACACCATCACCGAGGTCGCCCGCCCTTGCGAGGCCGCGCTTCCCGGCTTCGAAGACATCAAGAGCATGGTCTTCGCCGGCCTCTACACGGTCGACTCGCACGAGCACGCCATGCTCCGCGATGCGCTCGAAAAGCTTCGCCTCAACGATGCCAGCTTCTCCTTCGAGCCCGAGTCGTCAGTCGCCCTCGGCTTCGGCTTCCGCTGCGGCTTCCTCGGCCTGCTCCACCTGGAAATCATCCAGGAGCGCCTCGAGCGCGAGTTCGATCTCGACCTCATCACCACCGCGCCCGGCGTTCGCTATAAGATCACGCTCACCGACGGCAACCTGATCGAGGTCGACAACCCCTCCCGCTGGCCCGATCCGTCGAACATCGAGCAGATCGAAGAGCCGGTCATCATCGCAAAAATCCTCACCAACGAAGAGTATGTCGGCGGCATTCTCAAGCTCGTCGAAGAGAAGCGCGGCCGGCAACAGAATATGGAGTACGTCTCCGACACCCGCGTCATGATCACCTATGAGCTGCCGCTCAACGAGATCGTGCTCGACTTCTACGATCGCCTCAAGACCGTCTCCCGCGGCTATGCCTCGCTCGATTACGTCCTCGCCGGCTCGTGGGTCTCGCCCATGGTCAAGATGGACATCCTCATCGGGGGCGATCCGGTTGACGCCCTCTCGATCATCGTCCACAAGGACTTCGCCCAGTCCCGCGGCCGCGCCCTCGTCTCGAAGATGCGCGAGCTCATCCCACGCCAGATGTTCGAGGTCGCCATCCAGGCCGCCATCGGCTCCAAGGTCATCGCCCGCGAGACCGTCACCGCCATCCGCAAGAACGTCATCGCCAAGTGCTACGGCGGCGATATCAGCCGCAAGAAGAAGCTCCTCGATAAGCAGAAAGAGGGCAAGAAGCGCATGAAGCGCATCGGCAAAGTCGACATCCCGCAAGAGGCCTTCCTCGCCGTCCTTAAGGTCGGCGAAGAGTAAGCCAAATGGGCGGAGCGTAAGTCTAGAAAGCCGGCCGCAGCACCGCATCACCCTCGCGCAGACGCAGGCTCTGATCAGCCTTCACATTGGTAAAGGTCTGCACCCGGCGCGAAGTCGGCCAGGTCACCTCAAGCTTCTCGACCACCGCAGCCGCGCCCAGCCCGATGTGCTGTCGCAGGGGATTGCCGCCAAAGCTCGAACCATATCCCACCGTCCGGTCGATCTGCCGAACCCCTGCAGGCGTCCGCAGCGAGACCCGCACTCGCGCCCCGAATGCAGCACGATTCGTTACAACGCCCTCAAGCGAGAGCGTCAGCCAGTGGTTCCCATGGCCCGGGTTTCGATAGAGCACGCTCTGGTACGTGTCACCCGGAAACGCGCCGCCCATCTCTTCAAACACATCCTCGTTGCCATCGTTCTCAAGGTCGCCGAACGCGATGGCGTGCCCCTTCTGCAGATGGCCAAATCCGCCCGATGTCGTCACGTCCTGGAACGCCGCCCCGCCGCTGTTGCGAAACATGCGATTCGGCAGCAGCGACTGGTAAAAGCTCTCGCCCGTACCTAGATAAATATCCAGCCACCCATCGTTATCAAGGTCGCCGAAGTTCGCCCCCATTGCCAGGATCGCCCGATCAAGATGGACCTTTTTCGTCACGTCCTCAAACGTGCCATCGCCCCGGTTGCGATAGAGCCGCGGCGTCTCCGCGTGATACGGATGGCCCATCTCAAACGCCCCCACATCGTTCATCGATTCAGTTGAGTAGCCAGCCACAAAGAGGTCGGGCCAGCCATCATTGTCATAGTCAAAGAACCACGTAGCGAAGGTGTTGCGCTGCGTATCAACACCGGCCGCCGCCGCCACATCGGTGAACTTCCAAGCCGAAAGCCCCGCGCTTCCCTGCACCGCCGGCCCATCATTGCGAAACAGACGATTGCGACCGCCCTTGACCGACACGTAGAGATCCGGCCGCCCATCGTTGTTGAAGTCGCCCCACGCCACGCCCTTCACCCACCCAAGACTCGCAAGCCCGCTCGCCGCCCCGAGTTCCGTAAAGGTGCCGTCGTGGTTGTTACGAAAGAGCTGCGAAGAATGCAGGTCACCGCGGCTCGCCTCTTCGGGCGTGGTCTCATGGCCGACGAAGAGGTCAAGCCACCCATCATTGTCGAAGTCCGCCCACGCCGCCGTCTGCGTCGGATGCAGCGACAGCAGCCCGGCCTGCTCCGTCACATCGGTAAAGCGAACCTGGCCATCGCGGACGCCGTCGTTCCGCAGCAGCGACATCGGATACGCGCCCTGCCGCCCCCACCACCCGCCGCGCAGGATCAGCACATCAGGCCGCCCATCATTGTTGTAGTCGGTCAGCACTAGGTTCAGGCCGCCAGTCTCCCCCATCAACCCCGAGTCGGCCGTAATGTCTGTAAATGTAAGCCGGCCGTTACGCACTCCATTGTTATGAAACAGGTGCATCTGGTCGCGCGGGCCAGAGGACGTAACCATGATGTCGAGCAGGCCGTCGCCGTCAAAATCTTCCATCACCACCCCACCCGCATGGCTCGTTAGATCGACCCCCGCCGGCAGCGCCATGTCATCGAACTCGCCCACATCATGCTCCGAATCGAAGAGCTTCGCCGGCACAAGGTACTTCGCCGGCACCTTCGCCGGGTATTGGCCGAGCTGCATGTAGGCGACGTTGAGCAGCCAGCGCGATTCATCGTCGGCAGGATACTTCTGAAGCAGCGCCGTAAACTCGCGAACCGCCCCCTCCGCGCCGCGCGTCACCTGGTGCACACCCGACCCGCGAATGGGAAAGATGCACGCCTTCTGACCGCGATTCTGCATGCAGTTCTGCTGCTCGCCAAGCCGCAGGTACGCCAGCCCGAGCCACTCACCCAGCTTCTTCTCGGCAGCCGGCGGCAGCGGCGGCTTGCCGGCCCGCTCCTGCTGCAAGCTCAGCGCACGCAGCGCCTCAAGGTCCTCAACAGCGGCCTCACTATCCCCCGCGCCGAGCAGCTCGATGGCCAGCTGCTGCCGCACCGTCGCTTCATCCGCAAAGCCAAGGTGGTTCTGCAGCAGCGACCGATAATACGTGGCTCGCTGCGCCTGCTTGGTCGGATCAGTCTTCCAGTCGCTATCCTTGTAAATCCGCGCCAGCAGCGCCGCCATCTTCCGCGTACTCTCCGCTTGGTAGATCCGGCCGTCCGCCGGCATCGGAACAGGCGTCACCCACGCAGAGTCCTGCATCGCCATGCCCGGCTTCTGCGCGCCAAGCGGAACACTCAGAAGCCCCACAAGAAGCATCAGCGAAGCGCGCATCGCTGCTCCCCATAAACGCCCGTATCCAGGAACTTGCGCAGGGCCGCATTGTCGGGCGAGACGCGCGCCAGCGCGTCAAGCGTCGCCAGCCCCTGCTCCTTCTGCCCCAGACGGCACTCAATGAACGCCAGATTCAGCCCCGCCGCCGTCTGCGTAGGATCAGCCCCGACCACCCGCTGCAGCAGCTTGATGGCTCCAGCCGCACCGCCCGAGCCCGCATACAGCACAGCCAAGTTCCCCAGCGCCGTCGGCTCGTACGGGTTCAGCTGCAGCGCGGAGACATACTCGGCCCGTGCCCTGGCCGCATTGCCCGCCCGCTGGTTCAGAAACCCAAGCTGCACATGGACCGGCGCGTCATCCTGCCCGGCGGCCTCGGCCTTCGTCAGCAGCGCCAGCGCCTTCTGCCCAGAGACCCGGTCGCCCCGGCTCGCAAGCTGCGCATACGCCAACCCAAGATCACGATCCGTAACCGTCGCCCGACCTACAGGAATTAGCTCCACCGTCTCCTCAGGGCTCGTGAAGCGCAGCTGCGTATTCACAGCCCGGCGCTGGATATTGTGATCCGTCGACTGGTTGTGCGAGATATCCGCCGTGTTGCGCGTCGGCATGTGGCATACCGCACAGTCCTGCTGCTCAGGATGATGTTCCGTAGCCATCACGCTGCCGGTGTGGCAGGTCAGGCACTTGGCCCGGAAGAAAGCCACGCGCTCCGCCGGTGCCGGCTGGCTGTGCGGATCGTGACACGTAGTGCAGGTCAGCTTATCGCCCGCGCCCGCCTTGCCATTCGTCCCGGCCTTGCACGCACTCCGCAGCAGCGCCTCGTACTGGCTCGCAGCCCGCCCGCCGCCCGCCTGCGCGGAAGCCTTCACGAAGTAGATCGCGTACGCGTCAAGATCATCCCCGGCCCGAAAGTTAGCCGGCGACGTGTTCGCCCGGAAGACCGCCGCATCCCCCTCCAGATGGCACTGCAGGCACGCACTATCGCGCCGCGTCGCCATCAGCTTGTCGGGATTCACGATCGGCCCATGACCCTTAGCCGCCAAATGCGCCGTCGGATCACCATGACAAGCGCTGCACCCGATCCCCGCCTGCAGAAACGGCGCACCGGCAAAGCGATTGCGTGCCTCCGGAAGAGCCGCCTGCACCGCGGTCGTGTGGCAATGCAGGCAGTTCGCGTCGACCGGCAACGCGGTCGGCATTGTAGTGACGGCGCCGAAGGCCGGGGCCATATCCCAGAGCGCCTTGCGCGTGTAGTAGTTGATCGGCGCTTCGAACCATTGCCCGTCCTGCTGGTAGAGGTACGTACGGCCGCGCTGGCCGGAGCCAACAAAATAGACCAGCTTCTCCTCGCCATGCAGCCCCGGCTTCCCGGAACCAGCCTCCCGGTCAAAGGTAAGCACCGCCGCGCTCTCCCGCAAAAAAACTCGATAGTCGACACCCGAAGCCTCGTGCCGGAAGCCACCCTGCAGCAGCCCATCCACCGCCCGCCCGCTGCCCCGCGCCATTGGCGTCTGCTCATACGTCGCCACGATCGCCTGGTGACACGCCGCGCACACATCATCGGGATTCTGAAGCGCCTGGCAGCCGCCCGCCCGCGCGCCAGCGAGCACCACCATGACAGCAACGAGAATAGCTGCAGCGCGCCGCATCGGCCTACTTCACGGTCTGCAGCTTCGGTTCGCTATCGGCCTGGATCTTCTGCGCCGTCGCCTGCTCCCGCGCTGCGTCTTCCGTCCGCCCAAGCCCGCGATACGCCTGGCCCAGCAGGCTGTGCGTCATGTAGTTGCCCGGGTCCATCGCCTCGGCATGTTCGAGATACATCGCCGCGTTCACCGGTGCCTGCTGCTTTAGCAGCACTTTGCCCAGCAGGATAAAGGGCGCCGTGACATTAGGCTCCAGCAGCACCGCGCGCTGCAGCGACTGCAGCGCCTGCTGGTAGTTCCCGGCGCGCGAGTACGCATCGCCCAGCCGATCGTAGATGTTGCCGTCAAGCGGATTGCGCGCGCGCTCCGTCTCGAACTCGGCAATCGCAACATCAAGGTGATTGCCCGCCAGCGCGACCTCCCCCAGGAGCGCGTGGGCGAGCGGCAACTGCGGATCAAGCGCAATCGCCTTCGCGGCAAAATCCTGCGCAATCGGCAGATACTCGCGCCGCAGCAGCATCCGAGCCGCCAGCAAATAGGCCGCGGCCGAGTCCACCGGAAAGCCGTACTGCGCCGCAAACGCGTGGCGCGCATCATCATAGCGGCGCGTATCAAGATAACAAAGCGCGAGAATGTAGCTCGGATCAACGCGCGTCTCCGGCCCCCAGTCATGAGCTGCAGTCAGCAGCGGGATCGCCTCGGCGGGCTTGCCCAGTCGGAAGAGCGTCAGCCCGCGCATCTGCGTCGACTCAAGATCGTGCGGGTCCTCCACCAGCGCCGCAGCAAAAGCCGTGTTGGCGTCAGGAAAGCTATCGGCAGCGTAGAACGCCTTCCCCTCAAGCCTATGCACCCCGGCCGGCACTGGCGTCCCCGCCCCCAACACGTCCAGGCGCTTCAGAGCCTCGTCCGTCTGCCCCTTGTCGATCAGACGCTGCAGCTGCTGCATCTCATCCGCCGGCGCCTGGCCATAGAGCATCTGGCTCAGAATTGCATTGACGATCACGATGGCCAGCACACGCAGGTAAGGCTTCCGGCGAGGCGAAAACTTCGTAACGAGGGGCGATGCGCAAGGGATCATGAATCTGCGGGAACGGTCGTCAGCCTGTATGTCGAGGCGCTGGATAAACCAGACGGTACGCGCCGAAGCGGCGACTGTCAACGCTCCGCGCGCGACAAATCGGAACCCAGCACCCAAAGATGACGTATCCCCCACGGGACGCAATGCATCTGTTGGTGCAATGCATCTGTTGTGGCCGCCAGTTGCGGCTCCGCCCCTAACGCCCGTTGTGGCACGGGCGAAGCAGGGCTTACGGCATCTCCTTTACGCTTGTGTGCTTTGTCTATACATTGGTGGCTCTGAACATTGGTGGCTCTGATCACACCGGCCGGAGGTTATGTTGAAGTCCAGGGAACATAGCCCGCCCGATACCGGCCCTGCTCGCAAGCAGAGGGTGAAGTTGCCGCTTGAAGTGCCGAAGTACCGGCAGGTGTACGAGGATCTTTTTTCGTCGATCAAGTCCGGTATCTTCCGCCCCGGCGACAAGCTGCCGAGTGAGGCCGAGCTTGGCAAGCGCTACGAGACGTCGCGTATCACCGTCGCCAAGGCCGTCAACGAGCTCCAGTTGCGCGGCCTGGTCTCACGGCGCGCTGGGTCCGGAACCCACGTCCTCTCCCCGGCCCGCTCGACCGGTCACCTCTTCGGCCTGCTCATCCCCGACCTCGGCCGCACCGAAATCTTCGAGCCAGTCTGCCACGGCATGATGCAGTCGCCCCTCGCCAAGGCCCACTCGCTCCTATGGGGGCACGCCATGGGCGACCCGACCGGCGATGCCGCCCTGCAGGAGCGCGAGGCCGAGGAGCTGGCCCACCAATATATCGAGCAGAAGGTCTCGGGTGTCTTCTTTGCGCCGCTCGAGTTCACGCCGGCCAAGGACACGGTGAACCAGTTCATCATCACCGCGCTCGACCGGGCGGGGGTAGCCGTGGTGCTGCTCGACCGGTGCTATGCGCCGTATCCCACGCGGTCGCGCTATGACCTGGTCGGCATCGACAACCGGCGCACGGGCTACGTCATCACCCAGCACCTGCTGCGGCTGGGGCTGCGGCGAATCGCGTTTCTTGCTAAGCCGCTCTCGGCGTCCACCGTGGCGGCGCGCATCTCGGGCTACCGCGAAGCGCTGCTGGCCTACGGGATCGACACTCACGAGGATCTCGTCCGACGCGGTGACCCCGACGACCCGAAGGTGATCGACCAGCTGCTCGAGACCTGCCGCCCCGAGGGCATCGTCTGCGCAAACGACTGGACCGCGGCGCGGCTGCTGACCCATCTCGCGGCCAAGGGTCTCCGGGTCCCCGAAGATATCCGGGTGGTCGGGATCGACGATGTCAAGTACGCGGCCATGCTGCCGACCCCACTGACGACCGAGCACCAGAACTGCGGCAACATCGGCGCCGCCGCGCTCAGCGCCATGCTCGACCGCGTAGAAAATCCGCTGCTGCCGACCCGCGACATCCTCCTGCACACTCAGACGGTCGTCCGCAAGTCCTGCGGAACGCACCTGCACTCAGGCCGAATAGGCAGCTGAGCGGACCCGCATCTCTCTCACTAAGCGGAGAACGTGCTTCTGCCGTATTCCGCTCCGACTCTTGGCGTCCGATCCCACCACAAGCTCCCGTCATCCCGACCGAAGGTAAAGCCCCAAGTGAAGGGATCCCCGCATTTCGCCCTTGCCCTTGCCCGTGCTCCACCCGCCTAAGCTGCTTTATGGCGCAGGCACCGGAGTAGGAGCAGGGTGGTAGGGCGCCGCGCCCTTCGGCAACTTCTTCTTGGTGGCCAGAAACTCAACCAGCGCCGTAATGTCATCCGGCTGCAGCGCCTCAGCAAAGGAAGGCATGCCGCCGCCTCCATCGTGGATCTGGTGTTCGATCTGCAGCTTCTTAAGCCGTTTTCCGACCATGCCTAAATCCGGTCCACGATCGGTACCGCGCCCATCAGCCCCATGACAATGCTCGCAACCACTCTCATGGAAGAGCGTGGCCCCATGCTGGACGGAAGTCTGCTGGACTGGAATCTGCTGGATGGGAGTCTGCGGGACGGGCGGCGCAGCAGTCTGGGCCATGCTAACGCCAAGTGTGGCAAGAAAAAGGAGCACAGCCGTGCCGGCAATGACGGCCGCGAGTTGCTGTTTGTGAATTCTCATCATGCAGTTGCGAGCGCCATGCGAAGTTTGGATGCTAGAAGGCGCCGCCGCTCATCGACTGCGAGGTTGGGGCAACGATCTGTGGTGTAGAGCTCGGCTTGGTAGGGATGTCAAGCTCGTGGGTGTGCCAGATGACGCTCTCGTTCGCAATCTCGGTGTGCTTGCGCAGGAACTCAAGTGCATAGGTGCTGGCCGTAGGATCGTCCTTCTGATCGGCGAAGTAGGCAGCCTGGACCTTTGCTTCGTCCTTCAGACCAAGCCGGCGATACAGAATCGACAGATTGTAGTGGGCCGCCAGGTCGTCCGGATCGATCGACTGCACCGTCTCATACTCCGCCCGCGCCACGTCGTACTTATGCAGCTGGTAGTACGAGAAGCCAAGCTCGCGGTGAGCGTCGCGGGAGCGCGGGAAGGCGGCGATCACCTGCTGCAGATCGGCGATAGCAAGATCCATGTCTCCCATATTTCGCTCGACCAGCGCGCGATAGTAGAGCGCACGGCCGTTATTGGGAGCCAGCTTGAGCGACCTCTCGAGATTCGGCCGCGCATCGTCATACTTCTCCCACTGAATCTGAACCAGGGCGATGTTGGTGTAGACATCGGCGTAATCCGGCCGAAGCTTCGCCACGTGCTCAAACGCATGCACCGACGCCGCGTACTGCTGCGCGTCCAGCAGGGCAATGCCATAGTTGTTCCAGCGCATCCACTCCTTGTTCTCGAGCTTGAGCTGCTCAGGCGCAAGCGCCATGGGCTTGTTCTCGCCGATCAGGATCGTCCGGCTCTGCGAAGCCATGTCCGTGATCGGCTGCTCGTAGTGCTTGCCCATGCCGAAGTCGATGAAGTGCTGATCGAAGCGGCGGTACTTTACCGTCGCCGTAATCGTGACCGGCCCGGCGGCGGTCTCCTTCGGCATCAGGAAGGAGTAGCGCACCAGCTGCGACCGCCCCGACTGGATCGTATTGTTGTAGGCGACGACGCGGTTGGTCCACACCTGGTGAATGTCGTTCAGCTCACCCTTGATGTTCACCAGCCGGTTGGTGAAGGAGTGCGCGCGCTCATCGAGAGCGCCGTCAGGCTTCAGGAAGCCGCTCTGGTGAAGCACCTTGCCGCTGGCGTCCTTGACCGTGAACGCCACCCAGGACTCGAACATGTCGCGCTGCTCAGGCACGTGCGAGTGCGCAATGCCCTTGTTCTGGATCACGACGTCAGCGGTCAGCAGTTCCCCGGGCGCGACCTGGAAAGGGGTCAATCCGAGCGGCGCCATCAGCTCTTTGGTCGACGCGCTGTCGACCATCTCGCCATGCTCAAGCGCGAAGATATCGACGTTGAAGACATTGTTTTGCAGAAACTGGACGATGCGTGTGGCCTGCTCGTCGAAGCCGTAAATCTTGGGAATGACGGTGTTCGCGCCCAGCCAGCGATGCGAGGCGAGCTGGCCCTTCTTGGCGCCGGAGTCGTTCAGCTTCAACGCCTCGCGCTGCATGTGGCAGGTCTGGCACGTCGAGACCGAGTCCTTGACGTAGAACGGCAGCGGCGACTGCTTGGCAAACGAGCTGTTCTGCCACTCGTCGTAAAGCGAGATCGCGCGCTGCCACTTGTAGTCGTTCAGCGCCTTCGGCAGCGCCGCCTTGTGGCACGAGGAGCAGTACTCGCTCGTCCGATAGAAGGGCTTCATCACCGCCTGCGAATGGCGGTCGAGATGCGCGAGAATCTCGGCGTCCGACACTTTGCGCGTGATTGGCGCGCCGTTCTCGTCGACCAGCACCGCCGGGACGCCCATCACGTAGCTGCCCGTCCCGCGCGTGTCGACCTTCTGGATCGAGTGGCAGACCGAGCACGTCACCCCGTCCTGGTCATACGGCCGCTTCTTCGGCGAAGCTTCGGTGAGCGCACCCGAGACGACCGCGATCGGGTCGTGGCAGCCCTCGCAATGCCGCGAGAACTCGACCCCCTTCGAGTCGTTCAGCAACGCCACATTCTTCAGGTAATACGGCACCCGGTTGGCGTTCGAGTGCGCCGACTCGCGCCACTGCTTGTGGCTCTCCTGGTGGCAGTGGCCGCAGTAATCAGCCGTCGGGAACCACTTTGGATCAATAAACGCGCCGGTGTCGGTCGTAGCGTTTGAAGGCAGGAAGGGGAACTCTTTCCCGTAGCGATAGTTGTACTTGGCGCTGATCTTCTCGTTATAGGCGGCGCGGCTGGCTGCGGCTTCGTCGGCTTCGCTGCCGGCCTTGACGCGCGCGGGCATGCGGGTAAGCAGACCGGCGAGGCCTGTCCCGAGAACGAGAGCTGTAAGAAGCATTCTGCGCTGCGTTGTGGCGAGTCCCACTGCTGTCTCTGATCAAGCCGAAGGCTTACTAGTCTTCCCCGAAGGTGCTACGGTGCTGCCGGCGAACTTCAGTCCGCTCTGAATGTCACTGCATCATAGCTTGATTTGCCGGCGATTGGCCAGAAATATCGGAGGCCGCCGTCGCCGCGGGTGCGGAACGTATATGCTTCGGAGGATTGTGAATTCCCCGGGAGCGCGCCGCGAATGAAGATGACGCCGTATCTGTTTAAGAGCACGATCGTAGGTGCGCTGGGCGGCCTGCTGTTCGGCTTTGATACGGCGGTAATCGCCGGAACGACGCAGCAGCTCACTACCGTCTTTTCGCTCACGCCGTACACCCTCGGGCTGACCGTCTTTATCGGCCTGGTCGGGACGGTCATCGGCGCCATGACGGCGGGCGTGCTCGGCCAGAAGATCGGCGGGCGCGAGGCGCTGCGACTGATGGCCGTGCTCTACACCGTCTCGGCGATCGGGACGGCGCTCGCCTGGAACTGGCCGTCGCTGATGGTCTTCCGGCTCATCGGCGGCCTCGGGATCGGCGGCTCGTCGGTGCTGGGGCCGGTGTATATCGCGGAGCTCGCGCCGGCCAAGTGGCGGGGGCGCATGGTCGGCCTTTTCCAGTTCAACGTGGTCTTCGGCATTCTCGTCGCCTATCTTTCGAACTTCCTCATCGCCGGCTACTTCACCCGGCACCCCGACCAGATCTGGATGCAGTGGCGCTGGCAGCTCGGTGTCGCCGGCATCCCGTCGATCATCTTCCTGGTCATGCTCTACGGCATTCCGCGCAGCTCGCGGTGGCTGGTGACGCAGGGCAAGACCGACGAGGCGCTGCGCGTGCTCGAGATGATGGGCGCGCCGGACTCGAAAGCCGAGCTGCAGGAGATCATGGACTCGATCCATATGGAGCGCGGGGCGGCGATGGAGTCGCTCTTCCAGGCCAAGTACCGCCTGCCGATCTTTCTCGCGGTGACGATCGGGCTGTTCAACCAGCTCTCCGGGATCAACGCGATCCTCTACTACTCGAACTTCATCTTTACGGCGGCCGGGTTCAGCCAGCTCTCGGGCGGGCTGCAGACGGTGATCGTCGGGCTGATGAACCTGGCGGGCACGTTTCTGGGCATGTCGCTGATCGACAAGCTGGGCCGCAAGACGCTGCTGCTTGCGGGCAGCGTCGGGACGGCTGCCTGCCTCGCGGGCGTGGCGGCCATCTTCTTCACGCAATCGCACCAGAACCTGCTGGTGTGGCTGCTGGGCGCGTACATCGGCTTCTTTGCGGCGTCGCAGGGCGCGGTCATCTGGGTCTATATCTCCGAGGTGTTTCCGACGCGGGTCCGGGCGAAGGGTCAGAGCCTGGGCTCAAGCTCCCACTGGATCATGAACGCGATCATCTCGCTGATCTTCCCGATCGTGGCCAAGGTTTCGGGCGGTACGCCTTTCGCGTTTTTCGCGGCGATGATGGTGCTGCAGTTCCTAGTGGTGCTGCTCGTCTACCCCGAGACAAAAGGCATCACGCTCGAGCAGCTGCAGGCGAAACTGGGCATCGCGTAGCGCTGACTGCTGTGCCGCAACGAGGGGCTCAAAGCGGATCTGTGCAGATAAGGCTGGCTACCAGGGGACCCATTGGGCGTTGCTGTTCAGGTCGGCGGTGTAGATGGTTTCGTTTGGAGTG
>CAXTLS010000052.1:0-27410 GCA_964245235.1 uncultured Acidobacteriaceae bacterium
ATCAGCTGGATCGAGCTCTCACGACCCACCGTCAGGGGAAGCACCGCGTGAGGAAATAACACCGTGTCGCGAACGGGAAGCACGGGAATCGGGCGCGAGTCACCATGGCCGTTGCCTGGTCCCTCAAGAGTCTTTGCAGCCTTAGGCTGAATCACACTAACGAAATCGTTTGGCATTGAGTGTCCTTCTATCAGGTTTCATGCTATTCGATGCAGCAAGGTAGCGCAAGGTCGCAGTCTCCTGCCAATCGCCCCTCTCCCAAAACCGTCAGCGACAGAGCGACACTTGACGCATGACGCGTTCGATTGGCATCTTCCTCTCCGCCAGAACCCTCGCTCTAGCCGCCACGCGGCATGCTCCTCGCCCGGTCCTTATGATCTGGGCCAGCGTAGCGATGCGGACCAACCCGCCAATGCCGCTTCCCCCGGCCTTTGCCCCATCTTCATGGGCTCGCCGGCTGCTTCTTTCTCGCCATGACCGCCTGCGCCATCGCGACCGTCATAGGCCTGCTCTTCCTCAGACCCTGGGCGCACTACTCCATCCTCGTCATTGGCGGCTTCCTTGCCGCCAGCGGAGTCTTGTCCCTCCTCGGCATCACCGTGGCTGCCATTGGCGGTCAGTTCGCCATGCCGGCAGCTCCCAGTCCAGCACTCACCGTTTCTGCCATGCACCATGTCTTCCTGATTATCGGCATCTTCTACGACTTCGTGACCGCCCTCGGCACTTGGTGGCTTGCGTACTTCAACCGCCGCGCCACCCGCGCAGCCATCGCGCCGGCCGACCGCAATCACGGTTATCGCCTGCCTGGATCCTGATCGGCTCCGTCAGTTGCCGCCTGCTAGCCTTCGTGCCCGCCCCCGCGTTCCTCTTCGGCTTCATTCTCACCGGCCCGGCAGGACACATCCTTTATGGAGGATTGGCGCTCATCTCTGTCCTGATCGGTGCCGGTTTGCTCCGGCTCCACCCCATGGCCCGGCTCGGTGCCATCGCCTTCTTCGTGGTCGGCTGCGTCAATACCCGATGGGCTTTCTTCACTGGTACCAAGCGCAGTTCCGCGCCTACACGGAGTAGTTCCGCCAGCGATTTGCGTTCGTCAACGTACCGGCCGGCTCTTTGCAGTAGAGCAGCTCGCTCATCATCACCTACGCCGTCTTCGGACTGATCCTCTACTTTCTTATCTGGCTCCTGCACCGCCATCGCATCGCCTTCACGGCACCCCCGCCCGTCACAGACTCCGCTCCCACCTAGGCCGCCCGATACCGCCCAAGCTCCTTCACCATCCGGCAGTGTGCCACAAGTTCAGCAAGCACCGCGTCTGCCATCGCGCGGCCCGCGAAGCGAAGATCGATATAGAAGACGTACTCCCACGGCCTTCCAGGAACCGGGCGTGACTCGATCTTGGTAAGATCCACACCCACTGACTGGATCCGTTCGAGCGCAGCCACGAGCGTTCCCGGTCGATGCTCGATCGCGAACGCCAGGCTCATCTTGTCTGCCTCTTTATCCGGCAGCAGCAATGGCGCGCCATCCCTCACCACCAGGTGAAAGCGTGTGAAGTTTGCTGCGTGGTCTTCCACCCCGTCCACCAGTACCTCCGCCCCATACTGCTCGGCTGCCAGCACCGGGGCGATGCCGGCCACATCCCTGAGGCCAGCCCCCATGACGTACTTCACAGCGCCCGCCGTGTCATAGAACGGAACTACCTCCAGCTCCCGATGGTAATCGAGAAAACGGCGGCATTGCGCGAGCGCTACCGGGTGCGACATCACTCGGCGAAGTTCGCTGAACCTCACGCCAGGCATGGCAATCACATTATGGCGGATGCGCAGCAGACTCTCCCGAACGATCCGCGACGGGTGCGCGAGCAGCAGGTCATAGTGCTCAGCGACCGAGCCATGGAGGCTGTTCTCAATCGGCAGAACAGCACCGTCCACCTCTTCCGCAACAACCCGTTCGAATACTTCGGCCGACACACCGCAGGCCATGACCTCCACGGAAGCACCAAACATGGCCAACGCAGCCATGTGGCTGTTTGAGCCAAGCTCACCTTGGATTGCAATCATCACCGCTTTATTTGCGCCCTTTCAAATTTCATGAACATTGGCAACCTCAATTCTGTACGCAGCAACCTATCTTCTTGAAGTCGTTGCGAGCACCAACTATCAAGCTTATGGCAGAGCGATCTGTCGGGGCGAGTATCGGGAGAATTTACATGCTTTGGACTATCACCATCATCCTAGTCGTCCTTTGGATTGTTGGACTCGTCAGCAGCTACACCCTCGGCGGTTGGATCCATATCCTTCTCGTTCTGGCTATCATTGTGCTCATCTTCAATCTCCTCTCTGGGAGACGAGCGCTCTAACCTCTAGCTGGCTCGATCATCTCGAGCCAGCCATCATTAATCTTCGGCACGACTGCACCAGTCACGCCCATTGGAGAACGACATGAACCAGGACAACGCAAGCGGAAAGTTAGATCAGGTCACAGGCAAGATCAAGCAGGGCTTCGGCGAAGCCGTTGGTAACGAGAAACTTGCCAACGAAGGCGCAGCTGACCAGGTAAAGGGTCACGCTAAGGAAACATGGGGCAACGTGAAGGATACTGCCTCTGATCTTCACGACTCATCCCGTAGCGACGCCCACGCCCAAACCGACGATGCGAAGCTTCATGCAGAACGAACCGGCAGCAGCGTCCGCGACTCGATCACCTCAGCCGCCGAACACGCGAAGGACAGCGTCAATCGCGGACTCGATCACCTCAAAGGCGATGACCATCGCTAGCTGTATATGCACCTGACAGAATAAAGCCCGCCACCCCAGGCGGGCTTCCCTATTTCATGAAGAACTCCGCAAGCGCAATCGACACAAAGAAGACGATCGAGATCACCCCGTTCAGCGTAAAGAAGGCCGCATTCATACGCTTCAGATCCTGAGGCGAGATGATGCTGTGTTCGTACAGCAGGAGCAGCGCCACCACGCCCAGCCCAACCTCCGCAATCCATCCCAGCCCAAACAGCCGCACCAGCCAGACCAGCAGCAGCAGCATGCCGAGATGCATCATCCGCGCCATCCAGAATGCGACGCCCAAGCCAAAGGCCTGCGGCACGCTGTTCAACCCGACACGGCGGTCGTGCTCAAAGTCCTGGCACGCGTACAGAATGTCGAAGCCGCCAACCCATAGCAGCACGGCAAACGTCAGCACAACGATGCGCGCATCGAGCGAACCCCGGACCCCGATCCAGGCGGCCGCCGGTGCAATGCCCAGCGCCAGCCCTAGCACCAGGTGCGACCAGCGCGTCACCCGCTTCATGTAGCTGTAGCCCAGCACCACGAGAAGCGCCAGCGGGGCAAGCTCCAGTGTCAACTGATTCAACATCGCCGCACCCAGCAGAAACAGCAGCACCGCGGCGATCACAAACCCGCCGACAAACCCACACCGCAGTGTTCCCGCCGGCAGCGCCCGCATTTGCGTCCGGGGATTCGCCCCGTCAAGCTGCGCATCCACAAGCCGATTGAAGGCCATCGCAGCCGACCGCGCCGCCACCATGCACACCACGATCCAGAACAGCACACGTATCGGCGGCCAGCCATGCGCCGCCAGCACCGCCCCCGTCAGCGCAAACGGCAGCGCAAAGATCGAGTGCTCCCACTTGATCATCTCAAGCGTAGCGACTGTATTTCTCCACACGCTTGTCATCACTCCATCTTAATTGAAAAGGCGACGCCGCCCGATCAGCATGGCCTCGTTTGTGCATCAGGCCAATTATCGTTCCGGGCCCGGCTTCGACCCCGACCCAGCCACCTGCAGATTGTTCACCACCTTGAACACCCCAGCGACCTGGTTCGCCCGGATATTGGCAACATCCTTATCAGCCTGGTTGTCCACCATTCCCGTCAAAGTCACGTTGCCATTGATCACGATAATGCGGATCGGTTTCGCCGGGTCGATCGCGTACTTGTTTAACTGCGGCGCGCCATAGATCGCCCGCGCCTCGTCACGCCGAATACGGTCATCCATCGGGGAGGTCGGCGCAACCTGGATGTTATCGACCATTCCCTTAACCCCAGGATAGTTCGCGACAAGACTGACCGCCGAGTTCTTGTCAGTCGGTCCGTACACCACGCCGCCCAGCGTCACAATGCCGTTCTGAACCCCGATCGTCAGCGCGTTGAAGGCCGTAGTCCCATACCCAACGCGGTCGTACGTAAGCTTCTGGGCAAGCTTGTTCCGCAGTTGCTCATCTTCAACGACGGGCCCGGCAACTTCGATCAGGTTCTCGACGCTCGCCACGTTCTTTCGATGTGCCTTCTTATCCGCGTCCGCCTTGTCGCTATACACACTCACCGTTCCGGTAAGCCGCACGACACCGTTCTGCACACTCGCCTTCACATCCTGGAATTGCTTGTTGTCCAGCGCCTTATTCACCTCGGCCTGGATCTGCACATCGGCTCCGCTCGCAGCACTCGCCCCAGCAGTTTGTGCGTCCGCCGCTTCGCCACCTAGCACGAGAGCCAGTCCAAGCACTCCCGCAGTCATCAGCCGTATAGTCCGATTCGCTCCCATTACGTCACCCCCTGGGGATCTTACATGCTCGCCTGCCTACTACTGGGAGATCAACGATAGCGCTCCCGCAGCTTGTACACAATGCTGAACACGCCCGTTTCGTCGCGGGTCACAACCACCGACTTGTTATTCGTCAGGTTGTACTGCACCTGGATCAACTGCTGAGCAGACTGGTTGACGTTGGTAGCAAAGGTCGCCGTAATCTGACGCGAAATCTGCTGCTGCACCGTAATGCGCGCTGAAGAGTTCCCCAGGGTTCCGACAAATGCCGGATCAATCTTCACGCTTCCCACGCCGAACAGCTTCTCTACACGGCTACTCACCGTCGCATTCAGCGCACCGCCCAGCAGCGAGCTGGTCGTTGGATCTGTGCCCGCCTGTACCTGCTGTTCCTGGTAAAGCTGCGCCTCCTCCTGCGTACGCCCTAGTGCCAGCAGTGCGAAGACGTCGGCCTCGCTCAATGGCGGCTCCGACCGGTACGTCGGTTTCAGATTCGTCGTCGTCCCGTGCAGCCCGATCGTGATGTCGTAGTTCTCCACGCGAGCCGTAGCATCAAGATCAATCACCGGATCAATCCGCACCGGATTCGTGAAGTAGATATCGCCGCGCTGCAGTTGATATACCGTACCCGCAAAGGTCGCGCTGCCATCGGTAATCTGGATGCGGCCAAGAACCGACGGCTCAGCGACCGTACCCCGCACCGTAAGATCCACTGTCCCAGAGAGCTTCGCATAGGAGTTCTGGAAATCCAGCTGCGGCGAGCTCGTCACGTGGACGTCCAGCCGGATCTTGTTCGACGCCGCACCAGGATCAGGCGGCGCACTCACCCCGCCCGTCGACGCAAACGCCGCAAAGTCGACATCGGGACCGATGCCGAACCGGGTCAGCAGCACGTTGCCGCTCAGCAGCAGATTGTCCGGGCCGCCCTGCAGCTTCAACCCAATATTTGCCGTCGCACTCAAGCCATACAGCCGCACCCGCACCGTGTCGCCCGTCGCAGTCAGGTCGGCGAAGATTCCATTCTTGTACGTCAGGAATCCGCCAAGCTTCAATTGTCCACCACCCGTCGTAGCGGTCAGATTCTGCACTAGCAGGCGGTCCTCGTTGAAGACCAGCGTCCCCGTCAGGTTAGTCAACCCATTCGGCACGCCGTCCATCGCCAGGTTTACCCCGTCAAACTGAATCCTGCCGGTCAGCTCCGGATCGGTTACCCTCCCCCCGGCCCCGACCGTGAATTCAACCTTGCCGTTCGCAATAATGTCTGGATCAAAGGTATGCGCCAGCGCCAGGCTCACGTTGCCATTCGCCTTGATGTCCAGCGCACCGCCCTTGGGATCAGTCGCGCCAAACAGCTGCGCTGTTCCACTCGCGCGCAGGTCCGTGTCCTGGCCCGTAATGTGCAACTGGTCCAGGTGCGCAACGCCGTCGCGTAGGCTGACCCGCAGCGGCTCAGCAGCCTTCAGCTCGACCCCTTGCAGCTTCACATCGACATTGTCGAGCTCCGCGTTGCCACTGAGCCCCTTCGGCGTCGTCAGCGGTCCACTCACCGTCACTACACCGCTGATCGACGAGCTCGCCTTGATCGTCGTCTCCGGCGAAAGCAGTACCAGCGGCTTGCCGATGTCGAGGTTGGTCAGCGTTAACTTCGCCTGCGTCTCATAGTTGCCGACCAGCTGTGTCTCGCCGGTCAGATTCAACTTCGCGCCAACCAGCGTCGACTGCGCCGTAAAGGACAGCAGTTTACCCTGGCTGTGCAGGTCCGCGGCCAGGTCGCCCAGTGGTTGTCCGTTGAACGTCAGATTCGCAAGCCGCAGGTTGGCCTTCAAGCCCGGCTCGGTCACCGTACCGTTTGCGTCCGCCACCAAGCTCAGCACGCCATCCGCGTTGCTACCGACCTGCTGCAGCCGCTTAAACTTCGACAGTTGCAGGTTCTTTCCTTCAATGTGACCGTGCAGGTGCTCGGACGCCATGTCATACCCACCGTTCCCGGTGATCTGCATGCCATGCAGCTTCACCGCCACGCTGCTCGCCTCAACATCCTGCCCCTTCACGACAAGGTCGACCGCAACCGAATCGAACGGCTCGCCGTATGCCACCCCGTTCACCAGCGTAATCTGCCCACCACCCGCAAGGTTCTTGACCGTTCCCGCCACATGTCCATTGACGTTCAACGTTCCCGCCAATGCAATATTCTGCTGCTGCCCGACGATCGTCAGTACATCCGCTACCTGGGCATCCGCCAGCTGCACCTTCGCGTCGACAGCCGCCTGATCGTCCCACACATACGTCGCCGTCCGCCGCCGCTGCACAAGATGGGGTCGAACCGTACCCGTCACGTTCAGTACCGCACTGCCGCGCTTGATCGTCGACGTGGCAACGGCCAAACCGGCCTGCGGCGAATACTCCGCATCCGCGACCACCGAATCAACCTGTACGTCCGTCGTCCCCTGCTTCACTTCAAAATTCGTCGCCTGCAGATGACCCTTCAGATCAAGGTTCGCAAGCGCACCCTTCGCCGTCCCGTTGAAGGAGACGCCGCCATGCAGCACGACCGGTAGCGCTGCAACTCCCTTCCTCCCATTCGAAGCAACGCCAAGCGTCTGCAACAACTGGTCGTACTCCGAAAGGTCGCGGACCACCACGTCCGTGCGTAGGTCCGTCAGCCGATCGCCCTTGTTGATCCCCAGCACGCCGGTCGCGGTCAGCGTCGATTCCGGCGTCGCGAGCGCCAGCTGGTCCAGCCGTACCACCTGCGCCTTTCCGCTGAAATGGCCGGCTACGTGTCCGCTCACCGGAATATTCGAGACGGCACCGTGGGGTAGGCGCCCGGTCGGCGCCAGGGTCAGCTTCGCATCGACCTCCACCGAATCGACGATCTCCGTTGCTGGCCCACCCCACTCCACCTTAATCGGGCCAGAGATCGACGTATCGAAGCCAAGATCGCCGGTGTTCTTTGGCGCCGCAATCTCCATGATCGCGCGCAACGGAATCTTAGAAGCCGTGACCGACAGATACGCATGCGCGCTCTGGACCGTCGGTAACGTGTTGCTGGTCGTCACGACCGGCGCGGCGTTCAGTGCTTTTGCCGTCTTGTTCGCCGTAGTCGTAGCTCCCGCAACTGTCGGTGAGGTCGCCGGCGCGCTGGCGGGAACCTCGCCTAGCCAATTCGAGATCCGCAGATCGCCCTCCGCGCTTCCCCCTCCGGGCAGGTAGCCCGTCAGCGCCGTAAGCAGCAGCTCCGTAGGCGTGATGTGAAGCTGCGCCCCGCCGTTGATGTCGTGCAGCCGGACATTCGCATCCACATACGCTGCACCGTGCAGCTTCGCCAAGCCCGTCAGAAGATATCCCGCCTGGCAATCCGGATCAGGCGGCAGCACCTTCACACTCGGCTTCGCTTCCGTCTTCCGATGTCGAAGCTCCCAGAACGGCGGGTGCTTCTGTGCCACCGCCGGCGTCGTCGCGCAGTTATGGCCGCTTAGGTCCAACTCGACCGTCCCCGCCTTCAAACCATCGAAGCCCGATAGCACCGAAATCTGCGTCAGTTCAAGCGCCCCCTGCACCTTCGCCTGCCACTCCGGCTCGGCGAAGTGATTGATGGCCCCTGAGGCCTCGAGCACCGACGTCTTGCCCGTGTGGAAGTCGAACTTCGTCAGCGCCGCCATATCGCGCCCCACCTCGGCCTCAAGGTGCAGCTTCGACTGCGTCTCCGGCTCCTTCTGCATCTTCGTCCGCAGATCGTTCAAGTCGATCGTCGCGCCATATCGGTCCGTCGCTGCCAGGTACTGCACCTGCGCATTCAGCTCACGCGCCGCGAGCTCGAACGGGATCGCCCGGTCGTTTACCAGCGCAATCCCGTTGACCAGCTCCACCTCGTGTGCCTTCAGGTCGAGCAGCGTGTCGATCACCGGCGTGTTGCTCGTGCTCGGATGCTTCGGCACAGGCTGGTTCGTCTTGCCGTTCTTGTCGATAATCAGGTGGACATGCGGCTGCTCCACCCGCAGCAGGTTCAACCCGATATGCGACGCCGCGCCGGTGCCCGCCGTGTGCGCAAAGAAGTTCAGAATCTGCACTCGCACCAGCACTCGGTCCGCCGAGAGGTAAGGCGGCTCGCCCGGACCCTCGAGCCCATGGATCACCAGTCCATCCGCTTCAATCGCCAGATGCCGCAGGCTGAACGTAATACTCCCCAACTCGACCCGCCCGCCCGTCGCGTCCTCTAGAACGCTCACCACCTCTTTGCCGACGCGCCGCTGGAAATCGGGCGTCGTCGTATACCACGCCAAGCCGCCAAGAAGGATGAGCACCAGCACCAACAGGCCAAGCAGCGTCCACGCCGCCGGCCGCGTGATCCTTGCGAAGTGTGATCGCCGCCGAGTTACCGGCGTCACTGGCTCGTTCGCGTCGGGACCACTCATGGCGCCACCTCTCCCGGCTTCGTCAGTCGCACCGTGCCCTGCGCCCGTAACGATTTCAACCAGTCGCCCAGCAGCGCACCAACTTGCTGCTGCAACAGGATCTCCTGAATTCGATCGGAGATGGTGTCGATCTTAGGTGGCGTCGCCTTACGTCGAGCATACTCAGGCACCAACGTCTTATCGTAGTAGTTCTTGATCTCCGCCGGAGAGATACGAATCCCCATCTTGAAGCGCTGCTCGATAAAGCGAAGCACCTCCATGCGCTCGCGCCATCGCTCCCGGAACTCCGTCATCGTGAAACCCTGGTCAAGAACAAACTTCTCCCAGCCCGCATCCGTCTCGCACTTGAATTCCTTACACGCTGGAATATCCTTGCGCAGCGTAGCCAGTTGCGCGTTCACCTCCGTTTCCGTAATAGGCGGTTCAGGCTGTAACTTTTGCTGTTGCAGAATCAAGGTCCGGTCGACCAGGCGCTTGATCGTGGCATCCCGCGAGAAGGGTTGGCTCTGATCGCGGAACGGTTGAAACGCCTGGAACCGACGCTCCTCATCGACATCGCTTTCCAGCACCAGGTCCCCATTCACCACCGCGATCACTTGGTCAACCAGTGCCCCCTGGGCAGAAGTCGCTACCTGAGGAGCCGCTTCTGCACCCGGCGTCTGTCCCCCGCACCACGGCGTCACCATCGTTCCAAGCAGGACTATCCTGCCCAACAATCTCATCGGCCTCGTGTTCAGTGCGCTCATAGCTAGAAGCTCTGCCCAATGCTGAAGAAGAAGTTGAAGTGGCTCGCCTGCCCTTGGTAGGGGTTGCTGCCGTTGAAGTCGTAGATCACCGGGTACACCGGCGGATTCAGGTTATAGCTGAAGTCCACGCGAATTGGCCCAACGGGCGTCTTGTACCGCGCCCCGAGTCCAACCGCGTGCGAAAAGTAATTGAAGTTGCAGGTCCCAATACTGGTCGACACATTCGCGCACGTCTGTTGATCCGGCTGATGAAACCGTGTAAAGCTCGGAAACATGTCGCCAATATGATCAAACACGTTGCCCATATCATGGAAGATCACAAAGGAAACACTATCTCCAACGTAGGGCAGCGTAGGTGGCGGCAGCCGCAGTTCAACCGAGTTCACTAGGACGGCAGCGCCGCCCACTGGATAGCCCGTCTGCAGGTCGCGCGGCCCGGCAGCATTGATCCCGAATCCACGGTGCGAGGTCGCTCCGCCGGCGTACAACCGTTCCGGCAGCGGCACCGGACTGCAACTCGCATTTGTGTCGATCAACGATCCGTAGCAGGAAGAAGTTGGGTCTGTAGAAAAATTCGGGTTTACCCCGAACGAGTTCTCAAACCCCAACCGCGTGTTCCGCGCAAGCACATACTTCTTCTTACCGAATTGGTAGTACGTCGAATTGGAGAGGTCCACCCGATTGAAGTTCGTCTGTGAACCGAACTTCGACCACGAGATAAACTCCTGCACCGACGTGTACGATCCCTTTACGCCATCAAGCGGACTCGGCTGCCGCGTATCGTGAAACCACGTGATCCCGGGGCCGCCAACACGCACCGGTTGCGACAGTTGCGGGATCAGGTTCGCCGACACCTGCAACGTGGCCGCGTTCACCACGACCCGCCGATAAAGGAAGTCGTAGATAAATGTGTCCGTTCGGTGCAGCTTCTGCGTTAGCCGCACATCCCCCTGCAGGGTTGACGCCTGGAACGTCGTAATGTTCTGCACATTCGAATAGCCGCCGGACACTGCGAAGCTCAGTGGCGGATGTCCCAGAAAATGAGGATTTGTAAAACTCAGTGTCGCTATCTTTTCAAGCAGACCATACGTCGTGTGCAGCGTCAGCGACTCGTCTGTGCCTCGCAGATTGATGCGGCTTACATCCAGCGACACTCGCGGACTCACCCCCGCGCTTCCATTCTGGTTCGTAACGCACCCCGGCGGAGGCGGATACGAGCCGCAAAGCAGGATCGCTGACGCCGGCGAGATCGTGCCCTGGGTCGGCGTTCCCGTCTGCGCCTCAAAGCCGAATCCATACGTCACGTCCCATCGTTTCGCTTCTGTAACCTGAACCAGCACATTCTTGCGAGGCGCGTCGCCAGAAGGATTCTGCGGCGCCGCAACCACCTCGTTGAACAGCGCCAGATTATACAGATTGCGCTGCGTGGCCAGCAGGGCACTCTGGTCCAGCGGATCACCCGCATGCACCCGCAGCTGATCCTGCACCACCTTGGGTTTCGTTCGCGCCACGCCCGAGAGCAGCACGCGATTGATGAAGACCTGCTGCCCTTCGGTCACATTCAGAATCACATCCGTTCGCAGCGGATCGACCGTCTCTTTCACCTGCTTAATCTCAACCCGAGCCTGGTCAAATCCATTGCTGACGTAATAGCTCAGCAGCTCGTCCCGGTCCCCGGAGAGGGTAATGAGCGAGAACGGCTGTCCCGACTGTGCGTTCAACAACGGCTTCACATCCTTCATGCGCTCCGGACTCACTCCCGCAAGCTGCACCGTGCCGAAGACCTGCTGCGGCCCCTCGTCCATGGTCAGCGCTACCCGGATCTCGGCAATCTTCAGCGTCTTCCCGTGAGCATCATCATCGATGTCTTCCACCTTGGGCGTCACCTTGGCTGCGTTGAAGCCGTTTGCACGATACAGCGCGAGAATCGAGCTCACGTCCGAACTCAGCAGCGATGGACTGAACCGGCCCGACCGCATGTACAGGTCAGCTTTCTGCACCCGCATCCGCTCGCGCAGCGTGTCGGCGTTGAAGTACTTGTTCCCCGTCAACGTCACCGAGGTAACTTTGTGCTTGGTCCCCTTTACGATCGAGTACACAACCTGCTCTGCCGGTGTACCCGCCCCGATAACCCTTACTTCGACCGTCACATCGAAATAGCCCTGCTGCTGCAGGAAATCCTTAATGTTGTGCGTTCCTTCGTTAAGCAGGTCATTGTCAACTGTTCCCTCTTCAAACACCGGAACCAGCAGGTGCAGCCTACTCTTCGAGAACTTGAACCCTTCTGTCACCACCTTCACCAGCGGGCCCTGGTTCGCCGTAAAGTCATAATCCAGCTCCTTGCGGGCCGTATCGTACGTAGACTTCTGCAGCGCCGCCGTGGCTTCCAGGCGATCCTTCTTCTGGTACTGCTCGCGCAGCTTCGTCAGGGCGTTGCTGGTCGTATCGCGCGTGACCTTCGAACCCCTCTTCAGCTTGCCTCGTTTGCGGAACTCCGTCAGTGTAAATCCCGGGTCCTTACCCTCAAGCGTAACCACACCAACGCGCGCCTGCGGTCCAATATTGACCGTGTAGGTAGCATTCACCTGCTGATTCGCGGAATCCAGACTCGAGACCGCAACAATCGTCGGCTGGTAATAGCCATTCTGCTGCAGAACCTGCTTCATCCCCTCAGACCCAGCCGCAATCATCTCCGCTGAAAACGGTGTTCCCGGATCGAGCTTCGTCCCAAACTCAAGCAGCGACGCCAGCCGCTCCTCCCGCACGCCGAGGATCACCACGCGTCCCACGTAGTAGCGCGGCGCGCCCCCGAAGACCAGCGTGACCGCATTGCCCTGCTGGATCGCCCGCACGTCAATCTTCAGGTAGCGTCCACTCGCGAAAAGCCGCCGTACGCTCTGACGCACCTTCTGTGCGTCAAGCGGCTCACCTGCCTTTTGCGCAAGCTCATTCGGCAGCGTATCCCCGGTGTCAAAGGTCACGCCCTCAAAGCGGACCTGGTCGACGTGCAAACCAGTCAGCTGCCAGATCGTAGTCGGCAGCGGAGCGACTGTCCCGGCATCCTGCTCGCCGCTCGCGGGTTCCGAGCCGGTCTGCCCCTTGCTGTTCGTAGGCGCACCAGTCGATGCATTTGGGATCAGCCCAGGTCGCCCCGCCGGTGCCGTCGGTTGCGGCGTCGACGGAGCCGGGATACTCTGCCCCACAACCTCGCTGCCTGCCGCCAGCAACGCCGCTAACGTACAGGCCGTAACGGCAGAGCGCAGCAGAGTTCGTGTGAACAGCAGACTCCGCTCACCCTCAAGACCATCGAACACCACCGTTACTCCTCTTTACTACGGCTTCGCGCACGCTGTTCCGTGCAGCCTCGCCGCTCACTTCAGATCGCTTTGGGCATTCGGTACTCTGATGCCGAAAGAACCTCCCGTGTCAGCTAGGACAAACGGAGCAACGCCGCCCTCCCTATACTATGAAACACGCTTGCTTTTTGGAAGTTGAGTCCCCATGGCCCCGTTCACTCCACCCACATTCGAGAAGGAACTCTCCCCCGGTACGGCCTCCGGGATTGCACCTGACGAACGTTACTCGCGTCAGATCCTGTACCGTGCCATCGGCAGTTCCGGCCAGCAGCGCCTCGCCCAGGCGCACGTCGCCATCGTCGGTTGCGGAGCCACCGGCGCTGCCGCCGCATCGCTTCTCGCCCGCGCCGGTGTTGGCGTTTTGACCATCATCGATCGTGACTTCGTCGAGCCGTCTAACCTCCAGCGCCAACTCCTCTTCGATCAGGAAGATGCCCGGCAGTCGCTCCCCAAGGCCGAGGCTGCCCGCCGCAAGATCGCCGCCTTCAACTCCGACGTCACCGTCCACGCGCACATCGCCGACCTCGTTCCCGCCAACATCGCCGCAATGTTGGCTCCCGCCGACATCGTCCTTGATGGCACCGATAACTTCGAGACCCGCTACCTCATCAACGACTTCGCCGTGCAGCAAGGTAAGCCGTGGATCTACGCCGCAGCCATCGGTTCCTACGCCGCCACCATGAACATCCTGCCCGCGCCGTACAGCGATCCGACCGCCTGCCTCGCCTGCCTCTTTCCGAAACCGCCCGCCGGCCCGGTCGAAACCTGCGACACCGTCGGCATTCTCGCCACCGCGGTCAACCTAGCTGCCTCACTCCAGGTCACCGAAGCGCTCAAGTTCCTCACAGGCCACGCCGACACCATGCGCCGCACCCTCATCTCCTTTGATCTTTGGACCAGCGACAACCGGGGCACCCTCGCCCACTCCGAGATCAACACCGCCCATCTCGACCCCGGCTGCACTGTCTGCGGCCAGCACATCTTCACCCACCTCGCTGGCGTAGGCCGCCCCCACATTACGCTCTGCGGAAGAAACTCCGTCCAGATCCACGAACACCACAGGCCGGTCAGCTTCGCCCTCATGCACGCCCGACTCGCCAGCCACGCCGAGATTGAAGATCTCCGCTTCAACGAACTCCTCCTCCGCTTTCGCCGCGGACCGCACACCCTCACCCTCTTCGCTGACGGCCGCGCCATCATCCAGGGCACCACCGACGCCACCATCGCCCGCTCCCTCTACGCCCGCTTCATCGGCGCATAGAACATGTGCGTACGCAGCTTGGCATCTCGAATCAGTCAGGTAGCCGGTGTTTGGTACTCTTGTAGGTAAGGCCTTTTAAGAGCTTAGGAGTCGATGAGTGCTTGAGCAATTGATAGAACAAAGTCGGTGGTTGTCGCACCACGCCTCTGATATCACCTCGCAGGCTGGCGAAGATGGCATTATTGCCAAAGCTCTTAGCCTTCTGCCCCACCAGACGTTCTGGTGTGTCGAGTTTGGCGCCTGGGATGGTAAGCAAATCAGCAATACCTACGAACTGATCGAGTCTCACGATTATCGGGGCGTGTTCATTGAAGCGGATGCAAATAAGTTCCGCGACCTGGAACGAACCCATGGTTCGTCCGGGAAACACGTGCTTGTGAATGCTTTTGTCGGATTTACAAAAGCGGACAGTCTCGACGTTCTGTTATCAAAATGTGATATCCCTGCGCAATTCGACCTTCTTTCCATCGATATTGATGGAAATGATTACCACGTCTGGGAAGCCGTAGAGAACTATCGTCCAAGCCTCGTTGTGATTGAATTCAATCCGACCATCTCGAATTCGATACATTATGTGCAGAAGAAAGATAATAGCGTGTCGCAGGGATCAAGCCCGGCTTCTCTTGTCGAACTGGCCAAAAGGAAAGGGTATGAGCTGGTTGCTGTTACTTTCGTTAATCTTATCTTTGTCGTCGCGGAATACTACGAGGCATTTGGCATTAAGGACAACTCGCTCACTGTCATGCGAGACGACTCCAAGGTGCCTCAGGTTTTTGTGGGCTATGACGGACATGTGTTCTTGTCTGAGGCAGGCGAATCCGGCTTCATTACCCTGCCATGGCATCACCGGCTCAAGCTAAAGGAGCGAAATGTCCAGGTACTGCCCAAACGTCTTCAAAAATACCCCGAGCGATACTCGATGGTCGAAAGATTGCAATGGTACGCGAAGTTCGGACTTCAGCAACCACGACTGGCAATGAGAAGACTGCTGCATCCCGCTAACCGCCGGAGGATCAATACTCCTTATCTGTGACCATGCAGCAGACCGTTCCCCCAGTCCCGATCCAACTACAATAACCAACCTTTGAACACGTACCACGCTCTAATCGACAGTTCGGAAACGCGTCACGATGCGGTACGCTGGAGATGGCGAGAGCGCGGCGGCACAGAACAATCACAACCCCGGAATCGAGCCAATGAGCACACAAGGCATCCAGATGACGCAAGCAAAACCAAACTCCGGCTTATTCAAGCGGAATCCGCCGATCGCCGGCGAGGCGGAGGCAATCGAAGCCGCCAAAAACGGCGACCCGGAAGCATTTTCCAAACTCTACTCTCTCCATAAACGTCGCGTGTACACCCTCTGTCTTCGCATGCTCGGCAACGTCTCAGAAGCCGAGGACATGACCCAGGAGGCCTTCCTCCATCTCTTCCGCAAGCTCGGCAGCTTTCGCGGCGAGTCCGCATTCTCGACATGGCTTCACCGTCTCACAGTGAACCTGGTCCTGATGCACCTCCGTAAGAAAGGCTTGAATCTGGTCTCCCTCGAGGAAACCATCAATCCTACCGAAGAAGATGCACCGAAGCGCGACTTCGGCAGCCGTGATCCGACGCTCTCCGGATCAGTCGACCGTGTCGCCCTTGAACGAGCCGTACAGTCCCTTCCCCCCGGCTACCGCATGGTTTTCGTCCTCCATGATGTCGAGGGCTTTGAGCACAACGAGATCGCCACCATGCTCGAGTGCTCCACCGGCAATAGTAAGTCTCAACTGCACAAGGCCCGGCTCAAGCTGCGGGAGTTGCTCCGTCAAACCGGCCAGAACTCCCAGATCGTCAGCCTTAAGGAGGTGGCGGTATGAACGAAATTACCGTTTCCGATTTCCCCAACTTCGACACCATGACCTCGGCGGATTTTGAAAGGTATCTTCCAGACTTCTTTTCTGCCTCATCCAACGGCAAGGTCAGCTCCGACCCACGGCTCCAGCGCTTTCTCAGTCAGAATCCTGATTGCGCCGCCCTCGTCCGCGATCTAGAGGCCATAGCTGAGCAGGCACGCGGTATGTTCGACACGGTCGAGGAACCAAGCGACACGCTGTGGGACAAGATCGTCGACCGCTTGGAACCTGAAGCAACCACCATCGCCGCACGGTCCGAGACAGAATAAATTTGCCGCAGATCTGATTCGGGTGTACTGTGAATCACAGCATGAAGACCTCGTTCCAGATCGCATCGTTTACCTACCGCTATTGGCGCCTTTGCGCGGCCCAGCGGAGTACTCGCATGCATCTCTGAACTAAATAATTTCAGAGAACTTCGAATCCCTGAGCCGCGACCCCCAAAGGTCGCGGCTTTTTCGTGTCCCGCAACACCGCACCAAGGAGATCTACCGTGACCGCCACACAGTCCGCCGCCTCGCTGGATCTCGCCGCCTCCACTCCGCACACGCTGCCCTCATACCTCAAACGCATCGTTCTCACTGGCTTCATGGGTGCCGGTAAAACCACCATCGGCCGCCTCCTCGCCCGCGCCCTCGACTGGGACTTCCTCGATCTCGACGCTCATCTCGAAGCCCGCGCCGGCGCCACCATCCCCGAGCTCTTCGCCATGCACGGCGAGCCGCACTTCCGCCGGCTCGAGTCCTCTGCACTCGCCTCCGCACTGGCCCGCAACGCCACTGTCATCGCCCTTGGCGGCGGTACGCCCGAGATCCTCACCAACCGCCTGCTCCTCGAGCAGACCCCCGGCACCTCCACCATCTTCCTTGACGCCTCCTTCGAAACCCTCTTCGACCGTTGCGTCCTCCAGGCCATCTCCCGCCCCGTCCTTGCCGATCCCGGCCTCGCCCGGCTCCGCTTCAACACCCGCCAGCCGCTCTACCGCCGGCTCGCCCGGCTCACCCTCCAAACCGCGACGCTAACCCCCGAAGACTCAGTCACCTCCCTGTTGCGCTCGCTTGAAAAGATCACGCCGGGCCGCCGCTAGTACGCCATCTTCGCATCACACGGTATGTACCGACAGGAGATCGCCCTGGCCCCCCTTACCGTCCAACCCACGCCGAGCCCAGAGCAGACACGCACCAATGCGCGCGCCAACATCCTCTTCGCCGTCGGCGTCTTCCTCCTCCTCGCCCTCGCCTGGAAGCTCACCAAAGAACTCGAAATCATCTACGTCGCCGCGCTCTTCGCCGTCGTCCTCAGGCCGCTAATCGTCTGGATGATGAAGCTCCGCATCCGCACCTGGCAGCCTTCGCGTCCGATCGCGATCGTGCTCCTCTTCGCCGCAGTCATCCTGGCGCTGGTCCTCTTCTTTACCATCGGTCTGCCGCCTGTCCTCCGCGACATCAGGTCCTTCTCGGAAGATCTGCCCCAGCGGATCCCCCTCATCGTCGCCAAGCTGAAGAAATTCCCCATGGCCGACAAGATTGGCATCGACCAGCTCGCCGCACGCGCGGAGAATTTCCTCGCCGCCGTCGCCAGCTATCTCGTCACCTCGCTTCCCCTCTGGCTCTCTCACATCTTCGATATCCTCACCGCCACCTTCCTCTGCATCTACTTCATGCTCGAGGGCGAGTTCGCCTACAAGTTTTTCCTCTCCCTCTTCGGCCTGGAGCAGCGCCGCCGCCTCGACGCCACCCTCATGAAAGCCGAGCTCAAGATGAGCAAATGGCTCCTCGGCCAAGGCCTGCTCATGCTGATCCTGGGAGTCAGCAGCATCATCGTCTTCGGCATTCTGCACGTCCGCTACTTCGTCCTGCTCGGCTTCCTCATGGGCCTGCTGAACATCATCCCCATCGCGGGCGGACTCATCACCATCGTCCTTGCCGCCGGCGTCGCCGCTCTCGATTCGTGGGCAAAAATGTTCGGCGTCCTCATCTTCTACATCATCTATGTCAATCTTGAAAACGGCGTTCTCACTCCGCGCATTATGAAGAGTAGCGTCGACCTCATGGGTTTAACCATCCTCATCGCCCTCCTCATCGGCACTTCGCTCGCCGGTATCGTGGGCGCCCTAGTCGCCGTGCCAACCGCAGCCCTCATCAGCGTCTTGCTCGATGAATACGCTGTCCAGCGCGACTGGTAACACCGAGCAACCCGGGTGCTCATCCTTCGCAGCTCTACCGTGAAGGGTGGGTCTGCCAACAACCTCTTCCGACCGCGCCAGCCCCACTGCTATCCTTAAAATACGTGTCCGACCTGAACTTCTCCCAATCCGAGCGCCGCAACCTCTTCCTTCCCATTGCGATCGCGATTCTCATCCTCGCTACAGTCGTGGCCTTCGTCCTCCACCGCATCCCCCGCCAGCCGGCCGATCTCGCCATCACTCATACCGCAACCTGGCAGGCCCACACCATCTTCAAAGCCGACACCATCGTCGTCGGGCAGGACAAGGGTCAGGATGATCTCTACGTACTTATTACCCTCCGCATCGACAATCGCCTCCACATCCCCATCTTTCCCAAAGACTTCACCGCCATCCTCACCACCGCTGCGGGCGAGACTCTCGAAAGCAACGCAGTCGAGAAGTCCGACCTCGCACCCCTCTACGTCACCTTTCCACAGGTCAAAGCCCTCGCCTCTCCACCGCTGCTCCGCGAACGCACTATCGCTCCCGGCCAGTCCGCAGAAGGCATGGTCCTCCTCCACTTTCCCACCACACAGGACATTTGGGACCAACGCCAATCCGTCAATCTGACTGTGGCCTTCTACCACCAGCCCGCCCAAACCATCATCATCCCCAAGCCGTGACCAGCGGCCGACACTCACATCCAGCAACTGGCACGGACAACTAGCAACTAAGAACGAACAACTCAATGACCCGCCGCCGCTTCATCGCCGACCTCTGGACTCCCACCACTGCCACCCTCGCCGGCGATCAGGCGCACCATCTCGCCCACGTCCTCCGCGCCGAACCCGGCCAGATCTACGACGTCGTGGCCGGCGGCTTCCTTCACCGCGCCGAGATCACCACAGTCGCCGACCAGGAGGTGACTTTCACCCTCCACGAGGAGCTCGAAGCCGACGCCGCCCTCCCACTGCACCTGCTCATCGCCATCTTCAAATTCGATCACTTCGAGTGGGCCATCGAAAAGGCCACCGAGCTTGGCATCGCCCGCATCACCCCCATTCTCGCGCGCCGCACCGAGAAGCACCTCGCTCAGGCCGCCACCAAGCGCGTCGAACGCTGGCGCCGCATCGCCCTCGAAGCCGCCAAGCAATCCCGCCGCACCGACATTCCCACCGTTTCCGATCCCATGCCCCTCAAGGCCGCCCTCGAGCATGACCAAGCCACCACCCGCATCCTCCTCTCCGAGACCGAGCAGCACCTGACCCTCTCCGCCGCCCTGGTCAGCACCACTTCCCCCGAGGTGCCCCATCCATCGCAGTCCCATCACGATGGATGGGATGGAGCTTCCGTGGGCCGTCCCGCAGGCTACGGGTTAGAATCGGTGGCCTCCGTCTCCAGAACCTCAGACGTGTCCCCGTACCCAACCTACGCCCTGGCCATCGGCCCCGCAGGCGGCTGGACCCCTGAAGAGATGACCCTCTTCACCGACCACCACTGGCAGCCCGTAACCCTCGGTCCCCGCATCCTCCGCGCCGAAACCGCCGCCATAGCCGCCATAGCCATAGCCAGCGCCTACCTCACCTGACCCGGCCTTTTATTCACTCAACGAAATTTGTCATCCTAAGCGGAGGTTCCGGCAGCCTCACTCGCGAGAAACGCAGTCGAAGGACCTGCATCTTTCTTCACGACCACCCCGACTCTGTCATCCTTCGCGAAGCGGAGGACCTGCTTCTCATCCTTGCTGTCGCAACGAACACTTCTCTCATGCCCTTGACAAAACCTTCATCCAAAAGCACCGCGCCATCGACGATCCCCGCCAAGTCAAAGCTGGACCTCGATCCAAGTCCAGACCTAAACCACCTGCTTTGAATACTTTGGACTTCAGGAAAAAGAAAAAATATTTCAAAATAAGAAGCCCGGAGCAAAGTTTGGGCTTCTCCGCACACACCACCAACCTAACTGAAAATATCCTTCACCTTAGAGAACAGACCCCGCGACGTAGGTACATTCTCGACCGTCATCGTCTCGCCAAGCTGCTTCAGCAACTCCCGCTGCGCCTTCGTCAATTTGCCCGGTACCGCGATTCGCACCTCGACGATCAGGTCGCCCTTGCCATGCTCGTTCAGATGAGGCACACCCTTGCCGCGCAGTTTGAACTCCCGGCCGCTCTGCGTCCCTTCCGGAACCTTGATCGTCGCCGAGCCCTCCAGTGTCTCTATCTCAAGATCCGTCCCCAGCGCCGCCTGCGGAAACGAGATCGGCAGCACGCAATGCAGATCGTCGCCATCCCGCTCAAAGAACTTGTGCGCCTTCACGTTCAGCACGACGTACAGGTCGCCCGCTGGCCCACCGAACTTGCCCGTCTCGCCCTCGCCCTGGTACCGGATGCGCGTATCCTGCTCCACGCCCGCCGGCACCTTTACCAGGAGCGTATGCTCCTTCTGTACCCGCGTCTCGCCGCGGCAAGTCTTGCAAGGGTCAACCACCAGCGTCCCAGTCCCGTTGCAGACCGAGCACGTTCGCGCCACGGAGAAGAATCCCTGCTGGTACCGCACCTGGCCGCGCCCGCCGCACTGCGTGCACGTGATCGGAGCCTTACCGTTCGCGGCGCCCGATCCCTTGCAGTCCTCGCAGACCTCCATCCGCCGGATCGTGATCTCCTGCTCCTTGCCGAAGACCGCCTCCTCGAACGCCAGCGACAGGTCGTACCGCAGGTCGCGCCCGCGCTGCACTCGCGACGCCTTCCGCTGCCCGCCCATGTTGAACATCTCGCCGAACAGGTCGCCGAAGATGTCTCCCAAGTCCTGCGGATTCCCACCCGTAAACGGATTACCACCTGCCGCCCCCCCGCCCTGGAACGCCGCATGCCCGTACCGGTCGTAGGCAGCCCGCTTTTCCGGGTCGCTCAGTACGCCATACGCCTCGCTGCACTCCTTGAACTTCTCCTCGGCAGAAGGATTGTTCGGGTTGCGATCCGGATGGTACTGCATCGCTAGCTTGCGGTACGCCGTCTTCAACTCCACATCGGAGGCGTCCCGCGAAACCGTCAATACCTCGTAATAATCAATCTTCGTCACGTTCGCCGTAGCCATCTCTCTAAAATTCCCCTTCGCTTTTCAAGGCCTGATCCTCTAGCCTCTGGTCCCTGCTCCCTGCTACTCCGATACCTGCCCGGGATTCGCCGCAATCCGCACCAGCGCCGGCCGCAGCAGCTTGTCGCGAATCCTGTACCCGCGCCGAATCTCCTCCAGCACCTGGTGGTCCGGGAACTCCGCCGTTTCGATATTTCCCAGTGCCTCGTGGATGCGCGGATCAAATTGCGTCCCGACCGACTCCACAGTCTGCACGTTCAGACCCTTCAGCGCGTCCTCCATCTGCTTCAGGATCAGCTCCACACCGCCGCGCAGCTGGTCCGCCGTCCCGTTCGCCTTCAGCGCCAGATGGAAGTTGTCCATCACGCCCAAAAACGGCTCTACCGTGCTCGTCACCGTGTAGTCCCGCGTGTCGGCGCGCTCCTTCATCTCACGCTTCCGCGCATTGTCAAACTCGGCCTGCAGCCGCGCCAGCCGATCCAGCAGCTGATCGCGCTCGCCCCGAAGCTGCTCCAGCTCCGAAGTCGGACCGTCCATTGTCGACTCGTGCCCGCTCACCATCTCGGGCTCTTGCACTCCCTGCTCTACTGTCTCGTCCTGCATTCCTTTGGTGCTCCTCATCTCGTCATCAGTTCTAGTGTTGCTGATTCCGTCACTTCTATTGTTGCCGATTCTCGCCCATCGCGCGACCCCGTCCGCAAACCGGTCCCAGCTCGTGCCCTTTGCCATTCCCCACCCTACCTACCGCTCCAATCCCACTACTGCGGCTCCAGCATCCGATCAAAGACCCGCGCGATATAGCTCACAGCACTCATCGTTCGCTCATACTGCATCCGCTTCGGCCCAATCACCCCCACGGTTCCACGGCTCTCACCCGCCATCCTCGCCGGCGCTGCAATCAGCACTAGTCCTGCCAGCTCCGGCGCCTGCTCCTCCAGGTCGAACACCACCCGCACCGATTCCTGACGGGCATCAATATACGCATTGAGCAGTTCCACCAGCCTCTGCTTCGCCTCGAGCGCGATCAGCACTTCGCGCAGCCGGTCGCGATCCTCCTGCCGCAATCCGCCCTCCCGCGACACCAGATTGGCCACACCCTCCACATACACCGTCTGCCGCAGCGCATCCGTCTCCGGAACCGTGTGCGCCCAAAGCTGCTGCACCGACGTCAACAGCCGCTGGTACTCGTCCCGCTCCCGCTCCACCAGCCGCGCGATCTCCCGCCGAACACCCTCGATGTTCCAGCCACGGAAGTTCTCATTTAGAAAGTTCGCCGCCATCTCAAGCTCCCGCACGGTCAGGTCCTGCTTCAGTGCCAGCACCCGGTCCCGCACCAGTCCCGACCGCGTCACCACCACGGCCAGCACCCGCGCACCCGTCACCGGCGACCCCGTCAGCCGCGAAAAGTGCACATGCTCGAGCGTGTCTCCGCCTGAAACCGCCGCAATCGCCACGCCTACACCGCTTGTCAGCGTTGCCAGCACGTGCGACATTCGTTCCAGCACCGCCTGCGTCCCCGTCAGCCCGGCAAAGCGCAAGTCGATCTCCGATCGTGAGCCGGCCGACATCGTGTACAGCCCGCCCCCGCTAATCTGCTCCACATACATCCGAAACGCCCGCGCCGTCGGCACCCGTCCCGCTGACGTGTGCGGCTGCTCGAGCAATCCCTCGTCCGCCAGCGCCGCCATCTCGTTCCGCACCGTTGCCGGGCTTAGCCCCCCAATCTCTGCCTGCTGCAGCCGCGACACCGTGCCCGATCCAACCGGCTCGCCCGTGTCGATGTAGCTCTCCACAATGGCCGTTAGAATAGCCCGCTGCCGCGCCGTCACACGCTCTGCATCCGCCATCTCCGCCACCTCTTCTTCAGAATACGCCAGTCGTCAAGCCTTGGATGCCTATCCTGAGTGTCCAACACTCAACCCTCAGCTGATCTCCAGCACATCCTCATCCTGCTCCGAAATCGCCATCGCGCGCGCGGCAATCTTCCGGGCAACGTCATAAAATGCCGCCACTGATGCCGAATCGGGACCGGCCAGTGTTACTGGCAGCCCGCGATCGCCACCCATACGCACTTTCGGGTCCATATCCAGAGCCCCGAGAAACGGCAGCCCGAACTCCGCCGCCGTCCGCTCCGTCCCACCTGCCCCGAAGACATCAATTACTTCCCCGCTGGGCAGCGTCATCTGCGACATATTCTCCACCAGCCCGATCACCTCAACCTTCACCTGGTGGAACATTTCGAGTGCCTTCCGCGCATCCTGCAGCGCCACGCCCGAGCCCGTTGACACCACCACCGCACCCGTCAACGGCACCGTCTGCACCAGCGAGATCACCACATCGCCCGTCCCAGGCGGCAGGTCCACGATCAGGAAATCGAGCAGCCCCCACTCCACCTGCATCAGGAACTGCCGGATGATCTGGTGCAGCATCGGCCCACGCATCACCATCGGTTTATCGCCCGGTGAGATCAACCCCACCGAGATAAACTTCACCCCGTGCGCCGTCAGCGGCTCGATCCGGTTCTCCCCCACTACGTTCGGCTGCCGCGTCGCCCCCAGCATCATCGGCACGTTCGGCCCATAGATATCCGCATCGATCAGCCCCACACGATACCCTAGCTTCCCCAACGAGACCGCCAGGTTCACCGCCACCGTAGTCTTGCCCACCCCACCCTTACCACTCCCAACCGCCACCACATGCGCCACACCCGGCAAAGGCTGCGGCCCCTGCGGATTCTGCGGCCCGCCAGTTCCCATATGTCCCATGTACTCGCTCCTTCATCCCGTCCGTCAAGCAATGTGCTATTGAGTCAACCACCGTGCTACCGCGAGGATTTTCGTCCTTCGCGCAGCGGCGGACCTGCTTCTCGCTTTCCTATGCAACGCAGCACCAACTAACCACTTCACACATGAAAGCCATCCCCCATCGCCGCCCGCATCTCCTTCTTCCGCTGCGTTTCGCCCGACCGCATCTCCCGCCGCCGCCCCGCATCCTCGTACCGGCGCTTCTGGTGCGCCGTCTCCGGCATCACCTGCGGCACCACCAGCCGCTGGCCCTGATGATCGACCGCCACAAACGTCAAGTACGCGCTCGATACGTGCCGCAGCCGCTGCTCCTGCACATCCTCGACCATCACCCGCACGCCCACCTCCATCGAGGTCCGGAAGGCCCGGTTCACGCTGGCTTTCAAAATCAGCAGCTCGCCCACTCGCACCGGCGCAACAAAATCCAGGTGATCCATACTCGCCGTCACCGTAATTGCCCGCGCATGCCTGCTCGCGGCCATCGCCCCCACCAGGTCGATGTACTGCATCAACCGCCCGCCAAACAGGTTCCCCAACGCATTCGAGTCTGCCGGAAACACAATCTCACTCCGCTCCGACTGCGACTCCTCCACAGTCCGCGATATGCTCTCTTCGCTCATCCTTCCAAGTGTCGGCAATCCTGAGCCAGAACGCAAATTGCTAAGGCAAAAGCAACAGAAAAATCGCTTTGTGGGTTGCTTTCAGACAGTTGAGCGACTCACGTGCATTTACAGTCTTTTCGTGAGCTGCTTTCGATCCTGTCTCGTTTATCTTTCTGAGAAGCACTAGAAGTTCTGGACTAGGGAATGAACTTTGGAGATTGTTGTTGACGATCCCGATCAAGCAGCCAAGTGTCAAACCGTTCTGTTTTTTTTGGGAAGATTTCCTCTCAGGAGAGATTCGGGCAACTTGCGTTCGAGAACTTCCTCCAACAACGAACGGCACATCACAACGCAAGCAGTGTCGAAGCCAAACAGAAAACAATTGCATGCTTCTGCAAGGTATCGATCTGCCATCTCCGAAGTCGGTTCCTGAACAGGCCATTCGGAAAGTTGCTGAGCCCGATTAAGACCGTTCGGTAGGCGTGAAATGAATTCGTGCGCGACACTTAGTTCTAACAACTGGTGGTTAGTATCCACGAGCAAATTCATCTCTTCAGCCTGTGATCGATCAACAGTTTCAATGAACGAAAACTCTGTCAACGAGTTCAATTTTCGACGAGATGTCTGAAGATACTCCCTCCGAAGCTCCTCAATTGAGCTTTACGCGGCCCTCCAATAATTCGGGATCTTCGACATAGCTATGTTCGAGCAGTTCAACTAGCTTATAGTTTCGCTCCAAATCACCACTCATAATCTCGAAAATCTCTTAGCTTGACCGTTCTTGAGCAACGCGAGCAGAGCCTCCTGTGCTTCTGCGGCAGGAATGGACATGTTATCGATGAAGTCATCGAAACATGAAAGAACAGACTGAATTACGCCCATGAGTCCCCCTCAACATTCCCGCTATCATAAGCCCATGGACAAGATAGCCGCCTTCCACGAGATCCTCCAGCTCGACCCCAGCAACGCCTTCGCCCGCTACGGCCTCGCCATGGAGCAGATCAGCCAGAACGACACCGAGCAGGGGCTGGCCGAGTTCTCGACCCTCATCGCCCACAACCCCGACTACGTCCCCGCCTACCAGATGTCCGCCCAGACCCTCGCCAGGCTCGGCCGCACCGACGAAGCCCTCGACCGCCTCCACACCGGCATCGCCGCCGCCAACCGCACCGGCAACCAGCACGCCCTGGCCGAAATGGAAGCCCTCCGCGAAGAACTCACCACCTAGCGCCCGCACGCTAATCCGCACTTATCCCTATAATCCGCACTGATCGGTATTAAGCCTCAAGGGGCCGCCCATGCACAAATACCTCCTCATCCTCCTCCTGGCCGCGTCCCCCACCCTCCCGGCCCAATCTATTCCTGCCCCCACCTGGGCCGCCAGGGTCGCCGCCGAGCTCCCCCTCCTCGGCCACCGCAACTGGATCCTGATTGTCGATTCCGCCTACCCGCTCCAGGTCTCCCCCGGCGTCGAAACCATCGAGACCAACGCCACCCAGCTCCACGTCCTGCGTGAAGTTCTCTCGCAGCTCGACCGCGCGCCCCACATCATTCCCAATGTCTACATGGACGCCGAGCTTCCATTCCTCACCGACCAGGCCGCCCCCGGCGTCACCCCCTACCGCTCCGACATCAAGCTCCTGCTTCGAGACTACCCCGTCCAGTCGCTCCCCCACGAGCAGATCATCGGCAGAATCGACGAGGCCGGACGCACCTTCCACATCCTCGTCCTCAAAACCACCATGACCATCCCCTACACCTCCGTCTTCCTCCAGCTCGACTGCCGCTACTGGCAGCCCGACGCCGAGAAGCAGCTCCGCCAGATCATGCACGCTGCCCACCCGTAATCCCATCGACTTCCCTTCATCCGCCGCAACTTGAAGGATGCCCCTGAATCCTTCCACCCCGCCCACCGTCTATACTTAGACATGGCGACCTCCCTCCCGACCACCCTCGGCGCCCTCCGCGCCAGCGAATTCACCCCCGAACGTCTCGCCCGCTCCGTCAAGGACGAGCTCCGCGACAATCTCATCGCCAAACTCCGCGCCAAGGGCACCACCGACGCCCCACTCTTCCCTGGCATCGTCGGCTACGAAGACACCGTCGTTCCCCAGATCGTCAACGCCGTGCTCTCGAAGCACAACTTCATACTGCTCGGCCTCCGTGGTCAGGCCAAGTCGCGCATCCTTCGCGCTCTCACCACCCTGCTCGACCCCCAGTGTGCCTATGTCGCCGGCTCCGAGCTCCGCGACAATCCCTACGCCCCGCTCTCGAAGTTCTCCCGCGACCTCATCGCCAAGATCGGCGACAGCACCCCCATTGCCTGGCTCACTCCTGACGATCGCTATGTCGAAAAACTCGCCACCCCCGACGTGACGGTAGCTGACTTGGTTGGAGATATCGACCCCATCAAGGCCGCCCGCTCCAACCAGGACCTCGGCTCCGAGCTCACCATGCACTACGGCCTCCTGCCCCGCGCCAACCGCGGCATCTTCGCCATCAACGA
>CAXTLS010000053.1:0-27148 GCA_964245235.1 uncultured Acidobacteriaceae bacterium
TGAATCCATACGCATCATTACCGCTCTGCTCTACCCGAACCTCCCTCACCGTACCGCCAAAGCCTGGGCTCAACTAGGTCTCGGAGACATTGAAGAGGCTGCGCGCAGGGGGGAGCTGAAAGACCTAAAATGGGGGGGCTTGCAGCACGGCACAAAGCTGGGCCCGCTTAGCCCTATCTTCCCCAGAGCGCCCAAGGAACTCGCCCAGACCATGACCGACATCGAAGCCAGCAAAACCGCGCCCCAGAAGGCAAACCAGACCAGCCTCGTCGACGAGCTCAGCCCTACCCGGCCCGAGCAGCACGACAGCAACGACCCTGCTGCCGGGCCCCGCACCACCACGTTCGACGAGATCAACCCCGGGGCGACCGTGGCCGGCTCGCATGCGGTCACGACCGAGCGCGTCCACACCCCGCACGCTGACGCTCCTGCGTCCGCCCCGTTTGCCTCGGCGGTCGCGGCGACCTCTACCCCCGACACCCCGCAGATCGCCATCGACGACTTCGTGAAGATCGACCTGCGTGTCGCTAAAATCCTCGTCGCTGAGCGCATCCCCAAGGCTGACAAGCTGCTCCGGCTCGAGGTGGATCTGGGCTATGAGACTCGCCAGATCCTCTCCGGCATCGCCGAGTGGTACACGCCGGAAGAGCTGATCGGCCGGCGCATTGTCATCATCGCCAACCTTGCGCCGCGCAAGATGCGCGGCCTGGAGTCGCACGGCATGCTGCTTGCCGCCTCGTCCGGTGACAATACCAAGCCCGTGCTGACCACCTTCCCCGATACGGAAGAGCTGGCTTTGGGCTCGCGTGTGCGCTAGGCATCGCCGGTAGACTTGGAAGTTTTTCAAAAGTCCAAAGTCTTCAAAGCAGATGACTTAGGTCCGGGCCTGTAGCCGGAGGTCGGGTGACTGCAGACTTTACTCCTCGATTCACTTTTCTGGTTGCTTCCTGCACTCCGGCGCTGTCTCCGCCGGAGTGTCGAAGACTGTCGGCGGGTCGCCTGCCTGGGACTCCCTTAGCTTTTTCGCGAAGTCCAAAGTCTTCAAATGATTGCACTTACGTCTGGACTTCGAGCTCGGTATAAACTCGCCAACATTAACAACTAAATTAACTCTTCCTGAGTGTCGGGTGACTCAGTGCTAGGTCGGGATCACCTTTTGGACCCCTACTGCCACCACGAAATAGTTCGCCGGCACCTCGCCGATGTTCTTTAGCCCGTGCAGCACCCCGGAGGCGGTAAAGATCACCCCGCCTGCCTCCACGATCCCCTGCTTTCCATCGCTCGTCACCTCGAGCTTGCCCTCCCGGATCAGCAGAAACTCCGAGTGCGTGTGGCGGTGCGGCGGGTGCGGCATCTGGCCGGCCGGCAGCGTCGTCTCATGCACCTCCACGAACTCGCCCGTCGCGAGGTCGCCGTGGATGACGGCGCGGCTCGCCATGCCGCCCGGAGAGCTCTTTACCGGTAGCTGGTCATACGGGAAGATGGCCGAATGCGCCAGCACGGGCTCGGCCGCAGCGGCATCCTGGGCCTCACACAGTCCGCCACCCACCGCTGCAAACGCCGAAAGCGCCACGCACAGATCACGCCGACTCAGGTTCTTCATGCCGACATCGTAACCCCTGTAGGCTGAAGAAAGCCATGCACCTTACCGACTCGCACTGTCACCTGGACGACTATGAAGACTTGCCCGCCATCCTCGAACGCGCCCACGCCGCCGGCGTCCGCACGCTGCTCGCCATCGGGATCGGCGACGGCCCTGACACCATGCACCGGGCGTTAGAGATCGCCCACGCACACAGCACGTCCGAGCTGACGATCTACGCGAGCGCCGGCATCCATCCGCAGGAGGCCGCGAGTGCAACTCCAGAAGCGCTCGCCGGCCTGGCACGCCTGGTGAACGACCCCGGCTGCATCGCCGTCGGCGAGATTGGCCTCGACTACTACCACGCCGCCAACCCCGACATCGCCACCCAGCAGGCCGCGTTCCTCGCCCAGCTCGCCATTGCTGCCGCGGCCCGGAAGCCCATCCTTATCCACTGCCGGACGTCTGAACTGGCGCAACCGGACGCCAAGGAAAAGTACGGCACCGCCGACGCCTGGGAGGACCTTTTGGAGCTGCTCGCCCTCCACTGGCCGGTCGCGGGAGCGGGCGCCAACGGTGGCATCATGCATTGTTTCTCCGGCACGCCCGACCAGGCACGGCGTTCGCTTGCGGCCAACTTCCATCTCTCCTTTGCCGGCAATCTTACTTACCCGCGCTCGACCGGCCTCCGCGAAGCCGCCACGCTGGCCCCCGCCGACCGCATCCTGATCGAGACCGACGCGCCCTTTCTTGCGCCCATCCCGCATCGGGGCCAGCAGAATGAGCCCGCTCTCATCACCCACACTGCGGCGTACCTCGCCAACCTCCGCAAACTCACCTCCGACCAGCTGGCGGCGCTGACCAGCGAGAATTTTCGCCGCCTCTTCAACCTGCCATAATAGGGAGCGACACAGCACCCATAAGGGACAGCTCACAAGGGACAGGCCATGGCATCGGATAACAGCTTCGACGTAGTCAGCAAAGTAGACCTCCAGGAGGTCAAGAACGCTATCGAGCAGGCCTCGAAAGAGGTGCACGCGCGCTTCGACCTGAAAGATTCCAAGTCGAAGATCGAGCTCGAAGGAACCGATACGATCCAACTCGCCTCGCAGGACGAGTACAAGCTTGAGGCGGTGAAGGAGATACTCTCGCAGAAGCTGGTCAAGCGTGGCGTCTCGCTGAAGAACCTCGAGTTCGAGAAGCTCGAACCGGCGTCGAACTCCTCGGTTCGGCAGAAGATCAAGCTTGTCCAGGGCATCCCGTCCGAGAAGGCGAAGATCATCGTCGCCGCCATCAAGGACTCGAAAAAGAAGGCCCAGGCCAGCATCCAAGGCGACACGGTGCGCGTGGTGTCAAAGGACCGCGACGTGCTGCAGGAGGTCATGGCGCTGCTTCGCGGCAAGGATATCGGGGTCGAGCTGCAGTTCGTCAACTTCCGGTCTACCTAGACGAGCGCCTGCTTATCGGTGCTGCTCCAGCCGCTCGATCTGGTCCTTGTCCATCGCCTGCCGGAGAAGCAGGACCATGTGGGCGTTCGCCTTCTCGAGCGTCGCCCGCGCCTGCGTGACCCGGTCGATCGCCGCGAAGATGGCCGGCTCCTCCGGCTGGCCTTGGTGCGATACCTCCTCCATCCGCCCCTCTTCCTGCTGCAGCGACTGAAAGCTTTTCAGGATCGCCGTCTTGTTCGCGTTGAAGATCCCGTCCATCCGCTCCTTCTGCTCCGGGCGCAGGCCGAGGTTCTTGGCGAAGCCGCTATCGTCCCACCACCGGCCGGGCGGCCCCAGTTGCAGACCTCCACGCATCGTGCTCGATGTTCCGTCCTGCCGCGGCGGACCCAGCGGGCCGTCGCCATGTCCGTGCCCATGGGCATCATCGTGCGGCAAGCCACCTTGGCCCGGTCCACATGGCGGCCCATCGGGCGGAGGCCCCCCTGGAGGATTTACCTGCGCCTGGCAAGCCATGCCGCTTAGCAGAAGAACTCCCAGCAGCAGCGCAACACGCGTCATCCTGATCTTTTCCGTCATCCGCCCTGCCCTCACGCGACCCCCTTCGAAAGACATCCTCGTTTTACTTACCCCAGCTCTCTCCGGATCGCCGTGACCGCGCCCAGCAGGTGCGTCTTCACCGTGTTCATCGGCTTCCGGTACTCGCCGCGATCTCGTCAAGATCCATCTCCTCTACAAACCGCAGCAGAAGACCTGCCGCTGCTTGCAGCACGAAGGTGACCTAGCGCAGCAGGCGCGGTCGATAGGCGCGCCACCAGTTCCCCGGTGTCGTTCAGTTCAGCGATGACCCGAGCGCTCCCGGTTATCTGGATCATTGAAGCAGGTAGATTCTTGAAGCAGGCTGGCACGCAGGATATCACTCGCTGCGCGGCGTTTTCGCCTGCCCATCCAGGAGTTCCGCCTCATTCTCCGCTACCAGGGGCGACGGGTCCTTTCGCCGGATCTCCGCATCGACCGCCGTCATCAGCTCGTTATCCCGCGAGATCGACGCCTCGGAGTTCTGGTCAACCCGGGCGGTCGCCTGCGCCTCCTTCCGCCCCGCGTACCGCGTCTGCACCGCGCCTCCGCATACCAGCACCAGCAGCATCGCCGTAGCTGCACCCCAGGCCCACTTCGATGCCCACCCTGCGCCAGCCTTCTCCGTTACCGTCGTCGGCAGGGTCACCGACCGCCGCTCGCTCCATGCAAAGCTTACCTGGTTGAAGCTTGTGACCGCAGCCTGAAAGTCCTCCAGCTCCGCCCGGCAGGCTGCGCACGTCCGCAGATGCAGCGCCGCCGTTTCCTCCGTCTCCGGCTCCGCCAGGCAGCTCGCGAACTCCTCGTCCGTCAGATGGACTTCGCTCATCGCGGACCTCCCAGCTGCTTCCGGACCGACACGAGCGCCCGGTGCAGATGCGTCTTCACCGTATTCACCGCCATGCCCGTTGACTCGGCGATCTCCTGCGGCGTCATGTCTTCTGAGAACCGCAGCAGGAACACCGTACGCTGGTTGACCGACAGGCCGGCCAGCGCCTCCGTCACGTGCATTGCGCGCTCCTGCTCGAGCAGCAGCACCTCCGGCGAGCACACCTGGCTGCGCAGCGACGAGGCCATCTCGGCCAGGTCAACCGCCGTACCCTGCACCTTGCGCCAGAACTGAAACTTCTTCGTTCGCACGTGATCGCGGATCAGGTTATTCGCGATGCTGAAGAGCCACGTGCTGACAGAGCACTCCCCGCGAAAGCTCTCCCGGGTGATGTACGCCTTCAGAAAGCAGTCTTGCACGATCGACTCGGCCAGATCCTGATCGCGCACCGCAAAGGTCACGAACCGCAGCAGCCGCGGCCGGTATGCACGCACCAGCGACTCGATCTGCGCCATCTCCCCGCGCAGGCCCTCGGCAGCGAGCGAGCCCGTATCCGTCCGGCCACCAACACCGGCTCCTTCTTCAGGAACACTCAACTCCCCGGGCTTTAGGACGATGTCCATATTCCTATAGACGGTTCGCTCGGCCGATCAGGTTACAGCGGGGCCGGCGCCACCGCGAAGCGGTCCGGCTGATGCCACCAGCCAGCCTGCTCCGCCCCATCCTCCGGCGGCCGTCCGTGCCCCAGCTTCCGCACCAGTCGCGTGAGCTGCGTCGCCACCGGCACGCCCTCCACCAGGTCGAAGACACCCGGCTCGTACGCGTCCGTATCCTGCGTGCACAGGTGGCACCAGTTGAACGACCCCAGCAGCGCCCATACCGTTACTGCACGTACATCGGCCCCCGCCGCCTTCGCTGCTTCAGCTTCCTGCCAGATCTCGGCCAGCCAGCGTACCTGCTCCTCGGGATCACAGCCGAGGTGCGCCTCCGTGATGGCGACCGGGATCCGGTAGCGCTCCCACGCCTCGGTCAGGATTGCGCCTACACCCGAGATCCCTTCGCGCCGCACCCGTACTGCTTCAAAGTCCACCAGGGGTTCGGCACCCGTATCGCCCCCGGCAAAGTGCGGCGGATACAGCTCGACACGATCGTCCAGAAAGCGGTCGCTGGTCACATAGTAGTTCAGCCCCATTACGGCGGGGGGACACGGGTTATCGCGGAACCACAGGATCTCGGCCTCGGTCAGGCCGTGCTCGCCGAGAAAGCCGAAGAGGGGATGCTCTGGCGTGACGCAGCCGCACAACAGGTCAGCGCCAAGCCAGCGCCGCTGCCCCCGCTCTACCCGCATTGCTTCGAGAGGCGCGGTCGAAAAGATCGCGCCGCCATCTTCCGTATGGATCAGCCGAGCTGCGGGATTCACGGAGCGGATCGCTCGCATGGCTAGGACCGTCCCCTTGATCTCGTTGGTGAGCGCTCGCACATAGCTTGTCATGCTGCGTTCGTGTGGATACCAGTGCCCGTACAGGCAGGCGAACCGCCCCGTCGTCTGCGGCTCATTGACCGGTGTATAGTCCCGGACCCAGGGGTAGCGACTGGCTACCTCGAGCGCAAATGCCGCCAGCTTTTCAGGGAACGCGGCGTCCAGCAGGCTCGTCCCCGCCGGCCCGCTGCCATGGTGCAGCAGCCCCACGATCGGCTGCAGCTCCAGCCGCTCCATCGCCTCGAGCAGCTCGTCCGAGACCGCCCACGACTGCGTCTGCGCCACGTGTTCCCAGTGCACTGCCGTCCGCAACGTGGTGATACCCAGCCCCTTGAAAAGCTTAAGGTCAGCCTCTACCCGCTCCCGATGACCTGACTTGGCGACCTGGTCGAAGAAGACGTTGCCAACCCGGTTGATCGTGCACTCCACACCACCCCAGAGCGCAAGGGTTGAAGACGGTTTGAGCAAGGCAGACTCCTGGGCTGAAACTCGTAGAACGTGCCCCGCAGCTTGCCGAAGCCCCTGTCAGATGCACAATTCGCGCGACATCACCTCGCCTGGATGGGAGGCGCGCCTTCTCAACTTTCATACAGTGCAATCGCCCGGTCCCGCATCTCAAGCTCACAGGAGATACATCACCATGAAAACTCTTATCTGGATTCTGACGGGCGTCGGTCTCGGCGTCGCCGTTTCGATTTTGCTCAATCAATCGCCTTCACAGTACGCCACCAGCAGCAGCGACCTCGACGACGCGGCTGACCAGACCTCGCTCTGGGGCAGCAAGCAGCGGCTTAAGGGGACTGGCGGCAACCTTGTCGGCAAGGCCAAGGAAGGCTTCGGCAAGGCGACCGGCGATGACGAGCTGGAGGGCGAAGGCCTCGTCGACCAGGCAGTCGGCGCCGTGAAGGATACTGCCGGCAAGGCCGCACACGCCGTCAGCGACACGATTCACAGCGTCAACAATTAGCTCGCAGCGCGAGGTTCACGTGTTACCGCAAAGCAGTAACGTTTCACTTCGGCACCATTCCTACCGGCTCGTCGCCTGACTCCTCACCAGCGACGAGCCGGTCTTTCAATCGCGTGCGATGAGCCGGACCTCCACGATAAGAATGACCTCTATGAACTTCACGACCATCCTCGACCTCCTCAAGCGCAGCTATAACGACTGGGACGAGGACAATGCACCGCGACTCGGCGCCGCCCTCGCCTTCTACACCATCCTCTCGATCTCGCCGCTCGTGATCCTCGTCGTCGCCATCATCTCGCTGATCTTCGATCGTGCCAGCGCCCAGGCGCATCTGCTCTCCCAGGTGCAGTCGCTGGTCGGCCCGGACGGCAGGAACGCCGTCGCTACCATGCTCGCCAGCGGCCAGAAGGCCTCCTCCGGCATCTTCGCCACCATTATCGGCCTTGCCACCCTCGCCTTTGGGGCGTCGGGTGTCTTCGGCGAGCTCCGCTCCGCCCTCAACACCATCTGGGAGGTCAAGCCCGGCGTCAACTCCGGCATCTGGGGTATGGTGCGCGAACGTTTCTTCTCGCTCGGCATGGTGATCGGCGTCGGCTTCGTCCTGCTCGTCTCGCTGCTCGCCAGCGCCGCCCTTGACGCCATCACAAAGTTCTTCAGCGGCCTGCTGCCTATCCCCGCTGTTGTCCTCGGCGCGATCAACTTCCTCGTCTCGCTCGTCGGTATCGCCATCCTCTTCGGCTTCATCCTGAAGTACGTCCCCGAGACGAAGGTCGACTGGGACGACGTGCGAGTCGGCGCTACCGCCACCGCGCTCCTCTTCACCATCGGAAAGACGCTGCTCGGCCTCTACCTCGGCAAGGCCAGCCCCGGCTCTGCGTACGGTGCGGCCGGCTCGCTCGTTGTAATGGTGATCTGGGTCTACTACTCTGCGCAGATTTTCTTCTTCGGCGCGGAGTTTACCCACGTCCACGCGCTGTGGAAGCGCGGCGAGCTACCTGCTGAGATGGCGAGGGCCGCCTGATTCGCCGGGCTTGCTTAGCGGCGGCAATCCGGGCTCAGGGCGTCTCCTGGGTGCGGCGAAGCGAGGTAAAGCTGGTCGTATGGGTGGCTGCGCTGAAGTTCCCGCTGGCAGCCTGGCTGGCCTTGAGAACGACCGCACCCGGGCCGGTCAGCGTCACCATCGCTCCCGAGATGGTTGCCGGACCGCTGACGACCGAGTAGGTAAAGTCGGCGGGCGAGGTCGACGTGGCATTGACGGTGAAGCTGGCATTTACGTGGTGATTCGCTACCTTGAAGGCGATATTCGGCGTGGCCGGCTGGACCGTAAGAACGACGGACGCCAAGCGTGACGTGTAGTCCACCTGGTCGGCCGGCGTAAAGGTCGCACTGAGGGTCTGGGGGCCGGCTGAGAGCACGGAGCCCCCCGCGGGGGTGTAGGTGAAGCTGCCGGGAACCGAGGCGGTTGCGTTCAGCTGCCCACTCCACAACGGCGTACCGTAGATAACCGTAGGCGGCGTGGCCCAGGAGATCGCGGGGATTGCCTTCGTGACGCTGAGGCTTACGGATGCGGTGGCGGGTTTATAAAGCGCGGCGTTGGCGGGGGTGAAGGTGGCGAGCAGGGTGTTGCTGCCAGCGCTGAGGAGGGTGCCCGCGGTGGGCGCGTAAGCGAAGGTGCCGGGTACGCTTGCAGTGGCGTCAAGCTGCGCCGAACCGAGGCTGGCGCCATACATGATCGGGGCGGGAACAGGCCAGTTGATGGTGGGCGTCTGTTGGGCAGGGGGGGCGCCAACGCCAGCAGCCTGGTAGATCTGGACGAGGGTGGAATCGTTCGCCTGCCAATAGTCGGCATGGCCCATGAGAATGTCGCCGGCTTGGACCGACTGCGTCAACTGCGGCTGGTAAGTGGCCAGGGTGACGGCGGAGACATCGTTGACCAGGTTGGCGCCGAAAGCTTTGGGATAAGAAAGGTAGGTCGAGGCCGGCGTCCCGAGCGTGGTGTGAAAGATGAAGGAGTAGAACGGCGCGCTGTAGGCGTAGTAGCGCGGCGTTGTCTCTTCGGGGATGAAGAGGAAGCTGGGCAGGTCGGTAATGAGCTGCTGGAAGATGGCGGGATCAAGGGTGCCCCCGTTAGTATCGACCGTTGAATCGACGTAGAAGATGGTGGCGTCCCAGCGGGTGTTGGCGAAGCGGGCCTTGGTCTCGAGGTTGGCGATGATGGCGGCGTTGGTGGTGAGGGAGTTCTGACTGGCCGTGCCGTTCGCGGCAAGCGTGAAGAGCTGCGGACGGAGGCAGAGGCCGATCTTCAGACCAGCGCTGGACATGATCCTGAAGTAGGCATCGTCGAGCTTCTGACCGTTGAAGGCGGAGTTCGGGTCGGTGATGGTGGACTCCATCTCGGGGGCGACGGCGGCGACCTGGTCGGGGGAGCAGACGTAGCTGGTGGACTGCGGGTACTGCTCGCCTTCGATATCCCACGTGATGACACCCTGCGCGCTGAGGGACGCGGAGTTGGCGGTGTTCGCGGTGGCTTGCGCGAGGATGCGATCCTGAAAGGCCTGCAGTCCGACGGGCGTGGTGATGTCGACGGAGGGATCGTTGAAGTAGCGGCGCGGGTTAGTGGGAAAGCCGCCGGGCTGGGTGATGTCGCCGGTGCTGACGGGCGAGCTGGCGAGGTAGGCGGTGCCAATGATGCGCTTGTCCGTCCAGGTCATCTGGCTGGGATAGGTGGCCGCGAAGCTGGTGTAGGCGTCGGTGGCGTTGGCGGCGGCGCCTTCCGGGGTGAACCGCAGCGAGACGGTGTAGGTGAAGCTGGTGCCCGGCTGCACAGGGGCATCATTGCGGGGAAGGAAGGTAGCGAGGCCGTCAGGCGCGGTGCCGGTCATGAGCGGCGTGTAGGTATTAATTCCGGCGGCCTTCCAGCCACCGTAGAGCGGCACGGCCTCGTTGGGGATGACGGAGGTGACGATGCCGGCGCCGAAGTCGGCTACGCTGACGCCGGGGCCGAGGGTGGTGATGGCGTACTGGCTGTAGCCGTAGAAGTTTGCCGGGTCCTGAGGAAAGTGGAGGGCGAAGGGATAGATCTCGGCGCCGTCGAAGATGATGCCGGAGCCGGCGTTGTTGGTCTCCGTGACGATCATGTCAAGGTTGTTGCCGTTTTGCACGAACTGGGTGGCGATGGCTCCCCACGTGAACGTGTACGTCTCGGTGTTGGTCGCAGCGTTCCAGCTGGTTCCGTTGTTTGACTCACCCCAGCCGTACTGGCCGTCGCTCAGAAGATTGCCACTCAGGTCAGTCGACTTCATGTGCCAGATGTGGAAGGCGTCGCTCGGGTAAGCGCCGGTATCTTCAAGCGTGGAGCTGGAAAAGACGAGTGTCTGGACCCCCTTTGCACCGTACGCGACCTGCAGGTTCTGGGCGAATGCTGAAGCTCCGAGGAGCAGGGAGAGTGCGAAGATTCGGGGGAGATACGAGCGTACCTTGGCGTGCATGTCGTTCCGATCGGGCGAGAGTTATGGGGCATCGGAGCGCTGCACCGCTATAGCAACTCGGACAGACTCCTCTCCGTTATGCGTAATGAGTCGGATGGCACCATGGTAACCTAAGCGGCTTCAGAATTCGGCGCGGTCGTGATCTCGAGGTCTGAGCCGCTTCTAATTCGTGCCTAGGCCAGGGTGAGCGAGGGCTCTTTCTGTTGCACCAGTGCGGTAAACTCCGCGGCTGTCTTGGGTTTACCCAGGTAAAATCCCTGGAACTCATCACAGCTGAGACCCTTCAGCGCGGTAAGCTGCGTCATGGTCTCCACGCCTTCGGCGACGACGACCATGTTCAAGGAATGGGCCATGGCGATGATCGCTGAGACGATGGCCAGTCCCTCGGTGCCGTTATGGTCGAGGCCATTGGTAAAGAAGCGATCGATCTTGAGCTGTTTTACGCGGAACTGTTGGAGGTAAGCAAGGCTGGAGTAGCCGGTCCCGAAGTCGTCGATCGCTATGTCGAAGCCCACCTTCTGGAACTGGCGAAGCACATCGGCGGACAGCTTTGCGTCGCGCATTGCCGCCGTCTCGGTGATCTCGAACATGATGCGGTTCGGGTGAACGCCTGCCGCTCTCGTGATCGAAAGGACGGTGTCGATATAGCCTGGCAGACAGAGCTGCTCCGGCGAAAGATTGATCGCGATCTTTACGGGCGACATGCCTTTCCGATCCCACTCGGTGATGTGTTTACAGGCTTCGCAGATCACCCAGTTGCCAAGTTCAACGATCCGACCGGTTCGTTCGGCGATGGGGATGAATTCAAGCGGAGGAATATTACCCAGCTTGGGATGGTGCCAGCGCAGCAGAGCCTCGGCGCCGATCAGCTTCTCCTTGATCCGGTCGAACTTGGGTTGGAAGTGCAAGGTGAGCTGGCTGCTAAGGAGCTCCTCCGACAGGGCGCTGTAGATAAGCGAGGTTCGCGATGCTGCTTTACTCATCTCGCAGTCGTAGAAGCGGAAGGTATTCTTTCCATTCTGCTTGGCGTCGTACATCGCCATGTCCGCATTCTTGAGTAGTTCTTCCGCAAGCTTGCCATCCTGCGGATATGACGCCACGCCGATCGACGCCGTGACCCGCAGCGGTGTGCCGCCGACGATGAAACTCTGCTGCATCCGGCAGAGGATATTGTTTGCGATCGGGGACACATCAGCCGGCAGACCGAGGCCGTCGAGCAGGACGACAAACTCGTCGCCTCCCAGCCTGCTGACCATGTCTTCGCGACGGACACAGGCGTTGAGATGGCGCGAGAACTTGATGAGCAGATCGTCGCCTGCCGCATGGCCAAGCGAGTCGTTGATTGTCTTGAAACCATCCAGATCCGTAAAGATCACGGTAAAGGGACGGCCTTCGCGCTCGGCGCGGCTGATCATCTGCTCCATGCGCTCGAGCAGCGAAGCGCGGTTGGGCAGTGTCGTCAGCGAATCCTGCGTGGCGAGTGCAAGCAGCTGCTGATTTGCCTGATTGAGGGACGCTCCCATGCGGTTCGACGCCGCATCGAAGGTCCGGTCGATTCGTGAGAAGATCAGCGTGCTTGTCAGCAGGATCAGCGTCGTGCCGGCCACGACCGCGGCGAGCCAGTCTGCGTTCGCAAGGCTTGCAGCGCGGCTGACTGCATGGGCGCTGAAGATGGCTGCACTCATGCCGGTGTAATGCATACCGGCAATCGCGAAGCCCATGATCACGCTGGCTCCGCCGCGCTTGAGAAGCACACGATGTTGTGCCTCGTTCGACAACATGGAGGCGATCCAGAGAGCCGCCCAGGAGGCGGTGAGCGCAATCGCGATGGAGAGGCAGAACAGCGGTCGGTTATAGGTCAGGGCGGGCTCGATGCGAAGCGCCGCCATACCGGTGTAGTGCATGGCAGCGATAGCAATGCCCATGCCTAAGCCGCCCAGTGCGAGGCGAAGATAGCTTACGGCTGTTCCGCTGATGATCGAGAGAGCGAAGTAGGAAAGTCCGATCGCAATGAGCAGGGAAAGCGCTGTGATCCAAAGATCGTAGCCAAGTACCATGGGCATCTGCATGGCCAGCATGCCAATGAAGTGCATCGACCAGATGCCGGTTCCCATGACCGCTGCGCCGCAAAACAGCCAGACGGCTCGCTTCGAGCCGGCGGCCTGGAGGGAGCGGATGCGTGCCGTCAGGTCGAGGGCGGTATAGGAGGCAAGCATCGCCACGACGAGCGAGACGATGACCAGAAGGTGATTGTACGTTCCGTTCATTGAGGCCCTCGCAACGGCCGGAGATCACGATCTCCTTCGAGGAGAAAGGTGAGGAACGCCTGCTGTCTGGGAGTGTTAACGGCAGAAATGATCGATCCTTCACATCGATCGCTTCCTTTGTTGAAGGGATGAAGGTTATACGCCTGCGGCTTGACCCGTACACACATAGGAGGACGCAGGCCTGCGGCGGGCGTCAGGTGGCCAGTCCGGCAGCCCGCTATGCAGGAGGCGTGTAGGAGATTTGAAGCAGCGTGCAATCATCTTGCGGCTGCGCTGGGGCTTCGAACCTGGCGACTGCGTCAAGGATCGCGTCCAGACTCCCGTTCTGGGCGGTGTCATAGAGACCTTCATAGCCGAAGGCATCGCCGGCCGGACTCTCTGCTTCGGTGATGCCATCGGTGGCGATGAGGATACGCTCTCCCGGCCGCAGCTTGTACGCACTCGAGAGATAGGCGGCGTCGGGGATGAGACCGACGACAAGATTGCCTTCTTCCATGCGATGGACTTTATCATGCAGAATCGCCAGGGGCTGAACGTGGCCGCAGTTGATGAACTCCGTATGACCATCCGCGTAAAGCTTGAGGATCACCATGGTGGCGTACTTGCCTACGTTGCGGGCGCAGAGAAACTGGTTGACGAGCGAAGCGATCTCGGCGAGCGGCTGCCCCACCAGCAGCTGCGAGTGGATGATTCCCTGGAGGATGGCGGCGACGATGGCGGCGGAGACGCCCTTCCCCGAGACATCAGCGATCGTGACGCAGACGCAGTTGGGCAGGAGAACCACGTCGTAGAAGTCGCCCCCCATGGCGAGGCACGGAACGCTCTTGGCCTGAAGCTTGGCATACGGGATCGTCGGCAGCGTCATCGACATCAAGCCGCTGTGAATGGCCGCAGCAACAGCGAGTTCTTCGCGGGCCTGACGGGCTTTTTGCTCCCCTTCTGCGAGCAGGGCGTTGTGGAGCAGCGCCGCCGCCTCCGTCGCCAGGGTATCGAGTAGCTGGTGATCGATCTCGGACATGGTACCGAAGGTCACCTGGCTATCGAGGTAGAGCAGGCCGAGAAGCTCGGTGACCTGACTGCCCGGGACCCGCGCCCGCAAGGGGATGCAGTAGATACTGCGGATGCGGTTCAACAGGACGCTATCCCACACCGCCGCGGCGCTGTCCTGCAGCGTATCGCTGATCGAGAAGCGGACCCCGTCGTCGATCGCCTTCTGCATGGCGTGACGCGAGACGGAGGAATCTTCTTCGAGCCGCTTGCCGCCGTTATCCAGGCCCAGTGCAAGGCGCATACCGGCGGGCTCCCTGAGGAAGACGAAGCCACGCTCGACACCTGTCAGCTGCAGGGTGACCTGGAGAAGCGCGCTCAGGATCTCCTCGACAGCCCCGCCTTCGTTGAGGAGCCGAGCGGCACGCAGAAGCCAGTTAAGCTGTTCGATCTCATTCACGCCCTTGCGCACGGGGACGGCTGGCTCCTGGAGATCATGCAGCGTTGACAGGAGTTGGCTGGCCAGGTAATCGATGGGGCCGTCCTCCGCGGCGCCTGCACTCTCAAGATCGACCCGCAGAGGCTGGGCCGAGAGTGACCCAAGTTGCAGGAGATCGCCGTGTTTGAGCGTCGCCCGCTGGATCCGCTCGCGGTTCAACCAGGTGCCGTGGGTACTGCCCTGGTCAACGACGGTGTAGGTGCTGTCCTCCCGGAGGATGATGGCGTGCAGGCGCGAGACGCATGGATCGGACAGGACGAGGTCACGATGCTGCGAACGCCCGATCGATGTCGAGGCCAGGTCAAGAAGGATGGAGCGCGAGTTCTTGGCGTTGATGTAGTGCAATTTGGCCAATGGTCGATCTCCTTCCGTAGTAGATCGCCTGTGCAATCTAATCGGGATCTACAACTCCGAATACTAACTGGTCTGCCGTTTCGCGCAAGATGGGATTTGTTGAGAAGTTCGGACCAGAAATCCGCAGGTGCCTGCGGCTCGATTGAAGGCGAGCAGCTGAGGTTGAGGTAGGGACAGGCCTGCTACTCCGCCGGGTCGTAGTTGAGATTTTGGCCGAGCCATCGCTCGACCTCGGCCACGCTCATTCCCTTGCGCTCGTGGTAGTCGACAACCTGGTCCCGATCGATCTTTCCGAGGCTGAAGTACCGCGAGTCAGGATGAGCGAAGTAGAGCCCACTCACACTCGAACCGGGCCACATCGCGAATGATTCGGTGATCAGCATCCCGGTATTTGCCTGCACGTCGAGCAACTGCCAGAGCGGCCCCTTTTCCGTGTGATCGGGGCAGGCTGGATAGCCTGCTGCGGGCCGGATGCCCCGATACTTCTCTTCGATGAAGTCCTTGTTGCTCAGACCTTCGTCGCGACCGTAACCCCATTCGTTACGCACACGCTTGTGCAGGCACTCCGCAAAGGCCTCGGCCAGCCGGTCGGCGATGGCTTCGGCCATGATCGCGTTGTAATCGTCGTGCTCTGCCCTGAAAGCGTCGCACATCGCCTTCAGGCCGATCCCGCTGGTGACCGCGAAGGCGCCGATGTAGTCGCGGAGCCCGGTCTCTTTGGGCGCGATAAAGTCGGCCAGCGAGCGACACGGTTCACTGCCCTCCCGGTTCGCCTGCTGGCGCAGGAAGTGAAACCGCTGCAGCACCGTGCTGCGCGTCTCGTCCGTGTATAACTCGACGTCGTCGCCTACAGCATTGGCGGGAAAAAAACCGTACACGCCGCGTGCCGTGAGTACGTTCTTTTCGATCATGATTTCGAGCAGCGCTTTACCGTCGGCAAAGATCTGGCGCGCGTGCTCTCCGTGTCCCTCGTGCTCGAGAATGCGGGGGTAGATGCCTTTCAAGCCCCAGGTGTGAAAGAACGGGGACCAGTCGATGAAGTCGCGAAGCGTCGCCAGGGGGAAGTTGTCGAGCGCGCAGACCCCGGTGAACGCAGGCACGGCAAGGTCCTCGGGTCGCCAGACGATCGGCGTCCGCCTGATGCGCGCGTTGGCGAGCGGTACGATCTTCTGGCGCGGCGCCGTGTGCGCCTGCCGCAGTGCCTCATAGTCGGCGCGATGCTGGGCGACAAACGCCGGCTTGCCCGCGTCGCTCAGCAGGCTTGTCGTCACCGGCACGGCCCGGCTGGCGTCAAGTATATGCACGACCGGCTCACTGTAGTGCGGCGCGATCTTCACGGCGGTGTGGGTGCGGCTGGTAGTCGCCCCGCCAATCAGCAAGGGCAGCTTGAAGCCCTGGCGCTCCATCTCTTTGGCCACATGCACCATCTCATCGAGCGACGGTGTGATGAGGCCGCTGAGGCCGATCATGTCCGCTTTCTCCGCCTTGGCGCGTTCAAGGATCTTCTCGCACGAGACCATCACGCCCATGTCGATGACCTCGTAGTTATTGCACGCGAGTACGACGCCGACAATATTCTTGCCGATGTCATGGACGTCGCCCTTCACGGTGGCGAGCACAATCTTTCCCTGCGCCTTCACGACATGGCCGGCAGCCTCCATCGCCGCCTTCTCGGCCTCCATAAACGGCGTCAGGTGAGCGACGGCCTTCTTCATCACGCGTGCCGATTTGACCACCTGGGGCAGGAACATCTTGCCTGCTCCAAAGAGATCGCCCACCACGCTCATGCCGGCCATCAGCGGTCCTTCGATCACCAGGAGGGGGCGGCCAAGCTTGACGCGCGCTTCTTCGGCATCGATCTCGATGAAGGCATCGATGCCGCGCACGAGGGCATGCGAAAGACGTTCTTCGACGGTGCCGCTCCGCCACTCTTCAGCCTGCTTTTCGGTGACGACCCGGCCGACGTTCTTCAGCTTTTCGCCATGTTCGACGAGCCGCTCGGTCGCGTCGGGACGGCGGTTGAGCAGCACATCCTCGACCAGCAACTTCAGCTCGGGCTCGATCTCCTCGTAGACCTCGAGCATCCCGGCGTTGACGATGCCCATGTCCATACCCGCCGCGATGGCGTGGTAGAGAAACGCCGAATGCATGGCCTCACGGACCTTGTTGTTGCCGCGGAAGCTGAACGAGATGTTCGAGACGCCGCCGCTGACTTTCGCGTGGGGCAGGTTCTGCTTGATCCAGCGTGTGGCGTTGATGAAATCGACCGCGTAATTGTTATGCTCCTCCATGCCCGTGGCCACGGTGAGGATATTCGGGTCGAAAATGATGTCTTCAGGCGGGAAGCCGACCTCGTCCACCAGGATCCTGTAGGCGCGCTCGCAGATCCGGATTTTCTCTTCGTACGTCGCCGCCTGGCCCTGTTCGTCGAAGGCCATGACCACCGCCGCCGCGCCATACTTCATGACCCGGGTAGCATTTTGCCGGAACTTCTCCTCGCCCTCCTTGAGCGAGATCGAGTTGACGATGCCCTTGCCCTGCAGGCACTTCAGCCCTGCCTCGATGACTTCCCACTTCGAGGAGTCGACCATGAACGGCACTTTGGCCACCTCGGGCTCGCTCGCCAGTAGCTGCAGGTAGCGTGTCATGGCGACGACGCCGTCAATCATGCCCTCGTCCATGCAGATGTCGAGGACGTTGGCGCCGTTCTCCACCTGCTGCCGGGCGACGCCGACGGCCTCTTCGTACTTGCCTTCCTTGATCAGCTTGGCGAACTTGGGCGAACCGGCCACGTTCGTCCGCTCACCGAGCATGATGTACACGCCGGGCTGCTGGGTGAACGGCTGCGATCCTGAGAGGCGAAGCGGCTTCGTCTCCCTGATTGCTTCTGCGGCCACGCTCACGCTGCGACCTCAACCGGGCTCAGCCTGCGCGGGGCGTTGCCCTCAAGCGCCTTGGCGATCGCGGCGATGTGTTCGGGTGTGTTGCCGCAGCATCCGCCAGCGATATTGATGAGGCCGCCGCGGGCGAAGTCGCCTAAATAACGCGCCATATCCTCCGGCCCCAGGTCGAAGCCGGTCTCGGAGAGTGGATTCGGCAGGCCCGCGTTCGGATAGCACGAAATGGCAACGTCGGCCTTCTCCGAAAGCTCGCTCAGGAAGGGGTACATCAGGTCGGGGCCGAGCGAGCAATTGAGCCCCACTGACAGCGGCTTCACATGCTTCACCGCGTTCCAGAACGCCTCGGTCGTCTGGGCCGAGATCAGCGTTTCGCCACCACGCCCGACCGCCGCCGAGATCATTACCGGCAGCTCCCGGCCGTCCGCGTCGAAAACCTCGCGGATCGCGACCAGCGCGGCCTTGGCGTTCAGCGAGTCGAAGATCGTCTCGACCAGCAGCAGGTCCGAGCCACCAGCGATGAGCGCGCGGACCTGCTCCATGTAGGCGGTCTTCACCTGGTCGAAGGTCACGACCCGGAAGCCTGAATCGTCGGCATCGGGCGAGTTCGAGAGCGAGACGGTCAGGGGCCCGATCGCCCCGGCTACGAAGCGCTGACGCCCGGTCGCCGTGCCCACGCGATCGGCCCACTCCCGGCACTGCCGGGCCGACTGCTCATTGATCTCCCACGCGAGACTGCTGAGCGAAGCGTCCTCAATGATCTTCTGGTAGAAAGCAGGGTCCTTCCGGCCGCCATGCTCCCGCGGATCTTCGACAAAGAACTCGCTCTGCGTGATGCTTGTTGCGCCAAAGGTGTTGGTCTCGATGATGTCTGCGCCGGCCTCCAGGAAGCGCCGGTGAATGTCGCCGATCATCTCCGGCTGGGTGAGCGAAAAGATGTCTCCGTTGTTCAGCAGATCCTTGGTCGAGTCCTTGAATCGCTCGCCACGAATGTCCGCCTCGGTCATCCCGTAGGTGCGGATCGTGGTACCCATCGCTCCGTCGATAATCGCGATGCGGCTCTCGAGGATCTTCTCGAGAGGATGTTGGTGAGCTCTTGTCATGTCTCCCTGGAGCCTCTGAGCGCGCCGTGACGGCGGTATTCCGCACGAAGCTGACGGCGTATGGCCGGACTGATCTGTCGAGCCCTGTACCGCGCCACTGTCTATTATAGCGATTCAGCGACGAGCCGGAGTCTGGCGCGAGACGACCGCCAACGTTCTATCTAACGTCACCGAACGGCTTCGCGGACATCAGGTGCCGCTTACGACCGATCAGCTCAGGCCAAGCAGCTGGAACTCCCCTTCGTACCCTTCCATCTCTTCTTCGACCTCCTCGGCTCCTCTGCGCAGCACTCCCAGCGCGGTATGAATCGCCACAGTTGTGAGAGCCAGCAGCAGGAGCTTCGCGAGATTCTTCTCCATCCTGATCTCCAGGTGCATGATCCACAGGATCATCGCCGGGAACACCCCCACGTACAGCGTCAACATCAGCGGCAGGCTCGTTCTGCCCGGCATTCTGACCTGGTTGAAGGGCACACGTTGCTGCAGGAAGAAGAAGCCATCCGTGAGCAGGACGCAGATGCACAGACCCGAGACAAGCTGGACGACCAGGTGCCGCAGATCCCACCCTGCCAGACCAAGGACCGCAAGCACGCCGCACATGACCCCTACCGCACACAGCAGCACCCACCGGCGCGCCGCCAACGCGCACTCGCACAGGTTGACTCCCGTGACACGAAAGATCCATCCGGCTGACAAGGCAAGCGGAAACGCAAAAGCCGTTCGCAGTCCCGCGATCACCCAGAAGACCAGCAGCGGCATGACCGCATGCAGGCCATACTCGGACAGCGCTGGCTCAAGACCGCTCACACCCACGCGAAACCTGACCGTACAGGCGATCGCCAGCGCGATGCCGGTTCCGCAGTACATCGCCAGGTAGACCTGATAACGATTGTTCCGCGCGATCGTCTGCCCGATGAAGTGGAAGACTGCCCGCTCACCCGGGCGCCGCACCAGCCGATGCACGATCGAGGTTAGCCACTGCGGGGACTGCCGCCGCTGACTGGAGCTTCCCTCGATGGCCATCGTCCGCACGCGCGCCCAGGCCAGCGGGTAGGTCAGCAACACGACGGCCGCGGCGATCAACGTTCCGCGCACCGCGTATACCGCCATCTGTCGCGCAAACTCCGCTGCTGCGTCGCCATGCAGCAGCCGCTCATACAAGCCCAGAAACCAGAGCGGGGGCACCCACCTCGCCATGCCGAGCGGGCCGGATAACAGCGCCTGCATGGAGTCGCCGTACCGCAAGTACTCGAGCGACAGCAGGACCAGCGCCATCACCGACAGCATCTGCACCAACGGCGAAACGATGCGGAATCGCGCCGCGTCCAGGGTGCACAACAGCACTCCGCTCAGCGCCAGGAAGAACAACGCCGCGAAGACGCCGGCCAGCAGGACCGCGACTGCATGGGCGTACAGGTGTCGATAGAAACTACCTTTGCTCACCGCCGGCAGAATGACTGCGGCGAAGCAGTTACAACTGACCAGGAAGATAGCAAGAAAGCCGATCAGCGCAGCCGCCTTCGCCGCCAGCATCTGTCTCGGCTTCAACGACAAGGGCGAAAGGATCAAGAAGTCCAGCCGGTCGGGGAACAACATCTCCCACTCGAAGATGGACACGGCTCCCATCACCACGAACGAGAGCAGCACGAAGAAGTAGCGGTCTTCGATCGCGACCCATGGCGGCTTGGGATACTGGTTCTGCAGAAAGAAGGAGACGATCAGGCCCGGTACCGTCACGATCGAAACGGCGCGGACGACCGTCGTCAGCGTGTCGCCATCCACCTGGATGGTGTCGTTGTCGAAGAAGCGCCGAAAGAAGTGCCCGACGAGGATGCGTGTCACATCGCGCCGCTCAGCCATGACGCACCTTCATGACGTCCACCATCTGCTCCGCGACGCGCTCCGTGTTCGTCTGCTGTACCAGCTGCGCAAAGACACTCTCGAGCGTCGGCAGCTCCATCAACCGGGTGAGTTCGCTCGGTGCGGCGTCAGCTACCACCCTGCCCTTGGCGAGCACGATCACCCGATCGCATACCCGCTCCACCACCTCCAGCACGTGCGAGATGTAGAGGATCGCCTTGCCCTCGCGCGCCAGCAGGACGAGGAGGTCCTTGAACAGCCGCGCCGAGACCGCGTCCAACCCTGACAGCGGCTCGTCGAAGACAATCAGCTTCGGCTCGTGCAGCAGGGCCGCGGCGATCAGCACCCGCTGCTTCATGCCCTTCGAATAGTCCGAGAGCGCCGCGTACTGTGCCGCCTCGAGCGACAGTAGCTGGAGCAGCGTTCGAGCTTTGTGCTCGATCAGCTTCTCCTCCATGCCGCGCAGCCGTCCCACTAGCTGCAGATACTCAAGACCCGAGAGATGGGTGTAGACCTGAGCCTCTTCCGGCACGTACCCGAGCTGCACACGGAAGGAGGCGAGATCGTCGTGGATGTTCCGCCCCGCGAAGAAGACCTTTCCCTTTGTCGGCTGGATCATGCCGATCACCATCTTCACCGTGGTCGACTTTCCCGAGCCATTCGGCCCGAGGTAGCCCAGCACCTCGCCCTCGCGGAGGACGAAGCTTACGTTCTCCACGGCCGGTATGCCGCGGTATCGTTTTGAGACGTTTCTGAGTTCCAGCATGGCCCTCCCCTATGTAGCATGCTACTTCGTTCTTGTCTGCTAGCATACTACATAGCATGAACACGTACCGGCTCTCCCATAGCGCGGCTCTCATCCTTAAGGCGCTCAGCCTCGGCTACTGCTTCGGCCTGGATGTCATGCAGATTACCGGCCTGCCCAGCGGCACGGTTTACCCCGCGTTGCGGCGTCTCGAGCGCGACGAGCTGGTCGAATCGAAGTGGGAGCCAGAGGAAGAGGCGACGGCCAAGCAGCGCCCGGCGCGGCGCTATTATGAGATCACGCGGGAAGGCAAGGCCGCCGCACTCGCCGTGACCGAGAGATACCCGCTGCTTGCCCACCTCGTTCCGGAGAAGCGGTCATGAGATCCCTGCTGCCCTCGCCGCTGCCGCTCTTCGATCGCAGACTCCTGCGAGCTGTCGAAACGCTTGTTCCCGAGGCCGAACGTGAAGAATGGCTCCGGACCTGGCAGGCAGAGCTCTGGCATATGCATCATCGCCGCCGCGGCAGCCGATCGCAATCCTTGCTCATCACGACCGACCTCTCGATCGGCCTTACCCGCGACGCACTCTGGTTGCGAACGGAGAGCTGGCGGCGCACGTTCAGCGGCACGCCAACCCTTTGCCTCGCCTCGCTGCTCGGGCTGTGCCTGCTCTCGGCGGTAATTGGCCTGCTATTCGGGGGCAGCTGGCATCTGCTCGGGCGGTACGTTGGCGAACAATTCGACCGTTCGCTCCTCGCCGCTCCCCTGGTCGTTTTTGTTACCTTCGCCACGGCTTCGCGGCGACACATCGAGGAGCGAAACAAGCGAGGCTATTGGATCAAGCGACAGCTCTTCTTCGCCGCCAAGACGGCACTCCTCCTGCTGCTGACCTTTCTGCTGAGCGCGGATGTCTGCCAGCCCATTCAGGCACCGCTGCCGAATACCGCGGACCTGCTGCAACTGCTGTTGTTCGTTATCTTCGCAGTGATAGGTCTGCGCTGGAGCTTTCGCGACCAGGAACAACGCTGCAAGCAGTGTCTCCACTCGCTTGCCACACCGGCCCGCGTAGGCCGTCCGTCGCACAACCTGCTGGAGTGGAACGGCACCGAGCTCGCTTGCAAGCAAGGTCATGGCCTGCTCAGCGTCCCGGAGATGGAGACGAGCTGGTGCCAGTCGAGCCAGTGGGTCAATCAAGCCCCCGTGTGGGACCGGGCAGCACGTACCTAGCGCTGCCCGGTCCCACAAGCGCACACAGGCTAGCTCTGGTTCAGCTGCCCCTTGTTACAGAGATCGTGAAGGTCCCGAGCGTCGAGAGCGTCGCGTTCGGTTGGGTGATGGTGCCAACCGCTTTGAATTGGCCTACCAAAGTTATTAGAAGTTGATCGACAGTCCAGCCTGGAGCGTTCGCGGCGACTGCGCCAGGTAAAGCGTTCGTCCATCTTCCGCAAGAAAAGGCTGGTATCCCTGGGCCAGCAGGTTGGTCACATCCATCGATGCCTCAAGCCCCGGCGGAAGCACGCCACCCCACCGCACCGGTTGTCGCAGGTGAAAGCTCAGGAAGGCCTGGTCACTAAACTCGCGATACGCATCTACGGCCGTCAGTAGACTGCGCGGCTGCCAGCGGTACACCGCACGGACCTTCGTGCCTGTCCCCGGCATACTTCCCTTGAGCGCAATCGCAGCAGATTTCCCCGCTCGCTCCTGCAGGCTAGCCATCACACCCGGCAGCGTCGCTGCTCCAGATCCATCTCCGGCGAGCCCACTGCCTGTGCTGTATTCGATCGCCGCCCATACCGTCTGGCCGAGAGGCTGCGTCATCATCAGGTTGATCCCCTGCGCCTGATAGCCGGTGGTCAGCAGACGAAAGCTGTCCGTCAACGAGTCCGCGATACCGCTCACGGCGGAGCCTCTGGAATCCGCTCCCAATGAGTTGAGATCCGCCGCTGTCATTGCACCTGTACCCGCCAGCGCCACCTGTGCAAGTGCATCGCGATAGACCGCCACCTGCACCTGCCCTCGACCAACCTTGTGGCCGACCGACAACTCCTGGTGCCGCCCGTGCTCCATGCGCAGCTTGCCCCCGCTGGCCGCGGCGACTGGAACTTCAGGCTGCACTACGTTCAGATCTGCAAAGCCCTGCAGGTTTCGCGATGTAGCCATCCGGTAGCCAAAGCTCCAGCCCGCCGCCGGCTCGACCATCACCCGTATGAAGGGCTGAGCCGCAAAGCCATATCCCGCGGTGTGCACAGAGTACGTTGCGCCGCCTACCTCGAGGTTCACCAGGTCGCCAAGCCTGGTGCGTTGGGCGGTCGCCAGCTCCATCGCCTGTACGCCAGCCACACCGCCTGTACTGACCAGCTCCGGATGCGACTGAAAGCTCGTTACTGCTCGTGCCGTGCTCGCAAAGCCAACCTGCCTCTCGAATCCGGCGCTCAACTCCGTAGAAGGTGCCACGCTCGCCTGGGTCCGCCCGGCGCCGGTGTCTGCCTGCAGGATGATGCTCGATCCGTCATCCTGCACGCGGTCCATGGTCAGCACGTTGTGGATACCGCCGCCGCCGAACCCACCATCGCCACTGGTCATGGTGGCTCTCCCCAGGGTAGTGGGTGCATGGGTCTCCGTGGCGCTTGATGAGACCATGACGAGTTGACCGTCCTCAACCATCCGCAAGATCGGCCGGTTTGTCGCGGAACGGAGGGTCCATGTCCAATCGTCGGCTGGCTCGTCCGCCTTACGGCGCTCCGCCGGCAGCCAAGACGTCGTATCGAATAGCGTACTCATCGTGAGATTGACGATCGCACGCCCGCCGGATCGAAGCTGGAGGTTCGCCTTCATTGCTGGCGCGAAGAGCGCAGCTGTTGCCTGCACCTGGTATCGCCCCGGCGTGAGATCGGCCACCAGGTAGTGTCCGCGAAGATCCGTGAATGCCCTGCCGATGATGGAAGAGTCCGCTGCCGATACCTGGACAAGCACGCCAAGCTGGGCGACGCCGGACGCATCACGCACCACGCCCGATACGGCAGCACGCTGCGCAGCACAAGAGGTCGACAACGCCAGAAGCGTCATCAGTGTAGCCAGAACGAGTTCAAACCGGGAACGTTGCACAGTGATAAAGTTCCTGCGCGTCGATGCCTTCTCAAGTAGCGGGCTCTTGAAGTGAGCCACACTGGGAGGTGGTGCCTGCAGCCAGTCCTCGCATCTGCTCCGCGTGACCGTACTGCGTACTTCAGCACCTACCCTAATCAACTAAAAACGGCGCAGATTCTGCGATCTGCTGCTTCGTGATCCCATCATTAATCTTGATGCTCAGCTCGTACTTACCCGGCTGAAGGCTGGCCAGGGGAAGACTTCGCTCGAGCGTGACCTGGTCAGCGTTCGGGTTGGTCTTCGAGGTCAGCTCCTGCGAGTTCAAAACTGCCTTGTTCGTCGTTACGTCCATGATCTGGTAGTCGATCGTGGCGCCGTTCTGCTTGCTCTTCTCGTCAATGCCAAGGTTATAAACCTGCATCCAGAAGTTCAAACTCTGCGCCCGGTGGAAGGTAACCGGAACGGCAACGCCGGTCGGAACCCGCGGTCGAAGACGCGTGTTGCCAATGACGAAATTGCCTGCACCGATATCCTTCGACGGAACCCGCTCCATCTGGTCCGCAAGGATCAATGAAGAAGCGGAAAGCTTGTCATCGTCATACTTTGGAACGTTGATACTACGCCGCCAGATGCCAACATGATCCGGGTTGTTGACGTCCTTAATCGCGATGTCGACCCGGTAGAGCCCCGGCCGGAGCGGGAGCGCCTTCCAATAGACGGACATGTTGTTCTTGGTTCGCTCCAGCAGCTCGCTCGGCGTTGGAACGCTGACCGTCTCCTCAAAGGTCTGGATCACCTTATGATTGAGGTTTGAGACGCGGCCAAGGATATTCACCGTCCCCGTCGCCACACCATCCTTGACGTTGAAGGTAATGTCCCCATTACGGATTTGCAGCGTCAACGGAACCAGCACGGTATCGTTCGTGACCTTTACGTAGTCGGTACGCACATCAAAGAGAAACGGCGGCCCGGTCAGGATCTTCGAAGTAGCAACAAACGCCTCAAGATCCGTGAACTTGATAACCGGCGGCGCCATGATCTTCGCGGCAAAGCTGATGCGATCAAACTGCTTACTCTGGTTCTGCGACGACATCGGCCCGGCCCCAAGCTGCTCGATGCCGCCGCCCGAGAACCGATCGGCCTTCTTCGACTGGCCCTGCTGCTCCGAAAGCGTCTCGCCGGCCCCCGGTACATGCTTCAGAGCGTCCTTCTCCGAACGGTCGATTGTCATGTGATAGTCGCCGCACATGCAGGTATCGACAAATTCCACATCGATGTTGTCGCCTACGCCCTCAAGATACCGATAGTGCCAGACCTCGAAGGGGAAGGTCGAGGTGCTCCCGCCACCTTCTTCCATCGGCCGTTCGTAGCTGCCGCCGCTCGGATGCGAGTCGATGCTATCCGCCTTGCCGTAGGCGATGTAGATGTGTCCGCGGTCGGTGCGCCAGCCTGGCTTGCCAGCTGCAAAGTGCTCGTTCGCGTACGCGATGCGCTGGTAATGCTGCTCGCGGAATTCGTTCTCGGGCGAGTCGGGATTCGGGTTGCGCCTGAGCCAGAACTGCTCGATGAACTGGTCGCGCTCCTCATCATTGCTCAGGCTTTTGAAGGTCTCGAGCTCCTGGTCGGTAATGATCCACCGAACATCCTCGTTGACCCACTTCTTGTACTCGCCCTTGAGCTCCTGCTTGACAGCCTTCTGACGCTGGATCTTTTCCTTGTCGCTGAGCGGCCTCTTCAGAGGATCGGGTCTCTCGGAGGTTGGCGGACCTTGAACCACACCGTCCGGCGAAGCAGCCGGTACCTCCTGCCCACACAGCAGATGCCCACTGAAGATCAGGGCCGTTGCGAGAGCGACAGAGAGGATACTACGTGACGTTGTCATACGAGGGAGGCACTCCTGTTACCAGTTCGTATTGTAGGACCGTTTTCCAGCTTCGACAAGAAAGGAAGGCTGCCTGAGTAACCCTTTTGTCTTTGCTGCGTTCGATCCCTGCTCAATCGTGGACATTGCTTGGACGAGCCCCTCCGGAGTTCGTTTCGCTCCAGGCTCCTTTTCTCGCATTCCGATGTTGTCATCCGGACAGAACGCGATAGTCTTTCCTTGCGTACCTAATCCTCTAAACATCGACTCCGCAGTCTCCACGAGGTCTTGCGATCTGGACGAGACATGACAGAAAGCAGCAATGAGCGCTAAGAAGAAGATCCTGATCGTCGTCGTCGTTCTTGTACTCATCGGCATCGTGGTTGCCACGATCCTGAACAGCCAGGCGAACGTCACCAAGGTGGCGACGGGCAAGGTCGTTCGGCAGGATCTCATCTCCGTCGTCAGCGGAACGGGCCAGATCAAGCCCAAGACCTATGTGAACGTCGGCGCCACCGCCTTCGGCCGCATCACCCATCTCAACGTGAAGGAAGGCGATCACGTCAAAGCCGGCACCATCCTGGCGACTGTAGAAAATGTTCAGCCACAGGCCACGGTCGCCGCCCAGCAGGCCACCATCGCCTCCTCCCGCACCGACGTGAACTCGTATGTTGCCGCGGAGAAGACGGCCGATGCAAACGTCCTCCAGGCAAAGGCTGACCTCGAGCAGAAGCAGCTCGACTACAACCGCGCGCTCGCCCTCTACAACGACAAGCTCATCGCCAAGCAGGACTTCGACGCCAAGAAGGCCGCCTTTGACGTCTCGACCGCCACGCTCGCCCAGCGCCAGGCCTCGCTCGCCCAGGCGCTTGCTCAGACCGAATCGCAGCGCGGTCACGTCGAGCAGGCAGTCGCCAGCCAACGCTCAAACTACGACGCGCTCGACAAAACCGTCAGCCGCGCCCCCTTCGACGGCCTCGTCACCAACGTCCCCGTCCGCGAGGGGGAGACCGTCGTCGTCGGCATCCAGAACGCCGGTGGCTCGACCATCATGACGCTCGCCGACATGTCCGTCATCACCGCCGAGGTCAAGGTCGACGAGACCGACATCGTCAACGTC
>CAXTLS010000054.1:0-27023 GCA_964245235.1 uncultured Acidobacteriaceae bacterium
ACCAGGATGCCGACCGCCAGTGCCAGCCCGCCCAGCGTCATCACGTTGATCGTCTGCTGCAGCGCGTAGAGGATCACCAGCGAGGTCGCAATCGACAACGGGATCGACACGCAAACAATCAGGGTCGATCGCCACGACCCCAGGAACAGCAGAATCATTAACGCTGTCAACGCCGCCGCAATGGTTGCCTCGCGCACTACCTCGTTGATCGACTCCGAGACGAAGATAGACTGGTCGAACAGCGGCGTAATCTGCAGCGTCGGTGGCAGCCCCGCCTTCACCTGTGGCAGCAGTCTCTTGACGTTCTTCACGATATCGAGAGTCGACGTCTGGCCGTTCTTCAGCACCGTCAACAGTGCGGATCGCTTGCCGTCCTCACGCACAATGTTGACCTGCGGTGCGTACCCAAGCCGCACCTGCGCCACGTCCTTCATCAGCACCACTGCGCCGTTTGCGGCACGGACCGGCAAATCGTTCAACGCGGAGACCACCGCCGGCGATGAGTTCAGTTTGATAATGAACTCGCGGTCGCCAATGCGCGCCACACCTGCCGGCAAAATAAGATTCTGCGCATTCAAAGCCGTGGAAATATCCGACGACGAGAGATGCTTGGCGTACATCAGGTTGGGATCAACATCGACTTGCACTTGGCGCACCTTGCCGCCGTACGGCAGCGGCACCGACGCACCCTGCACATTCGCCAGCCGCGGCCGGATAAACGAGAGACCAAGATCGTACAGGTCCTCTTCAGTCAGACCCTGCCCGGACAGGCCAAGCTGCACAATTGGCACGCTCGAAGCGTCGTATTTCAAAATATTTGGTGGGTAGGTGCCCGGGGGCAGGATGCGCAGAATGGTCTGCACGACCGCAGTAATTTGCGACAAAGCCAACTCCACCTTCACCGTCGGCTGGAAGAAAACACGAATGACCGCAACGCCCTGGTAGCTCTCAGACGACGTGTGCTCAATGTCGTTTACGGTGGTCGTCAGTGCGCGCTCGCACACCGTAACGATGCGGCCTTCCATATCCTGCGGTGGCAGTCCGGTGTAGGTCCAGACGATCGTCACGACCGGAATGTTAATGTAGGGATAAATATCTTTCGGCGCTTCGATGCACGTCCCGATACCCAGTAGCAGCATCAGCAACGAAAACACAACAAAGGTATACGGTCGCCGCAGCGCCAGCCTTACGATCCACATGCCGCTTTAATCCCTCGAATGGGTCAATGCGCTCTTGGATGCGCAATCGGCACGTCCGGTTCCAAAGGGACTGTCACGGCTGTGCAGCACCAACAAAGGTGTTGAGATCCTGGGTTGCTGTTTGCGCGATCAAGGCGTAGCGCGCTTACTGGACCTTGCCGCGCGGCCGCATTCGGCGCAGCTCAAGCGCACAGGCGACGCCATTCGCCGCAGCCAGCTTCAGATTATCGGCCGCCATCCAGAGCCAAAAACGCCGTATTGCGGCAGGTTGCTCTGTGCCGCCTGGCCCTTTCGTCGCGCCTGCCGCGCCTGTCACCCGCACCAGAATGTTCTCCTGCCCGGCGGCGCTCAGGTTGCTCGGCGGATCAGACTCTGTACCCACGAGATCCACGTGCGCACCCGCCAGCGCCGCCTCCACCTGCTCCACCGTCGCCAGATTCCTGAGCTCGACCAGCACCGATGCCGTGTAGCCATGGAAGACCGGGGCATGCACCAGTTGCAGCGTCATCTCCGGCAGTCGTCCGACCGACAGCACCTCGTAGTGCTCCGCAATCCGCCGCTCGGTCCGCGCGAGGTCGATCTTTGCCGCCTCCCCAAGCGCCGGCACCAGATTGAACGAGACCTGCGCGTCGTACTGCTCCTTCGGCAGAGGCTGGAACGAGAGCAGCCTCACCGTTTGCTGGTGCAGCTCATCCATCGCCAGCCGGCCGTGCTCGGACGCCGGCTCCATCACGGTCGCCGCCAGGTTCGCGACCGGCAGCGCCGCCTGTAGCCGCGCCGCCACGAGCGCCAGTATCACCGCCACCGGATGCGCCGGGATCACCGCCGGTGTGCCCAGATCCGGCAGCTTCCCGCCCGCGCCGCGCTCAGCCAGCACCTCCTCGATCCACGGTCCGCGCACCAGCACATCCTTCTGCCCTTCAAGCGCATACGTCAGGTCGACGATGCTGGCGCCGGCCCGGCGCGCTAGCACCCACTGCGCCGTTGTCACTGCTGCACTGCTGGTAAAGAAGGCGAAGTCCATTCGCTGGAACGAGTCCGCGTCGAGTTTCTGGATGAACGAGATCTCGTCGCCCGCCGCGGCAATCCGCCCCGTCACATCCTCATCATCGAGCAGTACCACGCTCGACGTGGCGAACATCGACTCGCCCAGCTCATCCGCCAACTCCTTGCCGGCCAGCGACGACGCCCCGACAATCCCGATCCGGTACACACCCTCAGCCAACGCATCATCCATTCCCCGCGCATCCGCACGGCCACACGATCTCGAAAATCTTACGCCGCGCCGCCCCGCGATGCTCGCCGGCGCTCCCGGCTCCACGAGTACGCCAGCCGCGCCAGCACACCCGAGACCAGGTAGCCCAGCGCGATCAGGATCAGCATCCACTCCGAATACAGCAGCAGCAGACCAATCCCCAGCGCTAGCACCACCACCAGCTGGAACGGATGGCGGCCCTCCGTGCTCAGCTCCTTGCCGCTCCAGAATCGCCAGCTGCTCACCATCAGGAAGCCCGTACCCGCAATCAGGCCCATCCATAGCCACGACTTCGACGGATTGTAGATAGCGTGCCCGTTGAAGAAGTGGACCACCGACGCGATCACGCCCGCGCCCGCCGGGATCGGCATGCCGACGAAGTACTTCTTACCCGGCCGGCCCGGGTTGTGCGGCTGCGGGTTGATGCTGATGTTGAATCGCGCCAGCCGGCACGCCCCGCAGATCAGGAACAGGAAGCAGACGAAGGCGCCGAGGTGCAGAATCCGGTTCCGCGCCAGTGCGTCGACCGTCGCCGGCAGCATGCGACAGCCCCACATATACGCCAGTAGGCTTGGTGCCACACCGAACGTAATCACGTCCGCCAACGAGTCCAGCTCCTTGCCGAAGTCGCTCGTCGTCCGCGTCCGCCGCGCTACCTGCCCATCGACCCCGTCGAAGAGCACCGCGAACCCGATCGCCAGCGCTGCCCGGTCAAAATGACCCGGATCAGCCAGCGTTCCCTGAATCCCTTCGGTGATCGCGTAGTACCCCGCCGCGATATTGCCTGCTGTAAACAGCGATGGCAGAACGTACATGCCGCGGCTCGGATGCCGGCGCACGCGTGCCTCGCTCGCCATCAGCTCCGGCGAATCCTCAGTCATCAGCCCTGTCCCGGCGTCTGCGGCAGGCTGGCCTGGGGAACGACCGCCAGTACCGTCGATCCACCCTTCACCCGCGCCCCCATCTTGACTCGCAGGTTCGCCTCCGCCGGCATCAACACGTCCACGCGTGAGCCGAACTTGATCAGTCCCACCCGCTGCCCGCGCTCAATTCGGTCGCCCGGCTTCACCGAGCAGACGATACGTCGCGCCAGCAGTCCTGCAATCTGTTTGAAGCCCACGTCGTAGCCATCACCCTCGATCACCACCAGCGTCTGCTCGTTGTAGAGCACCGACTCCGGGTTCATCGCATTCATAAACTGCCCGTCGCGATGCTCGACGATCCGCACCGTTCCAGCAACCGGCGCGCGGTTTACATGCACGTCAAAGACGTTCAGGAAGATGCTCAACCGCAGCCGGCTCCCGGTCACGGTCTCGATCCACTCCGCCTCGGTCACAACGCCGTCCGCCGGTGAGACAATTTGGCCCGGCTCGGACGGGATCTTCCGGTCCGGATCACGGAAGAACCATAGAAAAAAGATTGCCAGCACCACTGGGATCGCAGCCAGCAGGGTGATCTTCGTCAGCCACCAGAGAAGGACGGCCACCACTCCCAGCCCGACCGCATAGAGAAATCCATCACGAACCATATGCCTCATTATAGAGTGCTTGCCTTAACCCTAAGGTCAATTGCTCATGCGTCTCTCGAGCCGCATCAGCGCCGCATCCTCCTCGGGCGCCATATAGTAGCGTCGCCGCCGCCCCACCTCCGCGAACCCCAGCTCCCGATAAAGCGCGATCGCCCCCGTACTCGACAGCCGCACCTCAAGCCCCATCACCGACCCGCCGCGCTCCCATGCCCAGCCCACCACGGCCACGCAGAGGGCCCGTCCTACGCCCTGCCGCCGAGTCACGAGCCGCACCACGACACTCTCCAGCTCAGCCTCGTCCGCCACCAGCTTCCCCACCGCGAATCCCACGATCGCCGGCCCGCTCCTCGCCACCAGCAGGCACCGCTGTAGATGGGCCGCCGTGGCCGCGACGACCGCACGATACTCGGCCTCGGACCAGTGCGGCGCCTCCGGAGCCGCACGCTCGAGCGCCAAGATCTCCGCTACATCGTCCGCACGGGCAGGCGCGATGGCGATCAAACCACCGGCTCCTTCGGCCGCGCGAACAGCTGCGCATCCGTCCGCCGCAGGTAGTTCGCATCGAGCAGCGCGACATCGTCGAACGCTCCCGCTTCCACCCGCCTCACCGCGATCGCGAGGGCGTCGGCCGCCCCAGGCTCCGCAACCACCCGAACCGGCAGCCGGCCCGCAAGCGCCTCCACCACTCGCGGCTCGCAGACCACGACCGCCACCCCATTCACCGTCTCCACCAGCTCCTCGCGCGTCAGCAGTGCCTCTACCACGCAACGCCCATCGACATATTCGCCGTAGTAGAACTCCCCGCGTCCGGCATCGAGCGCCGCACAGACCCGGCCCGCACCCGCCGCCAGCACCGCCAGCCGGCTCACCGCGACCAGCGGCAGCACCGCCGCCTCGCTCAACCCCTTCGACGCGCTGACCCCCACACGCATCCCGGTAAACGAACCCGGCCCATGCACCACCACGATCGCCGCCAGTTCGCCGAGCGTCCAGCCCTGCTCCGCCAGCAGCGCCCGCACCGCCGGCACCAGCCGCTCCGAAGCGCTTCGCCCCGGCAGCATTTCCACTGCGACGACCCTAGCACCATCGGCCAACGCCACGCTGCCATGCGCCCCGCACGTGTCGATCAAAAGCAGCCGCATCAACACGCCGCGCCGACAATCTCCACCAGCACCCCGCCCGTACTCGCCGGGTGCACGAAGAAGTAACGATGCCCGCCCGCACCCACGCGCACCGCGTCGCTCGCCAGCCGCACGCCATCCGCTCGCAGTCTCGCGAACAGCTCATCCACACGATCCACACGCACCGCCACGTGATGCAGCCCCTCGCCCCGCTTTGCCACGAACCGTCCGATCACGGAGTCCTCCGCCGTAGCCTCCAGCAGCTCGATCCGGCTCTCACCGAGCGGCAACATCGCTGTCCGCACCTGCTCATGCTCGACCGTCTCCTCGTGGCTCACCCGCGCGCCCAGCGCCTCGTAGAACCCCCGCGCCGCCGCGATACTACGCACCGCCACGCCCAGGTGATCGAGCCGGGGCGCCTCCCCGACAACCGTCCGCATGCTCCGATGTCGTCCCTTATTCCGCTCCAACAGCGCCCGTTCGACCACTCCCATAAGCTCCGCCACGCCCTCACCCGAGATTGCCACCGTGCGCACCACCGGCGCCACCCACCCCTCGTGCCGTCCGGCCAACCCTTGCATTGCCAGAATCTCGAGCTCCACCAGCTCCGCCCCCGGACGATCACTCTTGTTAACCACAAAGATGTCGGCCGCTTCCATCACCCCGGCCTTTAGACTCTGGACGTCGTCGCCCATTCCCGGCACCAGCACCAACACCGTCACATCGGCCAGCGCGACCACGGCCACCTCATCCTGCCCTACCCCCACCGTCTCAATCAGGACCACCTCACGTCCGGCCGCCTCCATTACCGAGCAGACGTCCGCCGCGCCCCGCGCCAGCCCGCCCATCGTCCCCCGCGAAGCCATACTCCGCACAAAGACGCCGTCATCGCCGGCTAAGCCCTGCATCCTGATCCGGTCTCCCAGCAGCGCCCCGCCGCTGTACGGGCTTGACGGATCGACCGCCACCACCCCCACCGTCTTCCCCTGCCCACGCAGGAACCGCACCATCTGGTGGACCAGCGTGCTCTTCCCCGCCCCCGGCGGCCCCGTCACGCCGATCCGGACCGCCCTCCCAGCAAACTCCCCGCACGCCGCCAGCAGCTCCGCCGCCCCCGCGCCGCCATCCTCCACCAGCGACAGCGCCCGGGCAAGCGCGCGCCAGTCGCCCGCCCGCATTCGCCCGACCATCTCCACGGCCTGTGCCTGCACATCCACGTCAGCGATGATACCCCGCCGCCACCCACTCCCCTGGGCGCGCCGCCACCCACCGCATCTCATCCGCATGATCACCTTCACCAGCGGGGGCAAAGCCATCGGCCTCGATCACCGCGAGCCCGCGGGCACCGGTCCCTTTCCCGCGATCCTCCTGCTCCACGGCGCCGGCGGCAATATCTCCTTCTGGCTCGACCGCATAGCGCCCTTCATCGGCGGGCTCGGCGTCGCGCTCTACGCGGTCCACTACTTCGACCGCACCGACACCGTGCGGGCCGATCCCGCCACCATTACCGACGGCTATCACGTCCCCCTCTGGCTCGACACCGTCAGCGACGCCCTCGAAGCCATCGCCGCCCGCCCCGCAATCAACCCACGCCGCATCGCCCTGCTCGGCATCTCGCTCGGCGCCTTTCTTTCGCTCGCCCACGCTACCCTGCCCGACCGGCGCCGCGTCCGTGCCATCGTCGAAGTCTCCGGCGGCCTGGTCGCGCCATACTTCGATAGCGCCACCGCGACCTTTCCACCCACGCTCATCCTCCACGGCGAACAGGACACGGTCGTGCCCATCAGCCACGCCCGCAGCCTCGACGACCTCCTGACCCGCCTCGACATCCCCCACCAAGTCCAGCTCTTCCCCGCCGAAGGCCACTGGTTCTCCCCCGCCGCCCAGCTCCGCATCCTGCAGGCCATCGCGACCTTCCTCACCAAGCGTCTCTAGCGTTCCGGACTCCTCTCAGCCCCGCCATCACCTACAATTCACGGGAAACCCGAACCGCCAAAGGATCACCCGTGAACGTTCCCCGCATTCTCATCACCACCCTTGCCCTCGCCGCCTGCACCCTGCCCACCCTCGCCCAGGTCGAGGGCGAACGCTATGCCAACGCCAAAGTCCATCCCGTTCTCGCCATCCAGGACACCGAGACCGCCGCCCAGCGCAACGCCCGCATGGCCTGGTGGCGCGATGCCCGCTTCGGCATGTTCATCCACTGGGGGCTCTACTCCATCCCCGCCGGCACCTGGAACGGCAAGCAGATTCCCTTCATCGGCGAATGGATCATGAACGAAGGCTCGATCCCCGTGGCCGACTACAAGGCGCTCGCCGGCCAGTTCAACCCCACCGCCTTCAACGCGCACGATATCGTTGCGCTCGCCAAATCCGCCGGCATGAAGTACATCGTCATCACCGCCAAGCACCACGACGGCTTCGCCATGTTCGACTCGAAGGCCGATCCCTTCAACATCGTTGCCGCGACCCCCTTCCATCGCGACCCCATCCGCGAGCTTGCCGAGCAGTGCCGTCGGCAGGGCCTTAAGCTCGGCTTCTACTACTCGCAGGATCAGGACTGGACCGCACCCGGCGGTGCCGCCTACAAGCGCGACGATCACCAGCCGCCCACCTTCCACTGGGACCCCGCACAGAACGGCGACTTCGCCACCTACCTCCACGCCAAGGCCATCCCGCAGCTGAAAGAACTCCTCAGCAACTACGGCGAGTTCCCCGTCGTCATCTGGTTCGACACCCCTACCGCTGACATGACGCCCGCCCTTGCCGGCGAGATCGTCACGCTGCTCAACGAACACCCCAACCTCATCTGGAACAATCGCCTCGGCGGCGGCTACAAGGGCGACACCGAGACGCCCGAGCAGTTCATCCCGCCCACCGGCTATCCCGGTCTTGACTGGGAGTCCTGCATGACGATGAACGACACCTGGGGCTTCAAGTCTTACGACACCAACTTCAAGTCGACCGAAACCCTCATCCGCAACCTCGTCGACATCGCCAGCAAGGGTGGCAACTACCTGCTCAACATCGGCCCCGACTCCCACGGCAATGTTCCGCCCGCCGAGATCGAGCGCCTTCATCAGGTAGGCCAGTGGGTCGCCGTCAACGGCCCCATGATCTACGGCACCAAACCCACCCTCTTCGGACCCGAGGCCGGCAGCTTCAGCCCCACCGAGAAAGACAAGGAAGGCAAGCCGAGGTTCATCGCCACCTGGGACTGGCGCTCCACCACCACCCCGGACGCCATCTACATCGCGCTCTTCAAGTGGCCCGGCACCACCTTCCACCTCGACAGGCTTCCGCGCAAAATCTCCACCGCCTACCTGCTCGCCGATAAGACTCACCAGCCGCTCAAGCTGACGCCCACCGGCAGCGGCCTCGATATCACGCTGCCGGCCCAGCCGCTGGACCTCATTGCCACCGTGCTCGTTCTAAGAGGAAACTAGCCACCGCTAGAAGCGCGTAATCATCCACACCCCGGCCACCATCAGCGCACACCCCACCAGCCGCGCCGGCGACGCCGCATGCTGCTTGAAACCCACAATCCCCATTTGATCAAGCACCACCGACGTCACCAGCGAGGCCGTCAGAGTCAGGCCGGTAAAGATCCCCGACCCCATCCGCTGTGCCAGCACCAACCCGGCCATCGTCGACCCGACACTGATCAAACCGCCCAGCCAAGCCCACGGTTTCACCGCCGCCACCTCGGCCATCGTCGGTAGCGGCTGCCGGAGAAACGCCAGCATCAACAGTAGCCCCAGCAAGCCAGTCACATAGACCACAATCCCCGCCCACAACGGCTGGCCAAGCTGCTTGTTGAGCTGCGCGTTCGTGCCAGACTGAAACGGATTCGCCGCGCCCGCCGCGAGTGCAATCAGAAAACTGAGCCACACCATGAAGAGACCCTCGCCCTCTTGGATGCCGCGCAGCCTCCTGCGCTGCGTTACGCAGCCTTCCACACATTCGCCGCCAGCTTTCTTGACAGCACCAGCCCACCAGCCGCTATCCTCATCCACACCACGGCCGAGCCCTTTGTATCAAGCCACAACGCCAAGGCCGACCGAACCGCAGCCGCACCGCCCGCCGGAGCCTTCAACCGATGTCCACCAAGACCGCCGGCTTCTCAAGCGCTACCCAGAGCACTAACGTCCGCTGGCTCGTCTGTGCGCTTCTCTTCCTCGCCACCACCATCAACTATATGGACCGCTCGGTCCTTTCGCTCATCGAGCCCCAGCTTCACCTGCCCTTTATGGGCTGGATTCCCGGCCTCGACGCGAAGTTCCAGTTCCTCTACAACCTCAACTACGGCCGCATCATTATCTGCTTCCAGGTCGCCTACGGGGTCGGCCTCCTTACCGCCGGCCGCCTCGTCGACCGGCTGGGCACTAAGACCGGCTACGCCATCGCCATCGGCGTCTGGGCGATTGCCTCGATGTCCCACTCCATCGTCAGCTCCGTGCTCGGCTTCTGCATCGTCCGTGCCCTGCTCGGCTTGGGTGAATCTGGCAACTTCCCCGCCGCCATCAAGGCCACCACCGAGTGGTTTCCCACGGAAGAACGCGCCCTTGCCACCGGCCTCTTCAACTCCGGCTCAAATGCCTCCTTTTTCATCGCGCCCATCCTCATCGCCGCCGTCACCGCACACTTCGGCTGGCGCTCGGCCTTTCTCTGCACAGGCTCCATGGGCCTTATCTGGCTCATCCTCTGGCTCTTCTTCCCCTATAACCGCCTCCGCCGCGGCTCGACCCAGACCCAGGCCAACCTCGAGCCCGTCACCCGCGGCGGCCCGCTCGCCACCATCCTGCTGCGCCACCCCGGCCTCTACGCCTTCTCCATCGCCAAGTCCCTCACCGACCCCATCTGGTGGTTCTACCTCTTCTATCTACCCAAGTTCCTCCACGACAACTACGGCCTCGACCTCAGCCACGCCAAGTACCCGCTCATCGTCATCTACAGCGTCTCGAGCATCGGCTCCATCGCCGGCGGCGGTCTCTCCGGCCTCCGCATGAAGCAGGGCCACAGCGTCAACGCCGGCCGCAAGTTCGCCATGCTGCTCTGCGCGCTCGCCGTCCTGCCCATCATGTTCGTCCCCCACATGCACGCGCTCTTTCCCGCCAACCCCTGGCCGGCCATCGGGCTCTTCTCACTCGCGGCCGCTGCTCACCAGGGTTGGTCTGCCAACCTCTTCTCCACTCCCACTGACATGTTCCCTTCAACCGCCATCTCGACCGTCGTCGGCATCGGCGGAGCCGCCGGCGCTCTTGGCGGCGCCATCTTCACCTGGATCGTCTCCCACTACTTCGCCCTGCACCCGCTGGTCATCTTCCTCATGGCCAGCTTCGCCTACGTCACCGCCCTGGGAATCTTCCAGCTGCTCGTCCCCCGCCTCGGCGCTCCCCGTCAGGCCGTCTGAGGCCGCAGCAATCAGCCCGGCAGCAGGCCTTCATACAGCTTCAAGAGCAGCGCCCGCTGTCGCGCCGGCGCATACTCCCCGCCCGTATTCAAAGCCGCCAGCGCAAGCCCCGCCCGCAGCTCCGGCTCCATCATGACGCGGTACATCATCGCCGCCAGCGCCGCCGCATCCTCAGCCGCTCCCAGCATCCCGTTCTCGCCATCCTGGATCAGCGCCGGCACACCCCCCACGGCAGTCGCCACCACCGGCACACCCAGGCACATCGCCTCGAGAATCGAGTTCGGCGTCCCCTCCGTCAGCGATGGCTGTACCATGCAGTCCATCAGCTCCATCCACCCGGAGCAGTTGCCCTGGTAGCCGGCGAAATAGATCCGTTCCCGCACACCAAGCTCGACCGCCATCTGCTCCAACGCCTGCTGCTCGCGGCCGTCACCCACCACGATCAGGTGCAGCGGCTGTGTAGACCTCGCCGTTCGGCAGAGCTCAGCAAACGCCTCGACCAGGAAGCGATGTCCCTTCTCCGCGCTCAGCCTGCCCACCGAACCAAAGACAAACGCGTCCGCTGGAATGCCCAGGCTCACCCGCGTCGGCGGCGGCCCCGAAGTTTCGCGCTCAAACGGCGGCAGCATCGCATTCTCGATCACCAACGGCCGGCCCCGCGACCCCCGCAGCCGGCTCACCTGCTCTGCCTGCAGGCGCGAGACGCACACCACGGTCTGGGCCCGCGCCAGCGCCTGCCGTTCCAGCTTTTCATAAAAAATTACGCGCGGGGTCTCCGCCGTCCATCCCCGCAGAAACGCTACATGTGGCGTCTTCGAGCGGAGCGACACCAGGTAGCCCAGCACGTTCGCCTTGAAGCCGTGTGTGCAAAGCAGCGCAATCTGCCTCTCTCGCAAGAAGCGCGCTAGATCGATCACCAGGCCCGGCCCCATCCCCCCACCAAGGCAGAACGTCTCCAACTGGCGGCGCTCCGCCTCCAACAGAATTTCGGGCCGATTCACCTGGTCCTGGAACGATCCCACCTGAATCGCGTACGGCGAGTCCTGCATATCGACGGCGTGGTGCAGGATCTGCTTTTCCGGTCCGCCAACACTGTTACTCCCAATCAGATGGAGAATCTGTGGCTTCGCTCGCAGCGGGGAGACATCCTGGCCCGAGTCGACCAAAGCGCCATCCATCTCGATCAGGGGAAGGCTGGCCTGCGGAAACGCCTTCACCGCGACTGCATCCAACCGTCTCATTGTCCGTTTTTCCCTCGGGCTGGCACGTGTATTGCACTTTCTGCCGTTTATCTGACGTGAAGTCATAAAGCAATTCTGAGGCCAGACGAGCGGCTTTAAACCACGACGTGAAAGATAGCACGAACCTCAGACTGACTCCATCCCATGTACCGCCAGTCTGCTGATTTTACGGTCTGTCCTATGGCTGACGTGCCATGCTGAGCGTGCAGACGACTAGAACTCACGTCAAGGTAAGAAAAAAGTCCGACTTCGCATCAGAAGCGCGCGTACATCACCGGCCCGCGCCTCTACCTAACTAAGCGTGCGGCCGCACGGATCCACTCGTGTCTAGAGAACATCACCGTCCCAGGGACGTCCGATCATGATCAAACAGTTCGTCAAACGGCTGGCTTACTCTCCAAAAACAATCCGCTTGCTGGAAGATCTCGAAGAACGCCTGCCCTATCTGCGCCAATACCACCGCATGCAGTACCAGCGCCATTTCGAGAAGATTGCCGAGTGGGAGCGCATCTTCGCCGGCGTCTATCCCGACTTCGCCACCGCCCAGAGCCACATCCCCGCAGGCCGCCCAGTCGGCTACGACAATCCCGGCGCCGCCACCTTCCTCGGTCGCAAGAGCACCCTCCTGCCCTGCGAATACCCGACCCTCCTCTGGCTCTCTTTGCTGCTGCGCAGCCACACCACCGTCTTCGACTTCGGCGGCTACCTCGCCATCCTTTACAACACCTACAAGCGCTTCGAGATCTATCCGCCCCACCTGCTGTGGACCGTCTATGACGTTCCCGCTGTCGTCGTCGCCGGCCAGGAGATCCTCGACCGAGAGCCGGATCCCTCCCTCTGCTTTACCTCGGACGTAGCGGATGCAGCGTCCTCCGACATCTTGCTCGCCTCCGGCTCCCTCCAGTACTGCGAAGAGTCGATGGCTGACATCCTCTCCGGCCTGCGCCAGCCGCCGCCCCATCTGCTTATCAACAAGCTGCCCACAACCGAGCGGGAGCAGTTCTTTACGCTCCAGAACATGGGCCCGTCCGTCGCCCCCTACAAAGTCGTCAACCGGAACAGCTTCATCCAGTCCATCGAAGCGCACGGCTACGAACTGGTTGACAGCTGGAAGAATCCCGACCTGGGTTGCTACATTCCCTTCTATCCCGACCACGCGGTCAGCGCCTTCGACGGCTTTCACTTCAAACATTCCCGAAATGGCACGAGAGATGCACTCTCTCCAGATGTAGATTAGCCCGGTTCTGCCGGCCGTCTGCACGCTGCGCCCGCTTACCCTGCGTTCCTGAGATATCCCTCGCAGTACCAGAGGTTTTCAGATCCAGGAATCATCCTGATGTGGTAAACCTATGCAGTTTTATGCACTCATCACCTTCCGTGCGACCCCGCAAGTCACCCGGAACAGGGCCATACACCATCATTCCTTGTTGGAGGTCTTATGTCTCCGGACGTTGCTACCCGTACTTTCGACCCATCGCAGGACTTCGCCGAACGCTTCGATGTGCAGCCCTTCAAGTTCACTCATCACATGTCCGAGCACGAGCTGTTCTCGATGGAAGCCATCCGCCAACTCGTCCAGCGCTATGCCACGCTCACGCCGCCCACTGAAAAAAGTTCGGGTGTCCTGCGCGCCGACCGGCCGCTCGGCTACCTCTACCTGAAGGGGACCGGCCACGTCGCCTGGCAGGCGGACGACTTTGAAAAGCGCATGCTCGACGCCTTCGACAACCTCGAGACCAGCGGCTGCCGTATCAAGCTCACCGACTTCAATCGCTACCCCGAGTACGCCGCCCTGCTCGAGACCTGGCTCGAAGATCTCGGTGAAGTCACCGGCATCAACATCCTCGAAGAGTTTCACGCGCCCATGGTGACCATGTTCATCTCGTCGCCGCACGAGGTCACCCCTTACCACATCGACCTCGAAACCAACTGCCTCATGCAGCTCCACGGCGAGAAGGTCGCCAACCTCTACGACGGCAGCGACCCCACCGTCGTCACCCCCCGCAACCTGGAAGAGTACTGGGACGGTAAGATCTACATCGACCGCAGCGAGACCAGCATCCCGACCACCTTCATCATGGGGCCCGGCGAGGGCGTCCACCAGCCGTCCTTCTTCCCCCACCTGATCGAGGTCCGGGAGCAGGTATCGGTCTCCGTCAGCTTCATCTTCGCGCGCAACCGCCATCCGCGGGCGGAGGTCAACCGGCTCAACTCCTACATCCGTAAGGCGGGCATGACGCCGCTGACGCCAGGCAAACTGCCGCTCGTCGACAAGATGAAGAGCGCCACCATGCGTAACGCACTCGCGCTCAAACGCGCCCTGCGGGGATCATGATTCCCGCAAAGTATCGTGCCGATAGATCAGCAAGAGCAGCAAGTACAGTCGCGTCGCTTCCATCTCATTCGCAGGATGTCGCTTGAACCAGCAAATCACTTCCCTCAAGAAGGTAAAGTCGCAATCCGCTCTCTTCCAGACCTGCAACACCGGCCTTTTGGATACAAAGCAGTCCTGGCTCGATTACCTGCTTTGTAAGGCGCTTCCCGCCGACGCAGCGGACGGCTGTTCCTTCTTCCTGCGGCGCAATCACTTCGACGTCATCATCACCGAAGACTACCGAACCGCAATCGTCTTCGGCCTGCTGACCCGGCTTTTCGGATGCCGGGCAAAGCACCTCGTCAAGGAGCTGTACCTGGCCGAAGACACGCTCACCAACCGGCGCAAACGCTCGCTTTTCCGGTACGCCCTCAAAGCCGCGGACTGCGTCATCCTCAACGCCACCTCGGAGCGCCAGGCCTACGCCGACTTCCTCCACCTGCCACTGGAGCGTTTTGTCTTCCTGCCCTGGCCGTCAAACCTTCCACCCCAGGCTGCCGCGCCGGACCGCGGCTACATCTTCGCCGCAGGCCGCTCGATGCGGGACTGGAAAACTCTGTTCGAGTGTGCTGCTACCTTGCCGGTGCCATTCACCATCGTCGCCAGCCGCGCCGACGTCGCCGCCCTCGCTCCGCCTCCAAACGTCACCGTGCGCTGCGACGTCGGCCGCGAAGAATACCTGGCGCTGCTCGCCGGCGCCCACATCGTCCTTCTGCCGCTCACCAAAACCCTGCGCTCGACCGGCCAGGCCGTCGCGCTCGAAGCCATGTCGATGCGCAAGCCGCTTCTCGCCGCGGACTCGCCCGGCATCCTCGACTACATCGCCGACGAGGAAAATGGCCTCCTCTACTGTGCCGGTTCCTCGGTCTCGCTCAGCCGCCAGCTGAACCGCCTGCTCGCCTCGGCGGAGATGCGCGCCCGCCTCGCCGCCGCAGGAGCCGATCGCGTCCGTACCGTCTTCAACAAGGAGAGCTATCTTGCCTCGCTCACCGCCCTCATGAAGCGCCTGGTCTACGGCCCACTCCTCCCGAGCGCAGCTGAACAGGATACCTTGGTGGAAGCAAGGTAAAGCCGGGGACTTCAGGTCCAGGCATCACCTACTCAGACCACTGCCTCAACCGGCAAGCCCTCATCCACAAACGTACCCGCCGCCCCGTCCAGCCCAAACACCCCCGCCAGCAACTCGTAGCTCCGCAGCCGTGCCGCATGGTCCCACGTAATCGTGTTGACGATCACCTCGCTAATCCCCAGCGCCTCGCTCATCGCCTCAAGCTCCGCCTTCACCTGCCCCGGCGTCCCGGCAAAGTAGCGCGGCCACTCGCCCTCCTCCGCCGCCCGCAGCGCGGCAGCGCTCGTCTCGCCATACAGCTTCAACTCGCGCAGCGCCTCCTCCGGCGAGGCGATCGGCCGCCGATCGCCCTGCCGGATCCGCCGTTGCAGCAGCCGCACGCTCGATTGCAGATACTCGGCCTCCTCCTGTGTCTCCGCGCAGATCACCCCCACCGCGACCGTAGCCTCGGACGCATTCCGCTCCCCGCTCCTCGTAAAGCTGCGCTGGTACGCCTCGATGGCGCTCCGCGTATGCACCGGGCTGAAGAAATGGGCAAAGGCATACGGCAGGCCAAACTCCGCCGCCGCCGACGCACTCCACATGCTCGACCCCAGCATCCACACGTCCGGCCCGCCCGGCATATCCGGCGACACCCTGATGCGCGCAAACGGGTGCCCGTCCAGAAAGCTATGCCCAAGGAACGCCAGCAACTCCGCCACCTGGTCCGGAAAGTCGTCCTGCATCGCTGCCTTGCGATCCCGCCGCAGCGCCAACGCCTCCACCGGTCCGCCGCCCGGCGCCCGCCCTATCCCCAGGTCCACCCGCCCAGGATACAGCGCATGTAGCGTTCGAAACGTCTCCGCCACCTTCAGCGGCGTGTAGTGCGGCAGCATAATTCCGCCCGACCCGATCCGGATGCGGCGCGTCTCCGCCCCAATGCGCGCCAGCATAATCTCAGGCGCCGTACACGCCAGCGTCTCCATTGCGTGATGCTCCGACATCCAGAAGCGCGTATACCCTAGCGCGTCCACATGCCGGGCCAGATCGATCGACCGCTGTAGACACTCGCCCGCCGTTGTACCGGCCGCAACCGGCGCCTGGTCCAGCACCGAAAGTCGAAGCTTCCCGCCAAAGTTCTTCATACCTGATTAGATAACGTACCGCCTCCATGCGATGGAATACCTTTGCCGCAGCCTGCGCCCGCAATCCCACCGAGCTTCGCTTTTTGTTCGGTACAATGGACCAGGCATCCAACTACCGGGAGCAGACGGATGAACGTCCAGCAGAAGCTCGAGATCCTCGCCGACGCCGCCAAATATGACGCCTCCTGTGCCTCCTCCGGCGCCAAGCGGAGCGGCAACGGCCAGGGTGTCGGCCACTCCGACGGCATGGGTATCTGCCACAGCTACACGCCCGACGGCCGATGCGTCTCTCTGCTCAAGATCCTGCTCACCAATGTCTGCACCTACGACTGCGTCTTCTGCGTCAACCGCATGTCGAGTGACATCCAGCGCGCCCGCTTCACCCCGCAGGAGGTCGTCGACCTCACCCTCAACTTCTACAAGCGCAACTACATCGAGGGGCTCTTCCTCTCCTCCGGCATCGTCCAGTCGCCCGACTACACCATGGAGCAGCTCATTCAGGTCGCCAAGACCCTGCGCTCCGTCCACAACTTCGGCGGCTACATTCACCTCAAGGCCATCCCCGGCGCCAGCGAGATCCTCATTCAGGAGGCCGGTCTCTGGGCCGACCGCCTCAGCGCCAATATTGAGCTCCCCACCCAGGCCGACCTCGTCCAGCTCGCCCCCGAAAAGAAGTCCGCCGTCATCGAATCCACCATGGGCCAGATCCACACCCGCAAGGAAGAGGCCGACGAGGACCGCCGCAAATCATCGCTCGCTCCAAAATTCGCCGCCGCCGGCCAGTCCACCCAGATGGTCATCGGCGCTACCCCCGCCAACGACCGGCAGATCCTCTCGACCGCCACCCACCTCTACGGCAAATACAAGTTGCGCCGCATCTACTACACCGGCTTCAGCCCCTACCCCGAGGCCGATGCCCGCCTGCCCCTCAAGGCCGCGCCCATGATGCGCGAGCACCGCCTCTACCAGTCCGACTGGCTCATGCGCTACTACGGCTACGACGCCGCCGAGCTCACCACCCCCGAGCAGCCCGCGCTCTCGCTCACCGAAGATCCCAAGACCACCTGGGCCAAAAATCATCCCGAGTTCTTCCCCATCGACGTCAACGCCGCGCCTCGCGAAGCTCTCCTCCGCGTCCCAGGCATTGGCTACCGCAGCGTCGAGCGCATCCTCTCCATCCGCAAATATCACCGCTTCGCGCTCGACGACCTCAAGAAACTGCACGTCCGCATCCACAGCGCCAAACCCTACATGACCACCATCGACCATCTGCCCAGCGCGCCCCCGATCGCCGCCCCGCCACCTTCAGCCCAGCTCGATCTCTTCGCCCCGCTCAGCGCGCTCACCGGTTCGGTCTAGACTGTTGCTTGCAACTCGCAGCATCAAATCAACTCAACCGCATTGCAGCACCAGGAGATCCCCGTGCACCGACGTGACTTCCTCAACACCTCCGCCGCAGCCCTCGCACTCGCCGGCAAAGCCTCCGCCCAAGCCAACCAGCCTCCTGCCCCGAAGTCAGGCTCACCGCGCGAGTTCTACCAGCTGCGCAGCTACAAGCTGCAGAGCGGACCCCAGACCGCGCTCTGCGAAAACTACTTCGCCGGCGCCCTCGTTCCCGCCCTCAACCGCATGGGCATGACCCCCATCGGCGCCTTCCGGCTCGACATCGGCCCCGAAACCCCGATGTTTTACCTCCTCATCCCCTCCGCGTCCGCCGAGACCCTCGCCACGCTCGACCTCACACTCGGCGCCGACGCAGCCTTCCTCAAGGCGGCCGAGCCCTTCTGGAACGCGCCCGCCACCCAACCCGCCTTTCAGCGCTCCGAGTACGAGCTCCTCGGCGCCTTCGATGGCTGGCCCAAGCTCACCCCGCCCCCCGGCACCGCCCAGCACGCCAAGCGGATCTTCCAGATGCGCACCTACGAGAGCCCGACCTACCATGACCACGTCCGCAAGGTCGAGATGTTCAACAACGGCGAGTTCGCCATCTTCGCCAAGGCCGGCTTCGACCAGGTCTTCTACGGTGACGTCCTCATTGGCCCGCGACTCCCGAAGCTTACCTACATGCTCAGCCACCCCGACCTCACCACCCTCACCCAGCGTTGGGCCGCCTTCAGTGCCGACCCCGACTGGAAGAAGCTATCTACCTCACCCCGCTACCACTACGCCGAAATCGTAAGCAACATCACCAACATCATCCTCAGCCCGCTCAACTGCTCCCAGATCTAAGCCGTGATCCGTACCCTGCGTAGCCGCCGCCCGGACAGCAGCGCCTCGGCAGCTCCCACCACCTTTTCCCGCACCCGTAACAATCGTCAGCGTGGGAAGCGAAACCAATATTGTGGGAAGGAAATCAATACATTTAGGAACCACAAACCATGCAAGCAAAATCCTCATGCCACTCTGCAAGCCTTCTACCGCTCGCTGGTCTCCTCACTGCGTTGATCCTCCTCGGGGCCAGCACCTCCCCAGCGCAGCAGACCTCATCAGCGCAGCAGCGCACACCACGTCCCTGCGACCTCTTCGCCGCCGCGACACCCTGCGTTGCCGCCATCAGCACCACCCGCGCCCTCTACCGCAATTACACTGGCCCGCTCTACCAGGTCACCCGCGACTCCGACAAGGCGACGCACACGATCGGCCTTCTCCCAGACGGATACGCCAACGCTGCCGAACAGGACACGTTCTGCGCCAAGTCCACATGCGCCATTACCCGGCTTTTGACCAGTCGCCCAACCACAACGACCCCACACCAGCGCCTGCCGGCGAGAACGGCAAAGGCGCTGGCCCGCACCGCTCCGATATCCCCGCCCGAGCCAAAGTCCAGCCCATTACTATTGCCGGCCACCCGGCCTACGGCATCACCATCAACCCCGGCATAGGCTACCGCAACGACCACACCGGGAACATCGCCGCCCACGGCCAGCCTGAAGGCGCCTAAGCGCGATACTCTAGGGCAGGACTGCGTCAGGCAATCGGCCGCCTGGAATGGGTCTCACGGCTCGCTCTACTGGTAAGAGGACACTTGATGAAGCACACGAAGTACACAATGAAACGCTTGGCGATCGCAGGTCTGCTGCTGGCCACAGCTTCGAGCAGCGCCTTGGCGCAGGTCAACGCGGGCGAGCAGCCATCCGACTCGCACCTGCCCTTCACCGTGACCCAGATCACGACATTGAGCCTCCCCTGGAAGATCGCGTTCCTGCCCGACGGACGGATGCTCATCACCGAGAAGATCGGCGGTCTCGAGCTCGTCACCCAGCAGGGAGCGAAGACGCCCGTCGCGAACGTCCCGGCCGTTCTCTGGGAAGGTCAGGGTGGCATGCTGGGCGTCTACCTCTCGCCGCACTTTGCCAAAGACCACAATGTCTATCTCACCTATTCCGAGCCGGGCGATGGCGGCTCAAGCCTCGCGCTCGCGCGGGCCCAGTTGAAGATCAGCAACGATGCGGCCAGCGGCAGCGAGGCGGCGAGCCTCGAAGGGCTCCAGGTTATCTGGCGCGACGGCGAGCGAGGTAAGGGCGGGCAGTTCGGCGCGGAGGTCGCCTTCTCTCCAGATAGCAAGTATCTCTTCCTCACCGTGGGCGAGAGGCAGCGCTTCACGCCGGCCCAGGATCCCAACCAGCCGCTCGGCAAGCTTCTCCGCCTCACGCTCGATGGCAAGCCAGCCCCAGGCAATCCGATGGCCGGCAAAGTCGGTGCGCCTACAGTGCCCGTCATCGATCCCGCGTCCGATACGGAGACTGCAAAGACCGCCCCCGTCGTTCGGACGTACACCTTCCCCGGCCCGAACCTCACCCCCGCCGAGACATGGGCCACCGGTATTCGCACACCCTACGGCCTGGCCTTCGCGCCCGATGGACGGCTGTGGGAGCTGGAACATGGCCCCCGCGGCGGCGATGAGCTGAACCTGATCCTGCCGGGCAAAAACTATGGCTGGCCGCTAGTCTCCTACGGCCACAACTACAACGGTGTGGAGATCCCCAGTCCGGACACCCGCCCGGACTTGGTCAAGCCCGTCATCTACTGGGTCCCGATCATCGCGCCGGGTAATCTCATGTTCTACAAAGGCGCTATGTTCCCGCAGTGGAATGGGTCAGCCTTCGCCAGCGCCCTGGCAGCGAAAGCGCTCATCCGCATCACCTTTGACGGCAAGGGAGGAGCGCAGACGGCCGAGCGTTGGGACATGGGCCACAGGGTCCGCGACGTACAGGTCGCACCCGATGGCGCATTATGGATGATCGAGGACGCCAAGCCAGGCGGCCTCTTCCGCCTCACCCCGCTGGGCATGGCGGTTTCAGCTCCGGCGGCACAGTCGCCAGCGCCTGCCTCCACGTCGAGTAGCTCCGCCGCGCCGAGTGGCTCGAATGTCGCAGACGTCAAGAACGTCATCGCGAACAACAACTGTCTCCTTTGCCACCAGATCGGCAACGCCGGCGGGGAGATTGGGCCAACACTGAACGGAATCGGCAAGCGGCGCACCGAAGACCAGATACGCGCGGTGATCCTCTATCCTCCTGCAAAGACCAGCGCCGGCGCTCCCAACCCGATGCCGTCCTACGACAAAAAGATCACCGCAGCCGACCTGAACAGCCTGGTGCATTACCTCAGCACGCTTCCTTCCGTACCGTAAGAGCGAAGCAATCAATTGCCGAGGCGGTGCCTCCAACAGCTTTACGACCAAGGGTCATTCTTAGTAGATTTCAAACGGAGGACGGTATGACAAACACCCAGACACTCATAGCCACGGTCTACGCTGCGTTCAACCAGCGGGATATCTACGGCGCTCTGGCGCTGATGACTGAGAATGTCAGCTGGCCCAGGGCCTCGGAGGGCGGGCGTGTCGTTGGCAAAGAAGAGATTCGCGCCTATTGGAGCCGCCAGTGGAAGGAGTTTGATCCTCACGTCGAACCGATCGAGGTTATCGATCGCGCAGCGGGCAAGATCGACGTCCGCGTCCATCAACTCGTGAAGAGCCTCGGCGGCGACGTGCTTTCCGACAGCGAGGTTTGGCATGCCTTCACAACCACCGATGGCCTGATCGAACGCATGGACCTCGAAGCAAGCGAAGCAGATTCCGAGCAGAGCCCATCCTCAGCATTCTCCCATCACTAGCCCTGGCCAGGATATCTGCCCTGCCCTGCAGCTATGTCTTTGCGGATCGCAGGCAGGCTGGTCCGCCAAAAGTCGCGTCATGTTGCCCCACCCGTTTGCTCCCGGCGAAGCGCGTTTCTCGGTACCAACCCAGCAGTGAGTGGACTGTGCTCAGGAGCAAGATTCTTGGCTACTACAATCAACCGTCGTAGATGATAGGAACGTGACCAATCCTCGGGCTGTGACGACTCGTGTCCTGCTTCGTTTGCAGCTTCTTTTCTTGGGAATCGCTTTATGCCTCTGGATCTTCTTCCTTCTTGTGGGCATCTACCCGCCTTTCTGGGCGGTAGCTGGATTCACCTTCCTGAACGGAAACCTCACAGCTGTTCCTTTCGCAACGGTTTGGCCTCGCGTCGCGCGCGCACAACGCGGTCCAACATGGGTCAAATTCATCGCCTTCCTTCTCCCGGTGGCCGTGCTGAGCAGTGCGCTCGCGACCGCAGTTCTAAACGTCTTTTACAAAGCAAACAGCTCTCGCGATACGGAGCTGCGCACCTTTGTCGTGGGCATCTTGATCACCACGATCACAGGAGTCGTTACTCGTGCAAGTGAACAATCCCGGCAGGTTCTGCAGGAAGAGAACCAGATGCTGCAACAGGCTGTCGCGGGAGGCAAAGTGAAGCTGGCGTCGCAGGAAGCGGACCTTCGTGCGGCGCACGAGATCCAGGCGCGTCTGCTCCCGAGAGAGCTACCTGCTCTGTCAAACGCGACGGTTGCTTGCGCATGGCAACCCGCACAATCAGTTGGCGGCGACTACTTCGACGTATTACCATTGCCGTCCGGCAAGGTAGCCTTCTGCATGGCCGATGTTTGCGGAAAAGGCATAAGCGCCGCACTGTTGATGGCGAACGTACAGGCCGCGTTCCGGGCGTTTGCGCCTGACACTGCGGATGTCGGGTCGCTTTGTTCCAGGTTGAACCGGACACTCTGTGAGGTGACCGGACCGGCACGATTTGTGACGTTCTATTGCGGGGTGTTTGACCCCGACACGCGGCTCTTTGAATACGAAAACGCCGGGCATCCTCACCCGCTCCTGCTCCGCGGCGAAGAGGCTGACCCCATTACGGGCGGCGGCATGGTCTTGGGTCTCTTTCCCGAGGCGGTTTATGAGAGCCGCCTTCTCCAACTTGTTTCAGGAGATCGCATCATCCTCGCAACGGATGGGATTCTTGAAGCAGCAGACCAGCACGGAGAGGAGTTTGGCGAGCAAAGGCTTGCACGTGCTGCGAGAGCTGCGGCCCTGCCGGAAGCGGGAGCGATACAGCAGCATGTCATGGAGACTGTGGCACTGTTTTGCGACGGGAACTTCGAAGATGACGCGTCCCTCATGGTGATACTCATCGCCTAAGGAGAGAGGAAGGTTGGCCAGCGCAGGAACAACCGGCCTCCTCCTTACTCGGCTGTCGACCGTGCGCGGGCGGCTGTGGCTTCCGTGATGAACGCGTTCACCTCTACGGTGAAGCCACCAGGTGCTTGGAAGTAGAACGTCTTGCGCCCATACTCCTCCCTCATGGTTCCCGGAGCAAAGCCGTCCGCGTCCAGTTGCTCATGGATGGCATGCACCTGCTCCACGGTGTCCTGCATAAATCCAATGTGGAAGATCTTGGGATAGTTAGCGTCGGGTACTCGAAAAATCGTGATCAATGCTCCACTATCATCGTTCAAGAAGCCCATCTTCTCGTTTGCGGGCGAGTGATCCACGCGTCGCAGGCCGAAATACTTTTCGAACATCGCGACGGTCTGAGAGACTTCGGTGACTCCGAGTCCAAGGTGATTAAGATTCATTTCTCTTCTCCTTTTTCCGTGACATCTTTGGCTGTTTCGGCTCGCCGACGGCCTTCTGCATCAGGGCGACCAGCTGTTTCTGTTCTGCGGGTTCCAGCTTTGAAAGTAGAGTCTCACTCCGTGCAAGTCGCAACAGGAAGAAGTGCGAATCCAGTTCCCTTCCCAACTCTGCTAGACCGATGGAAACGACTCGGCGATCCTGTTCGGACCGCTCCCGAAGCATGACCCCTTTCTCAACTAATCGATTGGCAAGGTGTGTTGCTGTACTAAGGGGAACTCCAACGCCCTTGGCGAAGTCGGTCATGAGGCATCTCTCTCTCCTGCCGAGCCAGATCAGGGCCCTAACGTCCTGAGGTCCCATTCCTAGGTCCTGGGCGGACGTGTGAGAGTTCGGCACAATCACCTGCCGAACCATCCCGTCAAAAGCCTCCACGAACAAGCGCGAGGTAACTACCCCGGTCTCTGCACCACTCATATCGCGCTTTGCTTTTACTGCCATTATGAAATGTTACCTCAATGGTAGTAAACCAGCGCTGGTGTGATTTTGGTCGGTGCGGTCCTGAGTATTGAGAAGTCGAATCAGCGGAAGTTCCGCCCGATACACGTAACGAACAAAGCAAGCTGCTTGCACCATCCTCACATCGACTCGCAGAAATGTGAACGCAGGAAAGTTCCCGGTCCGCTACAGCAATCCTTCCAGCCACGCCAGGCCGCCACCCAGCATCCCATACATCAATGAAGCAGCTCCTCCTCGAACCCGACTTCCTCGCCTGGCGGGACGCCGCCCGCGACGCCCTCCGCCAGGGCTACCGGCCCGAAGAGATCGACATCCAGGACGCCTCGGTCCCCACCACCCTCGCCCTCACCCTGGGCGCGGACGAGACTCCCACCGGCCCGCCCATCACCGCCCCCAACACCTCGAAGGCCTTCCTCGAATCAGCCAGATACGCCGCCGCCCACCGCGACCCTCAGCGCTGGAACCTTCTCTATCGCCTGCTCTACCGCCTTCAGTCCGACCGCAACCTGCTCCAGATCGAAGTCGATCCCGACGTCGACCACCTCCTCCGCCTCGAAGGCCAGGTCCGCCGCGACCTCCACAAGATGCACGCCTTCGTCCGCTTTCGCAAGGTCCTCGAGCCCGGCGAAGTCGCGCTCCCCGGCGAACGGCCGGAAGTCATCGACGAGACCGTCCTCGTTCCCGACGGCAGCCGCGAGCCCGCCGAGGAGCACCACCTCGTCCTCGCCACCCCCACCCCCTTCGGCGTCACCAAAACCAACATCCCGGAGTGCTGGCCCGAAATCGATGCCGCCACCGCCAAGGTCACCGAAAACTGCGAGCACTTCATCGCCTGGTACCAGCCCGACCACCGCATCCTCCCGCTCGCCGCGCCCTTCTTCGCCGAGCGCTTCGCCGTCCTCCGCTGGAGCATCCTCACTCCCGACGCTTCCGTCTCCTGGGACCCCGTCCAGAAGCAGCTCACCTTCTCTCCCGGCCTGCCCCGCGACTCCGCACCCGCCGAAGACGAGCTCGAAGTCCTCTGGCGCTCCTACTATGCCAGCATCTTCAATCCCGCTCGCCTCAATCCCGAAACCATGCGCAGCGAGATGCCCGTCCGCTACTGGAAGAACCTTCCCGAGGTCACCGTCCTTCCTACCCTCATCACCAAGGCCCAGAATCGAGTCGCTTCCATGGTCACCCGTCAGGAGCAACAACCCACTGCCCAGCCCTTCGTTCCCGTCGACCACACCATCCCGCTGATCCAGGCCGCACTCCCCGCCTGCAAAGGCTGCGATCTCTACCAGCACGCCACACAGGTTGTCCCCGGCAACGGCCCCGCCGACGCCCGCCTCATGCTGGTCGGCGAGCAGCCCGGCGACCAGGAAGACCTCCAGGGGCTTCCCTTCGTCGGCCCTGCCGGCAAGCTCCTCCGCAAGGCCTGCGACGAGCTCGGCATCGATCCCGCCACCGTCTACGTCACCAACGCCGTCAAGCACTTCAAATTCGTCCAACGCGGCAAGCTTCGCCTCCACCAGAACCCCCGCATGTCCGAGATCACCGCCTGCCGCCCCTGGCTCGAAGCCGAGATCGACGCCGCCCGCCCCAAGGTCATCCTCTGCCTCGGCGCGTCGGCCGCCAAAAGCCTCCTCGGCGGCACCTTCGGCCTCATGAAGGATCGCGGCAAGCTCCTCACCACCCGCTACGCCGACCACGTCATGGCCACCATCCATCCCAGCGCCATCCTCCGAGCCCGCGACGAAGAAAGTCGCGTCCAGCTCTACGCCTACTTGAAGGAAGACCTCGCCCTTGCGCACCAAACCGCCGCCCAGCTAGTCTCACAGACGACCTAGTCGGTATCCGGCCCCGACGTAGCCGATATTCGCCCCGGCTCAACCCATCCTCCTAGCCTGCAAGGAGCAGCATTGAAGACGTCCCCCCAAGCTATCTCGCACGAAGACCTCACCTACGACGCCCATGCCTTCGCCACCCAGACCCTCAGCTCCCCCGCCAGCCTCGCCGCCGTCCTCGACCACACCCTGCTCCGCCCCGACGCCACCCGCGCCCAGGTTCTCCAGCTCTGCGAAGAGGCCGCCGTCCACCAGTTTGCCTGCGCCATGGTCAACCCCGCCTGGGTCGCGACCGCCGTCCATGCCCTCGCCGGCACCGGCGTCCCCGTCGGCGTCGTCATCGGCTTCCCGCTCGGCGCCACCCTTCCCAGCTCCAAGCGCGACGAGACCGTCCGCGTCCTCAAGCTTGGCGCCCACGACATCGACATGGTCCTCAACATCGGCCTGCTCAAGTCTGCAGATCCCGCAGACTTCGAGGCCGTCAAGCAGGACATCCGCGGCGTCGTCGACCTCGCCCACGCCAGCGGCGCCATCGTCAAGGTCATCCTCGAGACCTGCCTCCTCACCTTCGAAGAGAAACTCCGCGCCGCCGAGCTCGCCCTCGCCGCCGGCGCCGACTTCCTTAAGACCAGCACCGGCTTTTCGACCGGCGGCGCCACCACCGACGATATCGCGCTCCTCCGCGGAGCCGCCGGCATCCACGCCGGCGTCAAGGCCTCCGGTGGCATCCGCTCCCTCGCCGACGCCTCTGCCATGCTCTACGCCGGCGCCAGCCGCATCGGCGCCAGCGCCAGCGTCAGAATCCTCGCCGAACTCGCCGGCCATGCCCCCGCCCCCGCCACTCCCGGCTACTGATCCGATCGCCCGCTGCCCGCCTGCTCGCCGCGCAGCGATAGAATCATCGGAACATGATGTCCACCAGCGACAAGCCGCGCATGGCCGGAACACCGGGCATCACCCCACCCGCACCCGAGCACCACTTCGAGGGGGATTACCGCCCCACCGCGCTCGACGCCCTCCCCGATCCGCACATCCGCGTCGAGCCCCTCCAGATCGCCTTCCTCCACCGCCTCGCCGACGCCCTCAACACCACCCTCGATGTCAACACCCTCATGCACCGCGTCGCCGACCTCGTCCGCGCCGTCATCGACTACCGCATCTTCGCCATCCTCCTCCTCAACGACCGCACCAACGACCTCCGCATGCGTTTCCAGAGCGGCCACACCCCGGAGGTCGAACGCCTCCGCGTTAAGGTCGGCCAGGGCGTCGTCGGCCAAGCCGCCCTGCAACAAAAATCGCTCCTCGTCGAAGACGTCGCCACCCTCACCAACTACATCAATGCCAATCCTGCCGTCCGCTCCGAGCTCGCCGTCCCCCTCATCGTCAAAAACAAGGTCATCGGCGTCCTCGACCT
>CAXTLS010000055.1:0-25392 GCA_964245235.1 uncultured Acidobacteriaceae bacterium
CGTAGGGCTTGGTGGCGGTGAGGCCGCCGTCGGCGTAGGTGGCCATGCCGAGCACATTCGTTTCGACGACCCAGTCGTAGGCGTCGACGTAGGCGAACCAGAACCAGTCGGTGAGCTCGCGGGGGGAGAAGCCGCAGAGGTTGGCAAGGTTCGAAAGGACCATGAGCCGGGTGATGTGGTGCGACCAGCCGTCCTCGACGACCTGCGCGACGACGGTGTCCATGCAGTGGAGGCCGGAGGGAACGCCCCAGTAGACGGCGGGGAGGGGCAATGCGGCGCTGAGGGCAGACGGGGTGGCTCCGGCGTAGGGGTCGTCGTGCCTCGGGGGCGGGGCGTAGGCCTGGCGAGCTTCGGGGGTCTGGTCGGGGGAGACCTCCTGCTCCACATGGCGGGGCTCGTCGGGGATGTGACCGCGGAGGAGGCGGTAGCCGTCGGTCTGTTCGTGGAGGTGGCGCATGAACTCGCGCCAGCCGAGGAGCTGGCGGATGAAGCCTTCGGCACTCTGCAGGGGAACGCGGCCTTCGGTGGCGGCGCGTTCCACGTCGTGGATGAGGTCGAGCGCGAGGATGCGCCCGAGATTCAAGAGGACGGAGGTCTTGGAGTGGAAGAGCTGGAGGTGGTCGTCGCGCATGGCGTCTTCGTAGGGGCCGAAGGTGGGGAGGAGCTGCTCGAGGGCGAAGCGCCACATGCTGTCGCAGTCGGCCTGGGTGCAGGGGAGGTCGAAGGTTTCGATGCTGCCGAAATGGTGGCCGTAGGTGGCCTCGACCATGGCGATGACTTCTGTGGTGATGGCGTCGGGTGGGTAGGTGGGTGGAGTTGGGATCGGGACCTGGCCCTTGTAGGGGTTGCGGTTGGCGGCGTCGAAGGAGAACTGGCCGCCGACGGGCTTGGCGTTGGCCATGAGGACCTCGGTCTTCTGGCGCATGCGGCGGTAGAAGCGGTCCATGACGTACTGCTTGCCGGGCTTGTAGGGGCCGTAGGTGTCGAGGAAGTCTTTGGGGGTGCTGGCCCATGTGGTGTCTTCGACGTAGGTGAGCCGGAGACCCTGGGCCTCGGCCTGGGCGAGGTCGAGGCGGAGTTCGCGTTCGGCGGGAATCATGAGGGTAAGGGCGGGGAGCTTGCGGGCCTGATGCAGTTGGAGGAGGGCTTGGCCGTGGGAGTCCGGCGAGAAGTGATATAGGACCTTGACGCCGCGAGCGGCCTGCTCGAGGGCGAAGTGGCGCATGTTGGAGATGAGGACGACGAGTTTTTTCTTGTGGTAAGGGCGGCGTAGGCCCTTGGCGGTGGACTCGACGATGACGATGCCCGTGGCTTCGGCCGGCTGCTCGGTAAGCGGACCGGTGCGGTCGGTGTAGCGGTCATAGGGTATGTAGATCCAGCGGCGGTTTTTGATGTCACGGGCGAGTGGCTGGGCTGGCTGGATGAGCTGCTGAAACGTGGACATGGCTCCACGGTAGTCGCTCGCCTCCGGCTGACGTGCGGGTGGGATGGAGATGGTGTTGATGACCTCAACGTCCGTGGGCCGGAGGCTTAGGCGGCGTGAGAGGGCGGCGGGCCGAAGCGGTCGTGGAGGAGCTCGAGGGCCTCGGCGGCGGTGTGAATGGTGCCTTCGAGCTGGGCGTCTTCGGCGGCCTCAAGCATGGGTTTGAACTGGGGGCTGGGCGGGTAGCCGGCGGCGATGAGGTCGCGGCCGGTGACGAGGAGGGCGGGGCGGGTGTGTTCCTCGGGCTCGGCTTCGTACTGCTGCTTCGCGAAGTGGTAGAGGCTGAGGTTGCCGTGGCAGGAGCTGCAGTCCAGCCAGTGGAGAGCGAGGTGCTCATCGAACCTCGGCAAGCGGAGGAAGCGCTTAAGGGTGGACTGCTTCATCTGCAGGATGTCCCCAAAGCGCATGTGGTTTTGGACCAGGGCGACGATCTCGGCTTTGTCCTCGTTCGAAAAGCGGAGGCGATCGAGGATGGCTTCAGCGATGCGGACGCCTACTTCGACGTGGCCGTTGAAGCGGATACGGTCCTTATCGTTGCCGGGGTTGGGGGCGCGATAGGTGGCGGGCTTGCCGATGTCGTGAAGGAGTGCGCCCCAGGCGAGGGTGGAGGTGGGGTGGGACGGAAGCTGCTCGAGCAGGAGCATGGTGTGGACCCAGACGTCGCCCTCGGGATGGTACTCGGGGGGCTGCTGGATGCCGTGCATCCGGACGGCCTCCGGGAGGACCTCGGCGAGCAGGCCGGTTACATCGAGGAGTTCGAAGGCATGGCGGGCGTTGCCTTCCGTGAGCATCCGGGTGAGTTCGTCGCGGATGCGCTCGTTGCTGACCTGGGCGATGTTGCCGGCCTGCTGCTGGATGGCGGCAAAGGTGCGTGGCTCGATCTCGAACCCCAGGCGGGCGGCGAAACGGACCGCGCGGAGCATGCGGAGCTTGTCTTCGGTGAAGCGGGTGACGGGGTCGCCGATGGCGCGGATGATGCCGGCGGCGAGGTCGGCCTGACCGTGGACAAAGTCGAGGGTGGCGGCTGCAGTGTTGGGGTCCTGGTCATACAGGAGCGGATCGAGGAGCATGCCGTTGATGGTGAAGTCGCGGCGGAGCACATCTTCGCGGGGGTCGGTGGAGAAGCGGACCGCGTCGGGGCGGCGGCCGTCGGTGTAGGCGCCATCGTGGCGGAAGGTGGCGACCTCGATGGTGGTGCCGTTGTCGCTACGGGCATCACCGCAAGCTTCGCTACAGACGAGGATGACGCCGAAGTGGGCGCCTACGGCGAAGGTCTTTAGGAAGAGGGATTGGACGGTGTCGGGGGTGGCGCTGGTGGCTACGTCGAAGTCCTTCGGGGTGAGGCCGAGAAGGAGGTCGCGAACACAGCCGCCGGCGAAGAAGGCCTGGTGGCCGGCGGTGCGGAGGGTGCGGGCGATGTGGAGCGCGGCGGTGTAGGGCGGGTTAAGGATGAGGGTGTCGGCCATCGTGCTCTCTCTTTGGACGCCGGAGGGTTCGACGGGGTCATCGCAGGTCAACTCGACCTGAAGCGGGGTGCGCGGCGGCGAAGGCCTGTGCGACGAGACTGAGGCGTGGTGCCGGGAATTACTGCGGTGAAGCATGGGGGCGCGTCTGGTCTAGGGCGTCGGGGCTGGGGTTGCGGCCGGGGCTGGTTTGGGCTTGGCTTTGGGCTTGGTCTTCTTCAGAGTTGGCGGAGGCGGAGGCGGGGGGCAGACTACGGGTGGTGGCGGCGGCGTGGACTTAATGACCATGAGCTGGTTCTGGACGTCCTGCAGATGTTGGCTCTGGGTGACGGCGGTGGCCTGCATACGGTCGCCCAGCTCGTTCCTCCGCGTTTCCAGATTCGTAAGAACGACCTGCAGAGCGGTGCTTTGCGGGTTGGGGGCGGCGATGTGGGCGATCTGCGTGATGCGAAGCAGGACGTCGTAGAGGGCGGAGATGTTGCGAAAAACGGGAAGTACCTGCACGACCGAGTTGGGGGTCTGGTCGGCCGTGGCGAGCAGCGGCGGTAGGGTGGTCTGCAGATCGGTGCGGATCGCGGTGAAGTAGGTCTGCGTCTCGTGCTGGACGACGCCGGAGACCTTCCACTTCTCAGGCTTAAGGGTGCCGAGTGTCTGCTGGATGCCGTCGAGCGTCGGCTTGAGTGCGGCGGAGGGGGAGGTGTCCGTGGTGGCGCCGGCGGCAGGAGGTGAGCCTGCGGGTGGTGAGCCGGCGGGTGTTTGGGGCGGGATGGTGGCTGGCGACTGCGCAGCCAGGGTCGCAGCGGACACCGTGAGGACGAAGATAAAGGCAAAAAATCGCATCATGGAAGCTTCCTCGATGAAGACGAACTGTACCTGAGCCAGCTGGAAAATGAATGAAAAGCGTTTCCAGGATGACAGGTGCAGGACAGACGTCACAGCCCCCACAGTCTAACGTGATGTCTCCATTTTTGAACGTAAAGATTGTCTGCTCTGAAACTAAAGATCGGCGGCCTGATCCGGTTATGGCGGTGGTGCGGCGCAGCTATCTCTATGATGAGGAGATGGGTGAAGCGGGACCGACGGGCTGTTTGGGCGGGCTCATTTTAGGGATTGAGAGTTCGTGTGATGAGACGGCGGCGGCGGTGGTGCGGGCAGGAGCGCAGGCGTTGTCCAACGTGGTCGCTTCGCAGATGACGTTGCATGCGAATTACGGGGGCGTGGTGCCGGAGCTGGCATCGCGGGAGCATCTGCGGAATATTGTGATCATCGTGCGCGAGGCGATGTTGCAGGCCGGGGTGCGCATGCAGGATCTGGATGCGATCGCGGTAACGGAAGGGCCGGGCCTGGCGGGTGCGCTGCTGGTGGGGATCACCTATGCGAAGGCGCTGGCGTACGGGCTGGGCAAGCCGCTGATCGGCGTGAACCATCTTGAGGGGCACATCCATGCGGTGCTGATGGAGGCACGGCAGCAGGGCGAGGCGGCAATGGAGTTGCCGCTGCTGGCGCTGGTGGTGTCCGGGGGACATACTCACCTCTACCTGGCGACGCAGGCGGGTACGAGCTGGCGGTATAAGAATGTCGGGAAGACGGTGGATGATGCGGCGGGCGAGGCGTTTGATAAGGTGGCGAAGCTGCTTGGGCTGGGGTATCCCGGCGGCCCCTGGATTGATGGACTGGCGCGGCTGGGAGATCCGCGCGCGGTGGCGTTTCGGTTCGGGCCGATCAAGACGCGGCGGAGTTTAGCTGCGGGCCGTGCGGCGGTTGCCGAGAGCGATGCGGTGGCTGCGGCTGCGGAGAGCCGGTTTGACTTCTCCTTTAGTGGGATCAAGACGGCGGTACTGCGGTATGTGGAGGCGCACGGAATGCGGGAGGCGATTGAGGAACGTCGGGCGGCGCTGGCCGGGCTTGCCACACCGACGATTGCCGATGTTGCGGCGCGTTGCGATGGGCGGACGCTGGACCTGATTGCTTCATTCCAGGGAGCGGTGGTGGGCAACCTGGTGCGCCAGAGCTTTGCGGCGGCGGAGGTGCTGGGCGCGCGTGGCATCGTGGTGTCCGGAGGGGTGGCGGCGAATCGCGAGCTGCGGGAGCGATTTCTGGCCGAGGGAGGGAGGCGCGGGTTACAGGTGGCCTTTCCGACGGTGAGGATGTCGACTGATAATGCGGCGATGATTGCGGCCGCCGCGTGGCCGCGCTTCCTTGCGGGCGAGTTTGCGGCGGAGGGTCTGGGAGCTCGACCGCAGCTGCGGCTGGGGTGAGCCGTGGTGTGGCCTCTTAGCGGGCCAGTAGCAGGGCTTCGACTTGTTGGAGATCTGCTTCGGTGTCGACGCCGATGGTGTCGTACGGGGTGGGTTCGACGTAGAGGCTGATGCCGTTTTCGAGGAAGCGGAGCTGCTCGAGCCGCTCGGTAAGCTCCAGGGTGCGGTGGGGCAGGGTTGGGAAGCGATTCAGCGCGGCTCTTCTGTAGGCGTAGAGGCCGATGTGCTTCCAGTACATGACTTCGTCGGCCTGATCTCTGTCGTAGGGGATGGTGGCGCGGGAAAAGTAGAGGGCACGGCCATCGGCCGCCGTAACGACTTTGACTGCGTTTGGGTTGAAGATGTTGGCCTGGGTGCAGCGGACTTTCAGGGTGGTGACGTCTACGTGCTGGTTGGCGAAGGGCTTGAGGAGGGCGGTCAGGTGCTCTGGGCGGAGGAGAGGTTCGTCGCCCTGGATGTTGATATAGAGGGCGTGATGGTTGTACGCGGGCATCTGGGCGACGGCGTGGACGCGGTCGGAGCCGCTGGGAAGGTCGGGTGAGGTGATCGCTACCGGCCAGTCGTACAGTTTGCAAAGGGCGGCGACCTCTTCGGAGTCGGTTGCGACGATGAGGCTGTCGAGCTGCGGGCAGGCGCGTGCAGCGTCGACGACCCAGGCGAGCATGGAGCGGCCGGCGATCTGGCGGAGGACCTTGCGGGCGAGGCGGGTGGAGGCGAGGCGGGCGGGGATGACGCCGAGGACGGTGGGGTTCATGGGTTTGGCTGCGCCACTTCTGGATAGCGCCACAATCCAGTATGATCGAAGAGGGCTGTGGTGCGGTGGTCTGTTTGCCGATGCAGCGGAACACCTTTGGCGGTGTAGCTCAGATGGTTAGAGCGACGGACTCATAACCCGTAGGTCGGCAGTTCGATTCTGCCCACCGCCACCATGTGATTTATTTGCTGGCATCTTCGTGATGTATTAGTACGCCGAAAGTTTGCTCATGGGAACAGGGCTGGTGGAGTGTGGAGTATGATTCCGCATATATAGGCAGAAATGTCGTTTGGCGGATCGTTCCGTCTAATGTTGAACGCGGCGCAACGCTGCTCTGGAGAAGGTACCGTTCTTATGCCAAAGAGTTCGAAGATCCTGCTGCTTGCTGTGTCGGTGGTTCTGGTGCTGGTGGTGTTTCTGGGTGTGAATACCAGAGGGGTAAGTGCGGCTACCGATCCGCAGGATGGCGGGGCGTACAAGCAGATCAACGTCTATAGCGAGGTTCTGCGGCATATCCAGACGGACTATGTGGTGGAGCCGAATATCCCGGCGGTGACGAATGGCGCGCTGCGCGGGCTGTTGGAGTCGCTCGATGCGGATTCGAGCTATCTGACGGCTGAGGAGTATAAGGCGTACAAGTCGGACAAGGGTGGTAAGGCGCAGGTCGGAATTAATATCTCGAAGCGTTACGGGTATGCCACGGTGATCTCAGTGATCCCCGGCAGCCCGGCTGACAAGGCCAACATCAATGACGGAGACATAATCGAGGCGATCGGGACACAGGATACGCGGGAGCTTTCGCTGGCGACAATCCAGCGCCTGCTGGCAGGGCAGCCGGGGACGGAGCTGTCGATCGCGGTCGTGCGGCCACGGCGCGCGGTTCCGGAGAAGGTGACGATGACGCGGGGCGATGCGACACTGCCGCCGGTGCAGGAGACGCTGTACGAGAACTCGTCAATCCTCTATTTGAAGCCGGGCGCGCTCGACCATGAGCATGTGTCGCAGCTGGAAGCCAAGTTGAAGAATATGCAGAAATCGGGGTCAAAGAAGGTGCTGCTCGACCTGCGGGACGTAGCTGCCGGCGACATGACAGAGGGGACGCGGCTAGCCAATTTCTTCCTGAAGTCGGGGACGATCGCGACGCTCGAGGGACAGAAGTTCCCCAAGCAGACGTTTGAGGCGGATGCGTTGAAGGCGATCAACACGACCGCGCCACTGGTTGTGATTGTGAACCGTGGGACGTCGGGGCCGGCGGAGCTGGTGGCCGGCGCGCTGCTTGACGATAAACGGGCGGAGCTGATCGGGGAGCGGACCTTCGGTGAAGGCGCGCAGCAGAAGACCTTTGAGCTGCCGGATGGCGCGGCGCTGATCCTGTCCGTGGCGAAGTATGAGTCGCCTTCGGGCAAGAAACTGGAAGACGAGGGTGTGATGCCAGGGGTGCTGGTGGCCTCGACCATTCCTGATGAGGGAACGGGGGATGATGAGGCTGCGGCGGTTGAGACGACGCCAACGACACCAACCGTGAAGAAGGCGGGAGTACAGGTGGACGAACAGCTGTCGAAGGCGCTGGACATGTTGAAGGCGAAGGCGGCTTAGGTTAAAGACGGGGCGCGCTCACCGAAGAATCTTTGGGTTGACTCGGTTACCGTCTCTGGTCGCGCCCAGGATGGGTGTCGGCTAGAATAGAGAGCGATGCCTGGGACCTTTAGCCGCGAGACGCGAGAATCCGAGGTTCGGGCAGAGCCTGGCTGGCGCGCGCGGGTCTCTGAATTTTTGTATCGAGTAATCGCCCGGTTCGACCTTCGCGGGCCTGAGTTTTCATCGCGCCGGGTTGCTACCAAGACGACCTTCTACGCGCTGCTGGCTTTGTCGGCGCTGGTCGGGATCATGGCGGGACTGCTGCTGGTGTTCTCGATCGACCTGCCGCAGATGGAAGACCTGGTTCGCTATCGGCCGAATACGACGACTGAGCTCTACGATATTCACGGTAAGGTCTTCGGGTCGTTTGCGCTGGAGCGGCGGGTGGTGGTGCCGTATGAGGACTTTCCACCGGTGCTGCGGCAGGCGATTATCTCGATTGAAGACAAGAGCTTCGAGAGCAACTGGGGTGTAAACCTGCTTCGCGCTGTGGGTGCGGCGTGGCGCGATCTCCATTCGAGCGGGCGGGCGCAGGGTGCGTCGACGTTGACGATGCAGCTGGCGCGAAACCTGTTTCTTTCGTCCGAGAAGACCTACGGGCGAAAGTTTCAGGAGGTGCTGCTATCGATGCAAATCGAGCGGCGATTTACCAAGCCGCAGATCTTCCAGCTGTATGCGAATCAGATCTACCTGGGACATGGGACGTACGGGTTTGAGGCGGGGTCGGAGTTCTACTTTTCGAAGCATGTGCGGGAGCTGACCCTTCCTGAGGCGGCGCTGCTGGCGGCGCTGCCAAAGGGGCCGGTGCTGTACTCGCCGATCCGCCATCCGGCGCGGGCGATGGAGCGACGGAACCTGGTGATCAGCGCGATGCTGCACGATGGGAAGATCTCGGAGCGGGAAGCTACGGCTGCCGAAGCGGCGCCGCTGGGTCTGAATGTGGCGGTACCTTCAAACAGCGTGGCGCCCTACTTCGTAGAGGAGATTCGGCGGCAGCTGGAGAAGGAGTACGGGGCCGAGGAGGTGCATGGCGCGGGGCTGCGCGTGTATACGACGCTCGACCTGGAATTGCAGAAGGTGGCGAACAAGGCAGTGCTGGACGGGGTGGCGGTGTATGAGCGGCGGCGTGGCTGGAAGGGTAATCTGAAGCGGGTGGCGCCGGAAGATCTTGAAGCATATCAGCATCCGGACTGGGCACAGACGATTGATGTAGGGAGCTTTGTGCATGGGGTCGTGGTGGAGTCTTCGGCGCGTCAGGTGGTGGTGAAGGTTGGAGCTCTGGGGCAGCGGGCGGTGATGGATCCGGGGGACTGGGCGTGGACGCAGATCTGGAGCGGGGATCGGCTGCTGCATGTTGGTGATGTGGCGTATGTGAAGCTGACTGCGAAGGTGGCGAACGGTACCGGCGAGGGATTTCACGCGGTGCTGGAGCAGGATTCCGGGGCGCAGGCGTCGCTGATGGCGGTCGATAACTCAAACGGCGAGGTGCTGGCGATGGTGGGCGGCCGGGATTACGCGGTCAGCCAGTTCAACCGGGCGACCCAGGCGCAGCGGCAGGTGGGGTCGTCGTTTAAGCCGTATGTGTACACGGCGGCGATTGAGAACGGGGCCAAACCGAGCGACATCATTACGGACGTGCCGACCAGCTTTGCGACACCCGGTGGGTGGTACTCGCCGCATAACTACGAGACGGAGTTCGGCGGAGCGATGACGCTGACGCAGGCGTTTGCGACGTCGCGGAACATTCCGGCGTTGAAGCTGGCGCGCGATGTCGGGATGGCGAAGGTAATTGAAGTGGCGCGGGCGTTCGGGATCATGAGCAACCTGCCGAATTTTCTGCCGGTGGCCATTGGCGCGGCTGACCTGACGCTGGCCGAGCAGGTTGGGGCGTACGCCGTCTTCCCAAATGACGGGATTCGGATCCAACCGCACCTGATCCGCAAGTTGACCGAGGCGGATGGGCTACCGTTGAAGGAAAGAGTGCCGGAGGTGACGGAGGTGATCTCGGTCGAGACGGCGCGGACGATGATGGTGCTGCTGAAGGCGGTGGTTCAGTACGGGACGGGCGGGGCGGCGGCGCAACTGAGGCATCCACTGGGCGGGAAGACCGGGACGACGAACAACTACACGGACGCGTGGTTTGTGGGATTTTCTCCGTCGGTGACGTGCGGGACCTGGGTCGGGTTCGACACCCGCGAGAGTCTGGGTAAGAAGGAGACCGGGGCCAAGGCGGCGCTGCCGATGTGGATCGACTTTATGCGGGCGGCGATCGCGAACAAGCCAGCGGAACAATTCGCCACTTCTCCGAAGCGCGCGCTAGACGCGCCGGCGACGCCGCGGGTGAAGGCGGCGCCGAAGGAAGACGACACGGATCAGGATACGGATGAGGAGGCGCCGAAGGTGGCGGCGCCGACTGGTGGTGCGGCACCGGGTTCGACTGCACCGGCACTGCAGTCGAAGCCTCAGTTATAGAGCAGGCTATAGTTCTTCCTGTGCCGGGTAGCTGGATACTGTGTCGCCGCAAATTGCGACCGACGGTCTGGCGCTTGGTGATAGCAGGGAGGGCTTGTGGACGGGAACGAGTTCGAGGGGCGTCTGGTCAGGCTCGAGGAGCAGCTGACCGCATTGCAGGGACGGGCCGGTGGAGAAGTTCCCGAGACGGAGGGCAGCCGGTCGGTACGGATTTCGAAGTTCCTCGTCGCTAACTGGGTGCTGCTCTCGTTTGTGGTGGCGCTTGGGACGGCGGTGTACGTGAAGTTTGCATTTGGTGTGGACTATTTTCGCGACTACCGGAGCATCCAAGCCAAGAACAACCTGACGGCTTTCTACACGCATTTGGGCGATGTATTGATGGGCCGCCTAGAGTTTGCGGCGGCCGAAGAGGCTTACCGGAACGCGCTGCAGCTTGATGGCAGCAATACGACAGCGACCCTGGGTGTGGTGAAGGCGCAGGTATTCAAGAAAGAGGATGGCCAGGAGTTCTATGCGCCGGAGGTGGCTGACGCGAAGCTGGCGTATCTCCGATCGGCCTATCCGGAGGATGATCAGCTGATGTTCCTGCAGGGCATTCGGCTGGACAATGGGACGAATGTTGACGAGGCGATGGCGTGGTACAAGAAGGCGATCGCAAAAAATCCCCGCTCGATGGGCAGCTACGGCCAGCTGGCGTATCACTACATGAATCCTCCTCACTTCGACCTGGACGAGGCGATGAAGAACCTGAAAAGTGCATTGGAGCTTGATCCGGATCTGCCTCAGCTGAACGAGAACATGGGGTATATCTTCCTGCTGCTGCAGGACTATCCGCAGGCGGAGAAGTACCTCTCGAAGGGGTACAAGCTGGCGCCTACCTGGGAGAAGGCGTCCAGCTGGGCGGACCTCGCTCGGAGCGAGGGCAACGTCGGCTGGGCGATTGCGCTGCGGCGGTGGTCACTTGGCGCAATGACTGCGGCCAAACCGAAGGACCGCGTCTTCGATGGCACGACGAGTTGGAACTACATGCCCCTGAAGCCGGGCGATCGGGAGACGATCAAGGATACTGTCCTTGTGGAAAGCCCGGAGGAGAAGCGGGCGTTTACGCATTATGAGTTGAGCCTCGATTATGCGGTGCAGGGGAGATTCAAGAAAGCTGACGAGGAGCTTGCGCTGGCACTGAAGGGTGATCCGGAGCACGAGTACACGGATTACTTTGCCGAGGTGAGTGAATCGGTGCGGCGGCTGGTGCCGGCGAGCAAGGCTACGAAGGTGTGGCTGCAGGCAGATCAGGCTGCGCTGGCGAAGCTGACACCCTGATTCGGGCCTGCGGGGAGCTATCTCGTGAGCAGGCTGCAGAGGGTGAAGAGGCGGCGAGCCTGGCCTACGTCGCGACCAATCTGCGTCTTGAGGGCTTCGGGGGAAGGCCAGCGAATCTCGGGACGGAGACGCTTGAGGAAGGTGAGGCGGAGCGGCGTCTGCTCGTCGAGGGCGATGGGGGGGAAGTTGGGCAGGTGGGACTCGACGGTGAAGGAGGGCGTGCCGGGAACGTCGCCGAAGGTGGGACGAGTTCCGACGTTGGTGACGGCTTCAAAGGTTTCGGCTGCCGAGCCGGTGCCGGCCTGGATGGTGGTGACGTAGACGCCGCTGGCGGGGAGGAGCTCGTCGTAGGGAGCGAGGTTGATGGTGGGAACGGTAAAGCGGGTGCCGTAGCCGCGGCCTGAAGCGGGCGTGCTATCGATCGCGAAGGGCCGGCCGAGGAGGGCTCGGACCTGGCCTACTTCCCCTGCGGCGATGAGCTTCCGGATGCGGCTGGAGGAGACGATCTGGTGGCGGAGAACCCGGGGGGCGAAAATGCGGACTTTGAAGCCGAGTTCGGAGCCCAGCTGCTGGAGTCCGTCGATCCCGGACTCGGCCTGGTAGCCGAAACGGAAGTTTTCTCCCTCGTGGACCTCGGTGGCGCGGGCTGCCTGCTTGAGGACGATGTCGGCAAAGGTGCGGGCTGAGAGGCGCGAGAAGGTGTCGTCAAAGGGGAGGACGAGCGTGGCGTCAATGCCGGTGGCGGCGAGGAGTTCGAGCTTGCGCGGAAGCGGAGTGATGAGGGCGGGCAGGGCCTCGGGACGGAGGACGCGGGCCGGGTGAGGGTCAAAGGTGATGGCGAGGGACTTTTGCTTGAGGGTGCGGGCGCGAGCGATGACCTCGGCGATGACCCAGCAATGGCCGCGGTGCACGCCGTCAAAGTTGCCGATGGTGGTGATGGTGGGGCCGAGGTCGGGGGGAAGGTCGGCCAGGTTGCGAATGATGTGCATCGGGCAGTCTCTCTTCAGGCGATCTCAAAGGTGAGTTGGAGGCCGTCGTAGGCGAGCCGGATATGTTGTGGGAGGGCCGCGTTAGTGGCTTCGTGGTCTAGATCGTGGCCCATGTGGGTGAAGAAGGCTCGTTTCGGCTTGAGGAGGTCGACGAAGGCGATGGACTTTTCCAGGTGCGAATGGCTGAAGTGCGGGGTGAGGCGAAGAGCGTCGAGGATGAGGATGTCGAGATCCTGGAGGAGGGGCAGGCTCTCGGGAGGAAGATCGCTCATATCGGTGAGATAGGCAGCCTTGCCAAAGCGGTAGCCGGTGGTGCGCTGGCGGCCGTGGATGAGGGGGACGGGCTGGAAGCTGGCTCCGAAAAGGGGAATGGCCGGGGGAAGGCCGGTGGCAGGGTCGGGAAAAATGCGATGGATCTGGACGCGGGCGGTGGTGGTGTGGCGCAACTCGGGATTGAAGGTGTAGCTGAAGATTCGTTCGAGGCCCTGGGCGGTGGATTCGTCGGCATAGAGCGGGAGCGGGTCCTTGAGCAGGAAGGTGAGCGGGCGAAGGTCGTCCATGCCGAGGACGTGGTCGGCATGACCGTGAGTGTAGAGGACGGCGTCCACGCGGCGGATGTTCTCGCGGAGGGCCTGGGCGTGGAAGTCGGGGCCGGTGTCGACCAGGACGGTATGGCCTTCGTACTCGATCCGGATCGAAGGCCGGGTGCGCCGGTTGTGTGGGTCGGTCGAGGTGCAGACGGCGCAGGTGCAGCCGAGGGTAGGAACGCCCATGGAGGTGCCGCTGCCGAGGAAGGTGAGAGTGACCTGCATGGGTGTGGCGTGATCCTGAGCAAGTGGGAGCAGGCTCATCAGGGAGCCTAGATGGCGCCTGGATGAGCCGAATGCGATCGAGGAACTAGCGGACGATGCTTGGACCGCCGGGGCCTGGTCGGCCGGGGGCTCCCTGACCCTTTGCGGCGGCGGAGCGGGAGAGCGCCTGGGTGACTTCGAGAAAGGCGACCCGTAGCTCGAACAGGGCGCTTTCGAGGAGGCGGGACTCGACGACGGAGAGATTGCCGGCAGTTTTGGCTTCGAGAACGGCGAGCATGTCGACACTCTGGCGGGCGCCCATGAGGTCGACGCGGGGCTGCTCGCCTTCGGGGGTGGAACCGCCAAGCTGCATGACAGCGGTCATGTAGACGGATTGTACGAGGCCGTCGAAGGTCATGGGCGGGAGGTGGTCCATGCCCGGGTTGGCGGCGCGGATGGCAGTGTCGAGTCGATCCGCAGTGGCTTCGAAGGCGAACTTGGCCTGGCTGGTCTGCTCCTCGGTGAGAGCGGGCGGCAGGTCATCCTGCTGGTCGGTCGCGACCGGCTCGACACCTGCGGTAGGCTCTGCTGGCGCGGGTGTTATGGGAGGGGTGACGACTTCAGGCGCGGGCTGCCGTTCTTCCCGTTCGGGCGAAGGATCGGCGTCGGGACGGGGTTCGCCGTCCAGGGTGAATTTACGGCGATCGGTGACGACGAAGGGCTTATTTTGCTCGGACATGAATACTCTTTCTAGAAGACCAGATGCAGTCTGTGACGGTCACGGCTCGCGGACCGGGAGTGAGATGAGGTGAACTTCTGCGTCTGCGCAGCTGAGGACGGCTTGGTTGTCGAGGGCCTCGCGGCGAATGTAGCCCAATCCGATCTGCTGGGTGCCGGTCGAGAACGGGACGGCCGTGGCGCTGGTGAGCTCGCCGATGACTTTGCCGTTGAACTCGATGGGGGTGCCGGGGGCAGGAAGCTGGCCGGCGATCTGGAAGCCGCTGAAGGTGCGGTGGACATTGCCGCGGGAGCGGATGCGCTCGACGATCTCCTGACCGAGATAGCAGCCCTTGGCGAAGTGGAGGGCGCGGGTCTGGGCTGTCTCCTGCGGGAGCTCGCGGTCGCGGATGTCGGTGCCGTAGCGCGGCGTGCCTTCGAGGATGCGGAGGTGCTCGAGGGCTTCGGCGGACGCGGGTTCTGCACCTCTCTGGGTGAGGGCGGCGGTGATGGCTTCAGCGGTGCTGTCGTCGCTCCAGAGCGCGAAGCGTGGAACGAGCGGGCTGTGTGCGCCGATGAGCGTGAGGTCGGCATCGTGCCAGCGGCTGGTCTGGATGGAAAGGCCGGCGGGAGTGGGCAGGTCGAGTCGGGTGAGGAGCGCTGCGGCTCCCGGGCCGATGAGCGCGATGCCGGTGCGGGTCGCGGAGATGTCGGTCAGTTCGACGTCGTCCATGATGATGAAGCGGTCTAATGTGGCGGTGAGTGCCGCGATCTGGGTGCGGTCGGTTTCGAGCAGGATGCTGTCTGGCTGGAAGAAGGCGGTTGCGATGCCCTGGATGCGGCCCTGGGCGGAGAGGATGAAGTTGTAGCAGCCCTGACCGGGAGCGAGGTCGTTGATGGAGTTGGTCACCATGCCGTTGAGCCAGCGGACGCGATCTTCGCCGGTGACCCGTAGCCAGCCGAGGTCGACCAGAGGCGCGATACCGACGCCGTGGAGCAGGCCATCGAGCTGGACTGATGCTACGTCGGGTTGAGGCTGGGTGATGAGGCTCATAACGGCGGTTCTGGCAAGTTCTGCGTACACTTGATTATAGCGGTGCGGCGAGGTTCTCTGAGTGCGTTGGATGATGGGTTGGGCGAAGGCCGTGGTGGTTCTCGGGGTCGTTGGCTGGGGAGGCTACTGTGGCGCGGGCGGAGTCGATCAGGCTGGAGCGACGACGAAATACGTAGGTCTCAGCGCCGCGCAGGTGCGTGCATTGGGGCAGGATAACGTCAGCTCCTTTTTGCTCCAGAAGGAGACGAGCCCTGGCCAGGAGGCTGCGCAGGCGAAGGCGGAGCCCAGAATTACAAAGGATCAGGCTAAGGAGCTCTTCCGGTCGGTGGACGAGATTCTCTCATTTGTAAGTACTGACACGAAGCTGCCGATCGAGCACCCGGTGAAGCGCACGATGATTTCCCGGGAGCAGGTGAATAAGTACCTGACGCAGAAGTTTAACGAGGATGAAGGTACGAAGCGGCTGGAGCGGTCGGAGATCGTGCTGAAGAAGTTCGGCCTGTTGGACCGGGATTTTCATCTTGGACCCTTCCTGGTGACGCTGCTGACGGAGCAGATTGCCGGCTTCTATGACAACAAGACGAAGACGGTGAACCTGCTGGACTGGATCCAGCCGGACGAGCAGAAACCAGTGCTGGCGCACGAGTTGACGCATGCGCTGCAGGACCAGAAGGTCGGGCTTACGAAGTGGTCCGAGGTGGGCGAGCACGGGGTGGCGCGCACGGTGCAGGAGGACACGCGCCATATCCAGACGGACGAAGAGGAGACGGCGCGGGAGGCGGTGGCTGAGGGTCAGGCCATGGTCAGCTTCGTAGATTACACGCTGAAGCCAACGGGCAAGACACTGCTCGATGCGCCGGAGCTAACGGAGCGGTTCAAGGAGGCGGCGTCTGATACGAGCGGGTCGCCGGTGCTGGCGCGGGCACCGCTGCTGCTGCAGCAGTCACTGCTGTTTCCCTACAGCGAAGGGCTGAGCTTTGAACAGGCAGTGATGGTGAAGGTGGGACGGGAAGCGGCGTTTGCGGGCGTGCTGGCCCGCCCGCCGTCGTCGAGCTTCGAGATCATGCATCCGGCGGCGTACCTGACCCATCAGCCTATACCGGCGCTGCGTCTGCCGGACATTCATCCGCTGCTGGACCCGGAGTACACGCCGTATGACGTGGGCGTCATGGGCGAACTGGACGTACGGATTTTGACGGAGCTGTTCGCGGGCCGCGAGGTATCGGCAGCGATTACGCCAGAATGGGATGGTGGGATCTACTATGCGGCGCAGCGGAAGACCGCAGTGACGGCGGCAGAGAAGGAAGCGACGGCTTCCCTCGGGCTGATGTACTACTCGCGCTGGAAGAATGAGAAGGCGGCGCAGGCCTTCATGCAGGTGTACGCAGGGGAGTTGGCGCGCAAGTATTCGGGTGTAGTGCGGCGTTCGAAGGACGAGGTGGATGCGGAGGAGCAGGTCTATTCGACCAACGAAGGCGATGTGCTGCTGTCGATCGCGGGTGAGAGCGTGTATGTCGGCGAAGGATTCCCGCTGGCTCTCTCGCGGACGCTGCGGGACAGGATCGCCGGGGCACAGTCCAGAGGTCCGGTGATGATGGCGCGCGTGCCCCAGCGAGAGCCCGGGTTGACGCTGTCGCGGGAGCTGGGGGCATCGGGCGTAATGAGGGCGGCGATCTTTCGCGGCTATACTTTGGCTGGGAAGAACTGAAGGAGACCAGGTTGCAGAAGGCGGAGATTGGGATCATTGGCGGCAGCGGGTTGTATGCGATGCCGGGGCTAGAGAATGTTTGGGAAGAGCGCGTGGAGACGCCATTCGGAGAGCCTTCGGATGCGTTTGTGCTGGGAGAGCTTGAGGGGCGCAGGGTGGCTTTTCTTGCGAGGCATGGGCGGGGTCACACGCTGTTGCCATCGGAGTTGAACTTTCGCGCGAACGTTTATGCGATGAAGGCGCTGGGGGTGGAGCGGATTCTTTCTGTATCGGCGGTGGGGTCGCTTAAGGAGGAGCATAAGCCGACGGACTTTGTGCTGCCAGACCAGTTTATCGACCGGACGTATGCGCGGGTTTCGACGTTTTTTGGCGATGGAATCGTGGCGCATGTGGGGTTTGGCGATCCAGTGTGCAGGACGATCGTTGCGACTCTTGCCAAGGCTTGTGCAGATGTTGGCGTGATCGGGAAGAGCGGCGGGACATATGTCTGCATGGAGGGGCCGCAGTTCTCGACGCGTGCGGAATCGAACCTGTATCGGAGCTGGGGTGCGGACGTGATCGGGATGACGAACCTGCAAGAGGCGAAACTGGCGCGTGAGGCAGAGATCTGCTACGCGACGATGGCGATGGTGACCGACTACGACTGCTGGCGCAAAGGGCACGACGACGTCACGGTCGACCAGGTGGTTGCGGTGCTGCATCAGAATGCGGAGAACGCGGCGAAGGTCGTAAAGGCTGCGGTAGCCGGGATGCCGAAGGAGCGAACGTGCGGCTGCGGTTCGGCCCTCAAGTATGCGGTGTTGACCGACCGTAAAGCAATTCCTGCGGCGACGCGTGAGAAGCTTGCGCTGCTGTTTCATAAGTATTTGTAGGTCACGTGGTTACGATACTGATTTTTCTAAACGGAGCATCCGCGATGCGGGAGAGATGGGGTTAATGGCAATCCTGGTGGTTGGTTCTGTAGCGTTTGACAGCATTGAGACGCCGCACGGCAAGGTGGATCATGTACTTGGCGGGGCCGCGACGCACTTCGCGCTGGCCGCCAGCTTCTTTACTGAAGTGCGCGTGATCGGCGTAGTCGGTGAGGACTTTACGCCGCAGCATGAGGGGATTCTGACCGGACACAGTGTCGATACGCGGGGGATCGAGCATGCGCCGGGGTTGAGCTTTCACTGGACGGGCGAGTACACGGGGAGCTTGAACGAGGCGAAGACGCTGGGTACGGACCTGAACGTCTTTGCGACGTTCGAGCCGAAGATTCCGGCGGCGTATAAGGACAGCGAGTATCTCTTCCTGGCCAATATCGACCCGGTGCTGCAGGCGCGAGTGCGGACACAGATGCCGTCGGTAAAGATGGTCTGCGGAGACACGATGAACTACTGGATCGCGGACCATGGGGCGAACTTGGCGATAGTTCTGCGCGAGCTGGACGTGCTGTTGATCAATGACGGCGAGGCGCGCATGCTGTCGGGCGAGCAAAACCCGGTGCGGGCGGCCCATGCCGTGATGGCGTTGGGGCCGAAGGCGTTGGTGGTCAAGCACGGGGAGTATGGCGCGACGGCTTTCTTCAGCGATCGAGTCTTTGCGGGAGTGGAAGAAGTGACGGTGCCGTTCCGTGCGCCCGCATTGCCGATGCCGGAGGTCGTTGATCCGACGGGCGCTGGCGATTCGTTTGCGGGCGGGTTCTATGGCTATATAGCATCGCAGCCGGTGCTGACGCCGGCAGTGTTCCGGACGGCGATGTTTTATGGCGGCGTGATGGGATCGTTCGCGGTGGAGAAGTTTGGCACGGAGCGGCTGCAGGCGCTCACACGGGATGAGATCGAGCAGCGGTTCAAGCTCTTTCGGGAGATGTCGCACCTTGAAGTCGCGAGCGCCTAGGACTGGCCGGCGGGTGCTGTCGCGTGCGCCTGATCGCGCGCGTGCCGCTGTCCTCGTGAGCGATCCAAACGAAGTGCAACCGGCGACGCGGGAGGAGACGTTTCCCATTGCGTTGGCTGGGGTGGTGCTGGGATTCCTGGCGCTGATTATTTGTTACTCGCACGGTTACCTTCTGTTGTACGGGGATGCAGTGGCGCATCTCGGGATCGCGCGGAGGATTCTGGACTCGCGTAACCCGGGGCTGCCGCAGCTTGGCGGCGTGTGGCTGCCGCTGCCGCATCTGCTGCTGATCCCGTTCGTGCAGAAGATGCTCTGGTGGCAGGACGGGCTGGCGGGTGCATGGCCTTCGCTGCTCTGCTATGTGGCGGGGGTGGCAGGATTTTATCGACTTGCGCGGCTGCTGATCGTTCCGCGCTGGGCAATTGCGGCGACTGCGTTCTATGCGCTTAACCCTAACCTGCTGTATCTGTCGACGACGGCCATGACGGAGCCGTTGTTTCTGGCGCTGCTGATCTGGATGACGCTGTTGACGCTGGAGTTTGTAGCGGCGGTTCGGGTGGGGCGGCACGGCCTGGTGGCGCGCCGCCTGCTGTGGCTGACGGTGCTGATTGTGGCTGCCGTGTTCACGCGGTACGACGGCTGGATCGCGGGTGCGGTGGTGTGGTCCGTGGTGGTCTGGGAGCTGGCATTACATCGTGCGGTGTGGGCGCGCGTCCGGCCGGCGTTCGCGCTGTTCACGGTGCTGGTAGTGGCGGCTCCCCTGAGCTGGCTCTGGTATAACCAGCACTTCTTCCACGATCCGTTGGACTTTATACGGGGGCCTTACTCGGCGGTGGCGATCGATAGGAAGACCTCGCCGCCGGGGGCAAAGCATTATCGCGGGTGGCATAATCCGGGATGGGCGCTGCTGTTTTACATGCGCACGGCGCAGGTGGATGTGGCGGCGTGGGAGGTTGGCTTTGCGGTCATGGCGGCTGCGCTGATTGGACTTTGGAGTGTGGTTCGGCGCCGGTTCCAACTACCTGCGCTGCTGTTGTGGATGCCGCTGCCGTTTTATGTGTATTCGGTCGCGTACGGATCAGTGCCGATCTTTATCCCGCAGCTTTATCCGCATTCGTTTTATAACTCGCGGTACGGGATTGAGATGCTGCCGGCGCTGGCGTTGTTCTGCTTCGTGGCGGTCGCAGCGTTCGAGGAGTGGATGCGGGTTGCGCAGCCTCTTGTCGCGAAACTGATGGAGCCGATCGTGCTGGCGCTGATTGCGGCGAACGCGATTGGCATGATCTATTTTGTGCCGCTGGTGCTGAAGGAGGGACTCGCAAACGCAACGACGCGGGTTCCGTTCGAGGCGGCGATTGCACGGGAGTTGGAGAAGATGCCTCCGGGTGTGCCCATCCTGATGTTGAACTCGGACCACGTCGGAGCGCTCGAGCAGGCAGGGATACCGCTGCGGCAGACATTGAATGAAGGCGACTGGGACACGTGGCATCCGGCGCTTGAGGCTCCGGCTGCGCATGCGGCGTACGTGGTGGCGATTGCGGGCGACCCGGTCTCGGCGGCGGTCGCTGCGCATCCGGAGGGTCTCACGGAGTTGACGGTGCTGTGTTCGACTGGTCAGCCGTGTGCGCGTGTATACCAGTCGGATATCTACAAGGGAGCTAATCAGCCTTGATGCCGTCCAAGCTGGTGCTAGGATCGCCGCAGGGATGATCGGACCTTCCACATTTCACTTTAGCCAAATTGACCAGGAGCTGCTTTCGAGTGGGACAGCGAAGCGGCTGCTGATGGCCTGCGCGATGGGCGGCGCGGTTGGCGTGGAACGGGAGTGGCGGCGTAAGGCGTCGGGGATCCGGACGAACATGCTGGTCTGCCTGGCCTGCGCCTTCTTTACGCTGCTCTCGGCGGTGCTGGCGGGTGAAGGCAATCCGGATAAGGGGCGGGTGGCTGCGAATATCGTGCAGGGGATTGGCTTTCTTGGAGCCGGGCTGATCCTGCATGCGCGAAATCGCGTACTGGGGTTAACCAGTGCGGCGACGATTTTTGTGGTGGCTTCGATCGGGATGGCATGCGGCGCCGGGCTGTATCTGGAGGCGGCGCTGGCTACGGCGATCACGCTGGCTGCGCTGCAGTTGATTGGTCTGCTGGAATCGCGGATCGGCTGGAAGCGGTACCCGCTGATCTACGAGGTGCGGGGAGCTGATCCGGAGGCAATGCTGGCCACGGTGCTGCATGTGATGGATACGGCCGGGGAGCGGCTGACCATCTCCGAGCGGGATACGGTTGGCGCGGTGGAACGGATCGTCTTCTATGTGACTACAGGCCAGCAGGCGCATGAGCGCCTACTGGCAGAACTGCGGGCCAGTGACGCGACCGACCACGTGATGGCATTTCGTGATTCGGAAGAGGATAGCTAAAGGATGAATCAATGATTCCGTTTGTGAAGGCGCATGCCTGCGGAAATGATTTTCTACTGATTGACGAGGCGGTTGCGGGGCGAAAGCACGCGGAGTTGGCACGCCGGCTCTGTTCTCGGAATACGAGCGTGGGGGCGGATGGGATCGAGTTTCTGGAGCGGCGCGCGGACGACACGTTTTTCCTGCGGCTGTTCAACGCGGATGGAAGGGAAGCGGAGCTCTCAGGCAATGGCACCCGGTGTATAGCGGCGTGGCTGGCGCGGAGCGAAGGCCGGATGGAGGTCGCACTGGGGACGCATGGCGGGGTGCGGACGTGCCGCGTGGTCGAGGCTACGGACCCCGTATATGAGATCAGGAGCGAGATGGGGGTACCGCGGGTGATGGCGCAGACGATTGCGGTGGAGGGCGTGGGCGGAGTTGCCGGGGCCATGGTGAACGTCGGGAATCCCCACTTCGTGATCTTCGTAGATACGGTTGACTTTGGCGCGCATGGGCTGTCATGGCAGGAGCTTGGCGCACGTATCAGCACAAGTCCGCTGTTTCGGTTCGGGACAAATGTGGAGTTTGTGCGAGTGCTGTCAAACGATGAGATTGCGTTCAGGATCTTTGAACGGGGATGTGGGCCCACGACCTCGTCGGGAACGGGCACGTGCGCCTCATCCGCCGCGGCGATGGCTCTGCGCGGAACCCATCGGAAGCTGACGGCGATCGCTGAGGGTGGTGCACAGAAGACGGTGTGGGCATCGGCTGAGGCCGCGATGCTGCTGACGGGACCGGCGGAGATCATCTGTACGGGTGAGGTGGTGGGGCTGTGAGTACGGTGGTGAAGGCGCTGCGTGCCGGATCCCGGCTGGCGGTGGTGTCGCCGGCGAGTACACCGAAGCCGGAGCTGGTCGTGGCGGGGATGGACCGGTTGCGAGCAATGGGCTATGAGCCGGTGCTATCTTCGCATGCGCTGGATCGCGGGCCGCTTTACTATGCGGGAAGGCTTGAGGATCGGCTGGGCGATCTGCATGCGGCCTTTGCTGATCCGGCGGTTGACGGGATCATCTGCGCGCGTGGTGGGTGGGGGTCTGCGGAGCTGCTGCCGTACCTTGATGCGGCGTTGATTCGGACGAATCCCAAGGTGTTTATCGGCTATAGCGACATGACATCGTTGCAGGTCTGGCTGCGGAACGAAGCGGGGCTGGGTTGTGTTTATGGGCCGATGGTGGCTGCTGACTTTGGCCGGGTAGACGGCATCGACGTGGCGAGCTGGCAGGCTGCACTTTGCGGTGAGGCGGCGTGGTCAGTTGGTATGGCGGAAGGGCTGCGTGTGCTGCGGGCGGGGGAGGCGGAGGGTCGGCTGGGCGGAGGGTGTCTGTCGATCCTGGCGGAGTCGCTGGGGACGCCCTACGCGCCGCGTGGTGGAGATGGTGTTCTGTTTCTGGAGGATATTGGGACAAAGCCTTACCAGTGGGATCGGATGCTGTGCCACCTGCGGTATGCGGGTGTGCTCGATGGCGTGCGGGGAATCGTCTTCGGGAATATGCGGCAGTGTGTCGCGCCTGAAGAGGAGGAATTATTGGAAGGGGCGATTCTGCATGCCCTGCGCGGGTTTGCGGGGCCCGTCGCGATTGGCCTGCGATCGGGGCATGTGGGCGGAGCGAACGTTACCTTGCCGCTGGGAGTCGGGGTGCGTCTGGACTGTGCGGATGAGGGGAATCCGCGGATGGACTTTCTTGAAGCTGCTGTAAGCGGCTAGACTCCACTCTGGAGCTTATGCAGACAACGAAACATATCCACCTGATTGGGATCTGCGGGACGGCGATGGCGTCGCTGGCGGGCATGCTCAAGGATCAGGGGCATAGCGTGACCGGGTCCGACATGGCGGCCTACCCGCCGATGAGTGAGATGCTCGCGGGTTTGGGGATCACGATTCTTGAGCCGTTTGCCGAGTCAAATCTTGAGCCTCGGCCGGACCTGGTGATTGTGGGCAATGCGATCTCGCGGGGCAATGTCGAGCTGGAATATGTGCTGGATGTGCGCATTCCGTTTACATCGATGGCAGCTGTGCTGCATGACGAGTTTCTGCCCGGCCGGGAGTCGCTGGTGGTGGCGGGGACGCACGGGAAGACGACGACGACGAGCATGCTGGCCTGGATTTACGAAGTGGCATCGCGAACGGATGCGCGGTTTGCGCCATCGTTCCTGATCGGCGGCGTGGCGGAGAACTTCGGGACGAGCTTCCGCGTAAGACCTACGCGACCCTTTCTTTTGGAAGGTGACGAGTACGACACGGCCTTCTTCGATAAAGGACCGAAGTTTCTGCACTACTTTCCGGATGCGGCGATCCTCACGCATGTGGAGTTCGATCATGCAGATATCTACCCGGATCTGGCAGCGGTAAAGACGGCGTTCAAGCGACTGGTGAACCTGATTCCGCGGCGAGGGCGGCTGGTGGCGTTTGATGGCAGCGCGAACGTAAGCGAGTGTGTGGCGAATGCCTTCTGCGCGGTGGAGCGGTATGGCTTCGCGCCGGAATCGTTCTGGCGTGTGTCCGGATTGCGGCATGAGGGCGCGGCGAGCTACTGGCGGCTAGATCGCAAAGGTCATCACTTCGCTGACTTGGCGATACCGATGGCCGGGGAGCATAACGCGCTGAACGCTACTGCGGCAGCGGCGTTGGCTGCGGGGCAGGGTGTTCCCGCGGCGGCGATTGTCGAGGCGCTGGGAAGCTTTCTGAGTGTGAAGCGGCGGCTGGAGGTGCGGGCGGAGGTCGATGGCGTGACGATCATCGATGACTTTGCCCATCATCCGACGGCGATCCGCGAGACGCTGCGGGCGCTGCGGAGCTCCTATCCTGGCCGGCGGCTCTGGGCGGTGCTTGAACCGCGATCGAACACGCTGCGACGGAATGTCTTCGAGGCAGACCTGGTTGAGAGTCTAACGTTGGCGGACCGGACGGTGCTGGCGGCAGTGTTCAAGTCGGAGAGCATACTACCTGCGGAGCGGCTGCATCCGGAGCGCGTCGCGGATGCCTTGCTCGAGCGGGGCGTGCCTTCAGCGGTATGCGCGGATGCGGATGCGGTGGTGCGGGCGCTCGTTCCCGAGCTGTTGCCCGGGGATGTTGTTGCTATTCTTTCGAACGGCGGATTCGGTGGGATTTATATGAAGCTGCCGACGGCGATCGAGCAGGCGCGAAGCGTCCTGGTGCCAGCGCCGGCGCGATAGACTGGGACCTGTATGTTCGCAACCCTGAAGATGCTCGCGGTCTATCTCACCTTCGGGCCGGTTGCGGGCATTATCGGGATTCCGTATACGTTGGTGGTGGGTGACATCAGCCGGTTGTACCGTGTGGCGATGTGGATCCTGCGGACGGGCGTTCGTGCAGCGGGGATCACGGTTGATCTGGTGGGCCGCGAGCATGTACCGGCAGGGCGCAGCTGCATCTTCATGAGCAACCACGTCTCGAACCTGGACCCGCCGGTGATGCTACCGATGCTGCCGGGACGGAGCTCGGTGCTGCTGAAGAAGGTGCTCACGAACATCCCGATCCTTGGGCGGGCGATGCTGATGGCGAAGTTTGTGCCGGTCGAGCGTGGGAGCAAGCGCGATGCGGCGCAGGCAAGCGTTGTGGCGGCTGCGGATGCGCTCAAGTCCGGCTTGCATATCCTGGTTTACCCGGAGGGTACCCGGTCGAGGGATGGGCGGCTTTCACCGTTCAAGAAGGGTCCCTTTTACCTGGCGCAGCAGACGAACGCGCCCATCGTGCCGATTGCGATCTCCGGAACGCAGGCGATGATGCAGAAGGGCGGCTGGGCCATTACGCCGGGGATCGCAAGGGTGCAGCTGCTGGAGGCGATCGATCCCGCAGCGTACCGAAGTCGGGAAGAGATCCTTGCGGCGGTGTATGAAGCGATTGCTGCGGCACTGCCGGCCGAGATGAAGCCGGCGGGCTCGGTACGCGCTGCAAGCTGACTGGGCGGATTACTTGATAAAAGGCTTGTAGCCGTCGGCGTCGAGGCGCTTGCTCATGGCTTGCGCATCCTGTTTGGTGGCGTAGGGACCAACCTGAACGTGATAAAAGCTGTCCTGCGTCTCCCTGCGAATGTAGGCTTTGTACCCCTTGTGGATGAGGGCGGCAAGCAGGGCGTCGGCGTCACTCTGGCGCGACGGCGCGGAGATTTGCACAACGAACTGCCCGGTAATAGCCGTCGCTGGATCGGTCGCGGCTGGCGAGGTGGCCGTTGAAGAATTGGCAATCGGCGAACTAGCGGCCGACGCGGCAGGGACGGGGATGACAATAGTATGAGTAGGCGCTACATCAGCTGGCTTGCGTGGAGCAGGCGCTGGAGCGGGTGTGTCTTCGGACTGGGTTACGGCCGCGACCTCAGGTGTGTCGGTGCTGGTGATCGGGGCCGGCGCTGGCGCCGTTTTGAAGTGACTGAAGGGGGATTCGGACGCTGGT